>JBGALT010000186.1:0-14477 GCA_044223665.1 Sandaracinaceae bacterium | reverse complement strand
CCCCAAGCGCATCTCGGCCGAGGCGCTCGAGCTGCTCTCGGCGCATCGCTGGCCCGGCAACGTACGCGAGCTGGAGAACGTGCTTCGCTCGGCGACCTTGTTCGCCGAGGGCGAGGAGCTCGTGGCCGACGACCTCGCTGCGTTCGCCGAGTCGTTCGTGCCCCGGGAAGAGGCGGCGCCGCGCCGTGCGGAAGCGCGCACGGCGGCCGATGCGCCGATCGAGAGCCTGGTCTACAACGAGGTCCGGGCGGGCAGTACGTCGCTCTTCGACATGAAGAAGCGGCTGGAGCGCGAGTGCATCGTGCGCGCGCTGGTGGAGAGCAACGGGAACATCACGCGTGCGGCGACGCTTCTGGGAATGAAGCGACCGCGTCTATCGCAGCTGGTGAAGGAGTACGAGCTCGGGGAGCTCGGCAAGTGAGCAGCGTCATGAAGAATCGAGCCAACACCACGGATCTGGATCGGGCGCGTCGGCGCTCGCTCGTCGGGGCGCGCTTCGTCGGCCTGATGGCCCTTCTCGCGTCGGCCGCCGCAGGATGTAGCGGCGACCCCGCGCTCGTGGCGGGAGACGGCGCACCGCTGTTCACCGCGGCGGCCCCGCTGCCGATCGCGTCGGAGGGCGCGCTCGACGCGCCGGACTGCATGGGCCTCATCGGAGACGGCTCGCAGCTGCGCTTCGAGGTGGCCTCGCTCCAAGGCGGGCTCGTGGCCGTCGTCGACGGCAGCGGCGCGGTCGTCTGCGTCGACACGGTCAGCGACGTGCAGTCGGATCTCGACGCCGCCGGCGCCGAGGACACCGCAGCCGCGCTCGTCGCCGGCTTCTCGGCGGCCGTTCACGCCGCCGAGGCGCAGGACGCGATGCTCTTCCGGAGCGGCACGCGGGGCGATCCCGAGCCGCAGCCGAACACGCGCCCGGTCCTGGGGGATCCGGAGCCTCAGCCGAACTAGCTTCCTAGGGGGGCTGGGCGCCCCCCTCGGCGCACGGGCGGAGCCGGATGCGCCTCACCCCCTCTCCGTCTCGGTCGCTTCGCTCCCTCGCGTGCGAGTGGGCCCCTTCCTCGCGGTGGGCGCCGCGGTCGCCGTTGCCGCTGGCTCGCGGGCGTTGGTTGGTTCTCGCGTGGAGCGTGCGTGTCGGGGCTGGCTGGGCGCCCCCCCTCGGCGCACCGGCGGAGCCGGATGCGCCTCACCCCCTCTCCGTCTCGGTCGCTTGGCTCCCTCGCGTGCGAGTAGGCACCCCGCTCGCGGGGCACGCCGCGGTCGCCGTTGCCGCTGGCTCGCGCGCGTTGGTTGGTTCTCGCGTGGAGCGTGCGTGTCGGGGCTGGCTGGGCGCCCCCCTCGGCGCACGGGCGGAGCCGGATGCGCCTCACCCCCTCTCCGTCTCGGGCGCTTCGCTCCCTCGCGCGCGAGCGGGCGCCACGCTTGCCGGTGGCGTCGAGGTCAGGTGCATCGCTCGCTGCGTGCATCCGAGCGGCGCTCGGACGGCTTCGATTTCGGAGGCGGGACGCGACGGTGTCCGGATACGATGGCTGCGGAGGCCATCGCTTGGATCGACACGTCGTTCTGGTCGCGCCGCACTTCCTCTCCAACACGCTTCGCTACGTGCGGGCCTTCATCGACCTCGACGGAGTCGAGACGAGCCTCGTGAGCGAGGCGCCCGAGTCGGCGCTGCCGACCGCGATCCGCGAGCGGCTCGCCGGTCACTACCGCGTGCCGAGCTGCATGGATGGGCGGCAGCTCGCGGGCGCGCTGAAGGCGATCTCCCGCGCCATTCGCCCCATCGATCGTCTCGCGGGGGCGCTCGAGCAGCTGCAGATGCCGCTCGCGGTGGCGCGCGACGCGCTCGACATCCCCGGCATGCGCACCGAGACGGCCCGGAACTTCCGCGACAAGGACCGGATGAAGGACGTCCTGCGCAACGCGGGTCTTCCGGTCGCGAAGAGCTGGCTCGCCGAGACCGAGCACGACCTGCGGGAGGCGCTCGCGCGCCTGGGATACCCGGCGATCGTGAAGCCGCAGGCGGGGCTCGGCGCGCGGGCGACGCGTCGCATCGAGAGCGCCGCCGATCTCGATGCGATGATCACCGCGGGGGAAGGGCCGAGGCCGGGCGCGCCGGTGCAGGTCGAGGAGTTCGTTCGCGCGCGCGAGCACACCTGCGAGACCGTCTCGGTGCTCGGCAAGCCGGTCTGGCGCTCGGGCACGCGCTACTTCCCGTCGCCGCTCGAGGTGCTCGAGAACCCGTGGATGCAGTACTGCGTCCTGCTCCCGGCCGAGGCCGACGACCCGACGTTCACCGGCTTCCACGACACGAACACCGCGGCCCTCGAGGCGCTCGGCGCCGGCGCCCGCTCGGAGTGGTCGGGGCTGACGCACATGGAGTGGTTTCTGCGGGAGGACGGCTCGCGCCTCGTCTCCGAGGTCGGCGCCCGGCCGCCGGGCGTCCAGATCATGCCGCTCATGAGCCTCACCCACGACGTCGACATGATCGCGGCGTGGGCGCGCCTGGTCGCGTGCGACGAGTTCGACGCCCCGACACGCAAGCGCGCGGCGGGCGCGGCGTTCTTCCGCGGGCAAGGGAAGGGCGATCGCATCGTGCGCATCCACGGCGAGGCGGCCGCTCGGGAGCAAGCCGGGGACACGCTCGTCGAGATGAGTCTGCCGGCGATCGGGACGCGCCGCGCCGAGGGCTACGAGGGCGAGGGCCACGCGCTCGTGCGCCACGGGACGACCGAGGGCGCCAAGGAGGCGCTCAAGGCGCTGGTGTCCAACATCCGGCTCGAGCTGGGCTGACGAGCGCCCGATGCGATAGCCTCGCGTCGTGTCGTCGCGCACCTCGCTCTCCGGGCTCCTCGGGCTCTTCCTCCTCGCTGGCTGCAACGGCGCGTCGCTGCACATCGACGGTCGCTACGATGCCGGCACGTCCGTCGATGCGCATGCGGAGATCGACGCCGGCGCGCCGCGCGATGCCGGGCCCGGCGCCGACGGCGGTGGGCTCGATGGCGGCTGCACCCGCGCGATGCCGCCGGTGCCGGCGCCGTGGACGGTGCCGAGCACCGGAGGGCCGGCGGGGGAGACCGTCACCGCGTGCCTCGCGCGCGCACCTTCTCCGTCCACCGACGACCGCGTCCCCCAGGCGCAGGCCTACGAGCTGACCACGTTCGGCGGCGGCGCCGACACCCAGAGCGTCTCGTGCGGCGGGACCGCCGACGGCACCTGGTACTACGCGGCGAACGCGCAGCGCTTCGCGTGCGGCCAGCACGTGCGCCTGGTGGACGAGGCCCGCACCCACTGCGTCATCGTGCAGGTCGCCGACATCGGACCGAACGTCTGCGTCGAGGTCGGGGCCGGCGCGCCGGTGTGGGACGTCTCGCCGCTCGCGGCGCAGCACCTGTTCGGCGGCACCAGCTACGGCTGGTCCGACCACGTCGCGGTGATCGGCGCGCCGGTGGGATCGGCGAATGCGCTCGGAGCGTGCGATGCGCAGCTGGCCGATCCGACGTCGTATCTGCGGGGCTTCATCGGGGGGCCGTGCACGAGCGACGCCGACTGCGCGTACACCGGCGGCGTGTGCCGTCGCGAGGCGGAAGGTTTCCCCGCGGGGCACTGTACCCTCCCGTGCCCCACCGGCAGCTGTCCCGACCAAGCGGGCGCACGCGCATTCACCGGCTGCGCGGATCTGACCGGGCGTGGCGACGCGGGCTGCGCGGCGCGCTGCGACCACACGCTCTTCCCGGAGACCGGCTGTCGCGACGGATACGGCTGCTACGACGTGCCGAACCCGTCGAATCCCTCGGCGCCGAACCGCTTCGTCTGTCTCCCTCTGCCCTGCGAGTGACGGCGGCGATCGACGCGGCGCGCCCAGCGCGCAGCGCGTCGTGAGACGCTCACGGTCGCGCGGCGTCGCGCGCGGCCGCGGCGCTGTGCGGCCAACCGGGCGGACCGAACGTGGTGCCCCACGCCTCGCGCAAGCTCTTGGCCCGCGCGAGGTCGCGGAACATCGCGGCGTACTCGTGGAAGCCGATGCGAAGCGGGTTGTAGGTCGCGATGTTCTTGGTGAGCCCGTAGATCACGCGCTCGCGCTCTTCCTCGAACGTGCCGAACATCCGGTCCCAGACGATGAAGATCCCGCCGTGGTTCTTGTCGAGGTAGGGGCCATTCGAGCCGTGGTGGACGCGGTGATGCGAGGGCGTGTTGAAGACCCACTCGAACGCGCGCGGCATGCGCCCGATCGCCTCGGTGTGGACCCAGAACTGGTAGACGAGGTTGAAGCCGCCGGCCACGAGGATCATCCACGGGCGCACGCCGAGCAGCGCGAGCGGCGGATAGAGCACGATGCCGAGCACGGGCGTCCACGGCTGCCTCAGCGCGGTCGAGAGGTTGTACTTCTGGCTCGAGTGGTGGCTCACGTGGCTCGCCCAGAAGAGGCGCACCTCGTGCTCCCAGCGATGGTGCCAGTAGTACAGGAAGTCCCAGCCGACCATCGCCGCGGCCCAGCCCAGCGCGCCTTCGCCGAGGTCGACGAGCCGGTGCGGCCACAGCCACTCGGCAATCCAGTACACGCACGCGTTGATGGCGGTGACGGTGACGAGCGAGCCGACGCCCATCGCGAGGCTCGCCCACGTGTCCTTCAGATCGTCGTACGCGAGCACGTCGCGGCCCGCGCTCCGCTGGCGCCTCAACACCCACACTTCGAGCACGATGGCGAGCAGGAAGAAGGGGGCTGCGTAGAGCGTCGGATCGGGGACGTCGGGCAGCATGGGCTCATCGTGCCGCTTCCTCGGGGGACACGCCACGGAGTTGCCGCAGTACGAGAATCGCCCTGAAATTACAGGGAGATCGACGAAGGCATGCGTTGACAGCGGGAGAGCGGCGCCTCTATCCTCGGCCGGCCATGTCCCAGAAGCGCATCCTGTTCTTCGAGAGCGACGCCGCGTTCGCCGCCGACGTTGCCGAGCGACTCCGCCGCCATGGTGCGGTCGTCGACGTGACCGAGGACGGGAACGCGGGCGTGGACTCGGCTTCCCAGTCGCGGCCGGACCTCATCCTCCTCACGATCGAGCTGCCGCAGGTCAACGGGTTCCTCGTCTGCAAGAAGCTGAAGAAGAGCCCCGACACCGCCTCGATTCCGATCATCATCCTCTCGAGCGAGGCTACCGAGGAGATCTTCGAGCAGCACCGCAAGCTCCGCACCCGCGCCGAGGACTACGTCCGCAAGCCGATCGGCGTCGACCAGCTCGTGGAGCGCGTGCGCGCGATCCTGCCGCTCGACGACCTCGCGGCCGACGAAGAGATTGCCATCGAAGGTGACCTGGACGTCTCGATGGAGCCGAGCGGAAGCACCGAGCTGCACTCGCCGCGCACGGTCGACCCGGACATCGAGGCCTTCGCCGACAGCGCATTCGACGCGCTGGTCTCGGGCGACGACGAGCACACCACGGTCGGTCAGATCCCGCCCGCGCTCGCGGCCGCGGTGAAGGCTGCGCCACCGGCAGCACCTCCTCCGCTCAAGGCGGCGCCCGCGCCGGCCGTCGCTCCCAAGGTCGCGGCGCCGCCGCCGCCCGCGGCGCCCGTCGCGGCAGCGCCCGCGCCGGCCGCGCCGGCCGCCGCACCGACCGGGCCTTCCCCCGCGGTGCAGGAGCTCGAGCGCAAGCTGCGCGAGGCCGAGCTCTCGCTCGCGCGTGCCGAGAACCGTGCGAAGGAAGCCGAAGAGAAGGCCGCGCCGGTCGAGCGACTGCGCGCCGAGGTCGGCAATCTCGAGAAGGAGCTCGCCGATACCCGCAAGCTGGCGCAGAGCGCGGCGGCCGGCGGCGCCAAGGCGACGGGCGTCTCGAGCCGCGAGTTCCTCGATCTGCGCGAGAGCCTCAACAAGAAGGACAAGGAGCTCCTCGATCTCCGCGATCAGCTGAGCGCGAAAGAGAAGCAGCTCCTCGAGCTGCGCGACAAGAGCCTCGGCTTCGAGCGGCAGATCGCCGACGCGCAGGACAAGCACCTCGAGCTCGAGCGCGCCGCCGCCGACCTGAGCGATCAGCTCACCGCGTCGCAGGGCGACAAGGACACGGCCGCCAAGCGGGCCGAGGACTTCAAGGCCCGGGCCGAGCGCGCCGAGGCGCGCATCAAGAAGCTCGAGGGCGAGGTCGAGAGCGAGAAGGCGACGCGCGCGGCCGATGCGGCGCGCCTGGCCGAGGAGCACCAGAGCGCGCTCGAGGCGGCCAAGTCGAGCCACGCGTCCACGCTCTCCGCCACGCGGGGCGAGCACGACGCGGCGCTCGCCGCGCTCCGTGCCGAGCTCACGAAGGCCCTCGACGACGCGCGCACCGGGCTCGGCAAGGAGCTCGAGGACGCGCGCGCGGGACACGCGAAAGAGCTCGACGACACGCGTGCCGGGCACGCGCTGGCGCTCGACGAGGCGAAGGCCGAGCACGGCAAGGCGCTCGAGGACACGAAGGCGGCGCACGGCAAGGCGCTCGACGACGCGAAGGCGACGCACGCCAAGGCGCTCGACGAGGCGAAGGCCGAGCACCAGCGGGCGCTCGAGCAGAAGGAAGCGGCGCACCAGCGGGCGCTCGAAGATCGGATGGCCGACTCCGCCAAGGAGCTCGGCGTGCTGGCCCAGCAGCACCAGGAACAGGTCGCGGCGGCCAAGAAGGAGCACGACGACGCGCTCGCCAGGCTGGCGGCCGAGCACACGCAGGCCCTCGAGAGCGCGCGGGAGGCCAAGGATGCGGCGCTCGCGAGCCTCGCGCTCGAGCACGAGCAGGCCGCGGTGTCGATGCGTGAGAACCACGACAGCGCCACGGCGGCGCTCACCAAGAGCCACGAGACGGCGCTGGCGGACAAGGACGCCAAGCACACCGCCGCCCTCGAGGCCGCCAAGAGCGAGCTGACGAAGGCTCACACGACGGCCATCGAGGAGTCGAACCGCAAGCACTCGTCCGACCTCGCCGCGATCGGCCGCAAGCTCGCCGAGAGCGAGAACCAGCACACGATCGCCGCCGAGGCGCTCGCCGAGACGCAGACCGAGCTCTCCGCGGCACAGAAGACGAACGAAGAGAGCGCGGCGAAGATCGCGGCCCTGGAGGCCGAGCTCGCCGCGGCGAAGGGCAAGATCGACGGCGACGCGGAGCTGCTCGTCCGCGCGCGCCGCGCGATGGAGATCGGCCTCGCGCTGCTCGAAGAGCAGAAGAACGGGCGCGCCCACGGCTGACGAGCGCGCGCGCGAGGGCGAGCGCCGGGCCGCGCAGCGGGCTCGGGCGGCTCTCGATGCGGCGCTCGCGTCGGTGGATGCGGCGAGCGCGACGAGCACGTGGCTGCGCGCGCGCTCGGCCGGTCGGCCCGTGCACGTGCTCGCCTTGGGCAAGGCCGCGCTCGGGATGACGCGCGGCGTGCTCGAGACGTGCGATGTGCGCTCGGCGCTCGTGATCGCGCCGCGGGGCGCGACCACCGCGGCGCTGCCGGCGTTCGTGCAGCAGCGATGGGGCGCACACCCGGTGCCCGACGAAGACGTCGCGGTGCGTGGTGAGGAGCTGCTCGCCCACGCGCGAGCGCTGCCGCGCGAGGACGACGTGCTGGTGCTGGTCAGCGGCGGCGGCTCGGCGCTCGTCGACGTACCGGCGGAAGGTGTCGACACCGACGCGCTGCGTGACTCGACGCGCCGGCTCCTCGCGGCCGGCGCGAGCATCGACGAGCTCAACGCGCTGCGTGTCGCGTCCTCGCGGCTGAAGGGAGGCGGGCTCGCGCGCGCGCTCGCGCCGCGGCGCGTGCGGACGCTGGTGATCAGCGACGTGGTCGCGGCTTGCCACGACCCGGCCGCGCTCGTCGCCTCGGGGCCGATGTCGCCGTGGCGCGGCCCGGCCCCGGCGGAGGTCGCGGCGCGCACGCACGTCGCGGCGGTGCTCACCGCGGAAGAGCGGGCGCGCTTCGCGGCGTGGAGAGAGCCGGCCGCGATCGCGTCGGGCGAGCTCGAGGTGGTGGCCGACAACGCGCGCGCCGTCCGGGCGCGGGCGCCCGAGGCCGCCGGCCTCGCCGTCGAGGACGGGCCGTCGCTCGCGGGGGAGGCGCGCGAGGCGGGGCGCGCGTGGGCCGAAGCCGCGCACGTGACGACGGCCGATGCGCTCGTCGCGGGCGGTGAGACGGTCGTCACCGTCCGCGGTCGCGGGAAGGGCGGCCGCAGCCAGGAGGTCGCGCTCGGCGCGCTCGCAGCGGGCCTCGAAGGCGTCCTGCTCTGCGCCGGCACCGACGGGATCGACGGGCCGACCGAGGCGGCGGGGGCGTGCATCGAGGGCCCGGCGCGGGGCGTGCTCGCGCCCGAGGCCGTGCGCCGCGCGCTCGACGAGAACGACGCCTACCCGCTGCTCGAGGCGGCGGGCGCGTTGGTCGTCACCGGCCCGACCGGGACGAACGTGGCCGATCTCGCGATCTGGGCTCGCGTCGGCCCGCGACGGAGGTAGAGCAGCGTCGATGCGCGCGAGCGCTCCGTTCGAGCGGCGTCTGCAGCTCTTCACGGGCAAGGGCGGTACGGGCAAGACCACGCTCGTGGCGGCGCTCGGGCTCGCGCACGCGGCGCGCGGGCGAAAGCCGCTGCTCGTGGAGCTGGGTCATCGCGCTTCGCTCGGTGACGTGCTCGATGCGGCGATCGATCACGCCGAGCGCGAGGTCCGGCCCGGCCTCTGGGCCACGAACCTCGCGCCGAGCGCGGCCGTGGAGGCGATGGTGGAGCGCGCGCTGCCTTCGCGCGTGGCGCGCAGCTTCCTCGGTGCGCGGCCGGTGCGCACGTTCGTCGACGCCGCGCCGGGGGTGATCGAGGTCGCGACGCTCGACCGGCTGCGCGCGCTGGTGGCCGAGAGCGACTTCGACCCGATCCTCGTCGACGCCGACGCGACGGGGCACACGCAGATGCTGCTCGCGCTGCCCGACGTGCTGGGAAGCCTGGGCGTGCAGGGCCCGATCGCGGCGCTGCTCGACGAGATCATGGGCGTGCTCGCGAGCGAGACGCGCGCGGCGACGCACCTCGCGGCGCTGCCGACGCACCTCGCGGTGGAGGAGACGCTCGAGCTGTGGGGCGGGCTCGAGCGCACGCGGCGCGTCGCGCTCGGGCACGTGGTGCTCGGGCGCGTCGAGGGGCGCGAGGCCGCGTCGCTCGATCTCGAGGCGCTCGCCGCGCGGAGGGCGAGCGCGTCGGGGCCCATCGCGTCGGCGCTGGCGCTGCTGGCCGCGGATGCGGCTCGCTGGGCGAGGGTCGAAGAGGCGCGGCAGGCGCTGCGGGCGCACGGGATCGAGGCGCGCCTGGTCGACGAAGTCGAAGGTGCGCTCGACGAGGCGGCGCTGCGCCGCATCGGGCTCTCGCTGCTCGAGGAGGCCGTGTCGTGAGCGCGACGCCCGTCGACGCCTGCGTGACGCACGGGCGATTGCTCGTGTGCGTGGGGCCGGGTGGCGTCGGCAAGACCACGCTCGCGGCGGCGCTCGCCGTGCGGGCGGCCGTGCTGGGTCGATCGGTGCTCGTGCTCACGATCGATCCGGCACGGCGCCTCGCGAGCGCGCTCGGGATCGATCGCGCGGGCGCGACCGGTGCCCACGTGGCGGTCGGGCTCGAGGGGCTCGACGCGCGCGGGTCGCTGACGGCCGCGATGCTCGAGCCGCGCGCCAGCTACGACGCGCTGATCCGCCGCATCGCGCGCGAGGACCAGCAGAAGGACATCCTCGACAACCGCGTCTACCGCGCCTTCTCGCGCACGCTCGCGCGCTCGCACGCCTACGTGGCGATGGAGCACCTCTACGACGTGCTCGAAGGGGAGGGCGCCCCCGATCTCGTCGTGCTCGACACCCCGCCGCTCCGGAGCGCGCTCGACGTGCTCGACGCGCCCCAGGCGCTCGCGCGATTCGCCGAGCAGCGCTCGCTCGGCGCGCTCGCGACCGGATCGATCGCCGGCGCGGGCGCGTACGCGGCCGGCAAGCTGGTGGGGATGCTCGGCGGCAAGGGCCTGGGCGAGGAGCTCGCGACCTTCCTGCGTGCCTTCCTCGGGATGCGGAGCGGCTTCGCGCAGCGCGCGCGCGCGATCGATCACGTGCTGCACCACGAGGCGCACTTCGCGCTCGTGGTCGCGCCCGATGGGTCGCACCTCGCGGACGCGCGGCATCTCGCGGCGGGCATCGCCGAGCGAGGGCTGCGCATCCGCCACACGCTCGTGAACCGCGCGTTCACCGAGGATCCTCTGGCGCCGCTCCAGCCCTTGCCGGCGATGCCGGAGGCGCCGGCCGGCGATCCTCTGCTCGCGCGGGCGGTTGCGCGGGCACGCGCCGTCGCCGAGGCCGATGCCCAGCGGATGGCACGCGCGACGTCACTTCCGGGCGAGCCGTTGCACTTCCCGCGCTCGGAGCGCGAGCCGCTCGACGTGCGCGCGCTGCACGCCCTCGCGTGCGCAGGGCGCTGAGCGAGCGCGATCGGATCAGTACTTCTTGTCGAAGAGGTGCTTGCGCGCCTGTTCGTCCATGGGGCGGCCCTTCACCTCGTTGCCCTTCGCGTACGCGCGTACCACGGCGGGGCGCGCCGCGATCGTGGCGCACCAGCGGCGCAGGCTCGGACGGTCGGCCGTGAGCTCGTTCTCGACGTAGAACGCGACCCAGGGGTAGGCGGCGGCGTCGGCGATGGAGTAGTCGCCCGCGAGGAACGGGTGCTTGCCGAGCTGGGTCTCCATCACGGCGTGGAGGCGCCGCACCTCGTTCCTGTAGCGCTCGATCGCGTAGGGGATCTTCTCCTTCGCGTAGACGTTGAAGTGGCCGTACTGGCCCGTCATCGGCCCCAGGCCCGCGACCTGCCAGCTGAGCCACTCGAGAACGCGGTACTTGCCCCGCGCGTCCTTCGGCATGAGGCCGCCGCCCTTCTCGGCGAGGTACTGCAGGATGGCCGCCGACTCGAAGATCGAGAGCGGCTCGCCGCCGCCGATCGGCTCGTGGTCGACGATGGCCGGCATGCGCCCGTTGGGGCTGATGGCCTGGAATGCGGGCTCGAACTGCTCGCCGCGCCCGATGTCGACCGGGACGATCCGGTACGGCAGCCCGAGCTCCTCGAGCGCGATGGTGATCTTGTGCCCGTTGGGCGTGGGCCAGAAGTAGACGTCGATCATGGGCGCACTCTCGGGGCCGAGCGTGCCCAGCGCAAGGGGCGACGACGCGCGGGGAGGCCGCACGATCCCGTCGCGCGAGCCCAGCTCCTCTCGAGCGCGCACGCGAGGCTCCTTCTCCCGTGGTCGCGGGAGAGGGTGGAGAGCGTTGGGTGAGGGACTGGGAAGCCCGAGCCGGACCGCGCTCCTGCGATCGGCCGCGCCGGCTCAGGCCAGCTGGCGCAGCACGAACTGCAGGATGCCGCCGTGCAGGATATACTCGACCTCGGCCGGCGTATCGACGCGGCACTTCACGTCGAACTTCTTCCCGCCGGCGTCGACCTTCAGCGTCATGCCGGGCTTGAGCCCCGCCGCGATCCCGGTGATCGAGATCACCTCGGTGCCGGTGAGGCCCAGCGACGACGCGCTCTGCCCCTCGACGAACTGCAGCGGGAGCACGCCCATGCCGACGAGGTTGCTGCGATGGATGCGCTCGAAGCTCTCCGCGATCACGGCCTTCGCGCCGAGCAGATACGTGCCCTTCGCCGCCCAGTCGCGCGAGCTGCCCGTCCCGTACTCCTTGCCCGCGATCACCACGAGCGGGATGCCCGCCGCGATGTACTTCTCGCTCGCCTCGTAGATCGAGGTGACCGGGCCATCCGCATCCGTCTTGCCCAGGAACTTGGTGACGCCGCCCTCGGTGCCGGGCGCGAGCAGGTTCTTCAGGCGGATGTTCGCGAACGTGCCGCGCACCATCGTCTCGTGGTTGCCGCGGCGCGCGCCGTACTGGTTGAAGTCGCGCGGCGCGACGCCGTTGCCGACGAGGTAGCTGCCCGCAGGCGAGTCCTTCTTGATGTTGCCGGCCGGCGAGATGTGGTCGGTGGTGATGGAGTCGCCGAGGAGCGCGAGCACGCGCGCGCCCGCGATGTCGCCCGGCGCCTTCGGCGTCTCCTTCTTCAGGCCGTCGAAGAAGGGCGCCTTGCGGATGTAGGTGCTCTTCTCCTCCCAGGCGAAGGTGGCGCCCTTCGGTGCTTCCGTCTTCTGCCACGCGTCGGGGCCCTTGAAGACGTCGGCGTACTTCGTCTCGAACTGCTTGCGCGTGACGCTCTCGGCGACCGTCTTCGCGACCTCTTCCGGCGTCGGCCAGATGTCCTTCAGGAACACCGGCTTTCCGTCCTTGCCGGTGCCGAGCGCGTCCTTGTCGAGATCGATGTCGACCGTGCCCGCGATGGCGTACGTGACGACGAGCGGGGGCGAGGCGAGGTAGTTCGCCTTCACGTCCGGCGAGACGCGGCCCTCGAAGTTGCGGTTGCCGCTGAGCACGCTGACCGCCGTGAGGTCGCCCTTCTTGATCGCCGCGCTGATCTCGTCCTCGAGCGGGCCCGAGTTGCCGATGCACGTGGTGCAGCCGTAGCCGACCACGTGGAAGCCGAGCGCCTGCAGGTGCGGCAGGAGGCCCGCCTGCGTCAGATACTCCGTGACGACCTGCGAGCCGGGCGCGAGCGAGGTCTTCACCCAGGGCTTCACGTTCAGGCCCTTCTCGTGGGCCTTCTTCGCGACGAGGCCGGCGGCGACGAGCACGTAGGGGTTCGACGTGTTCGTGCAGCTCGTGATCGCCGCGATGACGACGTCGCCGTGGCCGACGTCGAACTTCAGGTCCTTGCCGTCACGCTTCAGCGCGACGCTCTCGCGCTGCGTGATGCGCGCATGGTGACTGTGGCCGCCCTCGATCGGCGCGCACGCGCCGCCCTCGCCGAGCCAGCGGTCGACGGCGGTCTTGCTGACGCTCGCGTCCTTCGGCGGGTGCTCGAGGCCGAGGAAGCCCACGAGCGATCGGCGCCACGTGCGCTGCATGTCCGAGAGCGCCACGCGATCCTGCGGGCGCTTGGGGCCGGCGAGCGAGGGCACCACGTCGCCGAGGTCGAGCGAGAGCGTGTCGGTGAAGCGCGGCGTCTTCGCGTCCGGCGTGAAGAACAGGCCCTGCTCCTTGAGCACGCGCTCGACGAGCGTGATCTGCGCCTCGCTGCGGCCGGTCAGGCGCAGGTACTCGAGCGTCGCCGCGTCGACCGGGAAGAAGCCCATCGTCGCGCCGTACTCGGGCGCCATGTTGGCGATGGTCGCGCGGTCGGCGACCGGCAGGCTCGGGATGCCCGCGCCGAAGAACTCGACGAACTTCCCGACGACGCCCTTCTTGCGGAGCATCTGCGTGACGGTGAGCACGAGGTCGGTCGCCGTGACGCCGGGCTTGAGCTTGCCCTTGAGCTCGAAGCCGATGACCTCGGGGATCAACATCGCGCTCGGCTGGCCGAGCATCGCCGCCTCGGCCTCGATGCCGCCGACTCCCCAGCCGAGGATGCCGAGGCCGTTGGCCATCGTGGTGTGCGAGTCGGTGCCGACGAGCGTGTCGGGATAGGCGCGGGTGCTCTTCGTTCCGTCGGGGGCATCCACCTCGCGCGTCATCACGACCGACGCGAGGTACTCGATGTTCACCTGGTGCACGATGCCGGTCCCCGGCGGCACGACGCGCAGGCCCGAGAACGCGCCCTGGCCCCACTTCAGGAAGCGGTAGCGCTCGGTGTTGCGCTCGAACTCGAGCGCCACGTTCTCCTCGAACGAGCGGAGCGTGCCGAACGCGTCGACCTGCACCGAGTGATCGATCACGAGGTCGACCGGCTGGAGCGGGTTGATCTTCTTCGGGTCGCCGCCCATCGCCGCGAGGCCCTCGCGCATCGAGGCGAGGTCCACCACGCAGGGCACGCCCGTGAAGTCCTGGAGCAGCACGCGCGCGGGCGTGAAGGCGATCTCCTGCTCGCCGACCTTCTTCGGGTCGTACTTGGCGAGCGCCTCGATGTGGCTCTTGTCGACGTTCTTGCCGTCCTCGTTGCGGAGCAGGTTCTCGAGCAAGACGCGGATCGAGTACGGCAAGGTCTCGATGTCGCCCACCTTGCTGAGCGCGGAGAGGCGGAAGATCTCGTACTTCTTGCCGCCAGCTTCGATGGTGGCGCGCGACTGGAAGGAATCGGGGTGCTTCGTCGTCATGGCGGGCCTTTCTGTACCACAGACGTGCGTCCCCCGGGACCGGCGGAAACGGGCCAAAGAGCGCCCCCGAGGCGAGCCAAGCCGGGCCGCCCGCATCGTTCGCGGCGAGACGTTGCTTGCCGGCGCATGCATACCCGTGCCACGTAAACGGCGTAGGGCGTCGGCGGAAGGCGAGGGGCCTCGTCTCTCCATCGAGGCATGGACGCGTGCGGCGCTACGCGCCGCCGCGGAAGGAGAGGTCTGGCGTGCAGGCGATTGTTCCGTTGATCGTGGTCGTGGTCGTGGTGGCCGTGATGGTCTTCATGCGCTCGCGCCAGGGCGCGACGCTGACGGCCATGGACCAGC
>JBGALT010000009.1:19092-96288 GCA_044223665.1 Sandaracinaceae bacterium | reverse complement strand
CGCCGAGCGCGCCGCGCGGCTCGACGCCGATGCCGAGCGCCTCGCGCACATGGGCGAGTGGTTCCTGCGCTCGGAGCTGCGGAGCTTCGACGACGTGCACCCCAACCGCGAGGGGCACCGACGGATCGCCGAACTCGTCTGCCCGAGCCTCCCGGCGAGCTGGGGCTGCCGCTGCCCCTGACGGGACGCCCCGGCGCTTGGCCGCCCTTACATCGCCATGCCCGGGCGTAGACCGATGTCGATGCGCCGCTCGGGCACGTCGAAGTACACGGTTCGCTCGGAGGGCGTGAAGCCGGGCGCCTCGGCGCGCACCTGGCCGAAGGCCGAGCGCGAGAGGACCTGCATCCGGTAGCGCCCGTCGCCGCCGGTCGTGGTCGTGAAGCGCTCCCCCACGTCGGACGTGAAGGTCACCGTGGCGCCGCCGATCGGCGTCGCCGTGACGCCCGACGCCAGCGCCTGGGTCACGAAGCCGGAGAGGGAATAGGTGTTTCCGACGGGGCCCGGCGTGCACGAGGCGAGCAGGACGAAGAGCGGGAGCGCGAGGAGTGAGCGTCGGCGCACGAGCGGATGATACTCCGCTTCCACGGCGGCCCACCACGCCGATCAGCGGTACGCTCCGCGCCGCGCATGAGCCCGCTCTTCCGCATCGACGATCGCGCCCGACCCACCCCGTCGCTGGTCCGTTTCGCGCTGGGCCCCATCTCGCTCGTGGTGGCCTTCGCCCTCTACGCGGGCGGGCACGTCTCGCAGCTGGCCGCGATGTGCATCGTCGGAGCCGGGCTGCTCTCGTTCCAAGCCGCGCAGCTCGCCTCCGATTCGTCCCGTGACGCCTACGATCGCGCGGCCGTGCCGTTCCTCGCGCGCGAGGACGCGCGGGGCCTCGGGACGCGCTTGGAGAAGGCCTTCGCGTTCCGCGTCTTCGGCTCGACGGGCGCGCGCGCGGCGCGCGAGGCGGCCGTCCTCGTGCTCGCGGGCGATCGCGAGCCGGCCGCGAAGGCGTGGGCGCGGGCGGTCGCCGGCTATGGATCGGGGGTCGTCCCGCGCAGCGTGGCGCTGGGCTTCGCGAGCGCCGCGCTCGAGGCCGGCTGGGATCGCGACGCCGCGCGCGCCTACCGTGCGCTCTACGACGCCGACCCCGAGCTCCCGCTCGTGCGCGCCCGCCTCGCGCTCTCGCTCGCGCGGCTCGGTGAGGACGCGGACGAGGCGCGCGCCCTGCTCGCGATCGAGGAAGGTCGCGCCGGCCACGACGAGGCCGCCCTGCGCGCCGTCCGTGAGGCGCTCTCCGGCGGGGCCCGCTCGAGCCGCGGAAAGACCAAGGGCAAGAAGAGCAAGGCCTCGGGCAAGCGCTGATCGACGGGCTCCCGCGCGCGCGGATCGGCCTACGCTCCGGGCAGCGCCTCGCGTGCGAGCTCCGACACGAACGCGTCGACGCGCGGCATGATCTCCGCGAAGCGCTCACGAAGCGGCCAGCCCGTCAGCGAGAGCTCGCCGAGGGTCCACGCACGCTCGGGCTCGGCCTCGAGTGGCCCTCGAGCCCGAGCGTCGCGACGCGAGGTCGCGCCGCTCGGGCGGATCTCGAGCGCGTCCACCTCGTCCAGCGGGCCCGGTGCGCCAGCACGGACCGTGCGCGACCACGTCCGCACCAGCTCGTTCGCGCGCTCGGGCGGCCGAGGTGGGCTCGCGCGCATCGCATCGTGCACGAGCACGAGCGTCGGCGGATCGATCCAGCGCTCGACCAGCCCCGCGAAGTCGCCAGCGGCCAGCGCATCGAGGCCGACCCGCGCTTCGTCGGCCCACGCCCCCGCGGCGCCCGGGATCGCGGGCCTGCGCACGACCAGCGCCGGCGTGGGGAGCGCGAGCTCGACCGTCGCGCGGCCTCCCTCGACGTCGAAGGTCAGCCCCCAGGGCACGCCGAGCGCCGCCGAGATCACCGCCGCCCCGCGCCGGGCCGCGTGCGCGTCGGCGAACACGTGCTCTCCGGGCGCCGCCGTGCGGCTCGGAATCCCGCAGCGCCGGAGCAGCTCGGCGACGAACACCTCCTGCTCCTCGTGCTCGACCACGCCCACGTCGTCCCGCGCATGTCGCTCCACCCAGGGGAGCCGGAGGCAGTGCTCGTGCGAGGTCGCGACGTAGCGCTCGAACGGGAACGCGTACGTGACCCCGGCGCGGAGCGGCGCCGGACCGCCGACGTGGACGAGCGTGCCGAGCATGGTGAGGCGATCAGCGTCGCACATCGGAGCGCGCGCCGCGGTGCGCGCCGCGCCTCTTGCGAAGCTCAGTGCGGATGCCGGGGATAGCCGACGAGCCCCGGGAAGAATTCGCCGATGACGACCCCCGTGCCGATCACGAGCGTCATCGAGACGCCGACCCCGAGGACCAGCACGAGGCCGCTCGCCCCGGTCCCGAGCGCGCCCTGGGCCCACGGATAGGCGGGGTCGTCCTTCGCGAGCGCGCGCGTGCCCCGCCAGCCGATGAGCGCCGCGACGGGCCAAGCGACGAGGCTCGGGATCATCAGGACCGCGCTCACGCCCGCCGTGAACGGGATGAGGCAGCCGCCGAAGAGCAGGAGCGCGTGCGCCGCGATCCCCACGAGCATCCCGACGCGCACGAGCCCGCGCATCGCGAGTGTCCCCGCCCCGGCCTCGTCGGTGCTCATGGGGCGACCGTAGATCGACGCGCGGCCGCTGCGGCCGAGAATCGTCGGAAGGTGCCGCACGCGATCGGCGCGGGAAGGAGCAGCGCATCGCCCAGGGGCGGCGCGCTTGGTGCTGCTTCAACGGAGGCCGCGCTGATCACGCGCTCCATCCGGATGTCCGTGCGACGAAGCCGTTGGCTGGGACACGCCGGCCCGGTCACGTCGAGGCGGCTTCAACGGAGCCCGCGCTGTTCGGCGCGGGAGAGCGATCGACGCTCCGCGCGCCGTGTCCCTCGCGAGCGAGCTTCAACGGAGCCCGCGCTGTTCGGCGCGGGAGAGTAGGTGGGAGGTTCTAAGCTAAGCACGCCGCGCTATAGGTGCTTCAACGGAGCCCGCGCTGTTCGGCGCGGGAGAGGCTGGAACGCCGCTGTAAGAAGTGCCGCACGTTGCAGAAGCTTCAACGGAGCCCGCGCTGTTCGGCGCGGGAGAGGAGCGACTTCACCGAGGCGACCCTGCTCGGCTGGCTGAGCCAGTGGGCGGCGCCCCGAGGCGGCATGGCGTTCGGGCCCGAGCTCAAGCTCGTCGTGCGCGAGACGCGTGGGCGGAAGGCGGACGCATCGCTGTATCTTCCCGGGAGAGCGCTGCCGGGCCGGAGCGCGGGCGCGACGCGGCGGCCGCCGAGCGCGGTCGTCGAGATCCTCTCGCCGCGGCCGCGCGACGTGCGGCGCGACACCATCGACAAGCTCCGCGAGTACGCCTCGTTCGGCGTCGAGCACTACTGGCTCGTCGATCCACCGGCCCGCACGCTCGAGGTGAGGCAGCTCTCGGTCGAGGGGCCCGCGGTGGTGCTGCTCGCGGCCGCCGACGGCGCGCACGCGGTGCCGGGCTGCGAGGGGCTCGTGATCGATCTCGACGCGCTGTGGGCGGAGATCGATCGGCTCCCGGAGAGCGACGAAGAGTAGATGCGAGCCGTCGTTCCGCGCCGTCGCGCGCGGGTACGCCTCACGTCCGTGCGGGGCGTCAGCGTGCCCGCTCGCGCCACCGCGCGACGAGCGCGGGCACCTCGCCGAAGCGGCTCGCGTCCGAGAGGCGCGTCGCCGTCTCGTCGTGGCCCCACCACGTGCGCTGGCGGCGAGCGTAGATGCGCGTGGCGCGCGTGATGGACGGGGCGAGCTCGGCCTCGGGGAGCGATCCCTCGAGCATCGCGCGCACCTCCGCGTAGCCGACGGAATCGAGACCGCGCACCTCGCGGCCCCAGCGCGCGACGAGGGTGCGCACCTCGTCGACGAGGCCGCGGGCGAGCATCGCGTCGGTGCGCGCGAGCATGCGCGCGTCCATCTCCGGGCGCGGGCGATCGAGCAAGACGACGAGCGCGTCGTAGCGGGGCGCGCCGAGCGCGTGGCGGGCGCGCAGCTCGCCGATCGGCTCGCCGGTCTGCGTGTGGATCTCGAGCGCGCGCACGATGCGGAGCGCGTCGTTGGGGTGGATCGCTGCGCTCGCCTTCGGATCGATCGCCGTCAGGCGCGCGTGGAGGGCCGGCGCGCCGAGCGTGCGCACCTCTTCTTCGAGCGCGCCGCGGATGGCCGGGTCGGGCGGCGGCAGCACGACGAGGCCGCGCAGGAGCGCGCGCAGCCAGAGCCCGGTGCCGCCGACCGCGATCGGCAGCTTGCCGCGCGCGGCGATCTCGGCGATCGCGCGATCGGCGAGCTCGGCGTAGCGAGCGGCATCGATCGGCTCGTCCGGATCGACGACGTCGATCAGGTGGTGCGCGATCCCGCCGAGCTCCTCCTTCGTGGGCTTGGCCGAGCCGACGTCGAAGCCGCGGTACACCTGCACGCTGTCGGCGCCGACGAGCTCGCCGCCCTCGGCGCGGGCGAGCGCGAGCGCGACGTCGGTCTTGCCGCTCGCCGTCGGGCCGCTGATCACCACGATGGGCGCGCGCGGCTCGCTCACGGCGCGCCTCTCAACGGCCGACCTTGCGCGCGAGCTCGCTGAACGCGATCTTGAGCAGGATCGGCCGACCGTGCGGGCAGTGGCCCTGGAAGTCGTCGACCTGATCGAGCGCGCGCAGCAGCTCGCTCTGCTCGCTCGGCGAGAGCGCGTCGCCGGCGCGGATCGCGCCGTGACAGGCCATCGTGGCGAGGGCGGTGTCGATCGCGTCTCCGAAGGCGCGCGAACCGGTGCGGCCGAGCTCGGCGACGACGTCGCGCAGCAGGCGCTCGGCCGAGGCGCGCCGCAAGAGGCCCGGCACGCCGCGCACCGCCACCGTCGTCTCGCCCAGGACGGCGACGTCGAGCCCGAGCTCGGCGAGCGTGCCGCGCTCCGAGGTCACGATCTCGACCTCGCTCGCCGTCAGCTCGACCCGCTCGGGAAGCAGGAGCTGCTGGATCGCGACGGCCCGCGCGTCGTAGGCGGCCCGCAGGCGGTGGAAGCGCACGCGCTCGTCGGCGGCGTGCTGGTCGACGACGACGAGGCCGCTCTCGCCCTCGCACACGAGGTAGCAGCGCTGGGCTTGTCCCAGCACCCGCAGGCTGCCGAACGTGCTGCGAGGGACGAGCGCAGGGGCGTCGCGGACGAGCTCGGGCGCCGAAGGCTCGCGCGGCGTGGCGGCGGTCGGGATCTCGTAGGGAGCAGGGGATGCGGCCTCGCGCGCGCCGCCGCCGAGCACGCCGCTGCCGGCCAGGCGCTCGCTCCAGAAGTCCGCGCTCCGCATCGCTTCGCTCGGTGCCGGCGCGCCGGAGACCGCGCGGAAGGGCGAGGTCCCCAGGCCGCCCGCGAGCGCCCGCGTCACGGCGTCGAGCACGCGCCGCGCGTCGTCGAAGCGCACCTCGGCCTTCTGCGGGTGCACGTTGACGTCGACTCGCTCGGGATCGAGCTCGATCCACACGACGCCCACCGGGTAGCGCCCCGGAGGGATCACGCTGCCGTACGCGAACGCGACCGCCCGCGCGATGGCGCGATCGCGGACCGGTCGCTTGTTGACGAAGGTGTGCAGGCCGGTGGCGCCGCTGCGGGCGCGCTCGGGCGGGCCGAGCATCGCCAGCACGCGCACGCCGTCCCGCTCGCCCGTGATCTCGGAGAGCTTGTCGTCGGGGAAGAGCATCCGCGCGCGCTGGGCGAGGTCGCGGGCCGGCGCGAGATCGCGCGCACGACGACCGTCACGCGTGAGCACGAGGTGCAGCCCGGGATCCGAGAGCGCCGCGCGCAGCACGACGTCGGCCACGTGCGTCGCCTCGGTCGCGGCCGCCTTGAGGAACTTCCGTCGCGCGGGGACGTTGTAGAAGAGGTCGAGCGCCGTCACGGTGGTGCCAGGGGCCCGCGCCGCGTCCTGCACCGTCTTGGGTCCTCCGCCGTCGATGCGGACCTCGGTCGCGGCGAGCGCGTCCTTGGTGCGCGTCGAGAGCGAGAAGCGCGAGACGCTGGCGATCGAGGGCAGCGCCTCGCCACGGAAGCCCAGCGTTCCGATGCGGAACAGGTCGTCGCGCGATCGCACCTTGCTCGTCGCGTGGCGCTGCACCGCGAGCGCCGCGTCGTCGGGGGTCATGCCCACCCCGTCGTCGGCGACCCGCAAGAGGCCGATCCCGCCGCCCTCCAGGTCGATCTGGATGCGTCTGGCGCCGGCGTCGATCGCGTTCTCGACGAGCTCCTTCACGACGCTGGCCGGCCGCTCGACCACCTCGCCGGCGGCGATCTGGTCGACGAGGTCGTCGGGCAGGACGTGGATGACGCCGGACACGGCGCGGCAGCGTAGTACGAGGGCCCCGGGCGTCCGCAACTCCGCGGCACTTCGCGGATTTCTCCCCGTGCGCGGTCCCCATCCGTGGTTTGACCCCCAAGAACGCCACTGATACCGTGCTCTCACGTTTCGGCGCCGATCGCGCCGTCTTCCGGGACGCTCGGGCGCCCGGCGCCGAGAGGCATCGCATTCGTGTCGACCAAGATCTGCCCCGTCTGCAAGAACGAGTTCAAGGGCGGGGAGGTCTTCTGCCCGAACGACGGTGGCCGCCTCCAGAGCCCCTCGCAGATGGCCATGGAGCCACGCAGCGACTCCGGCGATCCGCTCCTCGGGATGGAGATCGACCGCTACCGCATCCTGCGCCGCATCGGCGAGGGCGGCATGGGCATCGTCTACGAGGCCGAGCACGTCGTCATCGAGAAGAAGGTCGCGCTCAAGGTCCTGCGTGACGACTTCTCGAACCGGCCCGAGGTGGTCGAGCGCTTCAAGCAGGAGGCGAAGGCGGCCTCCCGCATCGGCAACGAGCACATCGTCGACATCTCCGACTTCGGCGTGACTCCCGGCGGGGCCAGCTACTTCGTGATGGAGATGCTCGACGGCGACGACCTCGCCAACGTGCTCTCGGCCGAGGGCACCCTCGCGCTCAACCGCGCGGCGGACATCCTCGCCCAGTGCTGCCGCGCGCTCTCGGCTGCGCACCAGAAGGGCATCGTCCATCGCGACATGAAGCCCGAGAACGTGTTCCTCACGCAGCGGGACGGTCGCCCGGACTTCGTGAAGATCGTCGACTTCGGCATCGCGAAGATGAGCGACATCGAGACGACGGGCGCGCCGGGTCGCAAGCTGACCAAGACGGGCATGATCTTCGGCACGCCCGAGTACATGTCGCCCGAGCAAGCGGCCGGAAAGGCCGAGCTCGATCATCGCGTCGACATCTACGCGCTCGGGGTGATCTTCTACGAAGTGCTCACGGGCCGCGTGCCCTTCGTCGGCGACACGTTCATGGGCGTGCTGACGCAGCACATGTTCGAGCCCGTGCCCACGCTCGCCGAGACGAACCCGAACGTGAAGGTGCCGGCCGCGATCGAGGCCTTCATCGGTCGCGCGCTCGCCAAGAACCCCGACGAGCGCTTCCAGACCTGCGAAGAGATGTACGCCGCGCTCGACGAGGCGATGGGCGAGAACGCCCGCCCCGACGCGACCGGGCAGCGCGCCTACCAGCGGAGCGAGGTGACGCGGCCACTGGGCAAGCCGCGGCTGGTTCGTCCAGACGCTCCGACCGAGGAGTTCGCGTCGTCGCCGCCGGCCGGCTCCGGCACCGGGCGCGCCATCGGCATCGCGCTCACCGCCGCGATCGCGCTCGGCGGCGTCGGCTTCGGCGGGTGGTACTTCGCCACCGGTGGCGCCGGGATCGCGGGTGGAGAGGCGACGGGCGACGGACACGCGGTGGCCGACGCCGCGCTCGCCGCTGCGCCCGACGCGTGGGTGGCGCCGGCCGTGGAAGAGGTCGACGCCGCCACCGTCGCCGTGCCCGTCGTGGAAGAGGACGCGGGCCCGCTGCGCGTCACCATCCACGTCGAGACCACGCCGAGCGGGGCGCGTATCTCGGTGGCCGATCGCGGCGAGGTCTGCGAGGAATCGCCCTGCGACTTCGACGCGCCGGCGGGCCAGGAGATCACCATTCGCGCCGCGCTGCGCCGCGCGCACGGAGAGACGCACGTCATCCCGCTCGAGGGCATGGCCCCGGTCTCCATCCGCCTGCAGGCGCGGCCGCCCGGCGGCGGCGGCGGCGGCGGCGACGGCGACCCGGAGGACACGATCCACGGCACCGGCGGCGGCGATCTGAAGACCCCGGACATCTTCCTGCGCCCTCGCGGCCAGTAGCCCCGCGGCGCGCAGCCGGCGCTTCAGCGTCGGATCACCTCGAACAGGCTCGCGCGCTCGTCGGTCCACGGCGATGCACCGCGCGGACCCGGCAGGTCCACGAACCCGCGGGCGCGCAGCGCGTCGAGCTCGGCCTCGCTCCGTGCGATCACGATCCAGGTCGGCGCCCCGCTCGCGCCCGGGATCCCCGCCTGATCTCGCTGGGCGGCGATCTGCGCGGCGATCTCCGAGGCGTCGGGGTTCACCACGGCCGAGAGCCCGCCCGCCTCGGCGATGGCGGCGACGACCCGCGTCAGGTCGAGCGTGCGGTTCGAGCAGTGGAGCACGAGCCATCCGCCGGGCTCGAGCGCGCGGAGGTAGACGTCGACGGCCTCGCGCGTGAGCAGGTGGATCGGCACCGAGTCCGAGTTGAACGCGTCGAGGATGACCAGCGCGCTCGATCCGGGCGGGAGGGCCGCGACGCCGAGGCGGCCGTCGGCGACCTCGACCGTCACGTCGGCCCCGGACGCCCGCGCGTTGTGCAGGAACGTGAACAGCTCCGGGCTCTCGGCGACGTCCACCACGTCCTGGTTGATCTCGAAGAAGCGCCAGTGCTCGCCCGGCGCCGCGTAGCAGCCGAGCGCGCCGGTCCCGAGGCCGACGAGCGCCGCATCGCCACCGCCGGCGCTCTCACGCCGCGCCGACAGGATGCGGCCGAGCGGCCCCGTGCGCGTGTAGTACGAGACGGGCTCGCAGCGCTCGCGCTCGGCGATCGCCTGCGATCCGTGCAGCGTGCTGCCGTGGAGCAGGTAGCGGAACGCGTGCGTGCGATCCTCGACCACGCGGAGAATCCCGAAGAAGCCGCGCCGACGATCGAGCAGCGTGGCGCCTTGCTCGCTGTAGAGGGTGCCCACGAGCACCATCGCCGCGAGCGCGAGGCCGTAGCGCGTCGGCCGCATGCTGGTGCTGTAAGCCACGACGGCGAGGGGGCCGAACACGAGCACGACGGCGTAGGGCTGATCGCCCACGCCGAGCAAGGAGCCGCCGAGCACGAGCACGGCCCCGAGGGCGAGCACGATGCCGGCCCACACGGCGTCCCGTCGCGTCGGCGTGCGATCGACGTCGGCAGGGTCGCTCGTCTTCGCATCCGACGGCGAGAGCCCGGGCGCGGTCACGGCGCAGCCAGCGGCGATCGCGATCGGGTACTCCCAGAGATCCGGGAACAAGTGCGTCGCCACCACGCTCGTCAAGAACGTGCCGAGCGCCCCGCCCACCGCGGTCCACACGTAGAACTCGGTGAGGTGGTCGGCGGCCGGAGCGAGCTTGGCCAGGCGGCCGTGCGCGACGAGCGCCGCGAGCACGAAGAACCCGAGGTGCAAGAGCGCCTGCAAGAGGAGCCAGCTGTTGGCGTGCACGAGCGTGAGCACGACCAAGACGACGCCGAGCAGGCGCGCGATCCGCGAGACCCACCACGGCATCTCGGTGCCGCCTCCGCGGAAGGCGACGACGAACGTCGCCAGGTACGCGGCGAGCGGGAGCACCCAGAGCAAGGGGATCGGCGCGATCTCCAGCGAGAGATAGGTCGTCACGCTCGAGAGCAGCATCGCGGGCACGAGGGCGAGCACGACCCAGCTCGCGCGCTGGCGGCGGGTCGGGCGCGCCGTGTGCGCGTCGGCCGGCGGCGGGGGCTTGGGCCGGCGCGCGGTGAGCGCCCCGCAGGCGGCGACGAGCACGACGAGCAGCGCGTACCCGATGCCGAACGCCGCGCGCTGCGACGAGAGCCCGAGCAGGGGCTCGACGACGAAGGGATAGGCGAGCAGCGAGCCCAGCGAGCCGACGTTGCTCGCCGCGTAGAGGAAGTAGGGGCGCTCGCTCGCGGGGTGATCGGTGCGCGCGAGCCAGCTCTGGAGCATGGGCGCCGTCGTGGAGAGCGCGAAGAAGGGCAGGCCCACCGAGCGCGCGAGGAACGCGAGCGCGAAGAGCGTCGGCGAGTGCGCGGGCGAGATCCCGAGCGAGGCCTCGTCGGGAGGGACCGGCGGGAGCAACGCGAGCGGCACGAGCACGAGCCCGAGGTGCAGCCCGATGCGCGCTCTGACGCTCCGGACTCGCGAGAGCGCCTCGCCCCATCCGTACCCGAGCAGGAGCGCGGTCTGGAAGAAGAGCAGGCACGCGGTCCATGCGCCGGGGACGCCGCCGAGCACCGGGAGCAGCATCCGACCGGCGATGGGCTGCACGCCGAAGAGCAGGAAGGCGCTCGCGAGGATCGTGATCGAGTAGAGCGCGAGCAACGAGCGCGACTGTCGCAGGGGCCGGCGCGGGCTGTAAAGCGCCCCCAGCGGCCGGGGTGGGAGCGCCGGAGAGATCGAAGGCGAGCACGCGCGCCCGACGCCTCGGCCGCGGTGACGCCGGGCCCCAGACCTGATAGGACCGGCTCGATGTCCGCTCGCTCCTCTCTGTCCGCCGCGGCGCTCGTGGCGCTGGCGCTCGGCTGCGGAAGCGGCCCCGAGCCGCGGGGCCCGTGCATGAGCGACGTCGAGTGCCGCGGCGATCGCATCTGCCTCGAGGGCCGGTGCCGCTTCGAGCCAGAGGTGCGGGCCGAGCTCGAGCAAGCGAGCGCCCACCACGGCACCTCGGGCGGCTCGACGGAGCTCGACGCGGGCATCGACGCCCCGCTCGCGGCCGCGCCCGCCGACGCCGGAGCGCTCGCGCCCGCGCCGGCGGACGCCTCGGTCTCCCCGGTCGCGGCGGCGATCGACGAGCGCCCGTCGTTCATGGGAGGCCCGCGCCACACGGGCCGCGCGGCCGCCCGGGGCCCGGGGAGCGACCCCTCCGAGCGCTGGGTCTACCGGACCGGGGCGCGCGTCTACGCCTCACCCATCGTCGCGCCCGACGGGACCATCTACGTCGGCTCGACCGACCGTACGCTCGTCGCGCTGACCTCGGCGGGCACGCTGCGCTTCCGCTACACCGGTGGCGACCGCTTCTACGCGACCGCGGCCCTCGATCGCGAAGGCCACGTGATCGTCGGCAACCACGACGGCTCGATCGTCTCGCTCACGCCGGCCGGTCAGGTGCGCTGGCGTCGCGAGCTCGGCGCGCCGGTCGACGCGAGCGCGGCGATCGGAGAGGACGGCACCATCTACGTGACCGCCGACGGCCTCCATGCGCTGGACGCGGCGCGCGGCGCCGATCGCTGGCACGTCGTGTCCCCGAGCCCCGTGCGCACGAGCCCCGCGATCCATCCGGCGGGCCTGGTGATCTTCGCGACGCCCGAGGGGCGCGTCACCGCGGTGCGCGCTGCGACGGGCGAGGTCGCCTGGGAGCACGCGCTCGGCGGGAGCACCGACTCGAGCCCCACGATCACCGACGACGGGCACGTCGTGATCGGCGACGACCTCAGCCACGTCACCGCCCTGGACGCGAACGGCCAGCTCGTCTGGCAGGTGACCACCGAGGGGGACGTGCGGGCCACGCCCGCCATCGGGCTCGACGGGACGATCGTCGTCGGCAGCGACGACCGCCGCATCTACGGCATCTCGCCCGCCGGCGAAGTGCGCTTCCGCGTCGCGACGAGCGGCCGCGTGCGGAGCTCGGCGCGCGTGGACGCCGAGGGCCGCTTCTACGTCGGCTCGCAGGACGACTTCGTCTACGTGCTCGCGCCCGACGGCACGCAGATCTACCGCCACGGCCTCGGTCGCGACGTCGACTCCACCTGCGCGATCGCGCCCGACGGGACGCTGATCGTCGGCGTCGACGACGGCGGCGTGTACGCCCTTCGATGAAGAACGAAAGCAGCTCGCACGTGCGACAGAACCAGGTGCTCGCGGCGCTCCGTGCCGCCGGCGGACGCTCGCTCCATCTCATGGAGGTCGTCCAGGGCCTCGGTGCCCCGAAGAGCGCGAAGGCCGACGTGCGCGCCGCCCTCGAGCACCTCGTCGAGCTCGGCTTCGCCAAGGAGCTGCCTGGCAACCGCTTCAAGGCCGATCGGCCCAAGCCCAGGGCCGCGCCGGCGCCGCCTGCGGTCACGTCCACCCGCAAGAAGCGGCCGATCGACCGCACCGTGCCGGAGTCGGGGCGCCTGGCCGGCTGGCTGACGATGACGACGCGCGGCTTCGGGTTCGTGACGGCCGACGACGGTGGCGCCGACGTGTTCGTCGCGCCCACGCTGCTCGGCGGCGCGCTGCACGGCGACCGCGTCGAGCTCGACGTGCGGCCGAGCGAGAAGGGGCGCGAGGGACGGGTCGCGCGCGTGCTCGAGCGGGGCCTGCTCCGCATCGGTGGCCGGCTGATGCGCGGGCGCCGTGGCTTCGTGCTCGAGCCCGGAGACCTCCGCTTGCCCGAGAGCGTCCAGATCCTCGAGCCCTTGCCGCTCGAGACCCGCGTCGGCCAGGACGTCGTCGCCCAGATCGTCGAGTTCCCGGGCGCGCCGGGAGAGCCCATCACGGCGCGCGTCCTGCGCGCGCTGCCTCCGCGCGGGACGGCTGCGGGCGAGATCGAGAAGGTCCTGCTCCGCGAGGGCGTGAGCGAGCCCTTCCCACCGGCGGTGGTCGAAGAGGCGCTCGCTTTTCCCGCCGACGTCTCGACGCGCGAGCTCGAGGCACGCGAGGACCTGCGCGAGCTCGCGCTCTGCACGATCGATCCCGACGATGCCCGCGATCACGACGACGCCGTCTGGGCCGAGCGCGTCGGCGATCGGTACCGCGTGGTGATCGCGATCGCCGACGTCTCGCACTACGTCCGAGCCGGCAGCGCCATCGATCGCGAGGCGATCGCACGCGGCTGCAGCATCTACCTGCCGGATCGAGCCATCCCGATGCTCCCGCCCGAGCTGAGCTCGAACCTCGCGTCACTCCTGCCGGGCGTCGAGCGCCCGACGCTCGCCATCGTCGTCACGCTGCGCAGCGACGGCTCGGTCGAGCACCATCGCGTGGCGGAAGGCCGCATGCGGTCGCCGGCGCGGCTGACGTACACGCGCGTCGCGCGCGCCCTGGGCTGGGTCGAGGGGGACGCCGACGCCGAGACGCGCGAGCACCTGCCCTTGCTGGAGCTGCTCGCGGAGATCAGCGCGCTCCTGCGCCGTCGTCGCGAGAAGCGCGGTGCGCTCGGGTTCGAGCTGCCCGAGCCGCGGGTGAAGCTCGACGAGCGGGGCGAGCCGGTCGACGTCGTGCGCCAGAAGGGCGCGCCCGGCGTCAAGCGCGCCTACGAGGTCGTCGAGGACCTCATGCTCCTCGCGAACGAGACGGTCGCCGCGGACCTCTCCGCGCGCGGGATTCCCACGCTCTACCGCGTCCACGGACAGCCCGACGCCGGCAAGCTCGCCGAGCTCGCCACGGTCGCCGAGGCGTTCGGCAAGCCGCTCGAGGAGGGCGCCGAGTCGCACCCCGGGCGCCTCGCGGAGCTGCTGCGCTCGATCGCCGGGACGCCGCTCGAGCAGCCGCTCGGCTACCTCGCGCTCCGGGCGATGCAGCAGGCGACCTACGGGGTGAAGAACCTCGGCCACTACGCCCTCGCCGCGCGGCACTACCTCCACTTCACCTCGCCCATCCGTCGCTATCCCGACCTCGTGGTGCACCGCACGGTTCGTCACCTCGCGCGTCACGAGCCCCTCGAGGGCCGCGCTCCGGCGGACAAGGAGAAGCTCGCGCGCGACCTCGTGCCGATCGCCGTCGCCGCCAGCCGCGCCGAGCGCCGTGCGATGACCATCGAGCGCGAGGCGGTGGCCATCCACCGCTCGATCTTGATGAAGGACCGCGTGGGAGACGTCTTCCCGTGCCGTGTCTCCGGCGTCTCGGAGTCGACGCTCTTCGTCCTCGCGGACTCGCCCTTCGTCGAGATCAAGATCCCGGTCGAGAAGATCTCCGGCGATCGATTCGAGCTCGATCGCCTCGGCGTCCGGCTCGTGGGAGCCAAGACCAAGCGCACGTTCTCGCTCGGCGACGCGATCCTCGTGCGGATCGAAGAGGTTTCGATCGAGCGGCGAGAGATCGTAGGATGTCCTGCCCTGTCGACGTCGGCGGAGGAGCATGACGGCGGCGGGAAGAAGCGGTCTTCTCGGGCCCCGGCACCGCGGCATCGCTCGCCACGGTCCACGACTCGGGGAAAGAAGAAGGCGCGCGCACGGGAGCGCTGATGTCGAAGGGTCGCACGTCGAAGTCGAGTCCCCCCGAGCCCAAGGCGCGCGGCCGACGGCTCTCCACCCCCGAGCTCATCGCCAAGAAGCGCGACGGCGTGGAGCTGAGCGCGGCGGAGATCCAGCAGCTCGTCCAGGGGTTCACCGCCGGTGAGGTGGCGGACTACCAGATGTCGGCGTTCGCCATGGCCGCCTTCCTGCGTGGCATGTCGCCGGCCGAGACGGTCTCGCTGACGCTCGCGATGCGCGACAGCGGCAGCGTCGTCGACACGAGCGGCATCGCGGCCCGCAAGGTGGACAAGCACTCGACGGGCGGCGTGGGCGACAAGGTCAGCATCTGTCTCGCGCCGCTCGTGGCCGCCTGCGGCGTCGCGGTGCCGATGGTCAGCGGGCGAGGCCTCGGGCACACGGGCGGCACGCTCGACAAGCTCGAGGCGATCCCGGGCTTCAGCGTGTCGATGGAGACCGAGCCCTTCGTGCGGCAGGTGAAGGACCTCGGGTGCGCCCTGATCGGCCAGACCGCCGACATCGCGCCGGCGGACAAGCGGCTCTACGCGCTCCGCGACGTGACGGCGACGGTGGAGTCGATCCCGCTGATCACCGCGAGCATCCTCAGCAAGAAGCTCGCGGAAGGGATCGACGCGCTCGTCCTCGACGTGAAGGTCGGGCGCGGCGCGTTCATGAAGACGCTGCGCGATGCGCGCGCCCTCGCGGCCTCGCTCGTGCGCGTGGGGCGCCTGGCGAAGAAGCAAGTCACGGCGTTCCTCACGCCCATGGAGGCCCCGCTCGGGCGCGCCATCGGCAACGCGCTCGAGACGGCCGAGGCCTTCGAGATCCTGCACGGGCGCGGTCCCGACGACCTGCGCGAGATCACGCTCGTGCTCGGCGCCGAGATGCTCCGCCTCGGCGGCGTCGCGAAGAACGACCGGGACGCGCGCCGGCAGCTCGAGGACGCGATCACCAGCGGGCGCGGCGCCGGGCGCATGCGGCAGATCGTCCGTGCGCAGGGCGGCGATGCGCGCACGATCGACGAGCCGGATCGACTCCCGCAGTCGCGCCACCGCGTGCCGGTGCTCGCGACCAAGAGCGGCTTCGTCACGGCCGCCGATGCGCTCGACCTGGGCCTCGCCGCGGTCGCGATGGGCGCCGGCCGCACCCGCGCCGATCAGACGGTCGATCCGCGCGTCGGCATCGTGCTCGACAAGAAGCCTGGCGATGCGGTCAAGCGCGGCGAGGCGCTCGCGACGCTGCACGTCAACGACGCCGACCAGGGCGAAGGGCTCGAGAAGCGCGTGCTCGGGGCGTTCGAGATCGGTGCCCGGCCCCCGCGACCGGCCCCCGTCGTGATGGACGTGATCCGGAAGTAGGCGCGGATCCGGAAGTAGGCGCGGATCGGACCAGAGCCCGGCTCGCCTCCCAGTCTGGCTTCCCAGTCTGGGCGGCTCCGAGTCGGGCTCTGCGATCGCGCGCGTCGAGCGCTCAGCCGATCTGCTTGCTCGCGTGGTCCCAGTTGACCAGGTTCCACCACGCCTCGATGTACTTGGCGCGCGCGTTCCGGTAGTCGATGTAGTACGCGTGCTCCCAGACGTCGCAGGTGAGGACCGGCTTCTTGTTCTGGGTGAGCGGGCAGCCGGCGTCGTGCGTGTCGACGATCTCGAGGCCGCTGTCGGTCTTGACCAGCCAGGCCCAGCCCGAGCCGAAGTGGCCGGCGGCCGACGCGCTGAACTTCTCCTTGAACGTCGCGAACGAGCCGAAGCTCTTCTCGATGGCCGCCTTGATGGCGCCCGTGGGCTCCCCGCCGCCGCCCGGGCGCATCGAGTGCCAGTAGAACGTGTGGTTCCAGACCTGGGCGGCGTTGTTGAACACCTTGCCGCTCGCGGAGCGCACGAGATCCTCGTACGACTTGCCGGCGATCGACGCGTCGTCCTTCGCGAACGTGTTGAGATTGTTCACGTAGGCCTGGTGGTGCTTGCCGTGGTGGAAGTCGAGGGTCTCGGCCGAGATGTGCGGCGCGAGCGCGTCCTTGGCGTACGGAAGCTCGGGAAGCGTGAACGTCATCGTGGGTCTCCTTCTCTTCTCTCCGAAAAACGAGCCCGGAGCGTAGGGAAGGGGAGCCCGATCCACAAGGGGCGCGCGCGCGGATCGGCGCCAAAAGCAGGCACCGTGCGCCCATGACTCGCGTGCGCCCATGACTCGACGTGGCGGTCGCGCAGCGACGCCGCCGGGTCGGGTCGGTCGGTCGAAGTCGCGTCGCGTCAGTGCGAGAGCGGGCCGGGGCCGATCGCCGGGGCCGTTCCCGGGCTGCTGGGCCGCAGGGACGGAAGGCCACGGGTCATGGCCGCGAGGATGGGCGTCGTCGCGAACGTCGTGGCGACCGCCATCAGCACGAACATGGTGAACAGCCGCGGCGAGAGCACGCCCATGTCGAGGCCGACGTTCAGCACGATGAGCTCCATCAGCCCGCGCGTGTTCATCAAGATCCCGAGCGCCGACGACTCTCGCCAGCCGAGCTTGGCGAATCGCGCGGCGACGAGCGTGCCGCCGAACTTGCCGACGGTGGCGACGCCGATGATGCCGAGCGTGGCGAGCACGTCGGCGCCCGAGCCCACCAGACCGATCTGCGTGCGCATCCCGGTGAACGCGAAGAACACCGGCAAGAGGAGCACCACCACGACGTCCTCGAGGCGGGCGCGCAGCTGCTCGGCCAGCCGCCCGTCGTGGGGCATCACGGCGCCGACGAGGAACGCCCCGAAGAGCGCGTGGATGCCGATCGCCTCGGTGCACACCGCCGAGACGAGGACGCACGCGAACACGATGGCCAGGACGTCGAGCGAGACCGGGCCCGTTCGCTTCTCTTCGCGCGCCGAGAGGCGCCGGAGCAGCGGTCGCGCCAGCACGAGCATCGCCGTGACGTAGAGCGCCACGAGGCCGAGGGTCCACGCGATGCCGTGGATCTGCGAGGTCGCGACGCCCGACACGATCGCCAACAGGCACCACGCCGTCACGTCGTCGACCGCTGCGCACGCGATCGCGGTCACGCCGAGGGGCGTGCCGGACACGCGGCGGTCGGTGAGGATGCGCGCCAGTACGGGGAACGCCGTCACCGAGAGGGAGACGCCGGTGAAGAGGGCGAAGGTGGTGAACGAGACCGAGTCGTTCGCGTAGCGCGGGTAGAGGTAGGTGGCGAGGATCGTCCCGAGCACGAAGGGCACGACGATGCTCGCGTGCGAGATCGCGACGGTCGCGTGCGTGCTCCCGCGCAAGAGGCGCGTGTCGAGCTCGAGCCCGACGAGGAACATGAAGAGGACGACGCCGATCTTCGCGACGATGCCGAGGTGGGGCGCCGCGTCGGCCGAGAGCACGAAGGACTGCGCCTGGGGCCAGAGCGCGCCGAGGACCGAGGGACCGAGCAGGATGCCTGCCACGATCTCTCCCATCACGGGGGGCTGGCCCAGCCAGCGCTCGAACGCCGAGCCCGTCGCGCGGGCGGCCAGTACGATCACGGCCATCGCGACCAGGACGTGGGCGAAAGCGGCGGGGTGGCTCGAGGCAGCGGCGGCGGCGGCGCCCACGTCCGCGTGCGGCGCGACCAGCGCCTCGCCCTCGGCGCGCACCATCCAGAACACGGCGCCGCCGAGGGCCAGCATGCCGCCGTAGAAGGCGAGCGAGCGGATCGAGCTCGAGCGACCGAGCAAGGTCCCTTCGCCCGGGGCACCGGCGGGAGAGCTCATGCCGAGCTCACAGCGAGCCCACGAGCGCCTTGAGACGACGCAGGCGATGGATGTCCGCCCGATACAGCCGGCTCGGGGCCTCGATGGTGACGATTCCGGCTTCCCGCAGAAGGCGCAGGTGCTCGCTGACGGTGGACTGCGCCAGCGCGAGGGTCTCGACGAGGCCGCTGACCGTCGCGCCCTCGGCGCCCCGCAGGATGCGCAGGATGCGCACGCGCGTGGGGTGCCCGAGCGCCTTGGCCAGCGTCCCCAGATCGGCGTCGGCCGCGGCGCCTTCCACGGGTCGCAGGTCGGCCGAGTCTTCGGCGGGGCGCTTTATCGTCTTCTGGCGATTCACGGGGTCGCTCGGGCAGCGGACATTGCTAGCACGTAGCGATGGCGGGTCCTCGTTCATCGTTCATCGGCGATGTGCGAAAGGTCCGAGCGATCCCTTGAATGGGGGGGCCTCCTCGCGCGTCGGGGGTGCACGCGGCGGGCCCAAGCCGCCCCCCGGGCTCACGCGTCTGAAGGTCCGAGGGCCTCGGCATCGAAGCTGATCTCCTCGGAAACATCTCGTAGGATCACCCCCCCGCATGGCCGGACTCCCCACCCTCGCGCCCGGCACCGTCTTCGCGCGCGATTTCCAGGTCGTCGGCCTCTTGGCCGAGGGCGGGATGGGCGCGGTGTACGTCGTCGAGCAGATCTCGACCGGCAAGCGGCGGGCGCTGAAGATCATGCTCCCCCAGCTGGTCGAGGATCGGCGCGCCCGCGAGCGCTTCGCCATGGAGGCGCGGATCGGGGCCCAGATCCAGAGCGAGCACATCGTCGACGTCGTCGCCGCCGGCGTCGACGAGGCGACGCAGACACCCTGGCTCGCGATGGAGATGCTGGAGGGACAGGACCTCTCCCAGCTCATGCGGGCCCGCGGTCGCCTTCCCCTCGAGGAAGCGATCGAGATGCTCCAGCAGCTGGGCGAGGGCCTGGGCCCCGCTCACACGCGCGGCATCGTCCACCGCGACCTCAAGCCCGAGAACCTGTTCATCGCCGTCAGTCGCCGTCGCGGTGTGCCGTTCACGCTCAAGGTGCTCGACTTCGGCATCGCCAAGCTCACGCAGGAGAGCCGAGCGACGGCCTCGGCGACTGCGGCGATCGGCTCGCCGATGTGGATGGCGCCGGAGCAGACCGAGCAGACCGCGCAGCTACGCCCGGCGACCGACGTCTGGGCCATCGGCCTCATCGCGTTCTTCATGCTCACCGGGCGCTACTACTGGCGCGTCGCCAACGAGCCCGAGGTGCGCCTGACCGCGCTCTTCACCGAGGTGCTGGTCACTCCGCTCGATCCACCGACCGTGCGGGCCGCGCAGGCCGGGCTCGCGCACCTGCTTCCGCCGGGGTTCGACGTGTGGTTCTCGCGCTGCGTCGCGCGGGCTCCCGAGCAGCGCTATGCGGACGCCGCCGCAGCGATCGCCGCGATCGGGCCGGGCTTCTCTCTGCGAGAGCCCACCGGTCCCGTCTCGTTCCCCGCCACCGAGTCGCGCCGTCCGCTCGTCGCGCCGACGATGCCGATGCCGATCGTCTCGCGCTCGGGGCCGCCGCCGGCGTCGGCCTCGCAGCCGTACACGCCGCCGGCGTATACGCCGCCCCCCTACGCGCCCTCTCCGCACGCGTCGCCCCCGTACGCCTCCCATGCACAGACGCCGAGCCCGTACGCATCGTCGCCGTACGCGCCGGTGGCGCCCTCGCAGCCGACGCCGAGCCCGTACCACACGAGCACGCCGTACGCGGTCCAGGGACCGTCCACCGCGACCGGGAACGTCAGTCCGCCGCGCCGCGGGATCGGGCGCACGGCCGCGCTCGTGGCGGGGCTCTTCCTGCTCGGAGCCGGCGGCGCCGCGGCGACGCTCGGCGCGCTGATCTTCTACGATCGGTGGCAGGCATCGCAGGGCGGGACAGACACGATCGGATCCGGCGGGACGCCCGTGCTCGACGCAGCCGACGCCGGCGCGATCGCGACGGCCGCGACCGATGCGGCCGTGCCGATCGGCGTCGATCCCTCTCTGGTCGAGGCGACGCCCGACGCCGGCGTCGCCGGCATCGTCGCGGCCGACGACGGGCGGCCCCCCGTCTCGGGTCGCCACGATCGTCCCGATCGCACGCGGCCGCCTCCGACCACCACGACGACGGACGGAACGGGAGACGACGGCGCGGAAGAGGCAGGAGGCGGCTACGCCTGGACCGACGGCACCGGCCTCGCGTTCAACGGCACCTACGCATCGGGCGAGTACCGCTACGTGATGACGTTCGATCTCACGCGCAGCGGCAGCAGCGTGTCCGGCAGCATCTTCGTCGTCTGCCAGGGCGCGCCCGCCGACCAGCAGTCCATCGTCGGTCGCTCGGCGATGGAGTGGGTCAGCGGAACGTGGAGCCCGAGCGGCACGCTGACGCTGAGCGGACGGAGCAGCACCGACGAGTCGGTCTGGAGCGCCGGCAACTACCGCCTCCGCATCCCCGCGAGCGGTGCCGTCACCGGGCGCTCGACCGGCGACGGCGGCCGCATCTCCGGCCACGTCTGATCAGGGGCAGCTGGGATCGGGCGCGGCGGCCGCGACGGGGGTCGGGGCCGTGGCGAAGGCCGCGGTGCTGAAGTCGAAGAAGTCGAGCATCGCGTCCGCGTTCGCGTCGCGCCCGGTCATCGCCGGGATGTCGAACACGGCCTCGACGAACCGGAGGATGCTGGCGTGGCTGTGCGTCAGGTGAGAGACATACGCCGGTCGCGAGTAGGGCGAGACCACGGCGACCGGGACGCGCATGCCGAGTCGATCGAACATCGTCTGCGTCGGATCGGCGAGGCACGCGCTCGGCGGCGGGACGTGGTCGAAGAACCCGCCGTTCTCGTCGTACGTGTAGAAGAAGGCGGTGTGCGGCCAGATCTCGCTCGCGAAGACCTGCGCGAGCACGTCGTGCACGGCCGTCTCGCCGACGTGGATGTCTCCCGGCGGGTGCTCGTCCTCGGGCTCGAGGTCGACGAAGATCACCGACGGGATGTTCGCGGCCGGTCCGGCGAGCACCGCCGCGAGGTCGCCGTAGGGGTGGACCTGGGGCCGCGCACAGAATCCGGTCGGCGGCGTGAGCGTGCCGCCGAGCGAGCCCTCGAGGCACTCGTTGAACGAGTTCGCCGCCGCGTAGTCACCCCACGTGATGCTGCGGCTGTCGAGCTCGTCGAAGATCGTGTGCGAGGGCGGCACGGAGCCGATCTGGTAGGTGCTCATCACGCCCGCGCTCGTGCCCGCGTAGAGGTAGTCGCGGTTGGGCCAGGTGCCGGAGAGCACGTCGCAGAAGTAGCGGTCGCTCGTGGCGAACGTCGTGAGCATCCACGAGTAGAACGGATGATCGGCGTCCTCGTAGTAGGCCATCGTCACGTTGCCGCCGACGCGCACGAAGCCGTCCATCGCGCCGTTGTTCCACTCGTTGTGGATGTTGGCCCACTGGTGCGGTGGGTCGGGCGTCAGGCAGGACGTCGTCGCGTGGTAGGGCTCGACGGGGGTGCCCGTGCGCGTGGGGGCCGAGAACCCGTCGGGCCAGCCTTCGATGCCGTGACCGATGCGCCCGAACATGTGATCGAGCGAGCGGTTCTCCTGCATCACGATCACGACGTGATCGATCGCGGCGCGCGCGCCCGCGAGGTCCCCGAGCGTGTCGTCGGGATCGGCGCCGGCCGCGAACGTGCAGGCGAAGCGCTCGCTCCAGTGATCGTCGACCGGCACCCCCACGTCGGGGATCGCCCACGCATCGGGCGCGGGCGCGTCGACCGGGGCGAACGCATCCTGCGCGGCGTCCATCGGTAGCGTGCCGCCGTCCTCCGGCGAGCCGGCGTCGTTGCAGCTCGCACAGGCGTCCGGCGTCTCGGCGGGCGGCGGGTTGTTGCAGCCCGCGAGCGCCACGCCGGCGAGGCCAGTGAGTAGCCCCGCCGCGAGCTGCGCGCGCGCCAGCCCGTGGAGGGCGGTTCGGGAAGAAGTGCGCTGCGACCTTTGGCTCATGAAACGCCTCGTGGAAGATTCGATGTCGATTGCGTGACGATCGCCATCGTTCCGCCACCGGACGGGCGTCGTCAAGCACGCCGCGCTGCCGTACCATCGTCCGATGACTCGCTTCTCTCCCTTCGCCCTCGCCGCCCTCGGGCTCGCGGGCTGCGCGCCGGCGACGGCTGCGCCCGCGGCCGATGCGGGCACGGAGCTCGACGCCGCCGCGCCGCTCGACACCGGTCGTCCCGACACGGGGCCACGCGACGTCGGGACCGACGCGCGTGTTCCGTACGACGTGGGCCCGTTCACGCGGCAGCCCGAGTCGGCCGTCGGCCCGGGCCGCTCGAGCTGCGCCTACGCGCGCGGCGCCATGCCCTGGGAGACCATCGGATCCGAGCATCCGATCGGCGAGGACATCCCGATCCGCCACTTCATCCTGCTCATGCAGGAGAACCGCTCCTTCGACCACTACTTCGGCGCGATGCCCGGCGTGGATGGCTTCACGCCCGGCGTCACGAACCCGCACGCGGACGGCACGCCGGAGCCGTTCGTGCACGCGACGACCTATTGCGTCCCCGATCCGCACCACGGCTGGGGTGCCTCCCACACGCAGTGGAACGACGGCGCCAACGACGGATTCGTGATCGGCAACGACGACGACGCGCGCGGCATGAGCTACCTGACCGAGCAAGACCTCCCGTTCTACTGGGACCTCGCCCAGACGTTCGCGATGAGCGACCACCACCACTGCTCGGTGCTCGGGCCGACGCAGGTGAACCGCATGTACTCCATGAGCGCCACGTCGTTCGGCATGACGCGGAACGACGTCATCCCGAGCGACCGGTTCCCGAACGAAGGCGACCGGACGCTCATGCAGCAGCTCGATCGCGCCGGCGTCTCCTGGCACATCTACCACTCGACCGTGCCCTGGGTGTGGCTCCCCTACGCCAGCTACGCGCTCACGCCGGGCCCGCGCGCGCACATGTCGAGCTTCGACGGCCTCTACGACGATCTGGCCAGCGGCGACGTGGCGGAGGTCGTGTGGATCGATCCGCGCTGGACGGCGAACGGCACCGAGAACACGGACGAGCACCCACCGGCCAATCCGCAGTTCGGCCAGGAGTGGATCCGCGACGTGATCACGCACGTGATGGACAGCCCGATCTGGCCGGAGACCGCCATCATCTTCACCTACGACGAGCACGGCGGGTTCTACGACCACGTGCCGCCGCCCGAGGCGTGCCCGCCCGGCGACTACGAGCCCGACCTCGGTGCAGGCGACCCGCCGGGGCGCTTCGATCGCTACGGGTTCCGCGTCCCGCTGGTCGTCGCGAGCCCGTTCGCGCGCGCGCACTACGTGTCGGATCAGGTCACCGATCACGCGAGCGTCGTGCGCCTCATCCAGGCGCGCTACCTGCTGCCGGCGATGACCGGTCGCGATGCGAACGCGTGGCCGCTCTACGACATGTTCGATTTCGAGGGCGCGCCGAACCCGGCACGCAGCGCGGATCTCGCGGCGGCGCCCATCGACGAGGCGCACCGCGCCGTGTGTCGCGCCAGCGGGCTCTGACCCGACTCGCGGCGCGGCGCTCGGCCGTGCGGCGCTTGTGATTACAACAAAACGAGTCGAATCCGCACGTGCGTGATCGCTCGCGGCGAGTTACGCCTCCGGCTTTCCTTTCGTGTGGGGAGCCTGATGACGAAGATGCGCTCGATCCTCCTGGCGGCGGCCCTCGTGGCGGTGCCGGCCTGCAACAACAACCCTGCGCCCCCGTCGGGGACGGATGCCGGCGGCGGCAACGACGGCGGCGGCACCGGCAACGATAGTGGCGGCACCGGGAACGACGGTGGCGGCACCGGCACGGACGGTGGCACCGGCACGGACAGCGGCGCGGCCGCGACGTCGGGAACCTGCGCGATGCCGGTCGACCTGAACGCCCGTGGCACCGCGCTCACGGGCGGCGCGGTCGGTCGGACCATCACCGGCAACAACACGTCCGCGCCGACCGGCACGATGGCGGACGTCGCCTCGGGTGAGTGCGCGGCCGACTTCTTCGACCCGACCATGATCAACGCGACGAACGAGATCGTCTTCTCGTACACGACGCAGGCCGCCGGGTTCGTGCTGGCGTCGACCGACGATCCGGGCACGGCGATCGACTCGGTCGTCTGGATCCTCGACGGCTGCTCGGCGACGGCGGGCGAGCTCGGCTGCAGCGACGACGTCGACCTCGACACCGACAACTACACCTCGAGCGCCTACTCGACGCCCTCGATGCCGCTGCCGGCCGGCACGACGGTGTTCATCGTGGTCTCGAGCTACCCCAACCAGGACGGCTCGAACGCGGGCGGCAACTTCGTGCTGACCGTCACCGAGCTCCAGCCGCAGGCGGTCGGAGCGGACTGCACCGCGAGCCCGTACTGCGTGACGGGCGCGAGCTGCGTCGGCGATCTCGGCGGCGCGACCACCGCGCACTGCGTGACCGACGGTACGGACAACGGCTTGTGCCGTCTGGCGACGCCCTTCTGCGAGCCGGGCCTCGAGTGCTCGGAGACGGCGCCGAGCGCCGACGCTCGCGGCTTCTGTCAGGTCCCGATCGCGACGGGCGATCCCTGCACGCAGGATCACTTCGTGTGCGTCGCCGGCTCGGCCTGCATCGCCGACGTCGGCAGCACGACGATGGGTCACTGCCTCGCCGATGGCGCCGACCGCGGTCTGTGTCGGCTCACGACGCCCTTCTGCGATGGCACGCTGCAGTGCACGAACGACGCCCCCGCCGCCGGCGACACCGGGCAGTGCCTGATGCCGCACGCGATCGGCGACGCCTGCGACGCGAGCAGCGAGATCTGCGTCACGGGCGCGGCGTGCATCTCGGACGACGGTGAGAACCCGCCCGGTCACTGCATCGCCGACGGTGCGGAGTACGGCGAGTGCCACCTGACCGGCGCCCCCTGCGATGCAGCCGGGACCTCGTGCACCGTCGACATGCCCGCGGCCGACGCGCCGGGGCACTGCCAGGTGCCGATCGCGACGGGCATGGCCTGCACGCCGCGCCACTTCCTCTGCGTCGACATGTCGACGTGCGTCCCGGGCACGGCGGCCGGCACGTACGTATGCCTGGCCGACGGCTCGATGGGCGGCATCTGCCGCAACACGACGCCCGAGTGCGACGCGGGCCTGACCTGCGACGCCGACGGGCTGTGTAACTGATCGCGTCGAGGAGCCGAGGCCTCGGGTCACCGAGGTCTCGAGGCTCCTCGGCGGCGCGAGGCGTCTCTCGTCACGCTGCGAGCCGAGCGCGGACCCCCGGTGCACGTCGCCGGGGGTCTTCGCGTTCCGTCAGTCAGCTGCGCCGCTGCTTGGCCTTGTAGGTCACGCGAATCGGCGTCCCCTCGAAGCCGAAGCGCTCGCGGATCGCGTTGGTCACGTATCGCTGGTAGCTGAAGTGGACGTGGTCGGGCTCGTTGGTCACCACCACGAAGCGTGGTGGATGCGTCTCGGCCTGCGTCACGTAGTAGAGGCGCACGGGGCGTCCCTTCGCCGTCGGCGGCGGGTGGTGCGCGAGCACCTCCTCGAAGAAGCGGTTCATCTCCGAGGTCGGGATGCGCTTGCCGTGCTCGGCGCGCGCCGCGTCCACGGCCTCGAGGAGCTTGCCGATGGAGCGGCCCGTACGGGCCGAGAGCATCACGATGCGCGCCCACGGCGCGAACGAGAGCGTCTCGTTCGCCAGGCGCATCGCTTCGTTGCGCGCGCGCTCGTCGAGGAGGTCGGCCTTGTTGAGGCCGACGACGAGCGCGCGACCGCGATCGACGATCAGACCCGCCAGGCGCGCGTCCTGCTCGGCGATGCCCTCGGCGGCGTCGACGAGGAGCACGACGACGTCGGCGCGCTCGATCGAGCGAATCGCCTTCATCACCGCGATCGCCTCGACGGACTCGTCGATCCCGCGCTTGCGGCGGATGCCCGCGGTGTCGATGAGCACGTAGCGCTTACCATCGCGCTCGAGCAGGGTGTCGATGGGATCGACCGTCGTGCCGGGGCGCGCGTCGACGAGCTGCCGCTCCTCGCCGAGCAGCCGGTTCGTCAGCGAGCTCTTGCCCGCGTTGGGGCGCCCGATGATGGCGACCCGCGGGACGCCCTCGTCGAAGGCCGCGCCGCCGCTGCGCCGGTCGGGCAGGACGGCCGCGATCGCGTCCTCCAGCTCGGGCAAGCCGCGCCCGTGGAGGGCCGAGACCGGGTAGAGCGCGTCCATGCCGAGCTCGTAGAGCTCGAGGCCCTCCATGGCGCGGCGCTTGTCGTCGGCCTTGTTGACGGCCCAGACGACCTTCGCGTTGCCCCGGCGCAAGAGCGCGGCCGCCGCGCGGTCGGCCGGCATGAGCGGGCTCGTCGCGTCGAGCATCGCGACCACCACGTCGGCCTCTTCGAGGGCCATCTGGACGTGGCGCGCGATGCCCTCCCGCATCGGATCGTCGCTCTCGGGGTCGAAGCCGCCGGTGTCGACGAGCACCACGTCGCGGCCGCCCAGCTCCGCGTCGGCGTAGTGGCGATCGCGCGTGACGCCGGGAACGTCCTCCACGATCGCGATGCGCTCGCCGACCAGTCGATTGAAGAGAGTGCTCTTGCCGATGTTGGGGCGCCCGACGATGGCGACGACGGGGCGCTCCCCGCGCGCGGCGTCGGCCGGCAGCGCGGTCGAGTGGCGCTTGCGCGGTGCTTCGTCTCCGGGCGCCTCTGCGCCGGCTGCCTTCTTCTTCGCGCGTGCCACGGGCCGGCGAGTGTAGTGTGTGCCGCCCGCACGTCGAGCGACTACGTCGGACGGCGCGTTGCGGCGAGGGCGGCGTCGATCCGTCGGGGGAGAGCCGCGCCGACGCCGAGCCTCAGGGCGTGGCGGCCGGCGGCTCGCCGTCGGCGTGGCAGTTCGTGCAGCGGAAGCCGGCGCCGGTCTGCGGATCGAACTGCGGCTCGCCCACCAGGCGCGCCATCTCCGGCCACACCCGCTGCGTCATCCACGTCGCGCTCGGCTCGCTCGACTGGAACGTCGCCATGATGTCGGCGTGCGAGAGGGGGTGGACGCCGTTCGGCATCCGGAACTGGACGTCGTGCGCGTTCGCGCCGTGACAGGTGGCGCATCCGAAGTCGGCGTAGCGCGTGGCGTCGCGCTCCTGGAAGATCGGGCGCATCGTGGGCACCACGACCTCGGCCATGTAGTGACCGCGCTGCTCGGGCGTCATGTCTGCGTAGGCGGGCCAGGTGGTCGTGGCGGTGTCGCCGCCCGACGTGTCGCTCCCGCCGGAGGAGCCGCTGGTGGACGAGGACGAGCCGCCGCCGCAGCCGAAGAGAGCGAGGACCAACACGAACGAGAGCTTGCGCATGGCCGCGTCTGTACGACGGGCGGGAGCGTTCCATCAGCCCCGATTTTCGGGACAGAGCGTTCCGCCGCCGCAACGGCGTCGCGTCGTGCCGGCGCACCCGAGCCCCGGCGCGACGCGCGCGGGCTTGCTTCAGTTCTCTTGGCCCATCGCGAGCGCGCGCACCTTGCTCGCGTTCTCGGTCCAGCCCGGCTCCACGCGCACGAACGTCTCGAGGAACACCCGCCGATCGAGGAAGCGCTCCATCTCGAGGCGCGCCTCCTGGCCGATCGTCTTCAGCATCGAGCCGCGCGCGCCGATCACGATGCCCTTGTGCGACTCCTTGGTGAGCACGATGGTGGCGGCGACGCGCACGAGGCCGCCTTCCTCCGTCCACGCGTCGATGCGGACCGCGGCGCCGTGCGGCACTTCCTTCTGCACGTTGCGCAGGATCGCTTCGCGCAGCAGCTCCGCGCAGAAGAAGCGCTCGCTGCGGTCGGTGATCGTGTCGTCGTCGTAGAGGAGCGCCGTGCCCAGGTGAGGGCGCAGCGCGGCGAAGAGCCGCTCGATTCCGTCCTGGCGAAGGGCGGAGAGCGGCACCACGTCGGCGATGCCGCCACGCCCGAGCTTCTCGAGGAGCGGAAGCAGCGTCCGCTTGTCCCGCACGCGGTCGACCTTGTTCAGCGCGAGGACGATCGGCTTGCCCGACTTGCGCGCCGTCTCGAGCACGCGGACGTCGGCCGGTGCGAGCGCGCCGGCGCGCGCCGCGGCCTCGGCGTCGGCGAGCACGAGGACTGCGTCCACCTCCTCGAGCGCGCCCTGGGCGGCCTCCACGAGCGTGCGGCCGAGCGTGCTCTTCGGTGCCTCGAGCCCCGGCGTGTCGAGGAACGCGATCTGGGTGCGCTCGCGCTCCTCGCTCGTGTGATCGGCGACGCCGAGCAGAACGCTGCGCGTCGTGCCCGGCTTGGGCGAGACGATCGCGAGCTTCTGCCCGACGAGGGCGTTGAGGAGGGTGGACTTGCCGGCGTTGGGCCGGCCCACGATCGCGACACGTCCCGCGCGCACGTCGCGCGGTGAAGACTTCTTGGTGGCTCGGGTCATCGTCTCTCGTCGCGCTCGGGATCCGGCTCGATCATCCTCAGAACGACAGCGCGGACACGACCACGCCGCTCGGGCCCGGTACCGCCATCGCGGTGCCGGGATCTTGGGAGAGCGCCACGCCGACGCCGATGCCCACGCCCGCGCCGACCACCACGACGCCGACGATCACCCAGAGGATCGGGCTCGTGAGCACGTCGTCGCCGTGCTCCTCGGAGCGCGTGTCCTGCTCGCGCAGCGCGGCGGCCAAGGCGTCGTCGCGGTCGACCTCCTCTTGCAGGACGCGGATGCGCTCTTCCACGGTCGCGCGGTTCCCGGCCTGCGGCAGGGCGTCGAGGTAGCTGTGATACGACTCCAGCGCGTCGCGGTCCTGGCGGAGACGATCCTGGACCAGGCCGATGTTGAACAGCAGCTCGGCGCGCCCCGAGAGGCGGTAGGCACGGCGGAAGCCCGTGAGGGCGTCCTCGAAGTGCCCCTGATCGAACGCCGCGCGCCCGGCGTCGAAGGCGTCGCGCGCCGCCTGGTCCGACCCCAGCGCCTCGTCGTCGTCCTGGATCGTGGGCGTCGCCCCGCGCCCCTCGTCCTGGGGCGATGCGGCGTCCTGGGGCGATGCGGCATCCTGCGCCGATGCGCCGGCCGGCAGCAGCGCCACGCCGAGCGCGGCGGCGGCGAGGACGCGGAGGAGGGTCGATCGCATGGAGCGCATGTACCACGACGGGACCGACGCCGCCCGAGACCGCTCGCCACGCGCGCCTCGGATCCCACGCGAGAGCGGGCGCGCTACCATGTCCGGATGCGGACGCCCCTCTGGATCCTGGCCTCGCTCGTGCTCCTCGCGCCCGCGGGCGCGCTCGCCCAGGATGGCGTGGCGCGATCCGGGATGGAGCAGGGGAGCGCGCACATCACCACCCACACGGGCATCTCGCTCTCGCTCGAGCCGGTGGGATCCACGAGCGCGACGCGCGTCCAGGCCATGGGCCGCGCGGTCCAGGCGCAGATGGCGACGGTTCGCGGCTGCTACCACACGGTGGTCGCGCGTCGCCCGACGGTCACCGGGGTGCTGCGCATGCAGATCTCGCTCGCGGAAGGCACCGGCGGGCCGACCATCACCGTCACCGACGACGGCGTGCACGACGACGAGATGCTCACCTGCGCGCGCGACGCGCTCTCGCACATCGCGACGGCCGACATCTCGCGTCCGGCCGCGGTGGTCGCCGTCCTGACCCTCGACAATACGGCGGCCGAGGGCACGGCCGTGTCCGCGGCGCGCGCAGCCGCCGGAGAAGAGGTGCCCGTCGCCCACGAGGCGGGCCGAGGGGTCGCGACCAGCGCCGCGGGCGACGTTCGATTCGTGGTGCGCGGCGCCGAGGGCGTGAGCGACGAGCTCGTGGCCGAGGCCTATCGCGTGGTCAGCTCGCAGATGCCCGGCATGCGCGACTGTCGCCGTCACTCCTCGCGCCGGGGACGCTCGCCGGGCGGGGTCCTGCACTTCGACGTCACGATGACGGCCGGGCAGCCGCTCGCCGCCCACACCCGCGACAGCACGGTCCTGGCCCCGGACGCCGGCACCTGCGTCGAGCAGCGTCTCGCCCGCGCACCGCGCACCCCCGCCAGCGGGCCGGCGACCGTCGAGGTCGAGGTGACGTTCGCGCCGTGATCGCGGCTCGCTCGCAATTGCGTCCGCGAGGACGCGACCTGGCGACATGGGCCCTTGCGCGGGCTCGGCGGAAGGCGCCCTCGTGACCGGGAAGATCAAAGGCACGACCATCCGTGAGATCCTGCGCTGGTCGCAGCGCAACGGAGGGCGCGAGCGCCTGCAGGCGACGGTGGCGACGCTGCCCGCCGAGCTGCGCGCACTGGTCGACCCGCAGGCCGACGCGCTCGGGACGCTCGCGACGACCTGGTATCCCGCTCCGCTCGTCCACGCGCTCCTGAAAGGGGTCTTCGGTGGGCTCACGCCCGATGCGCGTGCGCCGGCGATGCGCGAAGCGGCGCACGCTGCCGTTCGTGCCGTGGCCCGGGGCGTGTATCGGCTCGCGCTCGAGAAGATCGCCACGCCGCGGATGCTCGCGTCGAACATCCAGCGCCTCTGGAACCTCGTGTGCGACGACGGAAAGCGCACCGTGACGATGCCGACCGAGACGAGCTTCCTCTCGCGCACCGAGCGCTGGAGCGGGCATGGTCCGCTGCTCTGCGAGCTGCTCGCCGAGAACACGGCGGCAATCCTCGAGACGATGGGCATGCGCGAGGTGGTGGTGCACCGGGACCGGTGCGTCTCGCGGGGCGATTCCTGCTGCGAGACGCGCTTCGCGTGGCGCGAGTGAGCGAGCCGCGGCGGCCGGCCCGCCGGCCGGGGCGCGAGCGCTCTTGCTGGCAATTTCGCGATGGGCCGCGCCTTCCTGGTATCGTTGCCCCCACATGAACGCTTGGGCTCCGTCGCCCGGGCCGATCGCGGTGGCACTGCTCGCTCTCGAAGAGCGCGGCGCGGATGGAAGCGTCGACTTCGGGGGCCGGCGCATCGTCCTTCGGCGCGGCAAGGTCGTCGAGGTGACGCGCGCTCCGAGCGACGCCAGCCTCGTCGAGCTCTTGCGCGCGATGGGCAAGATCGGCGACGCGGACGTCGCCAAGCTCCTGGCCACGTGCCCCGACCCCGACGTCGTCCCGGAGAACCTGCCGGGCGTCTCGGCCGACGCGCTCGAGGACGCGATCCGGACCGTCTGGCTCGATCGACTCGTGCACGCGCTGGCGCAGGCCGATGCGGCGGGCGAGCCGGTCCCTGCGCTGCGCCCGGCGCCCTCGCGTCCGTCCGCGATCGAGGTCGGCTTCTTCACCTTGTTGATGGACGCGCTCGAGCGACGCGCGGCCGACGGCGAGGCAGAAGAGGTCGGCAAGCGCGCCGGCCAGATGCTCGAGTGGACCGAGGGAGCGCTCGCGGCGCGCGCCCGCAAGTGGGCGGGCCTCGGGCCGGTCGCCGAAGCGGCGTCGATGCGCGTCGGGCAGGTGCTCTCGTCGACACCGTCGGCGCCCTCGCGCGTGGCGGCGCTCGTGCGGGCAGGCATCGTCCGCATCTCGGCCTCGAAGACCAGCATCCCGGCGCCGGCCTCGCGCCTCTCGCTCGCGCCGCCGGGCAGCGACGCCGAGCGATCGTCGTTGCCGCCCCGCAAGGCGCCGGAGCTGCGCCTCGCGCCCGGGGCCACGCGGGCCTTCGACGAAGAGATCGTCCCGCCGCCGCTTCCCTCGCTCCCGCAGCGCGGCAAGCCGCTCGACGATCCCTTCGCGCCGCTCGAGCGTCGCATCGCGGCCCTCGAGCAGAAGGGCGCTGCGCCGGCCGATCGCGCGGCGGCCTGGCGCGCGCTCGGCGACGCGCTCCGTGCCCGCTGCGGAAGCATCGAAGAGCAGCTGCGCTGCTACCGCGAGGCCGTCGCGGCGACGCCGCAGGACGGCGAGCTGCTCGCGATGACGAGCGAGCTCTGCGCCGCGACCCAGCAGATCGATCTCGCGCTCGCCTACGGCCGCGCGGCCGTCGCGACGCGCACCGACGCCGACGGACGCCGCCAAGCGCTGCTCTCCTACGCGCGCCTCGCGCGACGGATCGGGCGCGTGGGCGATGCCCTCGCGGCGGCGCGTGCGGCGACGACGCTCGGCGAGCACGATCCGATGCCGCGCGTCCTCTCCGGTCAGCTCGAGGCCGACGCCGGCCTCTACGAAGATGCGGTCGCCGACTGGATCGAGGCCGCGATCGCCACGCGGGCCACGGATCCCACGCTCGCGCACGCGCTCCTCGGGTCGGCCTACTTCCTCGCGCCGGGCGAGCGGATTGCCGACGCGTTCGCGACCTCGCTCACCGAGCTGGGCTTCACCGACGCCGCCCTCGCCGTGCGGGCGCGCGCCGCCCTGAGCTTCCCCGATGCCGACGCACGGCGCCGCGGGCTCCTCTCGACGGCCGAGCGCGCCGAGCTGGCGGGCCGGCCCTCGCTGGCGGCGGATCTGCTCCTCGCGGCGTTCGCGGAGGAGCCGGAGTTCGACCTGCTCTACGAGCCGCTCGACGCCGATCTCGAGCAGGCCGGGCGCCTGGTCGAGCGAGCGCTGGTGCTCGAGGCCATCGCCGAGTCGGCCGGCAGCGAGGCCGAGGAATGGGGACTGCGTGCGGCGCGCGCTTGGCTCGCGATCGAGTCGGACGAGGCCCGCGCGACGGGCATCGCCGTGCTGGTGCGCATGGCCGCCGAGAGCTCGGGGCGGGCCGCGAGCGAGCTCTCGCGCATGGCGGAGCAGGGCGACCCGGAGGCGTTCGACGGGCTCGAGGAAGCGGCGCGCCGCGCGCGCACGCGCGAGACCCGGAACGCGCTGCTCGACGAGCTCACCCGGCGCGCGGGAACCAAGCAGCCGGGCCGGCTCGCGTGGGCGATGTCGACGAAGGGCCTGGCGGCGCCGACCACCGTCGAGGCCGAGATCGCCGAAGAAGAGAAGCGCGTGATGCGTGCGCTCGGCGAGCTCGGGCGCGGCGGAACGGTTCCTCCGGGCGCGATCTTCGACGCCGTGGGGCACGGGCGCCGCCTGCCGGAGGCGCGCTCGGGGGTGATCGCGATGCTGGCGCAGGTGGCCACGCGCGATGCCCGCGCCGCGCTCGCCGGTGCCGCGCTCGCGCGCCTCTCGGCCGACGATGCGGCGGTCGAGCGCATCTTGGCCTCCGCCCCGACGACGGGAGACGGCGCGGCGCGGGTCGCGCGGGAGCGAGCCCGGGCCGCCCAGGGCCCCGCGGCGGCGGCCGGGGCATGGGCCACGGCGCTGAAGATCGAGCCCGGCAGCGAAGAGGCGCGGGTCCGCCTGGTCAGGGCGGCGCGGGCCTCACGCGATCCCGATCGGATCGGGCACGCCCTCGCCGAGCGCCTCGCCTACGCGACCACGACGGCGGAGGAGTGTCGCGTCGCGCTCGAGCTCGTCGACGTCGTGCGCGCTTCCGATCCGGTCCACGCCTCGGAGCTCGCCGAGCGTGCGCTGGCTGCCGACCCGAACGAGCCGCGCGCCGCGCTCGTGCTCCTCGGGCTCGCGAGCGCGCGCACGCCGAGCGCGCCGGCGGTGGCCGTGATCCGGAGCCTGCTCGGTGAGACGGCCGAAGGGCACGCGCTCGCCTGCCGCGCGGCCGCGGCCGACGCCGATGCGCTCGCGGCCACGGTGCGCTGGGCGGCCCTCGCGCCCTGCTCGCCGGCGCCGCTCGCCGTCGCGCTCGAGGAGAGCGCATCGCGCGGGATCGACGACTATCTCGAGGCCGGCATCGTGGCGCTGCTCGAGAGCCAGCGCCTCGGGCTCGAGGTCGAGCCGGTGGCCGCCCGCGTGCTCGAGCGGATCGCCGTCGGCGACCGGCTCGAGCGCAGTTCCGAGCTCGCCCTGCGCGCAGCCACGCGCCTCGGCGCGGCGGGCCCGCGCCTGGCGACGCTCGCGCGCGAGCTCGCCGAGCGCACCGGCAACCCGAAGCGGGTCCGGGACGCGCGCGAGCTGAGCCTCGCCGTCGCGTCGCGAGAGGAGCGCGTCGTGCTGCTCGGCCAGCTCGCCGAGCACCACCACAAGGGTGGGGACACGCCGAGCGAGATGCGCGCGCTCCTGCGCCTGCTCGCGGTCCAGCCGCGCGACGGCGCCTCCGTCGATCGGCTCGCCGCGATCCACGCCGAGGCCGGCAACCACGAGCAGATGCTCGCCGCGCTGGCGCTGCGGACCGACGAGGGCGCGAGCGCCGTGGAGCGCGCGATCGGAATGCTCTCGCTCGCCAAGGCAAACCTCGAGGTGGTGCGCGACGAGCGGCGCGCCGAGGAATTCCTCGCGGCCGCCATCGAGCCGCCCGAGGCCGAAGAGTCGGACCCGCAGTGGCTCGAGCGCATCACGACGGTGGCGCTGGGGCTGGTCTCGCTCGGCCGCGGCGCGCGTGCGATCGACCTGCTCGAGACGCAGGCCGCGCCCGATCGCATGGGCGCGCACAAGCTGGTGGAGCGAGCGGTCGACATCGCGCTCCGGGAGCTCCGCGATCGCGATCGGGCGCTGGCCGTGCTGCAGGCCGAGCTCGCGCGGCGCCACGCGCTCCGTGGCCGGCTGCTCTTGATGTTCGAGCAGCTCACGCTGGACCGGCGCGACGTCGCGCTCGCCGAGCGCGTCTACGGCGCGCTGATCGACGGTGCGATGGGCGAGAGCGGCCGCCGCGCGCTGCGCTACCGGCGCGCGCGCTGGCTCGAGAAGGCCGGCTCGGGGCGCGCCGCGCTCGCGGCGTATGTCGAGGCGTGCGAGCACGCGTCCTCGACGGGCGCGATCGCGAGCGCGGTCGAGCGACTGGCGCGCGAGCTCGGCGACCTCGAGTCGCTGACGCAGGGCCTCATGGCGCTCTCGCGTGCGGCGCCGCATCCGGTCTTGAGCGAGCGCCTGGTGCGGCGCGCGGCGCGCGTGATGCTCGAGGAGATGGCGCGGCCGGAGCGCGCCTTCGACGTGCTGTTCGCGTCGTGGAAGGAGTCGTTCAGCGCCGACGTGGAGGACGACCTCGCGCGCGCTGCCACGGCGACCGAAGAGGTCGACGCCGAGCGCGGCGCGTCGGCCTTCGCGGGCATCTTCGAGGTGCTGCGCGCGCGCGCCGACGAGGCGTGGACCGGCGAGGAGAAGGGGCGGCTGCTGCGCAAGCTCGCGCGCGTCCATCGCGCGCGCGGGGATCTCGCGCAGGCGGAGGCGGTGGCGCGCGAGGCGATCGCCGCGCAGCGCGCCGACGACCCCGACGAGATGGCGCTCGCGGGGGCGCTCGTGGAGCTGGGCACCTGGCTCGAGCGCACCAAGCCCGGCGACGCGCGAACGCTCGTCACCGAGGCGCTCGGTCTCCATCCCGAGAGCGAAGACGGCAAGGCGCTCGCGGCGCGACTGGCGGCGGCAGCCCAGGCGTCCTCCGCTCCGGCGAGCGTGCGCCCGCCCGCGCGGGCCGGGGGCTCGGACGTCGTGACCTCCGCGCGACGCGCCTCGGGGACCAGCACTCCGCGTGCGAGCGCGCCGCCTCCTCCCTCCGCGCCGACGCCGGCGGTCGCTGCGCCGAGCGCCGTGCCCGCGGCCGCGGTCGCTGCGCCGTCCTCGAGCGGGGCGCGCTTCGTGCCGGTGGACGAGGCCGACGCCGACGCGGGCACCGAAGAGCCCTCGCAGCGCGTGTCGCTGCTCGATCTCTACCGGCCCATGAGCTCCCCTCCGCCGCAGCGCAGCCCGATCGCGCTGCCCGAGGTCGAGCCGACCAAGACCGAGATCGACCTCATCCTCGAGCGCGCCGGCGCCGCGAGCCGCGCGCTCGAGTCCGAGGCGGCCTGCGCGCTCTTGCGCTCGGCCCTGGTCCTCGATCCGGGGCGGCCGGACATCGCCGAGCGCCTCGCGCGGGAAGCCGAGGCGTCGGGGCGCGACGGCGAGCGTCTCTTGGCGCTCGGCGCCGTCGCGACGGGGCAGCGCGCGATCGGCGGGTGGGACGTCTCGCCCCAAGCGGCGCGCGGCGCCCTGGCGGCGGAGCTCGTCCACCCCGCGCACGCGCCCGTGCTCGGGGTGCTGCGCCGCGTCTACGAGAGCTGCCAGCCACTGTTCCGGATGCAGCTCGCGCAGCTCGGCGTGGTCGGCACCGACCGTGTCGGCTCGCGCGGGGCTTCGCCCGTCGCGCGGGCGTTGCTCGCGGCCATCGAGCTGTTCGGATGGGAAGAGCCCCACCTCTTCGTCTCGCGGCAGTCGATCGTGACCGAGCTCGTGCGCACGCAGCCGCCGGCGCTGGTGATCGGCATGGATCTGCCCCGCAACGAGCGCGAGCTGCGCTTCGTGATCGGGCGCGGCCTGACCCTCGCTCGCCCGGAGAACGTGCTGGTGGCGAGCCTGCCGCCGGCGGAGGGGGCCACGCTGCTGGCGGCGATCCGCGCGGCGTTCGGCCCGGCCGACGGCACCCGCGTCTCGCGCGAGGCGGCGGCGCTCGCGAGCGAGCTGTGGCGGATGCTCTCGCCGGCGCGGCAGCGCGACGTCCGCGAGCTGCTCGCCAACGCCTGGGACACGCTCGACTACCCGTCGGTGCGCGCGTCCATCGAGGGCGGTGCGGCGCGCGCGGGCCTCTTGCTCGCGGGCGACGTCGGGGCGGCGCTCCGCGGGCTCGCGCTGGTGTCCGAGCCGCGGGTCACGCTCTCGGACGGGCAGCCCTGCCTCACGCTCGCGCGGACCCACGGGCCGGCGGCCGACCTCGTGCGCTTCGCCTTCGGCGACGCGCTCGTCGACGCCGTGCGCGTCTTGCGCTGATCGCGCGGGCTCGCGATGGAAAGCGAAAGAGCGCCCGGCCGAGCCGGACGCTCTCTCGAGCGAAGCGTGATGCGACGCGAATCGATCAGGGGCAGAGGCTCGGGACGAACGAGATGCCGTCCTGGCCAGGCGTGCACGTGAGCGCGGAGATGGGGTTGCCCATGTCGTCCACCCCGCACTGGAAGAGGCAGCCGTTGCAGAGCGTGATCGGGAAGCTGACGGGCCCGCTGATCAGATCCGAGCCGCCGGCCGTGGTGCCCATGACGCGGCACCGCGCGACGACGACCGAGCCGTCGGCGAAGCCCGCCAGCGACTGACCGATGTTGTCGGGGATGATCGTCGCCGCGGCGAGCCCGATGGTCGGATCCATGCTGGACGTCGAGCCGACGGCGCCCGTCGCGGGCACGAGGTACGGGCCCACGATCACGGTCTCGTTGAGGTCGAGCAGCGTCACTTCGACGTGCGTGAACACGATGCGGTTCGGGTCGGCCATCAACGGGTAGATGCGGTTGCCGTTGTTGATGAGCTGGTTGCCCACGCGGAACGTGGCGAAGTAGGTGATCCCGCCGAGGCGCTCGGCCGGCGTGGCGACGTCGAGCGTTCCCTCGAGGAGGAAGGCGCCGGTGGGCGTGTAGAGGCACGACGAGTCGTGCGTGAGAACGCCTTCGGCCACCATGCCGGGGTTCGACGGTGCGCAGCCCAGCCCGAGGGCCAAGAGTGCCGTCGCGACGATCGAGGAGTTCGTGGAACGCATGAGCCTCCGCGGGCGCACGAAGCGCCAGACCCAAGCGTAGAGGCCTCGCGCTCCGGCGCCAAATTCTCGCCGAGGCGAGGCGCCGTCACTGTCTGCGTGCCAGTGCGAGGATCTCGGGGATCGGCATGCTTTGTACGCGCGTGTGCCCGGGCGCTCCCGGGACGACGAAGCGCACCCGGCCGGCCTCGCCCTTCTTGTCGGCCGCCAGATACGTCGCGAGCGCGTCGTCGAGGAGCCGATCGAGCTCCACCGGCAGCCCGAGCCGCACGAGCAGCTCCGTGACGCGCTGCACGTGCTCGCGACGGGCGTCCCCGAGCGCGACGCCGATCCGCAGCGCGCCGATCATCCCGAGGGCCACGCACTCGCCGTGCGCTCGCGTGTACCCGGAGGCCGCCTCGATCGCATGCCCGAGGGTGTGCCCGAGGTTGAGGTGCATGCGGACACCCGTCTCGGCCTCGTCCTGGGCCACGATCGCGATCTTGGTGCGAATCGCCGCGCGCGCGGCCCGTGCGAGGGCCTCGGTGTCGGCCGAGGCCAGGCGCGTCGCATCGTCCTCGAGGGCTCTCACGTCCGCCTCGCCGGTGAGCCACGCGGCCTTGACCACCTCGGCGAGGCCGGAGGCGAGCTCGCGTCGCGCGAGCGTGGCGAGGGTGTCGAGGTCGGCGACGACGAACGCGGGCTGGTGAAAGGCGCCGACGAGGTTCTTGCCCTGCGGCCGGTCGAAGCCCGTCTTGCCGCCGACGGACGCGTCGACCATCGCGAGCAGCGACGTCGGCACCTGCGCGTAGGCGACCCCCCTCAGCAGCGTGGCCGCCGCGAAGCCCGCGAGATCGCCGACCACGCCTCCGCCCACCGCGAGCAAGAGCGCCCGTCGATCGAGGCGTGCCTCGAGCGCGGCGTCCCAGAGCGCCTCGACCGAGCCGAGCGTCTTGTGGCTCTCCCCTGCCGGCAGGACGAGCTCGGCGCTGGCGCGCCCCGCTCGTTCCGCGAGCGCGCGCACGGCGGCGCCATACGGACGCGTGCTCGTGTCGCTCACGACGAGCGTCGCGCCCGTCGCGGGCGCGCGCGCCAGCTCGTCGAGGATGCGGTCGGAGAGGCCGGCGCCGACGTGGATCCGATAGCTCCGGGCTCCGAGCGGCATGAGCAGCGCACCGCGGGCGTGGGCGGCGAGGATGCGCGCGACGCTCGCATCGAGGCTGAAGTGCGCGGTGTCGATCGTGTCGTGCGCCTCGGCGTACGCGTCGCGCCGGTCGGCGACGAGCCGCGCGAGCACTGCCTCGGCCGGCTCCGCTCCCGCGAGGAGGGGGCGCGTCTCGCCGCTCCCCACACGCGCGGCGAGCACGTCGGCCGGCGCCGTGAGCGTGATCAGCGTGCCGCGCGCGAGCAGCGCGTGTCGCGTCGCGCGATCGGTCACGGTGCCGCCGCCCAGCGCGACCGCCACGGGCTCCTTCGCGAGGACCTCCGCCAGCACCTCGCGCTCGACGGACCGGAACGCGCTCTCCCCGCGTGCACGGAAGATCGCGGCGATGCTCGCCCCTTCGCGGGCCTCGATCGCCCGGTCGAGATCGATCCCCTCGCCCCCGAGGCGGGCACCGAGCGCGCCCAGCAGCGTCGACTTCCCCGCGCCCATCGGGCCGGAGAGGAACAGCGTCATCGCAGCCCGTGCTTCTTCGCGAGCCGCGCGAGGTGGTTGCGATCGATGCCGGCCTCGTCGGCCGCGCGCGAGACGTTGCCGCCGGCGCGGTCGAGCAGCTCCTCGACGTATCGCTTCTCGAACGCGTCGAGCAGCTTCTCCTTCGCTTCCTTGAACGGAAGCCGCACGAGATCGCCGTCGTCGAGCGCCGCCGTGGGGCCGGGGCCACTCGCCCGGGCGCCGCGGCCGCGCAGCAGCGTCTCTTCGATCGTGCGGCGCAGCTCGCGGACGTTCCCGCGCAGCTCCTGCCCGCGCAGCGCTCCGAGCTCGGCCGCGCCGAGACGCACGTCGGGCACCCCGAGCTCTTGGGCGATCGCTTCGACGAGCTTGGGCAGGTCCTCCAGCCGCTCGCGGAGCGGGACCAGCTCGACGCGCACGGCGCCGAGGTGGAAGAAGATCTCGCGGCGCACGAGGCCTGCCTCGACGGCGGCGCGCGGCTCGCGGGTCGAGGTCGTCACCAGGCGCGCGTCGAACGCGCGCCGCTCGCGGGCCTCGAGCAGCCGCAGGACGGCCTCCTGCACCGTGCCCGTCGTCTCGTCCACGCGCTCGAGCACGAGCGTGCCCCCCCGCACGGCCTCGATCGCGGCCGGGATCGCCGCCTGCGCCGTGCGCGGGTCGAGGTCGAGCGCCACGAAGGGCGCCGCTTGTCGCAAGGACGAGTCGTGCAGCGCGCGCGCGGCCTCCGACTTGCCGGTGCCGCTCTCGCCGTGGATCCACACGGGCGCATCGCCGCTCGCCGCGCGATCGAGCTGACCGAAGGCGCGCCGCATCGGGGCGCTCGCGCCCACGAGCCGGCCGAAGCGGACGAGCTCCGACGGAAGCTCCGGCGCCGGCAGATCGGCCGCGATCACCTCGAGCCGCGTGCGCCCGACCCGCACCTCGGCGCCCGGCTGCAGGATCGCCGACTCGATGCGGGAGTCGCCGAGGAACGTCCCGTTCGTCGAGCCGAGGTCCTTGACCCGCACGCCGTGCGGCAAGAGCGCGAGCTCCGCGTGGTAGCGGGAGACGGTGCTGTCCGAGAGCACGAGGTCGGCCTCGGGGTGGGAGCCGACGCTCAAGGTCCCTCCGTCGAGGCGCTTCTCCTGCCCGCGCTCCTTGCCCGTCGTGACCCGGACGATGACCGGGCGCGCCTCGGTCGGGCCGGCGTCGGTCCCCAGCACGCCCGTGCCTGGGCCCATGCGTGTCGTCTTCATCGTCGATCGAGCAGTGTGCCTCCGTCCGCGCGAAAAGACCCCGTCTTCTTCGTGCGGGCGCGATCGGGGTCTGGGCTGTCAGGGCCCTTCGACGAGCACGAGCGGGTGCAGGCTCACCCGATCGGCGACCGCGAGCGCGCGGGCGCTGGGGCCGGTCACGACGTGGAACACCCAGCGCGCGCCCTCCGCCTCGGGGACGCTCCGGTCCTCGAAGGCGACGGTGTGCGCGATGGGATCGAGGCGCGCGGCCAGCGCGATCGTGCTCGTGTCGAGGATCAGCCAGCGATCGTCTGCGAGCCCGAACGGGCCGTCGTCGATCAGATCGCGGTCGCCACGATCTCGAAGTCCGAGAGCGGGAGATCGACCGTCGTGCCGTCGAGCAGGGCGGGCGTGTAGCGCACGCGATCGAGCGTCCAATCGAAGACGATCGCCGGATAGCCGCTGCCGGCTGCGAAGGTGACCGTGAGGACGTGGTGGTCACTTCCGCCGACGACGCGCTGCCACTCGGTCGTGTAGGGCCGCCGCGGCGCGGCGACGGCGAACGGCGGGGCGAGGTCGGCCTCGAGCGTGGGGAGCGTGGCGCCGGCGGTGACGGTCCCGAGCGCCGTGTCGACCACGAAGGGTGGGGCGATCGAGCGCGCTCGCCGCGGCGAGCGTCGTCGCGTGCGCCCGCGTGCGCGCGAGCTCGGCGTGGTGCTGGCCGTAGTAGACCTCGGTGCCCAGCGGGTTCCAGCCGGTCGAGTCGCTCACTTCGCCGATCAGGAGGTCGCGCCACGCGCGGGCGATCTCTTCGTCGGCGCCCGGGACGGCGTGCCCGGCCGTGCTCGCCGCGGGACACCGCCAGCTCCGCGGCGAGCACCTCTCGTCCCGCGGCCGCGTTGCCCGTGAGGACGGCGTTGTCGCGCTCGGTCGCGGCGAACGAGCCGGTGTTGCCCATCCACCGCGCGACGTTGCCGGTGTCGTCGGGCTGCCACGTTCCGTCGAGCATCGAGGGGAGCGGGGGCGCCGTGTAGCCCGCGCCGTCGAGCGTCGCGACCCAGTCACCGACGCCGGCGATCACGAAGCCCGACGCTTCGAGCTGCTCGAGCTCGGTCTCGAACGCCGCGACGGCCGCGGGGTCGGCCACGAAGCTCGGCCCGAGGTACGGATTGTTGCGGTTCGTCGCGAGCAGCTCGGCGTCGTCCATGTAGATCCAGACGGACTCGAACCCGAGCGTCGGCTCCGTCGCGCCCCGTCCCGAGACGACCACCGGCACGCCGTGCGAGAGATAGTAGGGCTCGGGGACCGCCTCGCCGTGCTCGTGCGAGAAGAGGTTCTTCGGGAGCATGACCACCGCGTCGTGGCCCGCGCCGAGCAGGTCGGCCATGCCCTCGCCGAACTGTCCTTCCTGCGTGAAGACGGGGCCGGACGCCTCGAGGCATCCGTCGCCCAGCACGCGCGCGTTCAGGGCGTGGCTGCGATCCATGTGCTCGCGCGGGTAAGCCAGGAAGAGCTGATCGGAGTAGTGGAACGAGACGAGCTCGACCTGTCCGCTGCGCACGAGGTCCGACAGGTGCTGCGCGACGTCGCGATGGCGCGCGAGCATCACCTCGACCATGTAGCCCTGCATCTCGATCGAGAGCGTCCAGCTCGGGTGCCGGTCGAGCAGCTCGAGCACGGGCACGAGCGACTCGGTGACGATCGCGTCCTGCACGCGGTCGTCGCCCCAGTCGGGGAAGGGCTCGCGGCCGCCGATGGTGGCCCCGGCCAGGCCGCCGGCGACGTACTGGACGTTGTAGTGCAGCACCGAGAGCGCGAAGCGCCGCTGCGCGCCGAGGTCGCGCGGCCCGCGGTGCGCGGGGCCGCTCGGGCAGGCCAGTGGCGCGGCGCGCCACGTCGTCGACGTGTCGAAGTCGGGCTCGATCCACGCATCGGGGCGCGGCCCGGTGTCGGGGCGCGCGTACGCGTCCGGCGCATCGACCCCCGCGTCCACCGCGCCTCCGCCGCCATCGACCTCGGCGGGAGGCGGATTCGTCGTGCACGCGCTCGCGAGCGCGGAGAGAAGAAAGGCGAGGCCGACGCGGATACGCATGACGCGCGAGCGTACACCTCGCCCGCCGCGCCCCGTCCGCGGGCGCCGTGCGAAAACCCGCTAGAGCGCGCGCCCGTCGTAGCGCTTGTCCTTCTTCACCTCGATGTCGTGCACGTTCACGCCGTCGAGGCAGCGCACGTTCACCATCGCCCACTCGGCGCCGTCGTGGCCCGGGCCCCACGCGAAGGGCCGGATGCCACACGTGGCGCAGAACGCGTGGTGCGTGCGCTTCTTACCGAGTTGCGACCGTTTGGGCGCACCCTGGGCACACAGGCGGCGCGCAGCGCGCCGCGCAGATCACACAGAGCAAGCAGGTGTTTCCAACCGTCTCTCCCATCGTGATCTGCGCCGCGCCTTGCGCGGCCTATGTCGCCAGGGTTGCGTCCTCGCGGACGCAAACTGGTAGTCGGTCATCTGCTCGCGGCCGACGACGTTATAGAGCATTCCCACCCGGACGAAGAGCATCAGCGCGCCGGTGCGGCCGCAGATCGAGCAGTTGCAGGTGGCGGCGTTCTCGAGGTCGAGGCCCTCGACGTCGAACTGGACGGCACCGCAGTGGCAGCTTCCGTGGTAGCGGGTCATGCGGGCTTCGTAGCCCGGGCGCGAGGAGCCGTCTTGGAGGAACGCGACAAGCTGGAGCCGCGCGGCGCGATGCTCGACCCGGCGCGGGCGGCGCGCACGTTCGTTGTGACGCGACGCCTCCCGGCGCCCGCGCTCGCGCCCTTCGTGCGGCACTACTGGCTCATCCGCTGGCAGCTGGCCGAGCCCTTCGTGCAGTCGGTGCTGCCGCTGCCGACGGCGAACGCGGTGATCGAGCAGAGCACCGACACGGTCGGGCTCTCCGCGGCCCATCGCTTCGATCGCACGCTCGAGGGGGAGGGCGCGGTGTTCGGCACGTTGTTCCGGCCCACGGGGCTCGCGGCGATGGCGCGCGCGCCGGCCCATCGCTTCGCGCGCCCCGGCCGCTTCGCCGCGATCTTCCGCGGCGACGTGGAGCCCGTGCGCGCGCTCGCGTTCGGCGGCGGGAGCGATGCCGAAGCGGTGGCGGCGCTCGATGCGTACTGGCTCGCCGAGGAGCCGCGCGTGGATCCGCAGGCCGAAGAGGTCGAGCGCTGGGTCGCGCTCGCCGAGAGCGAGCGCACCATCGGCCGCGCCGAGGTGCTCGCCGCGAGGGTCGGCGTCACCGTGCGCACGCTCGAGCGACGGCTGCGCGCGCTCGTGGGGTTCACGCCGAAGCAGCTCCTCCGGCGCTATCGCCTGCAGGAGGCCGCGGCGCGACTCGAGGCGGGCGACGCCGTCGATCACGCGGCGCTCGCACAGGAGCTCGGCTACTCCGACCAAGCTCACTTCGTCCGGGACTTCGGCGCCGCCGTCGGCCGCCCGCCGGCACGCTACGCGCGCGCCCAGCAGCGCGTCGCGAAGTAGCTCCTCAGCGCCCGCGCTCGATGACCACGGGACGGGGCCGCGTCGGCCGGTCCTGGCGCTCGGGTTTTGCCTTCCCATGGCGGCGAGCGGATGTCAGAGATCATCGCGCCGTCGCCGCAGGGCGAGCTGGCGCTCTGGAGGGTGGCCATGATGGGGGCGTTCGTCGCGCGTCGCGTGGGGGTGGGAAGTCTCTGGCTCGCGAGCGCGATGCTGCTCGGCTGCGGCGGGAACGCAGAGCCGGGCGGCGTGGACGCAGCGGGAGTCGACTCCGGCGCGGACACCGGCAGCGGCGCCGCCGACTCCGGGCGTGACACGGGCGGGGCCACGTGCACGACCGACGCCGATGGAGACGGCGCACTCGCGGCGCGCTGCGGCGGCGGCGACTGCGACGACGCGAACCCCGATGTGAGTCCGAGCGCCAACGAGGTCTGCGACGTCGCCGCGCTCGACGAGGACTGCGACCCGACCACGTTCGGCATGCGTGATGGCGATGGGGACGGGTACTTCGATGCGGCGTGCTGCAACGGCACGACCTGCGGCGACGACTGCGACGACGCGGTCGGCAACACGCACCCGACGGCGAACGAGTCGTGTGATCGTGTCGACAACGACTGCGACGCCACGATCGACGAGGCGGTCACGGCGACGGTGTACGTGGACGCCGATGGCGACGGCTACGGCACCGGCGCTGCGATGCAGCAGTGCGCCGACACAGCGGGCTACTCGCCGACCGCGGGCGATTGCGACGATGCGGTGGCGGTCGCGAACCCCGCGGCCCCCGAGGTGTGCGACGGCATCGACAACGACTGCGACGGCACGGTGGACGACGGCGTCCAGCTGCGCTGGTACCAAGACGCGGACGGCGACGGCTACGGGAACGCCATGGCCACGATCGATGCCTGCAGCACGCCGACGGGCTACGTCGCCGACGCCACCGACTGCGACGATGCCTGCGCGGGCTGCCACAGCGGGGCCACCGAGGTGTGCGACGCCCATGACAACGACTGCAACGGCATGACGGACGAGAATCCCGGCGCCCCCTGCACGGCCGGCATCGGCGCCTGCGCTGCGGACGGCTTCCTGACGTGCAGCGGAACGTGCGGCGCCACCCTGGGCACTCCGTCGTCGGCCTACCACAGGACAGCCGCGCCCAACGGGAGCTGGGACTGGAACTGCAACGGGTCGATCGAGGCGCAATACCCGATCGGGAGCACGCAGACGAGCCTCGCCGGCTACTGCGCGACGTTCTCGTCCACCACGTGCCCCGCCAGCAGCACGGCAGACGTCTGGGGTCCGACCGTCGGTGCCGCCGGAGGCGCGCCGTATTGCGGACAGTCGCTCTGGTACCCATTCACACGCCCAGCGTGCATGGTGTCGGGCCTCAGCTGCGTTCCGAGGGGGTCGCAGACGACCTACATGCAAGGGTGCCACTGACGCGCGACGAGTCGCTCGCGCAGTCCTGACGAGCGCGGGAGCCGCATCGCCGCGATCCTACCGCTTCGGTCGCGCGGCGTACGCGCCAGGTCGAGGCGGCGCGCGCCCGGTGTTACGCTCGCGCCCCATGACGCGTGGCTCGATCCTCATCGTCGACGACGAGAAGAACATCCTGGCGACGCTCTCGCGCGCGCTCCGCGTCGAGGACTTCGACGTCGACGTGGCCGGGAGCGCCCAGATCGCCCTCGAGAAGGCCCGCACCAAGGCCTACGACGGCTACCTCATCGACGTGAACATGCCGGGGATGGACGGTCTGACGCTTCTCAAGTCGCTGCGCGAGCAGGCCATCGAGTCGCCCGTGATCGTGATGAGCGGGCAGGGCTCGATCGAGACGGCCGTCGAGGCGACGCGCCTCGGTGCCCACGACTTCATCGAGAAGCCCATCGGCACCGAGCGCCTGCTCCTCTCGCTCGATCGTGCGCTCGAGTTCACCAAGCTCGAGCGCGAGAACAGGGCCCTGCGCGAGCGCTCGGGCGGCGAGACGGGCCTGCTCGGCGAGAGCGCCGCGATGCGCAAGCTGAAGGAGCAGATCGAGCTCGCCGCGTCGGCCGTCGCCACGGTGCTCGTCACCGGCGAGCGCGGCAGCGGCAAGGAGCTCGTCGCCGCCGCGATCCACAAGGGCAGCAAGCGCCACAAGGGCCCCTTCGAGAAGCTCAACTGCGCCGCCGTCCCCGCCGAGCTCATCGAGAGCGAGCTCTTCGGCCACGAGGCCGGCTCGTTCACCGGCGCGACCAAGCAGCGCCGCGGCAAGTTCGAGCGCGCGAGCAAGGGCACGCTCTTCCTCGACGAGGTGGGCGACATGCCCTCGCCGATGCAGGCCAAGCTCTTGCGCGTGCTGCAAGAGGGCGAGCTCGAGCGCGTCGGCGGCGGCGACGTGATCGAGGTCGACGTGCGCGTGGTGGCGGCGACGAACAAGCCGCTCCGCAAGGAGATCGACGAGGGCCGCTTCCGCGCCGATCTCTTCGATCGCCTCAACGTGGTGCCGCTGCGCGTGCCGAGCCTGCGCGATCGCATCGAGGACGTGCCGCTCCTCGCCGGGCACTTCCTGCGCGCGGCGTGCATCGCCAACGATCGACGCGGCAAGTCGTTCACCGACGGCGCGCTCGCGGCGCTCGGTCGCTACGACTATCCGGGCAACGTGCGCGAGCTCCGCAACCTGGTGGAGCGCCTCGTCATCCTGACGCTCGAGGACGAGATCACCGAGGCCGACGTGCGCGCGCAGCTGCCGATGGCGGGCGGCGCGCCGACGGGCGGCTACTACCGCCCAGGCACGCCGCTCGAGGCGATGGTGCGTGAGGCGGAGCGCGACCTCGTCCTGCGCGCGCTCGAGCACCACCAGGGCCACATGACGCGAACGGCGGAGGGCCTGGGCCTCGAGCGGAGCCATCTCTACAAAAAAATGAAGGCTCTCGGCATCCGCCGCACCGAGGACGACACGGATTCGGGCGCCGAGTGATCGTTCGCGTTACAACGCGCCGATGACCTCTTCTCTCCGTGCGCTCTTCTCGCTCGTTCTTCTCCTCGGTCTCGGCGCCGCGGCGGGCTGCAGCAGTGGCACCGGCGGCGGCACCGACGGCGGTGGCGCCCAGGACACGGGGGGCTCGACGCTGGACACCGGCGTCGGGGCCGACACGGGCGGGGCCGGGGATGCGGGCGGGGCCGACGATGCGGGCGGCACGGGCGACGCAGCGACCGGCGAAGATGCCGCTTCCTCTCCGGATGCCGGCACCGACGCGAGCGGAGGAATCGACTGCACCGCGTACCTCACGCACCTGAACGCCGAGTGCGCCAAGGGCACGTGCGGAGAGATGCAGGCGTGCGTCAGCGTGGGCGGCGTCGTCCCGCAGAGCGTCTGCGAGGACGGGTGCACCGGTCTCACCGACACGAGCTGCCCGTGCGGCACCTCCTGCACCGAGATCAGCGACAAGGCCGGCACCCACTTCCGGTGCGCGACCCTGTGACGCGCCTCGCCTTCGCCACCGCGCTCGCGCTCGCGCTCTCGATCGGTGCGCCCGCTTCCGCGCAGGACCTCGGCTTCGGCGCGCCCTCGCGCTCGGACGCTTTCGTCCGCATCACGCCGCGCTGGGACAACTTCCTGTTCACCGGCAACCACTCCGATCCCATCGTCGGCGGTGGGCACACGGACATCGGCGGCACGGTGTGGGCGTCGCACCTGTCGGTGCAGGCCGACTTCCGCGACTTCCTCGTGCAGCTGTCCATCCCGCTCGCGTTCATCCACACCTGGGCGAGCGCCTCGCCGGACCCGCTCAACCTCTCGAGCTCCAGCGACCAGACCGAGCTCGGCAACATCGAGCTCGAGGGCTTCGCCAACATCGACGTCGGCCCCGAGCACCGGCTGCTGATCGGCGGCGGCATCGCGCTGCCGACGGCCACCGACCAGTTCAACACCGGCAGCTTCGCGGGCGCCCGCGGCCTGCTCACGCGCCAGTCCGCATGGCACACCAGCTTCCGAAACCCCGCTGCGTGGGCCGACCAGGCCTTCACGATCTGGCCGGCCGCCGTGTACCGCTGGGCGGTCGACTGGATCGTCGTGAACGCGACCGCGTCGATCCCGATCTTCCTGCCGACCCACGGCGACTACGGTGCGAGGGTGCTCGCTCCCTCGCTCGCGCCGGGCGAGACCGTCATCGGCCGCGGCAACGTGGAGATGATGTTCCAGCTCGAGGCCGGCGCCGCGCTGCGCCTCGGCAACGTCGTCGACGTCGGTGCGAGCTTGCTCGCCTGGGCGCTGCCGAGCGCGGCCGGCATGGACGGCGACCCCGACCTCGGCCAGACGGCGCTCGCGCTGGCGATCCGCACCGACGAGGATCTCGACTTCCCGCTCGGCGCAGGCTTCGAGTGGATCCTCGACCTCGACAACGCCTGGGGCCCGACGGGCGGCGATCGCCGCTTCTGGGGCGCGCACGCCTACGTCTACGGCCGCTTCGAGATCGGCCAGAGCGGCGACGTCTCGGCCGACGACTGGAGCCCCGAGGGGGTCGAGCGCGTGCACGTCGGCCCCGCGGGCAGCGGCGGCGCGAGCGATGCGCCGTCCGACGCTCCGTCCGACGGCGAAGCCTCCACGACGCCCTGATCTGCTACGGCCCAGAAGCGTCGCCGGGCGCAGCGTTTGCGCGCGCGGGTGGGCCGGCGCAGCCGATGCGCGTCGGTCGCGGCGCCGCGCGGCGTCCGTCCGGCACGCGCGGTGCTCGCACGCGGGCCATGCCGATCGACGACGCACGCGACGAGGACGAGGACGAGCGCGGCTGGCGCCCGCTCCATCGCGCCGGTGCCGTGTCGGCGCTCGCGATCCTGACGTTCATGGTGTCCCAGGTCGTGGTGTTCCTCGCCTGGCCGCCGCCGACGGCGGTGCCCGAGCTCTTCGCGCTCTTCGAGGCGCATCCCCTGCTCGGCCTGCTCGACATGGACCTCTTGTTGATCGTCGACTACGTCCTGACCGCGGTCGTCGTGCTCGCCCTCGTGGTCGCCGGCCGACGCCACCGTCCGGCGTGGCTGGGGCTGGGGCTGCTCTTCGAGCTGCTCTCGGTGGCGATCTACGTGCCGTCGAACACGGCGTTCTCGATGTGGCTGCTGAGCGCGCAGCACGCCGCGGCGACCGACGAGGCCGAGCGCGCGTCGTGCGTCGCCGCGGGCCGCGCGATGATGGCGCTCTACCAGGGCACGGCGTTCGACGTGAGCTACGTCCTCGGGGGCCTGGCGTTCCTCGCGCTCGGGGTCGCGTTCCGCGAGCGCCCCGACGCGCCGCGCGGCATGGCAGCGCTGACCCTCTTCATCGGCGCCACGATGCTGCTCCCGCCCACGGCTGGCGCGATCGCGCTCGTGCTCTCCCTGCTCTCGCTCCTGCCGCTCGCGGTGTGGCTGGTGCTGACCGCGCGCTGGCTGCTCGGGAATGCGCACCCGCGCACGCCCCGCGCGCCGTGAGGCTTGACCGGGCGCAGAGCGTCGGCTACCTCATGCGCCCTTCCGACCCCGCCGCCTTAGCTCAGGGGTAGAGCAACGGTTTCGTAAACCGTAGGTCCGGAGTTCAAATCTCCGAGGCGGCTTCGAGCGCGAGCCCGGCACCTGGCCCGGGCGCGGCCGGGCGCCTCCGCAGCGAGCGATCACCCGCTCGGCGTCTCTTCCGCGCTACGATCGGCACGTGGACGCCGCGCCGCGCTCGCTCTGGGCCTCGCTTCACGACGGCAGGGTCGAGCGCGCGCAGATCGAGGACGGGGTCGCCTCGCTGCGGGTGGACGTTCCGCACGTGCGGCACCACGCGGGCCTGCCGCGCGAGGCGCGCTTCACGATCCGGGCGAGCGGGGCGGCGGCGCTCTCCGTGACCCGCTTCCACCCGCCCGATGCGCCGAGGCCGCCCGGCGGCGACACCGCGGCGGCGGCGGCGTGGAGCGCGCTCGGGACGATGCGCTCGATGGACTGGGACGCGTTCGCGCGCTCGCTCCTCGAGCCGCTGGTGCGCTTCGACATCGAGGAGCCCGAGCGCGTGCGGGTCGGCGACCGCGTCGCGCTCGTCCTCCGCGGCGGCCATCGCCACCCGGTCGACGGCTACGCCTGGGTGGAGCTCCGGGTCGAGGCGCGCTCGATCGTCCTCGCGCACGAAGGCGGTCGAGAGATCGCAGAGAGCGAGCTCGAGGCGCTGGGCGAGGCGTACTGGGCGGCGTGGCGCGCGCGAAACGCCGAGTGAGCGGCTACTCGAAGCGACAGGGCGCCTGACGGATGTCGATCCGGACGAGCGCCGGACGCACCGACGTCCGCTCGTCGTCGAAGCAGGCAGCCATCAAGAGGAGACTGCGACCGCCGGCGGAGGGAGGCGTCCACACGGTCATGGTGTGGTTGCCCCGCTCGAGCGTCAGCTGCGGTCGGCTGTACCAGCTCGCGTCGAGGCCGCCGCGCTCCTCTAGCCGCGCCCACTCCTCGTGCGTGAGGTGCTCCCGATCCCCGACGTCCTCGCGCACGTCGAGGAGGATCGCCTCGACGTTGGTCTGGTCGCGGGGCCAGGGCGAGACGTCGAAGCCGACCGTGACGTGCTCGCCGGCGCACACGCCGATCGCCGCGACGCCGCCGGCGCCGATCCCGAGCCGCTCCACGGGCGCGACGTGGTCCTCGAACCGAGCCGCGACCGCGCCCAGCCCGATCTCGATCTCGGGGCGCTCCGCTTCTTCTTCTTCGCCGTCCTCGTCGTCTTCGTCGTCTTCGTCTGCGCTGGCGTCGTGCAGAGGCTCCGAAGGCACGAGCGGTAGGTCGGCCGGCGGCTGCAACGTGATGGCCGCCAGCGGGCGATCGTCGAGCACCAGGTGGACCTCCTGGACGCCGCCACCGATCGCGAACGTGTCCACGGGCGAGAGCTGGTCCAGCGCGACGGGGTAGGTGACGACGCCGCCTGGAGCGGCGCCGGGCTCCTCGTGCGGACGGAAGACGAACGGAGTGTCGCCCACGACGACCTCGAAGAGCGCGTAGTCGGTGAACGCGCTCGGGAGCTCGCGCGGCAGCATGACGACGACGCTTCCTGGACGGTCCTCGGTGGCGTGCACGGTCGTCCACCAGTCGGGGCCCTGCGCGCGCGGGCCCGGCGCCGGACCGACGTAGTGCACGCGGAAGCTGCGCGCCGATCGCACGACGCCGGACCGCCACGTGACCCGCAGCGCCACGGGGCTCCGTGGGCGCGGCGTGCTCCCCCACCACGCTCCGCCCGCGAGCGCCGCGACCAGCACCAGCGCCAGCACCAACGCGACCGAGACTCCGCGAGCGCCCGTCATCTCTCCCCCGTCGAGAACGGCACGTGGTCGTGCGCTCTCGCGGCCATCGTACCTGCGCGACGAGTCGCGCGTCGATCGAGCGCGATCGCTTCGGTACCCGCTCGCCTCTCAGCGCGCGCGCGGTCCGGGCTTGCCGTGCGAGCGCTTCGCGGTCGCGGCGGCGCGGGCTGCCTTGCTCTCGGGCTTGCTCTCCGCCATCGACTTCGCGCGCAGCTTGCCCGTGTCGGTGCGCTGGTGGTTCGCGCTTCCGCGCGTCGACTTCCTGCTCGCGCGGCCTTCTTCGCTGCGGCCCTCGAGCGCGAACGAAGCCTTCTTCGCCGCGTGGCGGTTCTCGTGCTCGCCCGGCTCGCCGCTGCGGCTCGTGCGCGGCTTCTCGAGGTCTCGCTTGCTGGGGTGCTGGCGCTCGTCGGCGTATCGCTTCTGCTGGGCCTTGGTCGACATGTTCGAGCAATCTCCGTCGCCGCGACTCGGTGCGGCTCGCGAAGGGGTTGTAGGCACGCAGCCGTGCGGCGCGACGGCCCTGAATGACCGATCACGATTCCGTGACGGGTGACCCGCCATTCAGAGCACCGTTGAGGGCCGGAGCCGCCGCGATCAGCGATGAAACTCGCGCAGGATGCGCGCGGCGTCGCGCTGGCGGCCCGCCTCGTCGGTCCGGCCGGCGCGATCGAGCACCGTCGCGAGATCGTCGTGGAGCGCAGCGTTTCCGGGCAGGAGCGCCTGCGCGACGCAGAGCGTCCGCTCGGCGCCCGCGAGGTCGCCCCGCTCCAGCGCGGCGCGCGACTGATCCCGCAGCGCGACCACGTGGGCGATCAGGCGCGTGCGCGCCTCGACGTCGGGATCGAGATCGCGCACCGCGAGCACGCCGCAGCGCGCCTCGCGCAGGACGCGGCTGGCGACGTCGCCGAAGCTCGCCGGCACCAGCATGTCGAACGTGCGGCTCGCGAGCACGATCAGAGAGACACGGCGCGACGCGTCGAGGATCTCGCTCGCGGCGTCGCCGGCCACCACGCGCACGGTGAGGGCGACGTCGCGCGTGTCGTGGGCACGCAGCAAGAGCTCGAGCTCGGCGCGGGTGGTCTCTTCGAGCCGGGAGGCTTGCTCTTCCAGCGCGGCGACCGAGGGCGTGCCGCGCGTGCTCCGCGGCACGACCGACAGCACCTCGAGTGGCGCTTCGAAGCGGCGCGCCATGCGCAGCGCCTCCTCGAGCCCCAGGTGCGAGTGCGGCGTCAGGTCGACCGGGCAGAGGATCGGCCGGCCGGGCCCGGGCAGCACACCGCGCGCCACCCAGACCGGGCAACGCGCGGAGCGGACGACGCGATCGGCCACGGTGCCGAGGATCCAGCCGCCGATCGTCGCGCCGTGACCGCCCCCGACGAGCACCATCTGCGCCTGCGCGCGATCGGCCGTCGACAGCAGCCACGGCGCGGCACGCGACTCGGCGACCACGACCGGCGTGCGCGGCACGTTGGGGAAGAGGGCGGGCGCCACGGCGTGGACCGGTACGAGCCGCGCGCCCAGGCGTCGGGCGAGCTCGATGGCGGAGGCCGCGACCTCGGGGAGCGTGTCGTCGAGCGGGAGGCCGACCACCAGGGGGGATGTGCTCATGGGAGACTCCTTCGAGGCGTACGACGAGCGCGAGCGAGCGAACGGACCGAACGCGTCCACGGGGCGTGTTGCAGGTTCGTGGCCAGCCGCGAGCGCGCGCGGGGCGCAGCCGTACGAGCAAGGCTTGCGCAGCGAGCGCAAGGGCTGCGCGCGCGGCCCACATCGAGACCTGCTCGTGGAAGGCGCGCGCGGCCGCCGACCGTCGAAGTGTCCACTCTGGTGGTTCGCCCGCGTCGCGGCGGCCGGCCCGCTCGTGCGGAGTGCGAGCTTCCTCGCAGCGCCTCCGTCGCGGCGCATCCCGTGCTTGCGTGACGAGCAGGGCGCCTTACGGGTCGGAGTGGAGCGTCGCGAGGAGCGCCGCGAGGAGGAGTCTGCATGCGTACCATCCTGTGTGCCTCCGACTTCTCGGAGGCGAGCGCGCGCGCGCTCGACCATGCGGCTGCGCTCGCGGAGAAGACCGGCGCGCGGCTCGTTCTCTTGCACGTCCACGAGCCCTCGGTGCTCGGCGTCTCGCCGGAGCTCGGGGCCAGCTACCTCGAGCTCGATCAGCAGATCTTCCGCTCTTCCGAGGAGCGCATGGCCGCGCGCGTGGCGTCGCTGCGGTCCCGTCTACCGACCGTCGAGGGGAGCGTGGTCCGGGGCTTCGCGCCGCGATGGATCGTCGCCCACGCCGACGCGATCGAGGCGGATCTCGTCGTCATGGCGACGACCGGGCACTCCGAGCTCGTGCACGTGCTGCTCGGCAGCGTCGCCGACCGCGTGCTTCGCCAGCTCCGGCGCCCGCTGCTGCTCGTTCCCAACGACGGGCGCGCGGTCTCGGCCGTGCCGCGGCGCATCCTCGTGCCGACCGACTTCTCCGAGCCGGCGAGGGCGGCCATCCGGGAAGCGATCGCGTGGAGTGGCGAGCTGGGGTCGGAGGTCGAGGTCCTGCACGCCTACGATCTCGCCGCGTACGTGCTCCGCAGCCCGGGCCTCGCCGACGACGTCCGCCGCGCCGTCGCCTCCACCGTGGACGAAGAGCTCGCCAAGATCGCCGACGGGAGGGCCGCGACGGCCCGCGCGGTCGAGAGCGATCCGCAGCGAGCGATCCTCGACGCGAGCGAGGCCGGTGGCGTGGATCTCATCGTGATGGGAGCGACCGGCCGTAGCGCCGTGTCGGCGATGCTCGGCGGGGTCACCGACAAGATCGTGCGCGCGTCTCGCGTCCCGGTGCTCGTGGTCCGCGCGCCGCAAGACGCCCGCTGAGCTGGAAGGGTGTCCCGGCACCGAGAAGACGCCGCTCAAATCAGGAATGCATGAACAGGACTCGGCCCATCTGGGTCCGTTCCTCGATTCCCGCCTTCCTCCACGGAGAACGCTCCGTTCGACCGCGTCGCCGCTAGGCGACACTCCTCGAGCCGAAGACCTCCGGTCGATCAGCTCGTCGTGGCGAGCGGGGCGGGCCATCCCTCCTCGCCGACGAGCGGGACGAAGCGCACGCCGCCGAGGCGCTCCTCGGTGAAGCGATGGCCTCGGCGCGTGACGCGCACGAGCTCCTGTTCTTCGAGCGTCGAGCCGACGGGCATCACGAGGCGCCCGCCGTCGGCAAGCTGTGAGAGAAGCGTCGGCGGCACGCTGGGCCCGCCCGCGGCGACCACGATCGCGTCGAAGGGAGCTCGATCCGGGGCGCCGAGCGTTCCGTCCCCGTGGCGCACCTCGACGTGATCGAGGCCGAGGCCCGCGAGCCGCGCGCGCGCGGTGTCCGCGAGAGACGCGTGCCGCTCGATGGTCACGACCTCTCGCGCGACGCGCGCGAGGATGGCGGCGGCGTAGCCCGAGCCCGTCCCGACCTCGAGCACGCGCTCGGGACCGCGGAGCCCGAGCGCTTCGGTCATCGCGGCCACGATGTAGGGCTGCGAGATCGTCTGCCGCTCCGCGATGGGGAGGGGAGAGTCGTCGTACGCATCGTCCTCGAGGTCGGCGGGAACGAAGCGCTCCCTCGGAACCGCGCGGAATGCGGCGAGCACGCGCGGGTCGCCGATGCCTCGGCGCACGAGCTGGTGCTCGACCATGTCGTGGCGTGCACGAACCATCTGGCTCGGATCGGTCACGGAGCGCTCCTCGTCGATCCGGCGACGTGCCGCATCGTCCTCGAACGTGAGCACGATGTCCCGGCGCGCCAGCGTCGATCATCGGCTCGCACGCTCGTGGCGTCGGGGGATTTTCCGCGGGAGGCGGGCTCGCTTCTTCCTCGCGAGACCCGGGCTCGCGGGCGCGCGGCGCCGGCCACGTGGGGAAGGGGTCCGCAGTGTGGAGTCCGGCCCTACGATGTGGAGCCGACACCCATCGCGAGAGCACGGGGCAATTGCGTCCGCGAGGACGCAACCTGGCGACATGGGCCGCGCATGGCGCGGCGCAGATCGCGACAAGAAAGACGCTTGGAACCACCTGCTTGCTCGGTGTGAACTGCGCGGCGCGCGGCGCGCCGCCTATGTACCCAGGTGCGACCTATCGGTCGCAATTCGGTTGGCTCGGCGAGTGCTTGGCCCGCGGCCGGAGGTGTCATGGCGGCGCGAGCCCTGTGGATCGGAACGGAAGTCGGGGCGAGCGCGCGAGCCGTGCAAGCCCTGGGGCGTGCGGGGATCGCGGTGCGCGAGCAAGACGACGTCACGCGTGCGATCGAGGCGCTCACCTCGTCCCACGAGCTCGAGGTCGCGTTCGTCGATCTCGCGCTCCTCGGCGGCCCTCGCGCCGCGCTCGCGCGCTCGCTGCACTCGGCGCGTCCGGACGTGCCGCTCGTCGCGTTCGGGCCGGCCTCGCATGCGAGCGACGGCTGGCGCGCCGTCCGCGAGGGCGCCTTCGATTGGATCGCGATCGACGCGGGCTCCGACGCCTGGGCCGCCGCGTACGAGCGCGCGCAGCGCCACCATCGCGCGCTCGTGAAGCTGGCGCGGCTCGCAGGCCCGAGCAGCGCCCCGGCCGAGCTCGGCATCGTCGGCAAGAGCGCCCCCGCCGTGCGCCTGCGCGACGCGGCCCGCAGCGTCGCGGCCACGCAGGTCTCGGTGCTGATCGCGGGCGAGCGTGGCACCGGCCGCGAGCAGATCGCGCGCACGATCCACGAGCAGGGCTCTCGGCGCGGCGGGCCCTTCGTCGTGGTGCGATGCGCGGCGGCGCCGTCTGCCGTGCTCGCGAGCGAGCTCTTCGGGCACGCCCGAGGGGCCTACCTCGACGCGCCCGCCTCGCGCGCCGGTGCGATCGAGCGCGCCCGCGGAGGCACGCTCTACCTCGACGACGTCGACGAGCTCTCGCTCGATCTGCAGGGGCTGCTCGTGCGCGCGCTCTCCGAGCGCCGCGTGCGGCCGATCGGCGGCTCCGAGGACGTGCCGATCGACGCGCGCATCGTCGCCGCCACCACGCGCGACCTCGCCACCGAGACGCGAGAGCGACGGCTACGCGAGGACCTCTCGTATCGCCTCGCGGCCTGCACGATCGAGGTCTCACCCCTGCGCGCGCGCAAGGACGACCTGCCCGCGCTGGTCGGTCACGTGCTCGCGACGCTCGGCGCAGGCGCGCGCACGATCGCGCCCGACGCGATGCGCGCCCTCGTCGAGCATCCGTGGCCGGGCAACGACCGCGAGCTGTGCGCCGTGCTCGAGCACGCGCTGGCCGTCGCTCCGCGCGCCGAGATCCAGCGGGACGATCTGCCCGCGACGCTGCGATCTCCGTCGCGCGTGGACGAGCTCGGGGACGCGCTGATCACGCTCGACGAGCTGGAGAGGCGCTACGTCTCGCACGTGCTGACGGCCGTGCGCGGCAACAAGTCGCGGGCCGCTCGCATCCTCGGCCTCGACCGTCGGACGCTCCACCGGAAGCTCGAGCGTGCCGCGGGGAGCACCACCGACCCGAGCGAAGGGCTCGGCCCGCCGCTGCTCGATGCCTGAGCGACGAGGGTGGGGGCGAGCTCCCGATGCGCCAGCTGCTCCTCCGCAGTGCGAGCGCTGCAGACGTCGGGGGGCCCGCAGCGCGCTCAGCCGATCGGCCCGGCGAGCTCGCGGTAGAGGTGCGCGAGGTCGCGGTGACCGGTGCGATCGAGCATGCGGCGCACGAGGGTCTTGATCGTGTTCTCGGAGACGCCGAGCGCAGCCGCGAGCCCCGGGCGCTCCACGCCGCGGGCGATCACCGCCACGATCTGCGCCTGACGCGGGGTGAGCCGGTGCTTGCGCACGAAGGCCTCGACGTTGTGCTTGGTCGCGGGCCCCTCGGCTCGCGCGACGTTGCAGCGCGCGAGAAACGCACGGAGGTTCGCGATCGAGAAGGGCTTGTAGACGAACTCGGCGCCCAGCTCCTGCGCCGCGTTCGCCGGCGTGCGGTCCGTCGAGCCGGTCATCACGAGCGCGGGCGTGGTGTCCCCGCGCGCGCGGGCCCACTCGAGGAGGTCGAGGCCCGAGCCGTCGGGCACGCGCACGTCGAGGAACCACGCATCGAAGCGCTCGCTCGCGAGCGCGGCCTTTCCCTGCGCGACGGTGTCGACGATGCGCAGGTCGAGCTCCGGCAGCGAGCGCTGCAGTGCGCGCTGCACAAGCGGGTCGTCCTCGAGACAGAGGAGCGACCGCATCGATCCCGACTCGCTGCTCTGCGCGTGCATCCCCGAACGCCAGAGTACACGACGCGGGCGCCGACCGCGCGGCCCCACCGTCGCGCCGATCGTTTCCGGTCGTGACGGAGGTTGTCACCCCACGGGGTGACCGATCCTCGACCTTGTCACCCCGTGGGGTGACAGCGTGCGCATCGATGACGTCGATCACGCGCCGATGCGCTGATTTGTGTGGCTGCGGCGTGCGCGAGTGTCAGCATCCATCGAGGCACGCGCGGGGGGCCGCGACGGCCGCGAGAGATGAAGCAGAAGGTCGTCTTATTGGTCGAGGACAACCTCGCCACGCGCACGGTCGTCCGTGCGGTGCTCGGAGCCGAGGACATCGTGCTCCTCGAGGCCGCGACGTTGCGCGACGCCGTCGCCACGGCCGAGCGATCGCGTCCCGACCTCCTGCTCCTCGATCTCGGCCTTCCCGACGGCAACGCGCTCGACGTCGTCGGGTCGCTGCGAGCGCTCGTCGGCGACCACGTTCCGATCCTCGCGTTCACGGGTCTGGTGTCTCCGCAGGACGAGGCGCGACTTTCGAGCGCCGGCTTCGACGACACCGTGGTCAAGCCGATCGAGCCGACCCGGCTGCGAGCGGTGCTGCGCGCCTACTTGCCCGAGGATCGGCCGGCGCCGGAGCTACCAGGTCAGGGCCAGACGCTCGTGGTCGCCGACGACGATCCGGTCCAGCGCAAGCTCGGGATGCTCCGTCTCGGCCGGCTCGGGTTCCGCGTTCTCGGCGCCGCCGATGGTGAAGAATGCCTCGCGTTGCTCGAGCGCGAGCTCGTGCACGTGGTGGTGAGCGACGTGCTGATGCCGCGCCTGGACGGCTACGGCCTGTGCGAGCGCATTCGGTCCCAGCCGCGCTGGCACGACCTGCGGATCGTGCTCGTCACCAACAGCTACGTCGACGAGGCCGATCGCGAGCTCGGCCTCCGCCTGGGCGCCGACGCGTACGTGGTGCGCTCGTCCGATTTCCGCGAGGTCGCCGAGACGCTGAGCGCGCTGGCGAACGTGCGGCGTGCTCGCCCCATCGTCCCGGGCTCCGCCGACGCGTCGGCCACGCGCGAGGCTCGGCTCGTCCGCACGGCACGCCAGCTCGAGCGCCAGATCCTGCTGAACGCCCGGCTCAGCCATCAGGTCACGACGCTCGCGGCGCAGCTCACCGTGCTGGGGAGCTTGACCGACGCCCTCGTCATCGATCGCAGCGTCGACCGCGCGCTCGACTCGGCGCTCCACGCTTGCCTCGACGCCGGTGGCTTCTCGTGGGGTCTGCTCCTCGTTCGTCGCGGGGATGGGTGGACGTGGCGCAGCCTCGGGCTCGATCCGGGCGAGCGCGCCGCGGTGGAGACCTCGCCGCGCGCGATCCTCGATCGCGTCGGCGCGAGCGGCGATGTCCGCGCGGCCTTCCCGGTGCCGGGCCACGTGCTCGGGATCGACGACGGAGACGCGCTCGTCGTTCCCATCCTCCATCGTGACGAGCTGCTCGGCGCGGTCGCGCTGCGCACGCGCTCGGCGCCCCCCGACCCGCAGCGCGTGACGTTCGTGCAGGTCGTCGCCGGGCAGGTGGCTCTGGTGCTGGCGCTGGCGCGATCGTTCGAGCAAGTCGCGGCCACGAGCGCCCGCGAGCGCGAGCGCGCGGAGCTGCTGACCACGATCTTCGACGCCATGGGGGATCCGACGCTCGTCTTCGACGCGCAGGGCGTGGCGACGCGATGGAACGCGAGCGGCGAGTGCTACGCTACATCGGCCTCGGGCCGCCGGAGCTCGAGCGTCCGCGCCTGCTCCGCAGCGATCACCCGGTGCCGCTCCGGAGCGACGAGCATCCGATCGCGCGCGCGCTGGCCGGCGAGCACGTGGACGGAGCGGAGGTCTGCCTCGAGCGGGGCGCGGAGCTGCGCTGGCTCGAGGTGACGGTGCGGCCTCTCCGCGGGGAGAGCGGCAAGCCGTCCGGCGCGGTCGCGGTTCTCCGCGACGTGACCGATGCACGCCGCGCCCAGACGCAGCTCATCGCGAGCGAGCGCCTCGCGTCGATCGGCGTGCTCGCGGCCGGTGTCGCCCACGAGATCAACAACCCGCTCACGTCGGTCCTGGCCGAGATCGAGCTCGCGATCGACGATCTCCCGTCCGGCTCGCCGGTGCGCGAGCGGCTCGGCGCGGCACTCGACGCGGCCTTGCGCGTGCGGACGATCGCCGCGGACCTGAGGACTCTCTCGCGGGGAGGCATCGTGGAAGAGGCACGCCCCGTCGCGCTCGACCGCGTCCTCGCGGCAGCGGTGCGGATCGCGGCGCCGCAGACCCGACCGGTGGCCAGCGTGGTGCTCGACGTGGGCGCCGCGCCCGTGGTCGTGGCGAGCGAGGCCCGCTTGGTGCAGCTCTTCCTCAACCTGCTCGTCAACGCGGCCCAGGCGATGGGCCCGGCGCTCGAGCTGCGCACGCGCGAGATCCGCGTCATCGCGCACCTCGATCCGGCTGGGCACGCGCGCGTGGCCGTCACGGACACCGGGCCCGGCATCCCGCCGGAGATCCGACAGCACATCTTCACGCCCTTCTTCACGACGAAGTCGGAAGGCGGAGGGACCGGCCTGGGCCTGCCCATCTGCCAGCGCATCGTGAAGGAGGCGGGCGGCACCATCGACTGCGAGTCGGCCCCGGGCGAAGGCACCCCGTTCGTGGTGCGGCTCCCGACCACCGATGCTCGCGGCGCCGAGGCCGCGGGCGCGTCGCCGAGACCTCGGCCCTGAGGAGGCTCCTCCGCCCGCGTCGCCGCGCCACGACGCGACGCGACGCGGGGACGTCGTCGATCAGCGTGGGCGTCGTGCGGCGCGCCTTCGCCGCACGACGACGACGGCGATCGCGAGCGCGACCACGCCCATCGCGATCCACGAGTAGATCGACACGAACGACGTCAGTCGCTCCCAGTTCTCGGCGGCGACGAAGCCCAGGGCGAAGAGCGCGCCGTTCCACAGCGCGGCCGAGAGCCCACCGAGCAGCAGGACGCGCACGAACGAGACGCCGCTCATGCCGGCGGCGACGAACACGAACGAGCGCAGCGCGGGCACGAACCGGTGGAGCGCCAAGAACAGCGAGCCGTGTCGCGCGAAGTGCTCTTCGATGGTCGCGATCGCCTCGGTCGCCCGCTCCCCGCGGAGGAACGCGGGCCGCTCCGCGCCGCGGCCGATGCGCCGTCCGACGAGCCACGTGGCCTGGCCCCCGATGATCGCGCCGGCGACGAGGGCGAGGTACGCGGTCGGGCCGTCGTAGCTCGCCGCGAAGACGAGGTAGACCCCGAAGAGCGCGACGGTGTCGCCGGGGAAAGGCGGAAAGACGTACTCGATCAGCGAGGCCGCGCCGAGCAGAACGTACGCGAGCGGGCCCTCGTGGTGCCGGAGCCAGTCGAGGAGCGAGTCGACCATCCGCGTGCAATCTCGCATGCGCTCGCACGGCGCGCTTGACCTCGGGGGCTGATCGCGGAGAGTGCCCGCGTGGTCGCCCAGACCCAACGCTTCGCGCCGGTGCGCGGTCTCCGCCCCGGGGGCCACGTCCGCGTGATCGCCCCGGCCAGCCCGTTCGAGCGCGCCGCGCTCGAGCGTGGGATCGAGCGCCTCCGCGCGCGCTACGTGGTGAGCCACGAGCCCGGGCTCTTCGAGGTCGACGGCTTCCTCGCCGGCGACGACGCCCGTCGCCTCTCGGAGCTGCACGCCGCGCTCGCCGATCCGAGCGTCGATGCGATCGTGGCGGCGCGCGGGGGCTACGGCGCGATGCGCCTCTTGCCTTCGATCGATCTCGAGCTCGTGCGCACCGCGCGCAAGCTGCTCGTGGGCTTCAGCGACGTGACCGCGCTGCACGCGGTGTGGCAGCGCGCCGGCCTGCGCTCGCTGCACGGCTCGATGGTCGCCGCCCTCGGACGACTGCCCGAGGAGCGCGTGGAGCGCTGGATGCGTGCGGTCGAGCACCATGTTCCTCTCGAAGGTCACGCGCCGACGTGGTCGACCCGTGGCCGGGTCGTGGCGCCGGTCGTGGGCGGAAACCTCGCGATCCTGGCTGCGCTCTCGGGGACGCCGTTCTTTCCGCCCGTGGAGGGCGCGATCCTCCTCGTGGAGGACGTGGGCGAGGCCCCCTATCGCGTCGACCGGATGCTGACGACCCTGCGGCTCTCGGGGGCGCTCCAGCGCTGCGCGGGCGTCGTCGTCGGGGACTTCACCCGCTGTGACCCGCAAGAAGACGGTCGGGACGTCGACGCGGTCCTGCGCGATCGGCTGGGGGATCTCGGGATCCCCGTGATCTCGCGGGTGCCCGTCGGCCACGCGGACGACGAGTCCTGGGAGATCGCGCTGGGCGGCCTGGCCGAGCTCGATGCCGACCGCGGCCTTGTGACCTTCCTCCAATCAGCCGTGGCACCCCCCTGACGCGGCACGTTAAGCTTTCGCCCCCCTCGAGAGGAGTGCGTCCCGCATGAGCGCCGAGTCGATGCCCCCGGTTTTCTCGCTCTCCAAGTACGACATCACCGTCAAGACCATCTACCGGAACGCCTCGCCCGCGCTGCTCTACGAGCTCGCCCTCAAGAACGAGCCGGGCACCGCGATCAGCTCGACGGGCGCGCTCATGGCGTACTCGGGCGAGAAGACGGGTCGGTCGCCCAAGGACAAGCGCATCGTCGACGAGCCGAAGTCGCGCGACCACGTGTGGTGGGGCGACGTGAACATCAAGCTCGAGCCGACGACGTTCATGGTCAACCGCGAGCGCGCGATCGACTACCTCAACACCAAGCCGCACCTCTACGTGGTCGACGGGTTCGCGGGCTGGGACGAGCGCTACCGCTTCAAGGTCCGCATCATCTGCTCGCGCGCGTACCACGCGCTATTCATGTGGAACATGCTGATCCGTCCGACGACGGACGAGCTCGAGCACTTCGGCGACCCCGACTACACGATCATCAACGCGGGCGCGTTCTCGGCCAACCGGCACACGTCGGGCATGACGAGCAAGACGAGCGTCGCGGTCGACTTCTCGCGCCAGGAGATGGTGATCCTCGGCACCGAGTACGCCGGTGAGATGAAGAAGGGCGTCTTCACCATCATGAACTACCTGATGCCCCTCAAGGAGCAGCTCTCGATGCACTGCTCCGCCAACGAGTCGGTGGAGGGCTCGGGCAAGGACGGGAAGGTCTCGATCTTCTTCGGCCTCAGCGGCACCGGGAAGACGACGCTCAGCGCCGACCCGAACCGAAAGCTCATCGGCGACGACGAGCACGTCTGGACCGACCGTGGCGTCTTCAACATCGAGGGCGGCTGCTACGCCAAGGCCGTCAACCTCACCGCCGAGAGCGAGCCCGAGATCTTCCAGGCGATCCGGTACGGATCGGTCCTCGAGAACGTGATCTACGACAACCAATCGCGCGTCGTGGACTACGAGAACATCTCGATCACCGAGAACACGCGCTGCAGCTACCCCGTCGAGTACATCGGCAACGCGAAGATCCCCTGCGTCGCCGGTCACCCGAACAACGTCATCCTGCTCACGTGCGACGCGTACGGCGTGCTGCCGCCGGTCGCCAAGCTCACCCCCGAGCAGGCGATGTACCACTTCATCAGCGGCTACACCGCGAAGGTCGCCGGCACCGAGGTCGGCGTGAAGGAGCCGTCGCCCACCTTCAGCGCGTGCTTCGGCGCCGCGTTCATGGTGTGGCACCCGAGCAAGTACGCCGAGCTGCTCGCCGACCGGCTGAAGAAGCACGGCGCGCAGGCCTGGCTCGTGAACACGGGCTGGTCGGGCGGCGGCTACGGCGTCGGCAAGCGGATGAGCCTCCGCCACACGCGCGCGATCCTCGACGGCATCCACGACGGCACGCTCGCCAAGGCCAAGACGTACAAGAACGAGATCTTCGGGTTCGACGTCCCGAGCGAGTGCGCGAACGTTCCCGGCGAGATCCTCACGCCGCGCGCGACGTGGTCGGACAAGAACGCGTACGACGCCACCGAGAAGAAGCTCGCGAAGTACTTCGTGGACAACTTCAAGAAGTTCGAGCAGGGCGCGGCGCCGGCGATCAAGCAGGCGGGCCCGAAGCTCTGATCTACTACGTCCCAGAATCGTCGCGTGACGCGACGATTGGGAAGAGGCTGGAGGGCGACCCGCGCGTCGTGCGCTGGCCGAGCCGCGGCAGCACTCGATCGCCACCGCCTGCTTCCGAGACAGCGCGCCGCGCTGCGGCGCCGATGTCGTTGGGCTGCGGGCTACGCCCGCGCTGATCTTCTACGTCCCACAATCGTCGCATGGCGCGACGATTGGGCGAGGCTGGAGGGCAAGCCGCGCAGCGGGCGCTCCCGAGCTGCGGCAGCCCTCGATCGCCACGGCGTGGTTCCGAGACAGCGCGCCGCGCTGCGGCGCCGACGTCGTTGGGCTGCGGGCTACGCCCGCGCTGTGAGGCGCAGGCCTCGACTCGGACTCCCGAACCGGCCGCCCGGGCGTGTAAATCGCTCGGAGCGGCGCGACGGGCTACGCTGTGTCGATGGTCCGCCCGCCGCCGATCAAGCTCAGCGACGCCCTCGCGGCGGGGCTGACGATCGACGAGCTCTCGTTGCTCGTCGCGCGCGACCTGCGGCCCGATGCGCCCGTCGAGCGCACGCGCCAGCGGCTCGACGAGATCTCGGCGCCGCTCCGCGAGCGTGACGCGTCGGTGCTGCGCCCTTCGACGCAGGCGGCGCTGCTCGCCGAGCAGATCTTCCTCGAGCACCAGTTCCGCGCGAACGAGACCGACTACTACGATCCCCGCAACAGCGATCTCACCGAGGTCGTCGAGCGACGCTTGGGGATCCCGCTCACGCTCGCCGTCGTGATGATCGCGGTGGGGCGCCGGGCGGGTCTGCACGTTCGGGGCGTCGGCTTTCCGGGCCACTTCCTCGTGCGTGTCGGGGCCGGCGAGGACGGCGTGCTGGTCGACCCCTTCGACGACGGTCGCGAGCTGCTCCCGTCGCGGCTCGCGCAGCTCGCGCAGCGGCACCTCGGAGGCCCGTCGCGGATGGTCCCCGAGCACGTGGCGGTGGTGGACGAGCGCTCGATGCTCGTCCGCATGCTCCTCAATCTGAAGCTCGCGCACGAGCGGCAGAAGGCCCACGCGCCAGCCATGGTCGCCTGCGATCGACTGGTGGACCTGACCGACACCCTGGAGTTCCGACGAGATCGCGGCCTGCACGCGCTGGCGCTGGGGGCCGAGCTGGCGGCGATCTCCGACCTCGAGGCGTACCTGGCGGACACGCCGAGCCCGCCGGACGAGAGCGAGATCCGCCGCGCGATCCAGCGGGCACGTCGCGGCGCGTTCTCGACGCGTCTCTCGTGAACGAACGATCGCGGCGCGGATTGAAGAACGGCGCCGCTCCGGCGTACAAGACCGTGACATGAAGCCCCGCTTCACGGTCGGCTCGTTGCGCGGCGTCGCCCAGGCGGCACGACCGACGGCGCCGCGGCCGCTCGCGCCGCCGGCCCCGGGGCCCATGGCGCGGCCTCGGAAGTGCTGTGGCGGCGGCTGCGCGGACTGCCCGGTCGGCCGCCGGATCCGCGCGGCGCGCGCCGGGCTGCCGACCACCGAGTAGGGGCGATCACCGAGTAGGGGCGATCACCGACTAGCGCGACCCTCGCCCGAGGGATGGAGCGCGTCGTGGCCCTCGAGCTACGCCGCCGAGCACCTCGAGCTCGAGCCGCGAGCGCCCGCCGGCACATGCTGGCCCACGAAACGCGGGCACGACGCCTGCTTCTGGCAGCAGGCATGCGGTCGCCGTGTCTCGTCTCGCTCGCGCTCTCGGTCTTCTGCGCGGTCGGCTGTGCCGACTCCCACGGTGTGCCTCAGGGGGATGCGGGGCGGCTTCCCGGGGACGGCAGTCTGCTGCTCGATGCGCCGCTCGGAGATGCGGGCCACGCGACGTGCAGCGACTTCAACCCCTGGGACCCGAACACCACGTGCAGCGTCGAAGGCGCGCACTGCGAGTCCGGCGGCACCGACGTGTGCAGCTCCTTCATCTCGTGCGACTGCCGCGCCGGCCGCTGGCAGTGCGCCGTGGCCGAGGCCGATCCGGTCTGCTGGTGTGGCCGGCAGCCCAACGTCGGCGACCGCTGCTCGTCGGACGGGATGACCTGCGGCGAGTGCTGCCCCACGCCCGGGAGCTGGGGCGCGCTGGTGTGCGTCGACGGGCACTGGGCGCCCTCGGCGTGTCCACCCGTGATCTGCCCGGCCACGATCACGGAATGTCCGGCCGATACCGCGGCCGCGCTCGGCGCGGCCTGTAGCGGCGAGGGGCTGAGCTGCGGCGACGCCTGCTGCGACACGGCCATCGTGTGCGAGGGCGGCATCTGGCGCCCAGGCCCGGTCGCCGACTGCGCCGCATGCACGCAGTACCCGTGCGGCGCGGGCTCCTGCCGCGCCGACCAGTTCTGTGGCTCACGCTGCGGCCCGACGGATGGCATCGAGCACTACTGCGCGAGCTCGTCCGACGGCTGCAACGACTGCGGCTGCCTCGTGCTCGACGCGGTGTACCAGTGCGAGATGATCGACGGGCACCCGTTCGTGTCGCTGGTCGGCCTCTGCGGCTGATCACCGGGCGCCGTCCTTCGACCGAGCTACTCGACGCGGAAGTCCTCGATCACCGGGTTGGCGAGCAGCTTCTCGCACATCGCGCGCAGCTGCGCCCTGCGGGCATCGTCGGTCTCGCCTTCGAGCTCGATCTCGACGAGCTTGCCGATGCGGACGTCCTTGACGCCGTCGAAGCCGAGCGCGCCGAGCGCGTGGCGCACGGCGTCGCCCTGCGGGTCGAGCACCTCTCGCTTCAGCGTCACGTAGATGCGGGCCTTCATGTCGTTCTCCTTCAGGCGATGCCGAGGTTGCGCTTCATGCGCTCGTGCGGGCTCTCGAGGTTGGGCACGAACGGCGTGCCGAGGATGGTCTCGCACGCCTCGATGTAGCGCCGCGAGGCCTCGACGCGCACGTCGTCCGGGATCTTCGGGATCGGGCCGTCGCCGCGGAAGCCCTCCGCCGCGAGCCAGCGGCGCACGTACTCCTTGTCGAAGCTCTCGGGCTCCTCGCCCTTGGCCAAGCGCTGCTCGTAGCTCGAAGCGAGCCAGTAGCGTGAGGAGTCGGGCGTGTGGATCTCGTCGATGATCACGATGCGCCCGTCGGGGGTCTTGCCCACCTCGTACTTGGTGTCGGCGAGGATGAGGCCGCGCGCGCGGCAGATCTCCTGTCCGCGCCGGAACAGAGCGAGGGCCATCTCGCCAGCGCGCTCGAAGTCGGCGGCGCTCACTTCACCGCGCTCGAGCAGCTCGTCCTTCGCGACCGTCTCGTCGTGGCCGCCTTTGGCCGCCTTGGTGCTCGGCGTGAGGATCGGCTTCGGCAGCGGCTCGTTCTTCTTCATGCCGTCGGGGAGGGCGTGTCCGGCGAACGTACGCGCGCCCGCCGCGTAGTGCGTCCAGATGCTCGTCGAGGTGACACCGGTCAGGTAGGCACGTACGACCAGCTCGACCGCGAGCGGCGTGCACTCGATTCCGATCGTCACGTTCGGATCCGGCGCCGACACGAAGTGGCTCGGGGCCACGTCCTTCGTCGCGCCGAACCAGTAGGCCGAGAGCCCGTTCAGGACCTGGCCCTTGAAGGGCAGGGTGCCGAGCACGCGGTCGAACGCGCTGATGCGGTCGGTCGTGACGAGCACGCGCGTGCCGTCGGGGCGCGAGTAGTTGTCGCGGACCTTGCCTTCGTACTTCTTTCCGATCGGGCCGAGGTCGGTGTGATCGAGCGTCAGGCTCAGCCCGCTTCGGAGCGTCTCCCTGTCGACGGGCATCGCTCAGGCCTCGGGCGGGGTCTCGGGCGGCGCGCCCGGAGCGGCGGCTGCATCGCCGTTCGGCGCTTGCTCGGCGCGTGCGATCTCGACCGCCACGTCCTTGTCGCCGAAACGGGCGCCCGTGAGGCGCTGCACGGCCTCCTCGGCGCGCTCCTTGGGCACGGCCACGAAGGTGTGACGATCGCGGATGCGGATGCGGCCGAGCTGCGCCTTGCCGAGGCCGGCGCGCTCTTCGAACAGGCGGAGGAGATCCACGACCTTGACGTTCTCGCGGCGTCCTACGCCGACGAAGAGGTTCGTCATGCCCTCCTCGGTGAAGCGCTCCTCGCTCCGCTCGCCCGCGCCTTCGCTCGGAGGGGTCGCCTCGCGACGGCGGCGCGGCGCCTCACCCTCTCGCGGCTCTCGCGGCTCTCGCGGCTCGCGCGGCTCGCGCGGCTCGCGGCGCTCGCGCGGCGCACGGTCTTCGCGCGGCTCCCGCGGCGCACGGTCTTCCCGCGGCTCGCGCGGCCCGCGGTCCTCGCGCGACTCTCGCGCCTCGCGCGGCGCTCGGTCCTCGCGGGGCTCCGGCGCGTCGGGCGTCGGGCTCTCGCTCGTCCCTTCCGCCGCGCTCGGCTCGGCCTCGCGACGGCGGCGCCGGCGCGGCTCCGCTTCCCGATCCTGCTCCGGCGCGGCGACCGGCCGAGGGGCCTTTGCACGGCGCGCGGCGCTCGCCTCTTCGTCGACCTGTGCCTCGTCTCCGGCACCGCCGAAGAACGCGTGCACGAGCCCTGCGATGAGCACCTCGCGGTCGTCGTGGGTGAGGATGCGGCGTGCCAGCGCGCGGTCCAGCGCGCTCGGGCTGCCCTGGAACGCTGCCTCCAGCATCTCCACCCGATCCAGCTCCGCGCGCGTCCGCAGATCGCCGGCGCTCGGCAGCGTGCGCTCGACGGGGAAGATCTTGTACGAGAGGCGGAGGTAGTAGAGCGAGCCGAGATCGGCGCCCGCGATGAGGGAGATGGCCGTTCCCGTGCGCCCGGCGCGGCCCGTGCGGCCCGTGCGGTGCACGTACTGCTCGAGCTCCTGCGGGAAGTCGAAGTTCACCACGTGCGTGAGGTGCGAGATGTCGATGCCTCGCGCCGCGACGTCGGTCGCCACCAGGAAGCGCAGTTTTCCTTCGCGCGTGCGCTGGAGCACCTGCTCGCGCTGGCTCTGCGGCAGATCGCCGTTGAGCCAGTCGGCCGAGAAGCCGGCGCCCTGCAGCTCGGCCGCGACCTGCTCGGTCACCACCTTCGTGTTGCAGAAGACGATCGCGCTCTCGGGGTTCTCGGCCTCGAGGATGCGTACCAGATCGCGGGCCTTGCCCAGGCCGGAGACGAGATAGATGTAGTGGCTGATGCCCTGCGCGCCGACCTGATCGCTCGAGAGCGCGAGCTGCACCGGATCGCGGAGCAGGCGGCTCGCCAGGCGCTGCACGGTGTCGTCGAGCGTCGCCGAGAACAGCATCGTCTGTCGGTTCTTCGGCAGGTGCTCGACGATCGCGTTGAGCTCCTCCGCGAAGCCCATCGAGAGCATCTCGTCGGCCTCGTCGAGGACGAGGATCCGCAGCTGCTCGCCGTCCAGCGTGCCGCGGCGGAGGTGATCGAGCACGCGCCCCGGCGTGCCGCTGACGATCTGCGCGCCCTGCTCGAGCTCGCGGACCTGCTTCTCCATCGGCGCGCCGCCGTAGATCGCGACGGCCTTGATGCCCTTGTGCACGCCGATGCGCTCGATCTCGCGCGCGCTCTGCAGCGCGAGCTCGCGGGTGGGGGCGAGCACGAGCCCCTGCGGGCCGCCGTCCGCGCGGATGCGCCGGTCGACGAGCGGCAGGCCGAACGCGGCCGTCTTACCCGTCCCCGTGCGCGCCTGGACCACGAGGTCCTTTCCTTCCGCGGCCGGCTCGTAGGCGGCGAGCTGCACGGGCGTGGGCGTGGTCCAGCCCGCCTCGTCGATGGCGCGACGAACTTCGGGCTGGAGGGGCAGGGCGTCGAAGGTGGCGTTGGGTGCGCGGAGATCGTCGGTCATGGAGTGCTCGGAGCCTCGGAAGCGGGGAAGGGGGAAGGAGCCGCAGCGCTCGACGGCGCGGCGGCCTCGGGGGCGGCGGGCCAGAACACCTGGCGCACCACCGAAACGAACGCAGCGACCACGACCCAGACGACGAGCGCCCAGTACGCCAGCGAGAAGACGCGACGGCCCACGACGGCCGGGTCGGTACCCCCGGTCCCGGTCTTTCGTGGGCGCTGCTCTTTCCCTCGCGAGCGCCCGTCGTCCGCTACCTCGGTCACTACGGGGCGCTTGTGTAGACCCCGCAGCCGCGTCGGGTCAAGGCGCCCGTGAAACGCGGGGGGAAAGAGGTGCGTCTTCCCACGGCCGCCGAGGTCTGGTAACGAAGCTTCCCATGAACGACCAGTACGGCGCAGGTGGGGTGGGCAGGAGCGGCGGTGGGCCGCCGGTGCCGAGCATGCTCGACGTCGGGGACGTGTTCTCGACGACGTTCCGCACGCTGGGGTCGGCCATCGCGCCCATCCTCGTCGCGGCGGTCATCGTGATCGTGCCGGCCTCCTTCGCCGGCTTCGTCGCGAACGTGGTCGTCTTCTACGCGACGCGCGACCTGCTGGTGAACGGCAGCAGCGATCCGATGCAGACGATGGCGGCCTCGCTCCTCGGGCTCGCGGCCACGCTGGTGATGATGGTCGTCCTGATGATCACGCAGGCCGTGGGCCAAGGAAGCGTGGTGTATTCCGTCGTCGAGACGCTCTCCGGGCGATCGCCCGGGGTCGGCGCCGCTCTCCGTACCGGCTTCTCGCGGGCCGCATCGGTGGTCGCGCTCAACCTCCTGCTCGGCTTCGGCGCGTTCTTCGTCATCCTGCTGTTCATCGCGCCCGGCGGCGTCATGATGGGCGTGATGCCGGATCAACCGCTCATCGGCTCGCTGCTGATGTTCGGTGGCGGGCTCGCCCTCTTGGTCCTGGGCGTGGTCGCGGGCATCTACCTGTTCGCGGCCTCCCCGGCCTGCGTCGTCGAGAAGCTCGGCCCCTTCGCGGCGATCCGGCGCTCGGTCGAGCTGACCGAGGGCAATCGGCTCACGATCTTCCTGATCATGCTCGCCGCGTTCGTGCTCGCGCTCGTCGCCGCGTGCTGCATCATGGGCCCCATCCAGATGGTGGTGGCGGGCGGCGCTGCAGCCGCGTCGGGCGGAGACATCACGCAGCTCCAGAACCCGCTCTCGATCCCCCAGATCATCGGCCAGATCGTCAGCATCCCCATGCAGGTCATCCAGTTCGCCGTGATGGCGACGCTGAGCTCCGTCGTCTACGCGCGGCTGCGCGGCGTCCGCGACGGCGTCGACGCGCAGTCGATCGCCAGCGTCTTCGCCTGAGGGCGAGGGCGATGGGGGCCGCCCGCGCCGCGCTCGCGCTCGTCGTGCTCGCCGTCGTGGCGAGCACGGCGTCGGCGCAGGCGCCGGCGACGAGCGAGCCGCCTGCCTCGAGCGCCGAGCGCGACGAGGCGCTGCGGGTGCACCGCGAAGGGGGCTACCCCGACGACGTGTTCGTGCTCGAGGACGAGCACGCGACGGGCAGCGGCGAAGGCGGCGCGGACGGCCACGGCGGCGGGCCTCACGGCCGCATCGGCCTGCACGGCGACCGCGACGGCGGCGAAGTCGATTCGAGCCTCGACCTCCCCATGCCGGACTTCGTGCGGGACCTGCTCGACGCGCTCGCGCGTGTGCTCGGCGCCGCGGCCCGGCCGCTCGGCTACGCGCTCTTCGGGCTCGGCATCGCGCTCGTCGTCGCGCTCGTCGTGTTCTTGATCGTGCGCTTGCGACTTCCCGTGCCGGACCTCGCGCTCCCCAAGCGCCGAGCGGGCGGGGACGCGGAGGCACCGAGCCTCGATCCCTTGCTCGAGGGCGATGGGACGAGCCCAGAGGAGCACGCCGCGCAGGGGCGCTTTCGCGAGGCGATCCACGCGCTCTTCCTCCGTGCGCTCCGCGAGGCGACCGCGCGTGCCGACGTCGATCGTCGTGGACGCACGGCGCGCGAGGTCGTCGCCCTCGTGACGCGGGCCCACGGCGAGCTGCCTCCGCTGGCTGGGCTGCTCGCGCTCACCGAGCTCGTGTGGTTCGGCGGGCGCGCGGCCACCGAAGGGCAGTACCTCGAAGCGCGCGGCCTCGCGCACGCGGTGACCGAGCGCGCGCGATCGTTCGGCGCCGCCGCCCCGTTGGGAGCCCCCGCGTGAGCGCCGGGAAGAGCGATTCGGATCCGCTCCGCACCGAGAACGCGGAGGGAGCGACGTTCACCGAGCGGACGCGGGCGATCGTGGTCGCGCTGGGGACGGTGTCGCTCGTCGCGACGATCGTCATCCTGGTCTTCGGGCGCTCGCTCGCGCCGCCGCCGGCCCAGCCGCGCGACTCGTACGGCCGCGGGCCGCTCGGTCATCGCGCGTGGGTCGAGACGATGCAGGCGCTGGGCGTGCACGTCGTGCGCTGGACCCAGCCCGACTACGACAGCGTGACGGCGCCGCTCTTCCTCATCGAGCCCGACGCGGCGTCGATCGAGGCGCCCGATGGTCGCACGGTGACGATCGCCGATCTCTGTCGCGAGCGGGCGGCGGCCGGGCGCCTGACGGTGATCGTGCTGCCGAAGTGGAAGCTCGGTGCGCTGGGCGACGTGGCGCCCGAGCAGACGTGGCGCGTCGAGGAGCTGCTCGCCGGGACGCCGTTCGAGTCGGCCCAGCTCGTCTGGCAGCCCGGCGTCACGGCCGATCGCACGATCATCGCCGCGACCTCGCCCCGCCTCGGCGCGCGGACGCTGGAGATCCCGTGGCCGCAGACGGTCGCCGGCGCGACCCCGGTCGTCACGGGGCCGACCGGCAGCTTCGTGCTCGCGTCGCCCGACGAGCGGACGTTTCTCGTGTCCGATCCGGATCTGCTCCACAACTTCGACGTGCAGCGCGCCGATCACGCCGCGCTCACCTACGACTTCGTGACCATGATCCTCCACGCCGACACGATCGTCGTGGACGAGGTCTTCCACGAGCACGTCGAGACTCGCTCGCTCGCCCAGCTCTTCGCGCGCTTCCCGGGCGTGCTCGCGCTCGTGCACGGCGGGCTCGTGGTGCTGGTCGTGCTCCTCTACGGGCGGCGCCGCTTCGGCCCGCCACGAGCCGAGCCGATGGTCTACGGCAGAGGCCCGCGCGAGATCATCGAGGTCGCGGCCGGCGTGCTGGCGGCTGGCCAGTCCATCGATCGTCTGGCGCCGCGCTACGTCGAGCAAGTCCTGCTCGATGCGCACCGCCGGCTCGGGCTGACGGAGGGCAAGACGCTGGCGCAGAAGGCAGCGGCGCTCGACGCGCGGCTCGTGCGCCGCGGTCTCGCGCCCGATGCGGTGCGGCTGCTCGAGACGAGCCATCGCGCGACGCGCGACACCGCGCTCGCGCTGGCGGCACGCGCCGCGCGGCTCCGCGAGAGCCTGCTCGGCGTGAAAGCCGCCGAGGGCCCGCCGCGACGCGCGGCGCCTTCGCCCGCCACCGAGCTTCCTCGTGCCGCTTCCCCGGCCTCCAGTGCCCCTCCCGAGAGCGAGAACCGACCATGACCCCCGACGTCGTCCTCCGAGCCCTGCAAGCCACCCGAACCGAGGTCGCGCGCGTCGTCTACGGCGCCGACGATCACGTCCGGCTCGCCTTCATCGCCATCATGGTGCGAGGTCACCTCCTGCTCGAAGGAGTCCCCGGCACCGGCAAGACGCTCTTCGCGCAGACGCTGAGCCGGGCGCTCGGCCTGCCGATGCGGCGCCTGCAGTGCACGCCCGATCTCATGCCGGGCGACGTGCTCGGCGCCAACGTCTTCGACTTCAAGACGCAGTCGTTCACGCTCACGCGCGGGCCGGTGTTCACGGATCTGCTGCTCGCCGACGAGATCAACCGCACGCCGCCGAAGACGCAGTCGGCGCTGCTCGAGGCGATGCAGGAGCGCTCGGTCACCATCGACGGTACGACGCACAAGCTCTCGGGGCGCTTCACGGTGCTGGCGACGCAGAACCCGATCGAGCAAGAGGGGACCTACCCGCTGCCCGAGGCGCAGCTCGACCGCTTCCTGTTCAAGCTCAGCGTCGGCTACCCGAGCGTCGACCAAGAGCTGCAGGCCGTGATGATGCACTCGGGCAGCTCGACCATGCCCTCCCTCGACGCGATCGGGATCCAGGCCGTGCTCGACGCGACCCAGGTGGACGCGCTCCGCGACGCGCCCAAGACGGTGCACTTCGAGCCTCGCATCGGCGAGTACGCGGTCTCCCTCGCGCGCGCGACGCGGCAGCACCCCTCGCTCGCCGTGGGCATCTCGCCGCGCGCCGCGACGATGCTCGCGGCGGGCGCCCGGGCCGCTGCGCTCTGCACGGGCCGCGACTTCGCCGTCCCCGACGACGTGAAGTCCCTCTTCGTCTCGCTCGCGCACCACCGCGTCGTGCTCACGCCCTCGGCCGAGATGGAAGGCCTGCGCGCGGCGTCGGTGCTCGAGGAGATCCTCGCGCAGGTCGCTCCTCCTCGCTGACGAAGGCATCGCGCCCATGGTGCCCACCTCCCGGCTGCTCGCGCTCGTGCTCCTCACCCTGCCGGTGGCCTTCGTGCCGCTGGCGTGGGAGCCGGCGTGGCCGCTCGTGGCCTTGCTGTGGGCGGTCTTGCTCGGCGCGGTGGCGGTGGACCTGGCGGTGCTCTCGCGCGTCTCGCTGCGCGCGCGCATCGCACGCCCGCACTCGGTCGGCGTCGGGACCAGCTTCCGGGCCGCGGCGACGCTCGACCTCGGGATCCCGATGGGGCTGCTCGCGCACGTGCGCACCGAGACGGCGCTCCCCGTCGAGTCGGCGGACGGCGTGCGCCGGGTCCCCCTCGCGCGCGGCGAGAACGAGGTCGCGCTCTCGCTCTTCGCCGATCGCCGTGGCCGCGGGGCGCTCCGCGCGCTCTGGCTCAAGCTCTTCGGTACGCTCGGGCTCGTCGCCAAGGTGGTGCGGGTCGACGAGGGGGCGGGGCCGATCGCCGTCGTCCCCGACGTCGCACGGGTCGACCGAGAGGCGATGGAGGTGCTCGGCTCGGAGGCGCTCCTCTCCGGCATGAAGCGCGAGCGATGGGCCGGCGACGGCGGCGAGTTCGAGTCGCTCTCGGCCTACTCGCTCGGCATGGACACGCGCGCCGTCGACTGGAAGGCGTCGGCGCGACACATGGCGCTGCGCGTGCGCCGCTATCGGCTCGAGCGGCGCCAGCGCATCGTGCTCTGCCTCGATCTCGGCCGCGAGATGCGCGATCCGATCGCCGCCGGAACGTCGGGCCCTTCGTCCGTCGGCCTCGAGCGCCTCGATCACGGTGTGCACACCGCGCTGGTCCTGGCCAAGACGGCGCTCGGCGCCGGCGACCTCGTCGGCCTGCACGCCTACGGCAGCGAGCCGCGGGCGTGGGCGCCGCCCCGCGGAGGGCCCGCGCAGTTCTCGCGCCTGCGCAGCGCGTGCGCGCAGCTCGCGACCGAGACCGAAGAGACGAATCACGTGCTCGGCCTGCACGATCTGCTGCGACGCAACACCCGGCGCTCGATGATCGTCGTCTTCACCGAGTTCACCGACGCGACCACGGCCGAGCTGATGCTCGACACGATCGGGCAGCTGGCACGGCGGCACCTCATCGTCTTCGTCGCGCTCGACGATCCGGCGCTCGAGGAGCCGCTCGTGCACGCGCCCGAGACCGGGCGTGCGCTCGCCTCGGCGGTCGTCGCGTCCTCGCTCGCCCATCGCCGTCACGTGGTGCTCGCGCGCCTCTCCCGCATGGGCGTGCACGTCGTGCACTCGCGGCCGGGCGCGATGGCGGGCGCCTTGGTCGAGCGCTACGTGCGCATCAAGAGCCGCGGCCTCATCGGCTGACGCGAACCGCAGGTGCGATGCGGCGCCGTGCCTGGGACGCCCTCGTGCGCGCCGGCGCGCGACGATCGTGGCGCGTGCGCACGTGCGGGTCGCCGATCGGCCCCCGAACGACTGGCACGCGCATCGCTTCGTGGTCGCTCGCGGGCTCGAGCCCGCGAACGAAAGGGAAATCACCATGCTCTCCAACGATCTCGCCTCGCGCCTCCTGCGCGCCGGTGTGTTCCTCTCGCTCGGGGTCGCCGCGCTCGCTGCGCCGGCCGGCTGTGGCAGCCGCCACCAGGATCGCGACCCCGCCGAGCAGATCGGGCACGACATCGACCACGCTGCCGACGACGTCAGCGAGTCGGTCGACGAGGCCGGCGAAGAGATCGACGAGAGCGTCCACGGCGACTGACCGCGTCGAGACCAGGAGCCGGCGCGGTCTCGGGCCCGGAGCCCCGTCCATCGGTCGAGGCTCCACCGTCCCAGGTGATCGCCGCGCCTGCGATCGCGTACCCTGCGGGCGTTGACCGAGCGTAGCTCACTCGTTCCCGGTGGGGTCGGCGCCTCCGATCGCGTGAGCGCCGCGCCGGCGCGTCCAGGCGTGCCCGGCGCGCTGGAGCCGCGGTCGATGCGCTTCCGGCGTGAGCGCGAGGCCGAGTGGGCCGAGCTCGAGACCATCCTCGAGCGCGCGCTCCCGCGTGGCCTGGGCGTCTTGCACGAGTCGGAGCTCTCGCGCCTGCCGCTCCTCTATCGGTCGGCGGTGTCGAGCCTCTCGGTCGCGCGCAAGACGGCCATGGATCGCGCGCTCGTCGCCTACCTCGAGTCGCTCGCCTCGCGCGCCTACCTCGCGGTCTACACCTCGCGCAACGAGGAGCGCTTCGCGCTCGTTCGCTTTCTCGCGCAGGGCTTTCCACGGGCGGTCCGCTCGATGCTGCCCGAGCTCGCGCTCTCGGTCGGGATCTTCCTGCTCGGCATGCTCGTGAGCTACGGCCTGGTCCGCTGGGACGATGCAGAGTGGTACTTCGCCTTCGTCGACCCGGGGCTCGCCGGCGACCGGACGCCCGGTGCCAGCACGGAGTACCTGCGCTCGGTGCTCTACGACGACGGAACGCAGGGCGGCGGCACCGGCCTGCTCGCCGTGTTCGCGAGCGCGCTCTTCTATCACAACGCGGGCATCGGCCTGACCGCGTTCGCGCTCGGCTTCGCCGCGGGCGTGCCCACCGCGCTCCTCGTCTTCCAGAACGGGCTGATGCTGGGCGCGTTCCTCGCGCTCTACGATCAGCACGGCCTGTTGCTCCCGCTGCTGGGGTGGCTGCTTCCCCACGGGGTCCCCGAGATCGGCGCGATCCTGCTCTGCGGCGCGGGAGGCCTCGCGATGGGACGCGCGATGCTGGCGCCCGGAGAGCGCACCGTGCGCCGCGCGCTGACCGACGCCGGGCGCCGTGGGGCCGTCGTGGCGGCCGGATCCGTCGTGCTCTTCCTCGCGGCCGGCGCCGTGGAGGGCATCTTCCGCCAGTCGGTCACCAGCGACTGGCTGCGCTTCGCGATGGCCGCGTTCAACGCGTCGTGGCTGAGCGCGTGGATGGTGCTCGGGAGTGGGGATCTCGACGTCGTGCTCCGGAGCCTCCGGGAGCGCGCGCGGGGGGCGCCGGCCCGGGCCGAGGCACGATGATCGAGGACCGCGACGGCGATCGCTTCGTCCGCCTCGTCACGCCCGAGGGCGCCGAGCTCTCGTTCCCGCTCGCGACCGTCGGCGAGCGCGCCGTCGCGTTCAGCGTCGATGCGGCGCTGGTCGTGATCGTCTTCGTCCTGTTCCTGCTCGTGGCCCTCGCGACCGCCGTCGTCACGACGAGCGCCGTCGTGCTCGCGTTCACGATCCTCGGCCTCTTCGTGATCAAGCAGGGCTACTTCCTGTTCTTCGAGACGCTCCTGCAGGGCTCGACGCCGGGCAAGCGCTTCCTGCGGCTGCGCGTGGTGAGCCGCGACGGCGCGCGCCTGAGCGTGGAGAGCATCATCGCGCGCAACGTGCT
>JBGALT010000009.1:0-19047 GCA_044223665.1 Sandaracinaceae bacterium | reverse complement strand
CCCCGAGCAGCTGCTCGGGCCGATTCCCTGGTACCTGCGGCTGCCGGCCGCGGTCTGGGTGCTGGTGCTGGTGGCGCTGCCCTTCCTCACGCGCGAGCGGATGCGCGCGGGCGATCTGGTCGCGGGCACGATCGTGGTGCGCGCGCCGAAGGCGGAGCTGCTCCGCGACGAGGCGGCCGGTCACCGCGGGGCCTCGCGCTTCACGAAGGAGCAGCTCGCGATCTACGGCGAGCACGAGCTCGAGACGCTCGCCGACCTGCTGCGCAAGCTCGAGGCAGACAAGGCGACCGACGAGGATCTGCGCGTGGTCGCCGCCACGATCGCCCGGCGCATCCGCTACGAGGGCCGCGACGCGGCGAGCCAGCCCGCCGCGTTCCTGCGCGCGTTCTACGCCGAGCAGCGCGCCGAGCTCGAGCGCGAGCTGGTGCTCGGGCGCCGCATCGCCGACAAGACCACGCGCAAGGGCCCGGCGCGCTCCTGAGCAGCGCCCCACGCGTGGTAGAGTGGGCGCGTGAGCACGGCACGTCGGCTCGCCTCCCGAGAGGAGCTCTTCGCCCGCGGCGAGGCGCGCGTGGAGGTCATCGGTGGGACCGTCGTCGAGAAGGCGGCGCCGAGCTACGACCACTCCGACGCGCAAGCCAGCGCGACGACGTTCCTACGCGCGCGCTTCCACCGCGGCGGGGGCGGCGGCGGCGATGCGCCCGGCGGCTGGTGGATCGTGACCGAGTGCGAGATCGAGCTCGGGCCGCACGACCTCTACCGGCCCGATCTCGTCGGCTGGCGCCGGGACCGCGTGCCGCAGCGCCCCGAGGGCCGCTGCATCACCACGCGCCCCGACTGGGTCTGCGAGATCCTGTCCGCCTCGAACGCCCGGACCGATCTCGTGGACAAGCTGCGCGTCTACCAGCGCGCCCAGATTCCTCACTACTGGATCGTGGACCCCGTCGAGCGCGTCCTCTCGGTCTACCGGAACACGGGGCACGCCTTCGAGGTGGCGCTCACGGCGACGCGCGGCGAGACCGTCCACGCCGAGCCCTTCCAAGAGGTGCCGTTCCCCGTGGGGCTCCTCTTCGGCGACGACGCCTGACCGCCACGGTGCCGTGTGGCGAGCCTTGACGCTGTCTCGACGCGGCCCGTACCATCGGCGCCGATGCTTGGTGCGGCAGGATGGCTCTCTTGGCGATGCCCGTCGGGGCGCGCACGGTGCGCGATGGACGCGTCGGGGCAAGGGAGGGCGTCGCGATGAGCCTGCCTCGTGCCGAGGACCTTCGCCTCGTCGCTGCCGCGCTGTGTCTCTCGGCCGTCGTGGGTCTCTCGGTCGTGGCCGTGCCGGCGCCGGCGCGCGCCGACGAGGACGCCGATCAAGCGCTCGATCTGATGGACGAGCCGGCCTCGTTCACGGACGTCATCGACGCCTTCGACGACGACGACATCTTCGATCTCAACCTCAGCGTCGGCTACGAGCGCACGTGGGAGCTCGGGCGGATCCAGCGCCAGGACCCGACGCCGGGCGACGCGCGGATGAGCGACCACTGGAACGACGTCGCCAACTACGAGCGCGGCATCAACCAGCTCAACTTCCGGCTCGACGTCGGCATCTTCCGCGACCTCGCGGCCTACGCGCGGCTGCCGCTCATCCTGTCCGACGACCGCTCGCTCAGCGGCGTCGGCGTCAGCCCGAGCATGTACACGACCGACCTGGTCGGCGGCTCGCTCTTCAACCCCACCTTCACCTCGCCCACGCGCTCGGGCGTCGACTACTTCGCGGCCGGCCTCGCCTGGTCCATCACCAACCAGTTCCGCGATCGCACGATGCCCACGTGGATGGTGATGGTCGAGGGGCAGTTCAACATCGGCACGCCGATGCGGGCCTGCGGCTCTTCGCCCGGGTCCGCCGTCGTCTGCGGCAACATGACGTCGAACCCGGATCACAGCACCGATCCGGGGATCGGTCGGGGCTACAACTTCCTGCGCCTCGAGACCCGCTCGAGCTACCGCTACGAGTCGATCGAGCCCTACGCCGGGCTCGCGTTCCAGATCGGCTGGCCGGGGTACTCGAACAATCAGTTCCTCCCGAGCGGCAACCTGCAGGGCTACATCAACCAGCTCCCGCCCATCCTGGGGCGCTTCACGCTCGGCACCGCGATCGTTCCCTGGGAGGACCGCGAGCACTACCAGCGCTTCAGCGTCGATCTGCGCCTCGTCGGCGACTACGTGAGCGAGGGCCACGACTACTCGCCACTCTTCGACGCGCTCGGCTCGTCGCAGAACCCGTACCTCGCGAGCCCGAACCTCGAGGGCGTCCCGAACGCGGACAACCCGACGACCAACGGCTTGGCCAGCGTTCCGTTCTACGGCCTCACCGACGTGCAGTCGCATGGCCGCTTTGGAGGCACGCTCTCGCTCGAGATGCAGGCCGCCCGCTACATCCGCTTCGGCGCGAGCGTGGGCTTCCTCTACTCGCCGCCGTACGCACTGACGATCTCGGACGCCTGCAACCCGAACGTCTCGCAGAGCGCCGTCGGCGACACGCGCCTCATCGGCAGCTGCCGCGGCGGCATCATCAATCCCGCGCACCGGCCGGTCATCGACCTTCCGGGCGATCGCTTCCGCATCACCGGCTGGACCCAGGTCGACATCAACGTCTGGGTCACGGCGATGTTCTGAGCGCGGTCGGGACCGTCTGGCTACCGACGCGACCCGGGCCCCGAGCGCGCGATCGCACGGTCCCGAAGAAATCGCCATTGCGGCCAGCCCGGCGACGTCGTCTAACCACCGCGCGGCACCGAGGGGTGTCGAGGGGAGGGTTCGTCGATGACGCGAATGGTGTCGCTCGTTCTGGGTTTGGTGGGTCTCGCGGTCGCGAGCGGCTGCGGCCCGGCCGTCCACAACATCACGGTGCGCTCGGAGGCGAGCGTGGCGCCCGATCCGACGATGGCGACGATCCTCGTGCTGCAGCCCACCTCGCGCTACGGTTCGGTCAGCATCCTCGACCAGAACGGCGACCTCGTCGGGATGGTGAGCGATCGCTCGTCGACGCTCGTGCGCGTGCCGGCGGGGGCCTTCCGGCTCTATGCGCTCGTGGAGCGCGAGGCAGGGTGGGGCGATCGTCTCGAGGGCACGGTCGAGGCGGGTCACATCTACTACGCGACCATCAGCATGCGTTGGGGCGGCATCAACTTCCTCGCGCTCACGCCGCACAGCCGTGACGAGCGCTGGTCCCACCTGCCCGAGTACCTCGAGAACGCACCGCTCGTGCAGATGGACCCCGCGCGCGTGGACCTCGCCGTGCAGGAGCTCGGCGACACCGCGCAGCTGATCGCGCGCATGGACGACCGCGCCGACGGCCTCGACGCCGAGCACCACGAAGAGCACGTGCTCGCGCCCGCCGACGGGCAGTAGGCGCGGGCGAACGAGCGGCGGAGCGCGGCGACCGAGGCGTGGAAGCCGCGCGTTTGTGCTAACACGCGGCTCCCATGCGCTTCTCCCAGGCCTTCATCCCCACGCTCAAAGAGGCTCCCAAGGACGCGACGACGGCGTCGCACACGCTGCTCTTGCGCGGCGGCTACGTGCGCATGATCGGCGCGGGGATCTACGAGTTCCTGCCGCTCGGCCTGCGCGTGCTGCACAAGATCGGGAACATCGTCCGCGAAGAGATGGACCGTGCCGGCGCGCAGGAAGTTCTGATGCCGGCCATCCTCCCGGCCGAGTACTTCCGCGAGACCGGCCGCTACGACCTCTACGGCGACGTCCTCTTGCGCCTGAAGGACCGCAAGGGTGGCGAGTACCACCTCGGCCCGACGCACGAAGAGATCATCACCGACATGGTGCGGCGGGACGTCAAGAGCTACCGCCAGCTGCCGATCAACCTCTACCAGGTGCAGGCCAAGTACCGCGACGAGCCGCGCCCGCGCGCGGGCCTCTTGCGCTGCCGCGAGTTCACGATGAAGGACGCGTACTCGTTCGACGTGGACGAGGCCGGCGCGTTCCGGTCGTACGAGGCGATGCGCGAGGCGTACAAGAAGATCTTCACGCGCCTGGGCCTCGACTTCCGCATCGTGCAGGCCGACTCCGGCGCCATCGGCGGCAAGACCAGCGCCGAGTTCCAGGTGCTCGCGCAGTCGGGCGAGGACGCCATCGTGGCGTGTGGCAACTGCGAGTACGCGGCGAACGTCGAGGTCGCCACCACGGCCGAGCCCGCCAAGCACGAGGGCGAGGTGCCCGCGATGGAGCAGGTCGCGACGCCGAACAAGAAGACCATCGAGGAGGTCTCGGCCTTCCTCGGCGTCGCGCCCAGCACCACCATCAAGGCGCTCTTCTTCCGCGTCCTCAAGAAGGACCAGCCCGTCTCGTACGCGCTCGTGTTCGTGCGCGGCGACCGCGAGGCCAACGAGGTCAAGGTCGTGAACGCCCTCGGCGCGCTCGAGGTCGTCATGGGCAGCGCCGAAGAGGCCACGCAGCTCGGCCTGAAGACGGGCTACATCGGCCCGCAGGCGCTGAAGACGAGCTCGCCCGTCGAGATCGTGGTCGACCGCGAGGTCGCGAGCGGCGCGGGCTTCGTGGCCGGCGCGAACGAGTGGAAGCTCCACACCAGGAACGTCGTCCACGGCCGCGACTACCAGGCACGCGTGGTCGACGTGCGGCAGGTCGGCGACGGCGACCCGTGCCCGAGCTGCGGCGGCGCGCTCAAGAGCTACCGCGGCATCGAGGGCGGCCACATCTTCGTGCTCGGCACGCACTACTCGGCGAAGATGAGCGCGACCTTCCTCGACGAGACCGGCAAGGAGAAGCCCTTCGTCATGGGCTGCTACGGCATCGGCGTCTCGCGCCTCGTCGCGACCGCCATCGAGCAGCACCACGACGCGGACGGCATCCGCTGGCCGCTCTCGATCGCGCCCTATCACGTCGTCGTGGTCCCGGCGGGCAAGGAGCCGGAGCTCGTCGACGCGGCCAAGACGATCTACGACGGCCTGCGCAGTCGGGGCGTGGAGGCGCTGCTCGACGATCGCGACGAGCGCCCCGGCGTGAAGTTCAAGGACGCCGACCTCGTCGGCATCCCCTACCGCATCGTGCTGGGCAAGAAGGGCCTCGCCGAGCAGAAGGCGGAGCTGAAGGCGCGCGGCGACAAGGACCCCACGCTGGTCCCGCTGACCGACGTGGTGGCCGACGTCGTGAAGAAAATCGAGGCGGCAGGCGTTCGTCTCCACGCCTGACCCGGAGCGAGAGCGGACATGGCGAAGAAGTCCAAGCGAATCACGGATGCCGTCCAGAACGAGCCGCGCACGGACGTGTCGTGGCGGCACGGCCTCTTGTGGTCGGTCTTCGGCCTGCTCGTGATCGCCTCGATCTTCACCGTGCTCGTTCCCGAGCTGACGGACGACGGCGCAGAAGAAGAAGCCGAGGCGCGGGGCTCGACCGAGGTCGTGACCGACACGCCGCCGGCCAGCGCCGCGGCGCCATCGCCCAGCGCGGCTCCCTGAGAGGGAGCGCTCGCGCCACACGCGGCGCGCTGCGGATCCTCGGAAATCGGCCCGGTCGTGCGCTTGCGCATGCGCGAATCGACCTATTTCCGTGGGATCCGGTGAGGTGCCGCACTCGGGTGCATCGCTCGTGAGCCGCCACACGGGTCTCTCGGGGGCCGGCGTCTATGCTGGCCCTCGTCGCGTGAATCGGGGGTCTAGCCGCAGTCACGCGCAGGGAAGCTCGAAGCTCATGTCTCTCTCGGATTCCATCCCGAACAACGTCGATCTCTCCTCGGACAAGAAGCTGCTCCGCGCGCTCGAGAAGTGGCAGCCCGACTTCATCAAGTGGTGGATGGAGATGGGCCCCGAGGGGTTCCAGAACGACCAGATCTACCTGCGCACGGCGATCAGCGTCGATCCCAAGGGCTGGGCGCACTACGAGTACGTGAAGATGCCCGAGTACCGGTGGGGCATCTTCCTCACGCCGCGTGAGGGCGAGCGCACGGTCGGCTTCGGCGACCAGGCGCAGCAGAAGGCGTGGGACGAGGTCCCCGGCGAGTTCCGCGGCCTCTTGCGCCGCATCATCGTCACGCAGGCCGACACCGAGCCGGCCTCGGTCGAGCAGCAGCGCCTGCTCGGCAAGACGGCGCCCTCGCTCTACGACATGCGCAACCTCTTCCAGGTGAACGTCGAAGAGGGCCGCCACCTCTGGGCGATGGTGCACCTTCTCCACCAGTACTTCGGGCGCGACGGCCGCGAGGAGGCCGAGGCGCTCCTCACGCGCCGCAGCGGCAACCCCGACACCCCGCGCATCCTGCAGACGTTCAACGAGAAGACCGAGGACTGGCTCTCGTTCTTCTGCTTCACGATGTTCACGGACCGCGACGGCAAGTACCAGCTCGCGGCCCTCAGCGAGTCGGGCTTCGATCCGCTCGCGCGCGCGACGCAGTTCATGCTGACCGAGGAGAGCTTCCATCTCTTCACGGGCGAGACGGGCATCGAGCGCATCGCGCAGCGCTCGGCCGAGCTGACCAAGCAGGACCCGAACGGCGACGCCCGCAAGCAGGGCGGCATCGACCTCAAGACGATCCAGAAGTGGATCAACTTCTGGTTCTCGAGCGCGGTCGAGCTCTTCGGCGGCGAGATCTCCAGCAACGCGGCGGACTACTTCGCCACGGGCCTGAAGGGCCGCTTCCGCGAGCGCGAGAAGTACCAGGATCACATGGCGCTCGACGCGGCCTACACGATGCCCGTCGTCGAGAACGGCCGCATCGTCGAGAAGACGGTGCCGCTCCGCAACGCGATGAACGAGGTGCTCCGCGACGAGTACATCGCCGACTGCGAGCGCGCCGTGCGCAAGTGGAACCACGTCATCAAGAAAGCGGGCGTCGACCACGAGCTGTACATCCCGAGCCGGCGCTTCAACCGCCTGCACGGCATGTACGCGGGTCTGCACTGCGATCCGCAGGGCAACCTGCTCTCGGCGGGCGAGTGGGAGGCCAAGCGCGACAGCTGGCTGCCGACGGCCGAGGACCGCGCGTACGTGAAGTCGCTGATGGTCCCGTGCGTCGAGCGCGGCAAGATCGCGAACTGGATCGCGCCGCCGAAGCAGGGCATGGACGGAAAGCCCTTCGACTGGGAGTACGTGCGCTTCAGCTGATTCGCCTCGAGCGATGTCCAGGAGAGGCCGGACGACTTCGCGAGAGCGTGGTCGCCCGGCCTTCGTGCTTTCGCGGCGGCTCGGCGCGGGGCTGCCGCGCCGTCAGCGGGCCCACTCGAGCGGGATCTCGGGCGCCAGGAAGTAGCCGGTCTCGCTCGTCCGGAGCGCGTCGCTGAGGCCCATCTTCCGCAGCGTGGAGATCGCGACGCGCACGCGGTGAGCGCCGGCGTCGGCGCGCATCTTCTCGCCCGGCCAGCCGGCCTCGAGCAACGCGTCCCAGGGTAGGCCGCCGCCGCTCGCGGCGTCGCGCTCGGCGGCGAGGCGCGCCAACAAGAGGCGGAGCGGCTTGCGGCGCGAGAGATCGACGCGCTCGCCGCCCGGCGGACGGAACCACGACGCGTCGGGTCCGAGCCGCAGTACGCCGGCGTCGGGCGGCACCGAAGGCGGGCCGCCGCCACTGGCCACGGGCATGCGCCCGACGAGCGCGACGAGGCCCGAAGCGGAGCTCGGTGGGTCGGCCGAGATCATGGACGCGAGGGCGGCGTCCCGCGCACGCGGGGCGATCGCGCGCGCGGCGTGCGCCTCGTCGTCGGCCTCGGCGATCCGCCCCGCCGAACGGGCGAGACGGATGCGCGCGATGGCGAAGAGAAGCGCGAAGTCCGGCTCGAGGTTCGCCGCTCCGCTCCGGGCCTCGGCCAGGCCGGCCCGTGCCTCGCCGCGCTCGCCGGCCTCGGCGCGCGCGATGGCGCCCAGGCCCGCGTGCCACGCGACGAGCTGCTCGAGCGCGGCCTCGGCGTCCGAAGCGCCTCGTCGTGGAGGAGCGCGCCCACGAGATCGCCGCGTAGCTTGCGGCGTGCACCGCAGGCGCGAGCGCGAGGAACGCGTGGCTGCGGGCATGGGGCAGCTGCGCGAGGAGCGTACGCCCCTCGAGGATCCGGCCAGCGAGCGCGTCGAGCGCGCCCTCGCGTAGGTCGAGCAGCGCCAGCGCGCGTATCGCATCGAGCTCCACGAACGGGAGATCGAGCGCGCGCGCGCGCGCCAGCGACTCCTCGACCGCGAGGCGCGCGCCGATCGGATCCCGGCAGGCTTCGGCGACGGCGCCCTCGAGCCAGAGCGCGCGCGTCGCGAGGTGCGGCTCCAGCGAGCCGCGCCCGAGCTCCTTGGCCCGTCCGATCGCGGCCGCGGCGCGCGAGGGCTCGCCGGCGTGGACGGCGCTCTCGGAAGCGGCGAGCAGCACGCGCGCCTCGAGCGAGGCATCTCGCGCGTGGTGCGAGAGCACGAGCGCCTCCGACAGATCTCGCTCGGCCGCCATGCGCTCGCCCCGCGCCTCGGCGAGCTCGGCCCTCAGCGTGAGCGCGCGCGCGATCAGGCGCGGATCGGCCCCCGACCCGCGCGCGACCGAGAGCCCGAGCTCGAGGTCGCGGACCAGCTCGGCGCTCGCGCCCTCGGCGAGCAGCGACGGCCCGACCGCGCAGAGCGCCCGGAGCGCGCGATCGGCCGCGGCGCTGCTCACGGCGCCCCGCCCGAGGATGGCGCGGACGACCGCCAAGAGGTTCTCACGCTCGCGCGAGAGCCGAGCGCGGGCCGAGGGTGAGCCGCGCTCCTCGGCGGCGCGCGCCTCCCGCTCGGCGAGCTCCACGTAGTAGCTGGCGTGCCGCTCCTCGAGGCGCGCGCGTCGATCGGATGCGAGGTCTCGCTGGGCGAGGTCGCGGACGCTGGAGAGCAGCGCGAGCCGTAGATCCGGGCTGGTGCCGTCGTCGACGACGGAGACCAGCGAGCGCGCCCGGAGCGACTGGAGGGCGTCGAGCACGCCCGTCGACGCCGGCGCCGGGATCACCGCCTCGGCCGCGTCGATCGTCATGCCGCCGCGGAAGACCGTGAGCGCCGCCAGCACCTCGCGCGTTCCGGGCTCGAGCAGCTCGAGCGACCAGCCGAGGCTCGCCTCGAGCGTCGCGTGGCGATCGGTCGCGCGCCCCGAGCGTCGCAGGACCTCCCAGCGGTTCTCGAGCCGATAGAGCAGGGCGTCCGGCCCCATCACCGAGAGCCGGGGCGCCGCCAGCTCGATTGCGAGGGGAATGCCATCGAGGCGCTCCGCGATCCGCGCGAGGGCGGCGCGCTCGCCCTCGGTCGGCGCGAATTGGCCGCGATGGCGCGCGCCGAGGGCTGCGAGCAGCCGGGCGCCTTCGTCGCTCGAGAGCGGCGCGACCTCGACGATCTGCTCGCCGGCGACGCCGAGCCGCTCGCGCGACACGACGACGACCGAGAGCTCGGGCGCGTCGTCGAGCCAGCTCCGTAGGCGCACGCTCTCTTCGACGAGGCGGTCGAAGGGGTCGAGCACGAGCAGCGTCGGCCCCGCGGACGCCAGCGCCTTGCCCACGCCGCCCCGCCCGGTGCGACCCGCGCGGCCGAGCGACTGGGCGATGGCGTCGAGCATCGCTTCGCCCGTGCTCGCCTCGGAGAGGTCGACCACGACCGGCACGAGCGTCTCACCGTCCCGCAGGATCGGTCGCCGCACGACGTCGCGCACGAGGGCGGTCTTGCCGACGCCGAAGGTCCCCGTGACGGTGACGAGGTGCGCGCCCTGCTCGATCGCGGCCCGGAGCAGCTCGGCCTCGCGCTCGCGTTCGACGAGAACGTCGTCGGGCGGCGGGGCCTTGTCACTCGTGGCGCGTCCCATGGGTGCTCACTCTCTCACGTCCGAAGGCCGTCGATCGAGACGCCGAAGCGGGCGGGGTGTGATCGCTGGCGGTGCTCAGCGGCGACGCGCCGCGATCCCGGCCTTGATGCCGCGTCCGAGCAAGCTCGGACGCTCGCCACCTCACCCTGCGGTCGGTGCTCACGGCCCCAAGGCCGCTCCGCTCCGGCCTCGGGCTCGGCGACGCCTGAAGGCCGGTCTCGCGACGCGACATGCATGAGGCCTCGACCGTTCTACGCAGCAGTCTCGTCGCAAGACTTCACCAACGCCTTGGATCACACCCAAGCGGGCGGCCCACTCGTGGCTCGCCCGCTCGGCTCGGTGAGGCGACGGGCGGCTCGTCGCTCGTCCTGGCCGGGATCTCCGCGTCCGCGCTCCGGGCTCACCCCATCATCGCGCCGACTCCGGCGATCACGGCGCCCGCCGCGGAGGCCACGCCACCGCCGAGGAGCAGGCGCTGCGCCATGGTCGCGGTGCCGGCGAGGAGCTCGTCGCGCGACTTCGTCGAGAACACGAGCGAGGTCCAGTTCGGCGAGCCGATCGCACCGTTGTCGAGCTTGCCGTTGACGTAGAGCTGCTCGGGCATCGTGACGCAGCGCTCGACGACCTCGAACTCGGCGTGATCCGGGATCACGGTGAGGCCGACGCGGATGCCCTGCGGCACGGTGAAGCCGCGATCGCCGAACGAGAGCGGCTTGCCGGTGAACGCGCTCATGAGGCCGCGGCTCTGCTTCTTCTGGAACGTGGTCTTCTGGCCGAGGTCACCACCCTTGCTGCAGTCGACGCGGATGGGGCCGCTTCCATCGTCCACCGCGAACGGCGCTGCGATCTTCTCGTCGGTGACGCGGTGGGTCTGCATCTGGTCGCCGACCTTCCACGACGCGGTGACGGCGACCTCGTAGTAGAGGCAGGGCGTGCCGGTGACGGGCGAGGCGGCGAGCTGCGGCGCGACGACGCGGCCCTGCGTGGAGATGCCGCCCTTCGGGGTGGCGATCGAGGCGCCCTTGCCCGCGACGTCGCCGGTGGTGGCGAAGGGCGTGTTGGCGATTCGACCCGCGCGCATCTTCGAGAGGCCGCCGCCCACGAGCGCGAGAAGGCCGACGACGAGAACGATCATTCCGATGGCAACCATGATGACTCTCCCTGAGCTCCTGCGAGCGACCTGCTCGCGACGAGAGAGATGTGGCCCTGGTGCGACCTCAAGGGTCGTCAAAGCACCTCAAACGCCGACGTGACGCCGGGGCGCTCGTTCGTAGGGGGCTGCGGATCGCCGGTGTCTCGCGACTCGATCGACGCGCTGAGCGGCCCTCTGTCAGGCGACGCGCACCCCGAGCTCCGTGCGGCATTCGCCGGCCGCTCGACGGCCTCTGGTTGCTGGGTGCCCGCCGCTTCTCGAAGCGCGGCCCCCTCTCCCGCGCGAGCGGGAACGAGCGGGAGAGGGTTGGGGAGAGGGACCGCGAAGAACGAGTCGGAGGAGGCCTCCGCGACAGGAGAGCCCAGGCGAAAGGGTGATCGAGGACGCGGGTCGCGACGCCTCGAAATGCCGATCGCATTTTCGGACCGCCGTACTACCGTGGCGTTCGCGTGCGCGTCGACCTCGAGAAAGCGCGAGAGGCTTCCCGGACGGCGCGTCTGCACGCGGGCCTCCTCATGGGTGGCGCCGCGCTCGCGTCGCTCGTCGCGGTCGTGGCGAGCGCCGGCTTGCTCGTGACCCTGCTCGGGCGTGGCACCGATGGCCTCATGTTCACCATCGCGGCCTCGCTCTGTCTCCTGGGCGGCGGCGTCTTCCTGCCCGGCGTGGTCGCGCTCGGCGCGCTCTATTTCATGGTGCAGCGCTTCCGCGACGCGGGCGCGATGGAGGCGCTCGTGGCCTCGTCACCCGGGGGCCTGCTCGACGCGAGGCTCCTCGTCGGCCACCTCGGCGAGCGACGGGCCGAGCAGACGAAGGCGACCGCCACGGAGCGCGGGATCCTGCTTTCCGAAGGTCGCGAGCCCGGGCGCCTTCCGATGCCCACGCCGTCGGCCGCCCCCGCGGCGTTCTCGGCGCGTCCACCGCCGTCGATGTCGGCCGCGACGCCGATGCTCTCGCCCGCCGTCGGGGGCGCCGCCTACGCGCCACGCGTCTCCGTGGCGCTCGGAGTCGCGCCCAAGCCCACGCCGCCGGCACCCGCGGCGCTTACGCCGCTGCCGAGCACGCGCACCCCGGGGGGAAGCGTCCGGCCTCCGGGCTCCTCTCCCGCACCGTCGCCCGCGAGCGCGCCGGGGCGCGCGGCGATCGACGACCTCACGGGACGCACGCTCAAGGGCAGCTGGGAGATCGAGCGCCGCCTCGCGAGCGGCGGCATGGGCACCGTCTACGTCGCGCGGCACACCCGCACGGGGCGGCGCTACGCGCTGAAGACGCTCCTGCCCGACGAGCAACTCTCGCCCAACGCGGTCGGCCGCTTCGAGCGCGAAGCACGCGCCGCGACCGCGATAGGTCACCTCGGCATCGCCGCCGTCCACGACTTCGACACCACGCCCGAGGGGGTGCACTACCTCGTGATGGACTTGCTCGTCGGCGAGTCCCTGGAGACGCGCCTGGCGCGGGTAGGGCGCTTGCCGTGGCCGGAGGCGCGTCGCGTGCTCCTCGAGGTGGCCGATGCGCTCTCGGCGGCGCACCGAGCGGGCGTCCTGCATCGCGACGTGAAGCCCTCGAACGTGTTCATGGCGGTCCGTGAGGGGGCCCCCGAGCGTGCGATGCTGCTCGACTTCGGGCTCGCCAAGCCACTCGAGCCGGGGCGCGAGCACTTCGTCACGCGGACGGGCGCGATCGTCGGCACCGCGCACTACATGGCGCCCGAGCAGGCGCGCGGGCTCGCGGTCGACGTGCGGACCGACGTCTACGGCCTCGGTGCGCTCCTCTACGAGATGGTCGCCGGCGTGCCGCCCTTCCTCGGCTCGACGCCCTTCGCCGTGCTGCAGATGCTGCTGACGGAACAGGCGCCGCCGCCGAGCGCGCTCGCTTCGTCCCTTCCGGCGGGCGTGGACGCGATCGTCCTCCGCGCGCTGGCCAAGGAGCCGGCCGATCGCTTCGCCGACGTGGACGCGCTCAAGAGCGCGATCGAGACCGTCCCCTGACGCGCTACCCTGGCGCGAGATCATGCAAAGGCTCCTCGCGCTCTCCAAGGGATTCCGGAACGCTTACCTCGACGACGCGGCGCTCACCGCGCAGCTCCGCGCGTGGGCCGACGCGTTTCCCGCGATCGCGCACCTGGCCTCGCTCGGGCGCACGCCCGAGGGGCGCGAGGTCTGGATGCTCACGATCGGCGCCGAGCCCGAGCGCGTGCGCCCCGCGATCTGGATCGACGGCAACATGCACGCGAGCGAGGTGGCGGGCTCGTCGGTGGCGCTGGCGATCGCCGAGGACGTGCTCGCCGTGCACCTCGAGGCGCCGCTGCCCTTCGCGATGGCTCCGCAGCTGCGCCGCATCGTGAAGGACTCGCTCTTCTACGTCGTCCCGCGCATCTCGCCCGACGGCGCCGAGGCCATCCTGAAGACGGGACGCTACGTCCGCTCGGTTCCTCGGGATCGACGCCTGCACGGCGGCGCGGCGCGCTGGATCGCCGGCGACGTCGACGGCGACGGCCTCGCGCTCTCGATGCGCAAGGAGGATCCGACGGGCGACTACGTGGCGTGCCCCGAGGCCCCGCAGGTCATGGTGCCGCGCACCATCGACGACGCGCCGCCCTACTACCGGCTCTATCCCGAAGGGCACATCGAGAGCTTCGACGGGGAGAACATCCCGTCACCGGGATTCCTCGCCGACAACTACCCCGACCTCAACCGCAACTTCCCGTTCCAGTGGCGCACGGCCTCGGCGCAGCCGGGCGCGGGGGACTATCCGGGGAGCGAGCCCGAGGTGCGCGCGATCCTCGAGGCCGCCGTGGCGCGCCCGAACGTGTTCGCGTGGCTGAACCTGCACACGTTCGGGGGCTGTTTCATCCGGCCGCCGGGCGACACGCCCGACGAGAAGATGAGCCCCTTCGATCTCGGTGTGTACAAGCAGGTCGGCGAGTGGGCTGAGCGCATCACCGGCTATCCGATGGTGAGCGGCCACGACGAGTTCCTCTACGAGCCGGGCAAGCCCCTCTACGGCGCGCTCTCGGAGTGGGCCTACGAGCACCGCGGCGCCCTCGCGTACGTGTGCGAGCTCTGGGATCTGTTCCCGCGCATCGGGATGAAGCCGCCCAAGAAGTTCGTGGACCGCTACACCGCGATGAGACGCGAGGACTACGTCGCGCTCGCGCGCTGGGACGAGAAGCACAACCACGCGCGGCTCTTCGTGCCATGGACGCGCGTGACGCATCCGCAGCTCGGCGAGGTCGAGGTCGGTGGCCTCGATCGCCGGGTCGGGATCACGAACCCGCCGGAGAGCGAGCTCGGCAGCCTCTGCGAGGCGCAGTCGCACCTGATGATGCGCGTGGCGTCGCTCGTCCCGCGCCTGACGATCTCGCGCGTCGAGGTGGCGCCTCTTCGCGAGGACGTCACGGCGGTGACGGTCACGGTCGAGAACCAGGGCTACCTCCCGACGTACGGCATGCGGGGCCCCAAGAGCGAGCCGGTGAACGAGCCGCTCTCGGCGCGCGCGCGGCCCGAGGGATGCAGCCTCGAGGAGCCCGGGCGCGCCTGCGTTCCGATCGGGCACCTCGAGGGGTGGGGGCGCGGCGTCGGGGCGTTCGAGCAGGGGATCTTCTACGCGATGAGCCCGGGCAGCGACGCGACGCGCACGTTGCGCTGGGTGGTGCGCGGAAAGGGCTCGCTCGAGGTGGAGGTGGGGAGCCGCCGCGTCGGCACCGTGTCGCGTCGCGTCGGCATCGGCGGAGGTGCGTGAGGTGACGGGCGGGCCGCGTCGCGCGCACGTCCGAGACGGGGACGAGTCGTTCGACGTGTCGTGGTGGCCGGCCGAGGCGCCGACCCGCGTCGTCTCGTTCCTCGCGGGACGGGGTGGCGACCCGACACGGCACGCGCCGCTTCTCGCCGCGCTGGCGGAGCTCGGCTGCGCGGTGATCGCGCCGCACTTCGAGATGCTGGCCTCGCCGAGGGTGGACGAAGAGATCCTCTCGACGCGGGCGCGGCGCGCGACGCTGGCGCTCGACGCGCTCGCGCCGCGCGGGATGCAGGTCGTGGGTATGGGGCACTCGCTCGGGGCCTCGACCCAGCTGGCCCTCGCCGGGGCCCGCCCGTGGCTGCGCCGCGATGCGCCGCTCGCGGTGCCGGTCGACCCGCGGATCGACCGGCTCGTCCTCTTCGCGGCTCGTCCTCTTCGCGCCGGCGACGAGCTTCCTCCTGACGCCGGACGCGCTCGCGGCGGTTCGTGTGCCCGTGACGGTGTGGGTCGGCAGCGAAGACGTGGTGACGCCGCCCGCGTCGGTGGCGCGGATCGCCGACGCGCTCGCCGGCACCGACGTGCGAGTGCACGTCGCCGAGGGCGCCGACCATCTCTCGTTCCTGCACGTGCGACCCGCCGCGATCCCCGAGACGCTGGCGGACCGCGACGCGTTTCTCGCCGGGCTCGTGCGCGACGTCGCGCGCGTCGTGCTGCGCTGACGACGTCGGCGGCGCGCGGCGCCACGCGACGCCGTCGATCAGAAGCCCGGTGCGTCGCGTCCGACCGTCGCGAGCAGGATCGCCAGCGCGCGCGCGTGGCCGGCCGCCGCCGCGAGGTAGGCGGCCTCCGCTTCGCGCGCGGCGGCGTTCGCCGCGAGCTGTTCCACGACGGTGCTCGCGCCCCGCGAGAGCGCCTCGGCCGCGGCGCGACGCAGCGCGGTCGCCTCGGCGAGAGCGGCTTCCCGCGCGGTCAGCTGATCGCGCGCGGCCTCGTACTCGGCCAGCGCCTCGCGGACCTCGAGCTCGACCACCAGCTCCTCGGCGCGGAGCGCGGCGCGCGCGTGCTCGATCCCCGCGTCGGCGCTCCGCAGATCGCCATCCCACGCGAGGCGAATCGGGATCTCGATCGACGCGCCCAGGATCAGCGCGTCGTACTCGGGCTGGTTGAAGATCGAGCCGGGCTCGAGCGCCGCGAACGAGTGGTACCAGCCGACCTGCACGTCGAGCTCGGGCCATCGGGCCGCGCTCGCGAGCTCGCGCGTACGTCCCGCGGCCGCTTCCCGCATCTGTGCAGCGCGGACCTCCGGGCGATGCGAGAGCGCCTCTTGCACCAGCTCCGCGGCGTCGAAGTGCTCGGGCGGGATCGCGAGGTCGCCCACCGGTGCGAGCGCATCGTCGGCCTCACCCAAGAGCGTCGAGAGCGCGATGCGCGTCGTGCGCGCCCGCCCCTCGGCCTCCGCCCGTCGCGCATGACCCTGTGCGGCCGCGAGGCGCGCCAGGCCCACCTCCAGCGCGGTCGCCTCTCCGATCGCGAGCCGCCGCTCGATCGCTGCGAGCAACGCATCGTCGGCCTCGGCGGACTCTCTGGCCCGCACGCTCGCGAGCTCGGCTTCGAGCGCGTCGACGAAGCGCTCGGCGGCCTGCCGCCCCAGCGTGCGCCGGACCGCTTCTGCGCTCGCCATCACCGCCTCGTGCTCGGCGGCCCGGGCATCGACGCGCCGGCCGGTCCGGCCCGCGTAGTCGATCGGGACCGAGAGCACGAGCTGGGTCGCGTTGGGCGCGTTGTGCCCCGAGACGTCGACCGAGGCGACGCCGCCCGAGAGGCGGGGCGATGGCTGCACGCGGGCGACGTCGATCGCGGCCTCGGCCGATCGCACCTCGGCGAGGGCCTGGGCGAGCGTCGGGCTCTCGAGCATCACGCGCTCGACGTAGCGCTCGTAGCTCGTCCCGGTCACGCCGTCGGGGGCTGCCACGGCCAGCGAGACCTGCGCCGCCGCGGGCGCCGGCGCGAGCAGCGCGAGCAGCGCGAGCAGCGCGGTGATCCTGGTGCTCACGATGTCGCCGCCTTCCCGTCCTCGGGCGTGTGGCCCTTCTTCGCCCGTGCGCGGACGCGGCCCAGATCCACCAGGAACGTCGGCAGCACCACGAGCGTGAAGAGGGTCGAGGTCACGAGGCCTCCGATCATGACGATGGCGAGCGGACGCTCCAGCTCGACGCCCCGGAGCGGCAGCACCACCAGCGGCAGGAGCCCGAGCATCGCGGTGCTCGCCGTCATCAGCTTGGGTCGCACGCGCCCGAGGCTCGCCTCGCGCACCGCCTCGTCGTAGGTGGCCCCGTGGGCCTCGAGGCCGCGCGTCTGCGACACGAGCACCAGGCCGTTCTGCACCGCGATGCCGAAGAGGCCCAGGAGCCCGACGAGCGACGACACGTTCCACGTCTCGCCGGTGATCAGCAGCGCGACGATGCCACCGACGAGCGCGCTCGGCAGCGTGCCGAGGATCAGGGCGGTCTCGGCGAGCGAGCCGAGCGCGATGTAGACGAGGACCAGCACGAGCGCGACGGCGAGCGCGATGGCGAGCGCGAGCGCGCGGTTGGCGGCGTCCTGGGTCTCGATGCGCCCACCGACCGACGCGAACGTGCCCTCCGGGAAGTAGCCGCGCACGGCCCGTTGCACCAGCGCGCGGACCTCTTCGGCGGCGCTCCCGAGGTCGCGGCCCACGACGCTGGCCTCGATGCCCACGCGCCGCTGGCCGGCCTCGCGCCGCACGATGCTCGGGCCGGCCGTGCTCGTGATCTCGGCGACCCGCGCCAGCGGCAGGCGTGCGCCCTCGGGCGTCTCGAGCGCGAGCATGCGCAGCTCCTCCGGATCGATCGAGCCGGGCTGCCCGAGGCGGACCACCACGTCGAGGCGCCTTCCTCCGCGGAAGACCACGCCCGCTTCGCGCCCGACGGTCGCCGTGCGAACGGCGTCGGTCACGTCGCCGGGGGTGAGGTGCGCGCGCACGAGCGCCACGCGATCGAGCCGCACGTGCAGCTCGGGGCTCTGCCCGGCGACGTCGGTGCGCACGTCGGCCAGCCCGCGCACGTGGCGCATCTCGTCGCGGAGCCGGTTGGCCACGCCCGCCAGCACGTCGAGGTCGGTGCCGAAGATGCGCACCTGGAGATCCGCGGGCGAGCCGCCCAGGCCCTCGTCGATGCGCATCTGGAGCGGCGTGGTGAAGAGCACCTGGGTGCCGGGCGCGTGCGAGACGCGCTCGCGGAGCGCCTCGGCGATCGCCTCGTCGTCCATCGAGCGATCGGCGACGAGCTCGACGAGCACGTCGGCGTTCGTGTGCGGCATCGGGTCCTCCGTCCGCTCGCCGCGCCCGAGGCGCCGCGTGACGTTCCGGACCTGGTCGAAGCCGGCGGCCGCGTCCTCGACCGCCGAGACCAGCCGATCGGCGGTCTCGAGCGAGGCCTCGGGCGCGACGCCCGTCTCGAGCATCAGGTAGCCCTCGTCGAGGTGCGGGACGAAGTCGGCGCCGACCGATGCGCCCAGCGCGACGACGGGCACCGTGATGCAGAGCGCCGCGAGCTGGATCACGCGCGGATGGCGGAGCGCGAATCCGAGGATCGGCGCGTAGGCCCCCTCGATCACGCGGACGACGAGCCCCTTGCCCGCCTCGCCGTGGCGGGCCGAGAGCACGCGGCCGGCGACGGCGGGTGTGACGCCCAGCGCGACGAAGAGCGAGGCGCCCATCGCCGCGATCACCGAGAGCGCGAGCGCGCGGTACATGCGCCCTTCGATCCCGGCCATCCCGAAGAGGGGCACGAACACGGCGATGACGACGAAGGTCGCGAACACGATGGGCCGCGCCATCTCGCCGGCCGCATGGGTGACCACCCAGTGCTTGGGGATGCTCCCGTGCGCATCCTTGAGGCGGTGCGCCGCGTTCTCGACGACGATGATCGAGGCGTCGACGAGGATGCCGACCGAGATGGCGAGCCCTCCGAGGGTCATCGTGTCGAGCCCGCCTCCGGCCCGTCCCAGCGCCGCGATGGCGAGCGCGACGGAGGTGGGGATCGAGAGCGCGACCACGAGCGCGGCGCGGAAGTCGCCGAGGAGCAGCAGGATCACCAGCACGACGAAGACCGCGCCGATCGCGACCGCCCGAGCGACGCCGCCGAGGGCGCCATCGACGAGCTCGGCCTGGTCGTAGGTCACCGAGACCGAGATGCCCTCCGGCGCGGCGAGCTCGGCGAGCGCCGACCGCACGGCGGCCGACACGTGCACCGCGTCCGCGCCGACCTGGCGGACGATCCGGACGTGCACGACCTCGGCGCCGCGGTGGCGCGCCAGGCCCCGGCGAAAGGCGCCGCCG
>JBGALT010000185.1:0-15148 GCA_044223665.1 Sandaracinaceae bacterium | reverse complement strand
CCGAGGACGCAGCGCAGCGGCCGACTGGCCGTGAGCAGCGCCCAGAGGGGGAGGTGGCGAGCGTCCGAGCTTGCTCGGACGCGGCATCAAGGCCGGGATCGCGGCGCGTCGCCGCTGAGCACCGCCGCCGATCACACCCGGGAATGAACGCTCGGGTGCCGTACGTGCTACCAAGACGGCATGTGCGGCATCGTCGGCTACGTCGGTTCGGAACAGGTCGCGGCGATCGTCCTCGACGGTCTTCGTCGTCTCGAGTACCGCGGCTACGACTCGGCGGGGCTCGCCGTGATCTCGCCCGACGGTGAGATCAAGGTCGCCCGCGCGGTCGGCAAGCTGCGGAACCTGGAGAAGGCGCTCGAGAGCGCGCCGCTCGCTGGCACGACCGGCATCGGCCACACGCGCTGGGCGACCCACGGGCGCCCCACCGAGGTCAACGCGCATCCGCACGTCGCGGGCCCGATCGCCGTCGTCCACAACGGCATCATCGAGAACCACCTCTCGCTCCGCGCGCGCCTCGTCGAGCGCGGCGCCAAGATCGTCAGCGACACCGACACCGAGATCGTCGCGCACCTCGTCCACGAGAAGACGAAGGAAGGCCTCGGCATCGAGGACGCCGTGCGCGCGGCGCTCAAGGAGATGCACGGCGCCTACGCGATCGCGGTGCTCAGCAAGAACGAGCCGGGGCGCATCGTCGTCGCGAAGTCGAGCTCGCCGCTCGTGCTCGGGCTCGGCGAGGGCGCGAGCTACTGCGGCTCGGACATCCCGGCGCTCCTTCCCTACACGCGCCGGATGGTCTTTCTCGAGGACGGCGACATGGCCGTGCTCGAGAAGGGCAGCGTGCGCATCTCGCGCGTCGACGGCGCCGCGGTGCAGCGGGAAGAGAAGTACATCGACTGGTCGCCGGTGATGGCCGAGAAGGCCGGCTACAAGCACTTCATGCTGAAGGAGATCTTCGAGCAGCCGCGCGCGCTCGAGGACACGCTCCGCGGCCGCCTCGATCGCGAGAACGGCACCGTCCATGCGCACGAGATCGGCCTGAGCGAGAAGGACGCCAAGGCGATCCAGCGCGTGTACCTCCTCGCGTGCGGTACGAGCCACCACGCGGCGATGGTCGGCCGCTACTACCTCGAGCTGCTCGCCAAGATCCCGGCGACCGTCGAGCTCGCGAGCGAGTTCCGCGGCCGCGAGCCCTTGATCGGCCCGGGCGATCTCGTCGTCGCCGTGAGCCAGTCCGGCGAGACGGTGGACACGCTCGTCGCGGCGCGCGAGGCCAAGGAGAAGGGCGCCACGGTTCTCGCGATCGCGAACGTGATCGGCAGCGCCATCCCGCGCCTCGCGCACGCGGCGTTCTACACGCACGCCGGCCCCGAGATCGGTGTCGCGTCGACGAAGTGCTTCTCGACGCAGATGGCGGCGCTCCTGATGCTCTCGGTCTGGCTCGGCAGGCAGCGCGGCGCGCTCTCCGACGCGCAGGCGCGCGAGCTCGTCGAGGGCATGGCGAAGCTGCCCGAGCAGATGCGCGACGTGCTCACCGGCACGCGGCAGCTCGTGAGCAACGTGGCCAAGCGCCATCAGCACGCGCGTGACGTGCTCTTCCTCGGGCGCGGGCTCTCCTTCCCGATCGCGCTCGAGGGCGCGCTCAAGCTCAAGGAGATCTCCTACGTGCACGCCGAGGGCTACGCGGCCGGCGAGATGAAGCACGGGCCGATCGCGCTCATCGACGCCGAAGTGCCCGTGTTCGTCATCGCGCCCAAGGACCGCTGGTACGACCGCACGGCGAGCAACCTCCAGGAGGCCAAGGCGCGCGAGGGCAAGGTGATCGCCATCGCGACCGAGGGCGACGAGGCCATCCACGGGATGACGGGCGACGTCATCGAGATCCCGAGCACGAGCGAGGTGCTCACGCCGTTCCTCTCCGTGCTCCCGCAGCAGCTCTACGCGTACTACGTGGCCGACGCGAAGGGCACCGACGTGGATCAGCCGCGCAACCTGGCCAAGACCGTCACCGTCGAGTGACGACGGCGCGAGGGTAGGGACCCGCCGATGATCGGAGGCCAGCGCATCGCCGTCGTGATCCCGGCGCACGACGAGCAAGAGCGCATCGGTGCGACCCTCGCGACGCTACCGGATGAGGTCGACGACATCGTGGTCGTCGACGACGGGAGCGCCGACCGTACGGGCGCGATCGTGCGCGCGTCGCGGGATGCGCGCGTGCGCCTGCTCGTGCACGCACGCAACCGTGGCGTGGGCGCCGCCATCGCGACTGGCTACCGCGCGGCGTTCGAGCGCGGCGCCGACGTGGCGGTGGTCATGGGCGCCGACGGTCAGATGGATCCCGGCGAGCTCGTGCGGCTGGCGTCGCCCGTCGTGCGCGGCGAGGCGGACTACGCCAAGGGCGACCGGCTCGCGCACCGCGAGATCGGCGCGATGCCGCTCTCGCGGCGCGCGGGCAACCTGCTCTTCTCGGCGCTCACGCGCGCCGTGACGGGCCTGGCCATCTCGGACTCGCAGTGCGGCTACACCGCGCTCTCGCGACGCGCGGCGGCCCGGATCGAGCTCGGGGCAATGTGGCCGGGCTACGGCTATCCGAACGATCTGCTCGCGCGCGCCGCGGACGCGGGCCTGCGTGTCGTCGACGTGCCGGTGCGCCCGATCTATCGAGGGGAAGAGAGCGGAATCGGGCTCTGGGAGGGCCTCGTCGTGATCCCGGGCGTGATCGTACGCGCCGGGGTGCGCCGCTACCTCCGCGCTCCGAGCGAGAGCGCGCCGCAGCCGGCGGAGTGACGTGCGCATCGGGATGATCACCACGAGCTACCCGTCCCACGAGGGCGACGCGGCGGGGCGCTTCGTGCGCACGCTGGCGGTGGGGCTCGCTCGGCGCGGCCACGCGATCGAGGTCCTCGCGCCCCGGGTCGGCCGCCAGGACGCGCTCGATCCCGGTATCGCCGTCCATCGCATCGCCTATGCGCCGCGTGCGCTGGAGCGCACGTTCGGAAGACACGGCGCCCCGGACAACCTCGCACGGGATGTGCTTGCGTGGCCGGGCGCGCTCTCGTTCCCGGTCGCGCTGGCCGGGGCGCTCGCGGCGCGGCACGCGCGATGGGACGCGCTCGTGAGCCACTTCGTCGTGCCGACGACGCTCGTCGCGGCGCGCTTCGCCGCCGGGCGCCCGCACGTCGCGGTGGCGCACGGGACGGACGTACACGTGGCGGCCACCGTTCCCGGCTTGGCGGCGTGCGTCGAGCATCGGGCGCGCGACTGGTGTGCGTCTCGTCGGCGCTCGCGGCGCGGCTCGAGGCTCCGGAGGCCGTGGCGCAGCCGATGCCGATCGCCGACGACGCGCGGCCGACGCTCTCTCTACGGAACGAAAGCGCGCGCCTCGGCATCGACGGCTTCGTCGCGCTCTCGCTCGCGCGCCTGGTGCCCATCAAGGGCATCGACGTGGCGGTCCGCGCGGTCGCCGGGACGAGCGGGATAGATCTCGTGGTCGCCGGAGAAGGGCCCGAGCGGGAGGCGCTCGCGCGGCTGGCTTGCTCGTCGAGGGCGCCGGTGCGTTTCGTCGGCCACGTGAGCGGCGAGCTGCTGCGTACGTGGCTCGCTGCCGCCGACGTGCTCGTGGCGCCCTCGCGCGCGCTCGGCGCGCGCGTCGAAGGAACACCGACGAGCGTGCTCGAGGCACTGCGCGCCGGGCTTCCCGTCGTGGGCTCGCGCATCTCCGGCATCGGGGAGGTCGTCCCGCCCGAGGCGGGGATGCTCGCCGAGGCCGCGACGCCCGCGTTCGTGCGCGACGCGCTCACCCGCTATCGCGCCGACCCCGAGCGGCTCGCGCGAGCGTCATGCGCCGCGCGGACGGCGGGCGAGGCGTTCTCGGCCGATCGCGTCGCGGCTCGCTTCGCCGCCTGGCTCGGTGAGCCGGCAGAGGGTCCGGCCCTCACGGCTCCACGAGGATCGCGTCGGCCGGAAACGTCGGAGCGAGCAGGCCCGCGGGCAGACGCGCCGGGGTCGTGATCGCGTCGAACGTCACGCGGTGTGTCGCGCCGCGCCAGTCCACCACGAGCAGACGCGTCGGCGCCCCGCTCGAGGCCACCTCGAGCCAGATCCGATCGACCTGCGACGTCGGGTCGATCGGACGCAGCTCCACCACGTCGCCGCCGTCGTCCGTCGCGATCCGCCGCGCCGCGAACGCGCTCTCGAGTGGCGCCGTGCCGTCGAGGACGGCGAGCAGCGGCGGCAGGGGCGTGGTGTCCAGGCGAAACGACAAGAGCAGGGGCGCTTCGCCCTCCCGTGGCTGCAAGACACGCGCGCTCGTGGCGTCGACGGCGATGCGGGACGGCGCAGCGTCGCCCTCGAAGGTGATGCCGATCTGTGGGAGCTGGAGCGCGAAGCGGCCGCCGGTGCGGAGATCCACCGTTCGATCTCGGTCGAGATAGCGGTGCGCGAAGTGTCCCTGCATGCGCGGGTGCGCGCGGAAGAACCCCAGCGCCCGGTCGAGCACGGCCGTTGCATCCGGCGCGTCACCCTCCTGGGCCCGCGTCGGCACGGAGGATGCGAGCACGGCGAGCGCGAGGAACATCACGGACGCCCCCAGTTTCCAGGCCCATCCGCGGTTGATCCGCCGCGCGAACGTCGGTAGCATGATCGTCATCGATCGTACTTCCTTGCAACGGAATGGTGGTTCTCCGGTGAAGCGTTCAGCAAGATGGAGGTCCCATGGCGAATGCGGATAGTCGGGAGAAGGATCTGGATCGCCTGCAGCGTCGTCACTCGAAGCTGAAGGAACGGGTCGCCGAGTACGAAGCGCGCGTCTTCCTGAGCACGGGCGAGCAGTCGGATCTGGCGAAGCTCAAGAAGGAGAAGCTCGCGACCAAGGATGCCATCGCTACGTTGCGCGGCGGCTGAAGACCGCGCACGGAGCAGCCGAGTCGTTCGCGAGAGCGCTTCCGAGGGGACTCGGAGGCGCTCTTCGCATTGGGGGCGACGTTCGACGCGGTGCGCCAAAGACCCGAACGATTTCGCGCCTCGGTGGCGAGCCGTTTCCGATGCGCGTGATAACGTCGCGCGCGCTCGCGAGAGGCCCGGACGAGGTCGACGAAGAGGATGACGATCGTGAAGGAAGAGCTCACGCCCCTGTTCCGCCAGATGCAGCTGATCCGACGGCTCGAAGAGGAAGCGGCGCGCGCGTACGTGCAGGGCAAGATCGGTGGCTTCCTCCACCTCTACATCGGACACGATGCCATCGCGGTCGGCACCGAGGCGGCGATCCGCAAGAGCGACTTCGTCGTCACGACGTACCGGGATCACGGCCTTCGCCCTCGTGCGCGGCACGCCGCCGGGCGCGATCATGGCCGAGCTCTTCGGCAAGGACACCGGTTGCTCGCGCGGCCTCGGCGGCTCGATGCACATGTTCGACGCCAAGAACAACTTCATGGGTGGCCACGGCATCGTCGGCGGCCACGTCGCGCTCGCGACGGGCGCTGCGTTCCGGAGCAAGTACCTGAAGACCGACGACGTGGCGCTCGCGTTCTTCGGCGAAGGGGCCACCAACATCGGCGGCTTCCACGAAGGGCTCTCGCTCGCGGGGCTCTGGAAGCTCCCGGCGGTCTTCGTCTGCGAGAACAACCTCTACTCGATGGGCACGCCGATCGAGCGCACGATGCCGGCCAAGGATCTCACCGAGAAGGCGCCCGGCTACGACATGGCGCGCGATCGGTTCGAGGGGCAGGACGTGCTCGAGGTGAAGAAGCGCATCGGCGCCGCGGTGGAGCGCGCGCGCAGCGGCGGCGGGCCGACGCTCATCGAGATCATCACGTACCGCTTCCGTGGCCACTCGATGAGCGACCCCGGCAAGTACCGCACGGCCGAGGAGGTCGAGGAGCACAAGCGGCAGGGTGATCCGGTGCGCATCGCGAGGGATCGGCTGCTCGCCGCCGGGGTGAAGGAAGAGGAGCTCACCGCGATCGAGGCCGAGGTGGAGCAGCGGGTGCAAGACGCCCTGAAGCACGCCGACGAGAGCCCGCCGGCGACGCTCGAGGCGATGAATCGGTTCGTGCTCGCTCCGAGCGCGGCGAAGGGAGCGGCGTGATGCGCGAGATCACGTACCGCGACGCGCTCAAGGAGGCGATGGCCGAGGAGATGCGCCGCGATCCGCGCGTCTTCGTGATGGGCGAAGAGGTCGGCTATTACCAAGGGGCCTACAAGGTCACGCGCGGCCTGCTCGAGGAGTTCGGTCCCCAGCGCGTCGTGGACACGCCGATCGCGGAGGCGGGCTTCGCGGGCGTCGGTGTCGGCGCGGCGATGACCGGCCTTCGCCCCGTCATCGAGTTCATGACCTGGAACTTCTCGCTCGTGGCGTTCGATCAGATCGTGAACAACGCCGCGAAGATGTACCAGATGAGCGCCGGGCAGTACCGGATCCCCATGGTGTTCCGCGGGCCGAACGCGTCGGCCCGGCAGGTCGGCGCGCAGCACTCGCACTGCGTCGCGCCCTTCTACACCAACGTGCCTGGGCTCTACGTCGTCTACCCGGCGACGGCGCGCGACGCGAAGGGCCTCTTGAAGACCGCCATCCGCGACGACAACCCGGTCGTGTTCCTCGAGGGCGAGACGCTCTACGGCATGAAGGGCGAGGTGCCCGACGAGGGCGCCGACGAGACGATCCCGTTCGGGCAGGCGCGCATCGCGCGCGAGGGTTCGAGCGTCACGGTCGTCGTGTGGGGCCGCCCCTACCACGTCGTGATGGAGCTCGCGAAGAAGCTCTCGGGCGAGGGCATCGAGCTCGAGGTGATCGACCCGCGCACGCTGCGCCCGCTCGATCACGAGACGATCGTCGAGAGCGTGAAGAAGACGAACCGCTGCGTCGTGGTGCACGAGCACTGGGAGTACGGCGGGCCCGGCGCCGAGATCGTCGACCACGTGCAGCGCGATGCCTTCGACTTCCTCGACGCGCCGGTGCTGCGCGCGACGAACCTCGACGTGCCGATGCCCTATGCGGTGCACCTCGAGAACGAAGTCATCGTGGGGCCCAAGCGCATCGAGGACGCGATCCGCAAGGTGCTCTACCTCTGAGGGGCTGTCGCCAGCTCTTCCCCCGCGCCGAGTGAATCGGTCGCGGGCCCCACCCGCGACGCTGCGCGCGGGGCCCCAACCCCCCTTGCTCCTTTCCGAGAACCTTTTCGAGGCGCGAACATGGCGAAGATCGTCGGCCTGCCGAAGCTGTCCCCCACGATGGAAGAGGGGACGCTCTCGCGATGGGCGAAGAAGGAGGGCGACGAGATCGGGATCGACGATCTCGTCGCCGAGGTCGAGACCGACAAGGCCACGATGGAGTGGCGCAGCTTCGACAAGACCGTGCTGCTGAAGATCCTCGTGCCCGAGGGCAGCACGCTGAAGCCCGATCAGCCCGTCGCCATCTTCGGTCAGAAGGGCGAGGACGTGAGCGCGCTCGTGGCGCAGGCTGCGGGCGGCGGTGCGGGGCTCGTCGCCGTCGCGGCGGCGCCCGCGAAGACGCCCGAGCCGCCGAAGGAGAGCGCGCCGGCGGCTGCGGCGCTGGCCGCAGTGGCGCCGGCCGCCGAGGCGCCTGCGCCGGGTGGCCGCGTCGCTGCATCGCCGCTGGTCCGGAAGATCGCGCGCGAGCGATCGATCGACCTCGCCCGCGTGCGGGGCACGGGACCGCACGGCCGCATCGTGAAGCGCGACGTGGAAGGGCTCGCGGCCACGTCTGCAGCGCCCGCTGCCTCGGCCGCGCCTTCGGCGATCGCGACGCGCGTGCTCGGTGAGCGGCGCCCGCCCACGACCGTGAAGCTGAGCCAGATGCGCAAGACGATCGCGCGACGGCTCACCGAGTCCAAGCAGAGCGTCCCGCACTTCTATCTGACGATCGACGTGGACGCGGGGCCGCTCGTGTCTGCACGCGCGCAGATCAACGCGGACCTCGAAGCCCAGTTCAAGGCGAGCCCTGCCCAGGGCCAGAAGAGCGCCGAGAAGGTCTCGGTCAACGATCTGCTGATCAAGGCGTGCGCGGCCGCGCTGCGCCGCGTGCCGGCCGTGAACTCGTCGTTCACGCCCGACGCGCTCGTCCACCACGACGCAGTCGACATCTCGGTCGCCGTCGCGGTGCCCGACGGCCTGCTCACCCCGGTCGTGCGCGACGCCGATCAGCTCGGTGTGCTGGCGATCTCGCGCGCGGTGCGAGAGCTCGCCGGGCGCGCGAAGGACAAGAAGCTCAAGCCCGAGGAGATGACGGGCGGCACCTTCTCCATCTCGAACCTCGGCATGTTCGGGATCGAGCAGTTCGCCGCCGTCATCAACCCGCCCGAAGGCGCAATCCTCGCGGTGGGCACGGTGCGCGACGAGCCCGTCGTGAAGGACGGCGCGGTCGTCCCCGGGCAGCGCCTGCGCATGACGCTCTCGTGTGATCACCGCGTCGTCGACGGCGCGGTCGGGGCCGAGTTCCTCGCGGTCCTCAAGCGCCTCGTCGAGGCGCCCATCACGCTCCTCGTGTGAACCACAGCGCTCGGGTGATCTCCGCCATGAAGAACGTCCACGACAGCATCCTCGGCACGATCGGCCGCACCCCCCTGGTCCGCCTGCACCGCATCACGAGCGGCGTGAAGGCGCACGTCTTCGCGAAGGTCGAGACCTTCAATCCGGGCAACAGCATCAAGGACCGGATGGCGCTCCGCATGATCGAGGAGGCCGAGAAGAGCGGCGCGCTCAAGCCGGGCGGCACGATCATCGAGGGCACGAGCGGCAACACCGGCATGGGCCTCGCGATGGCGGCCATCGTGAAGGGCTACAAGTGCATCTTCACGACCACCGACAAGCAGTCCAAGGAGAAGGTCGATGCACTGCGCGCCTTCGGCGCCGAGGTCATCGTCTGCCCGACCGACGTCGATCCCGAAGACCCGCGCTCGTACTACTCGGTGAGCTCGCGCCTCGAGCGCGAGACTCCGAACGGCTGGAAGGCCAACCAGTACGACAACCTCGCGAACTCGGCCGCGCACTACGAGACCACGGGCCCCGAGATCTGGGAGCAGACCGAGGGCAAGATCGACCACCTCGTCGTCGGCGTCGGCACCGGCGGCACCATCTGCGGCACCGGGCGCTATCTGAAAGAGAAGAAGCCCTCCGTGAAGGTGTGGGGCATCGACACGTACGGCTCGGTCTTCAAGCGCTACAAGGAGACCGGGGTCTTCGACAAGCACGAGATCTACCCGTACGTGACCGAGGGCATCGGCGAGGACTTCCTGCCGCAGAACGTCGACTTCTCGGTGATCGACGGCTTCGAGAAGGTCACCGACCGCGAGGCGGCGCGCTTCACGCGCCAGATCGTGAAAGAGGAAGGGATCTGGGTCGGCAACTCGGCGGGCTCGGCGATCGCCGGCCTGCTGCAGATGCGCGAGCGCTTCCGCGAGGGCGAGACGGTCGTCGTGATCTTCCACGACCACGGCACGCGCTACCTCGGCAAGATGTTCAACCCGGACTGGATGCGCTCGATGGGCTACGACGACGCGCCGGGGCCCACGGCGCGTGAGCTCGTCGGCACCAAGAAGGTCACGGACGTGGTCGGCGTCGAAGAGACCGACACGGTCGAGAGCGCGGTCCTGCGCATGAGCGAGAACGACTTCTCGCAGATCCCGGTGCTGCGACGGGGCCGCATCGTGGGCTCGCTGCGCGAGAGCAGCGTGTACGCCTCGATCGTGAAGGACCCCAGCATCCGCACCCGTTCGGTGCGCGAGGTGATGGACAAGCCGTTCCGCTACGTCGACATCGAGACGCCGGTGCGCCTGCTCGCGACGATGATCACCGCCGAGAGCCCGGCCGTGCTCGTGCGCGACTTCCCCAACGACCGTACGTTCATCCTGACCGGCTACGACGTCCTCGCCGCGCTGTAGTTTCGCGGGGCCGATACGCGGCCCCGCCCCGACCGAGCAAGTCGGATCCGGGCCCCACCCCGTCGTTCCGACGCTCTCTGCGCGAGCGAGCTCGCTCCGTTCGCGCGAGCGAGGAGGCCCCGCGCTTCGCACGTCTCGCATCGACGCCGAAACGCGTCGGCTCACGCGCGCGCCCTGGTGATCGCGGCACGCGCAAGCGTCGGTTCGCCGCGCTGTCGTCTCGCGGGGCCGATACGCGGCCCCCGCCTCGACCGAGCAAGTCGGATCGGGGCCTACCCCGTCGTTCCGACGCTCTGCGCGAGCGAGCCAGCCCGTTCGCGCGAGCGAGGCCCCGCGCTTCGCACGTCTCGCATCGACGCCGAAACGCGCCGGCTCACGCGCGCCCTGGTGATCGCGGCACGCGCAAGCGTCCGGTTCGCCGCGCTGTCGTCGCGCGGGGCCGATACGCGCCCCGACTCGACCGAGCAAGTCGGATCGGGGCCCCACCCCGTCGTTCCGACGCTCTCTGCGCGAGCGAGCTCGCTCCGTTCGCGCGAAGACGCGGTCTCGCCATTCTCGAGCGGCGGATCGACGCAGCCGGTACTCTCCGCGTGTGGCGGTGGCGAGCCCGGGACGCTGGACGGCGGTGGCGATGTGGAGCGCGCTCGTGCTCTCGCTGCCGTCGGCCGCCGCCGCGCAGGCCGAGGGCGCGCAGGCCGAGGACGCGCAGGCCGAGGGCGCGCTGAACCTCGTCTGGGCGAGCGAGGGAGGCGCTTCCGAGCTCTGGGCTCGCCGCGTCTCGCGCCGGCTCGAGGACGAGGGGCTCGACGTGCGCACGGACGACGCGTGGGCCGCCGAGACCCCCGCGGATCGACGCGAAGCGTACGAAGCGCTCGTCCGCACCGAGCAGGCGCTCGCCGCCGCGCGCGAGGCGATGCAGTCGCTCGACGAGGCCCGTGCCTCGGCGCTGCTCGCGCGTGCCGAGCGCGACGTGAGCCGCGCGCTCTCGCTCCCCGGCAGCGTGACGTGGGTCGCCGAGGTCGAGCTCGCGATCGGACGGCTCGCGGCGCAGGCCGGAGAGCGATCGCTCGCTCGTGCCAGCTTCGAGCGGGCGTTCGTGCTCGCGCCGTCGCGCTCGTTCGGCGCCGCCGAAGCGCCGCCCGACGTCGTCGCCATGGCTGCGGAGGTGCAGCGGAGCGTGCGCGCGCGCCCGACCGGGCGCTTCGAGATCTCCGTCTCGTGGCCCGGGCGCGCGCTGGTTCATCTCGACGACCAGCTCGTGGGCGCGGCGCCACGGGCGCTCGAGACGCGCTCCGGCGCCCACGTGCTGCGCGTCGAGGCCGAGGGCGCCGAGAGCTACGTCGCGCGCATCGACGTGCTCCCGGGCTCTCGCCCTCCGATGTCGGTCACCCTCTCGCCGACGCCCACGGTGGCGGCGATCGAGCGGGGCCGCGCCGCGCTCGCGAGCGGCGACGAAGCGGCGCTCCGCGGCGCGATCGGAGCCCTCTCGTCGCACCTGGGTGTGCGCGTGCTCGCGTGGATCGTCGAGGGAGGCAGCGGTCCCTTCGAGCGCGCGCTCGTCACGCCGTGCGACGCCGAGCACTGCCGCGGACCCATGCGCCTCGAGACCGACACGCGGCAGTCGCTCGTCGCGGCGCTGGAGGCGGACCCCGTGCAGGCCCGCGCTCGACGCGCGGCGCTGGCCTGGCGCGACGAGATCCTGAGCGCGGAGGTGGCGCCGCCGCCGCCGCCGCCCGACGCCTGGGCGCAGGGTTGGCCGTGGGCGCTGGTCGGCACCGGCGCCGCGCTGGTCGTCGGAGCCGCGATCGCGGGCATCGTCGTCGCCGCGCAGCCGCCGCCGGACCACGTGCTCTCGGTCGAGCCCAGCTGGCCTCCGGGGGTGTTCACGCCCTGAGGCGACGCGGGCCTCGCCTCCCGGGCGGCGGGCTTCACCCACGCGAAGGGAGCGCGCACAATCGCGGCCATGCGCACGCTCTCGTTTCTCCTCGGGGTCCTGGCGATGTCGGCGCTCGCGCCAGCGACGGCGCTCGGGCAGAGCACGCTCGCGATCGATGCCGTGAACGTGGACCCGCCCACGTGGATCACGCTCGGCGTGCAGGTGTTGATCCACGGTGACGACGACCACGATGCGTCGATCGCGGTGCGCTATCGCGCGGTCGGCGAGGCTTCCTTCCACGACGCGATGCCGCTCGTGCGCGTCCATCCCGAGGTCAGCGACCAGAGCGTTCCCGAGCAGTTCGCCGGAAGCGTCTTCGAGCTCGCTCCGGGGACCGGCTACGAGCTCGAGCTGCACGCGCTCGATCCCGACGGCCTCGACGACGTGCGCATGGTGACGGCCACGACCCGCGCCGTTCCGGCCGACCCGGCGGCGCCTCGCGCGGTGGCGGTCGCGGATGGCGCCACGCTGCAAGCAGCGCTCGACGCCGCCGCTCCGGGAGACGTGATCACGCTCGCGAGCGGCACCTACCACGGCAGCTTCGAGATCACCGCCGACGGGACCGCCGCCGATCCGATCGTGATCCGCGGCGCCGATCGGGATGCGGTCGTCCTCGACGGAGACGGTGTCGACGGCAACGTGCTGGAGGTCTACGGCAGCTACGTCCACGTCGAGCGGCTCACGATCCAGAACGCGTCTCGCGCGCTCCGCTTCCAGGGCAGCGGCGCGACCGGCAACGTCGTGCGGCGCGTGCACATCCGCGACGTGGTGCTCGGCATCGGCTCGCGGGACGGGCAGTCGAGCTTCTACCTCTGCGACAACGAGCTCGAGGGCCGGCTGAGCTGGCCGGCCGTCTATCGCGACGACGGCGGCGCGCACGCCAACGACGACGGCATCCACGTCGAGGGCAACGGCCACGCGATCTGCCACAACCGCATCGTCGGCTTCGGCGATGCGATGAAGGTCGAGACGGAGCTCGCGCGGGCGATCGACTTCTACGGCAACGAGGTGCTCTCGGCCTACGACAACGGCGTCGAGCTCGACACGGCCGCCGGCAACGCACGCGCGTTCCGGAACCGCTTCACCAACACGTACGCGACGATCAGCGTGCAGCCGATCTACGGCGGGCCCGCATACGTGCTGCGCAACGTGGTGGTCAACGTCGCCGACGAGCAGATCAAGTGGCACGGCCTCGGCAGCGGCGAGGGGCCGAGCGGCGTCGTGGTGATCCACAACACGTTCGTCTCGTCGGGGCACGCGATCCAGACGGCGACCAGCGCGACCAGCCACTACTTCGTGCTGCGCAACAACCTCTTCGTGGGCGCGCCGACCGATGGGCGCACCATCGATTGGGACGCGCCGATCGACCACGGCGACCTCGACTACGACGGCTTCGCGCCCGACGGGACGATGCACTTCCTCGGGACGGCCAACTACGGCTCGTTCGCCGAGATGCAGAGCGCCGGTGTCTTCGAGCCACACGGCGTGCTGCTCACCGGGGCCGTCTTCGCTTCGCTCTCGGCCCCGAGCGACTACCGGCCCACGCTGGCGCCACCCGACGCCACGCTCGGGGCGGGATCGGCCGCGATCGATCGCGGCACACCCATCGCCGGAATGGCGTTCGAAGGCGCGGCGCCCGATCTCGGTGCGCTCGAGCTCGGATGCGCGGTGCCGATCTACGGCGTGCGCCCGGTCGGCGTCGACGAGACCAACGAGCCTCGCGGGTGCGGGTCGGCGGTCGTCCCCTTGCCCGACGGCGGCCTCGCGGACGGTGGCGCCGTCGCGGGCGATGCGGGCTCGTCGAGCGCGAGCGATGGCGGTCCCCGGGCCGACGCGGGGAGCGCGCCGACCTCGTCGGGTGGATGCGGCTGCCGCGCCAGCGGGGCGGGGCGAGCGGCGCCGGGCGCGGGGGTGCTCCTCGTGCTCTCGGCGGCGATGCTCGGTCGTCGCCGCAGCGCGCGACGGAGGTGAGGCCATGCGCCGGCTACAGCTCGTCGAGCTCGAAGATCTGGACTGGGTTCCCCGCTCCATCCGTGATGGCGGGACGGATCTGTTGGACCTCGCGTTCGACCGCGCCGGCTTCTACGCGGGCGTGGCGCCCCGCCTGGGTGAGCTCCTCGCGCAGACGCGAGCGAGCCGGCTGGTCGACCTCTGCTCCGGGGGCGGCGGGGGCACGCTCCAGGTGCGCGCGCGGCTGCCCACGGAAGCGCGCGACGTGGAGCTCGTGCTCTCGGATCTGCATCCGAACGAGGCGGGCCGCGCGCGCATCGCGGCCCTCGGCGACCCACGCTTGCGCTACCGCGAGGAGCCCGTCGACGCGATGCAGGGCGGGGGCGAGCTCTCGGGCGTGCGGACCATGTCGGGCGCGCTCCACCACTTCCCACCGGATGCCGTGACCGCCTTGATCACCGGCATCGTGGCTCGCGGCGAGCCGCTCGCCTTCTTCGACGTCGCAGCGTCCCCGGCCATCCGGCGCGCGCCGATCGTGCTGCTGCCGTTGCTCGCCACGATCAACGCGGTGATGCTCTTCGTCGTGACCTTGCTGCTCGTCCCGCTCGCGCGGCCGTTCCGCCTCTCCCGCGTCCTGCTGACCTATCTCGTCCCCGCGATCCCGATCCTGTTCGCGTGGGATGGGACCGTCTCGGCGCTCCGCGCCTACACGCCCGAAGAGCTCTTGGCGCTGGCGCGCGCGGTCCCCGGCGCGGACGGCTACGTGTGGGACTCCGCCGTGGCGGGGCGCGCGCTCTACCTCGTCGGCGCGCCGAACGCGCGAGCGACCCAGCCCGGAGTGGTCGCGTGACGCGACGACGGGACGAGGATGACGCCCGCGCCGACACGGACCCGCGTCAGAGCACGCGATCGTCGGCCGTGAAGTTCTCGCGCACCCACTTCTCGAGCGAAGGCAGGCCGAAGCGATCGAGGAGCGGGAGGAATGCGCGCTCCACCCGGTCTTCCCGGACGATCTGGTCGAAGGGCCGCACACCCACGTCGTGGCCGGCCAGCACGAAAGGCATGAACCGCGTGCGCCCGACCTCGAGCGCGTCGAAGAGGAGCGACGCCTTGAGGTACGCCCCCGACACGTCGGAGAAGCCCGGCCGGACGCCGCGCAGGTAGCGACTGAAAGGCTCGGCGATCACCCGTCGCGCCGGCTGGTCGCGCAGGCCGTACTGCTCGAGCTGCATCTTGAAGTACGCGCTCGCCGAGAGCTCGCTCCCGAGACGCTTGCGCCGCTCGAGCTCGTAGCCCTCCGCGACGACCACGAGCGCGTGCTCGGCGCTTCCGAGCGCTTCGGCGACGTCGCGGATGACCTCCTCCGGGA
>JBGALT010000184.1:0-14641 GCA_044223665.1 Sandaracinaceae bacterium | reverse complement strand
GCGTACCAGGGGTACGCCTCGCTGCGCGCTCCGGGCGCGCACGCGATCGCGCTCCGTCGACGCGCCCGGTCTCGAGCCACTTGTTTCTACGCGGGCCTAAGGTTCGGCTGCGTCGAATCAAGTCTCGTCGAAGTGGATGCGCCCGCTCGCGCCCAGGATGCCTCGAGGTGCGTCGTCCGGCGGCGGTGGGCCCGGCTCGTCGCTGCAGGAGTCCACCGCGAGCTCGTCCCGCTCCGCCTCGGGCTCGAGCAGCGCCGCCCACGCGAGCGCCTCGGCGGCGTCGGCCGCGAGGACGGAGACCACCCGGAGAAAGCCTGCTCGCTCGCCGTTCACGCGCGAGCGACCCTGCACGACCAGACGCAGCGCGCGGGCAGGGCGCCCGTCGTCTCGCACCTTCGGCATCATCCGTGCGAGCTCGGCAGTGCCGTGCCCGGCCTCGATCGCGATGGCCGCTTCGGCTGCGGCGCGCGCCGTGTCCCCCAGGCGCGTCGCGGCGATCGCGGCCAGGCCGTGGAGGCGAGCGGCGACCGGTGATCCCTCGGGCGCTTCGCTCAGCGCCGTCCGCACGAGCGAGGCCGCGTCCTCGCGGCGTCCGAGGCGATCGAGGGCATCGATGGCCACGCGAACGGCGTCGAGCGCGAAGGGCGGCGCGCTCGCGCCCGCGAGCACGTTCTCGGCGTCGGCGAGCGCGCCACCGGCATCGCCCGCGCGCAGGCGCGCGACGGCGCGGTTGTAGAGCACCGACGCGGCCCACACGCCCTCGCATCGCAGCGCGCGCTCGTAGGCCTCGAGCGCGCGCGCGTGCTCGCCGGTCGCATCGAGGAGGTTGCCGCGCAGCTCGTGCAGGCTCCACGCCTCGGGCGCCGCGGCGCATCCCCTCTCGAGCACGCGGACCGCCTCGGGTAGATCGTTCCGCGCACGCGCGATGAGCGCCAGCACCTCGAACGCGCCCGACCAGCGCAGGGTCTCGAGCTCCTCGGCGAGCGCGGTCGCCCCGGCCAAGTCCCCCGCCCGCAGGCGATCGAGCGCCTCGTCGTGCTTGGCGCGGACCTCTTCTTCCTTCGATCGGAGCCACATGCCGCGAGCATGGCACGCGGGGCCGGATCCGCTCCCGGCCCATGGAGCGGGCAGGCGACCGAAGCGCTCTCGCCGGGAGCGCGCGACGCCTTCGTGCGCGGCGCGGCCGCGCGCCCCGTGTCATTCTGCGATCGGAGGTGCGGCCATGACGCTCGCCGAGTCTCGTGCTCTCGCGCTCGCTCTCACGGTCCTCACCATCGCGGCAGGCGCCGGCTGTGACTGCGCCGGGCCCGTCGCGCCGCGGACGGGCGGTGACGGCTCGACGCCGAGCGGTGACGCGGGCCCGACCATCACGGGCCTCGAGTCGTTCACCATCACGCCCCTCGACTCGACGATCGTCGTCGTGGACGGCGTCGCCGCGACCCAGACCTTCACCGCGATGGGGCGGTTTCGCGACGGCTCCACCCGCGACGTCTCGTCGCTGGTCCTCTGGGGCCTCGGTGCCCAGCACTTCCTCGGGCGCTTCAGCGGAAACGTCTTCACATCGGTCACCACGAGCGGCGGCGTCGGCATCGTCAGCGCACGGGCCAACGGGAGCGTCGTGACGACGTCGATCACGGTCCGCTTCGTGACGAGCCACGTGGTCCCTCCGACCGGGGCCGGCGCTCCGATTCCGCCCATGCCGGGCTCGCTCTTCGACGGGACCGTCGACGCTTCGCGCGCGCCCGAGCTCGTCTATCCGAACGACGGCGTGCTGTTGCCCCCCAACCTCGGGCGCGTCGAGGTCCACTACCGCGTGGGGGCGCCGGCCAACACGCTCTTCGAGATCGCCTTCACGAACGCGGTGACCGACGTGCGCTTCTACACGCGCTGCGAGCGGCCCGCCGGCGTGGCCGACGGCGGGTGCATCTACGAGCCGAGCGGAGCGGACTGGACGAGCATCGCCGAGACGAACCGCGGCGAGATGCCGGTGACGGTGCGCGTGCGCGCGAGCGACGACACGGGGAGCGGTGTCGGCGCGTCGGACACCATCGACGTCCGCTTCGCCCGCGACGCGCTCATGGGAACGCTCTACTACTGGGCCGCCTCCTCCACGAGCATCCAGCGCTACGACTTCGGCGCGGCCAGCGGCATGGCGATGCCCGTGATCACGCCCGCGCAGGCCGGAGGCACCTGCGTCGGCTGCCACGCGGTCTCGCGCGACGGCACCCGCATCGTCGCCAGCGTCGGCGGCCAGAACGGCGGCGGGATCGAGCTCTACGACCTCGAGACGTACACGCCTCTCCGGAGCGACCCCGGTGGCCACGTGATCCAGTTCGGATCGTTCAGCCCCGACGGCAGTCAGCTCGTGGGGTGCTACGGAGACAACGGCGCCCCGTCCGATCGCGGCCTGCTCTTCTTCGACACGCGCTGCGACGCCGCGAACATGGCGAGCTGCGGGCAGATCGTGGACATGCTCTCGATCGAGGGGCGCGAGGTCACGCATCCGTCGTGGTCGCCCGATGGACAGCACATCGCCTACACGGACGTCGACGGGGACACGACCTCACAGCGGCCGCGGCACGGCGGCATCGGTGTCGTCGACCGCGGCGCGGGCGCCTGGTCCGCCCCGCGCTTCCTCGTTCCGCGCGGTGACGGCGTCAGCTTCATCAACCCCGACTGGGCGCCGGACGGGACGTTCCTCGTGCTGACGCGCTCGACGTGCCCGGGCGGCGACCTCGACCACAGGGACTGCAACGGCGACAGCGACCCGAGCTCGGTCGTGATGGCCGTCCCGTTCGGAGGCGGAGCGCCGGTGGAGCTCACGAGCGCGATGGCGCCGGGAGTCGCCGATGCCGGCCGCACTGCGCTGAACGACACGTTCGCGCGCTTCGCGCCCTTCGAGTTCGTCCTCTCGGACGGAGACGCCGGCCACGCGCGCCTCATGTGGGTGAGCTTCGCGTCGACACGCGCGTACGGCCTGCGCAACCCGCCCGGCGGCAACGACGAGAGCGGCGGGCGCGGCACGTACCTCTGGATGAGCGGCGTGCGACCCGAGAGCGTGATGGCAGGGCGGGATCCCAGCTTCGCGGCGTTTGCGCTACCCTTCCAGGACTTGACCACGTCGAACCACATCGCGGTCTGGACCACCCAGTCGGTCGGAACGCCGGTCGTGGACTGACGAGGGGCAGTACGGGGGAGCGCGGATGAATCGGATCGGTCTCGGTGGGTGGCTGGCGGCGGTGTGGCTGGTGGCCGGTTGTGGACAGGCGACGACGCCGGCGACGTCCGAGGACGCGATGGTCGCCGACGGCGCCGCGACGCCGGACGCGGGCGAGTGCCCGGACCGCGATGGCGATGGCGCGCGCGATGCGGCCTGCGGGGGGACCGACTGCGACGATCAGAGCGCCCTGCGCGCGCCCGGCCATGCCGAGATCTGTGACGCCGCGGGCGTCGACGAGGACTGCAGCCCGACGACCGTCGGTGCGCGTGACCAGGACGGCGATGGGTTCGTCGACGCGAGCTGCTGCAACGGCGACGTCTGCGGAGACGACTGCAACGACGTCGGTCTCCGGACGTACCCGGGTGCGACCGAGCAGTGCGACGATGCCGACAACGACTGCGATGGCCTCGTCGACGAGGACGCGATCGCGTCGCGCCCCGAGGTCTGCAATCACCTCGACGACGACTGCGACTCGCGGATCGACGAGGACGCGACCGCGATGCTCTACGCCGACGCCGACGGAGACGGGTTCGGCGACCCGACGCAGACGGTCCTCGCTTGCGCTGGCACGGCGGGCTACGTCGCGTCGTCCACCGACTGCGACGATGCGCAGCCCGCGATCCACCCCGGCGCTCCCGAGGTGTGCAACGCCATCGACGACGACTGCGACGGGACGGCGGACCCCACGTGCAGCTGCACCCCGGGCACCGCCATCCCGTGCGCGATGCCCGGTCGCTGTGCGAGCGGCGTCCAGATGTGCATCGGCGGCGCCTACGGCGCGTGCACGATCCAGCCGACCGCCGAGGTGTGCAACGGCGAGGACGACGACTGCAACGGAGCGATCGACGAGGGCCTCGTCTGCCCGTGAGGACGTGAGGTTCCGCGCTGGGGGCGGGAGGAACCGGTGGGCTCGGGCGAGGAACCGTCTATCCTCGCGGGCCCATGTCGAAGAGCACGCTGCGTCCCATCACCCAGGTCGGCGAAGAGCTCGGCCTCCACCCCGACGACCTCATCCCCTACGGCCGCGACAAGGCCAAGATCGACCTCGCGGCGCTCGAGCGTCCCGCGAAGGGCCGAGGCAAGCTCGTGCTCGTGTCGGCCATCACGCCGACCCCGGCCGGCGAAGGGAAGACGACGACGAGCGTCACGCTCGCGATGGGGCTGCGCCAGCGAGGCAAGCGCGCGGTCGCGTCGCTCCGCGAGCCTTCGCTCGGGCCCGTGTTCGGCGTGAAGGGTGGCGGCACCGGCGGAGGCAAGGCGCAGCTCGTCCCCGCGAGCGAGATCAACCTGCACTTCACCGGCGACCTCCATGCCATCTCGGCGGCCAACAACCTGCTCGCGGCGATCGTGGACAACGAGCTCCACTTCTTCCCCGGCAAGGGTGGGCTCGGCCTGGACCCGCGGCGCGTCACGTGGCGGCGCGCGATCGACATGAACGACCGGGCCCTGCGTGACGTCGTGATCGGGCTGGGCGGTCGCAACGGCGGCGTGCCGCGCGAGAGCGGCTTCGACATCACGGCGGCGAGCGAGGTGATGGCGGTGCTCTGCCTCGCGAGCTCGCGCGAGGATCTCGTCGAGCGCTTGGGCCGGATCGTCGTGGGCCGGACCCACGAGCAGAAGCCCGTGACCGCCCAGGACCTCGGTGCGCACGTCGCGATGGCCGCGCTGCTCAACGACGCGATCCAGCCCAACCTCGCGCAGACGATGGAGGGCGGCCCCGCCCTCGTGCACGGCGGCCCCTTCGCGAACATCGCGCACGGGTGCTCCAGCGTGCTCAGCACGAAGGTGGCCCTGCACCACGCGGACTACGTCATCACCGAGGGCGGCTTCGGGTTCGATCTCGGTGCCGAGAAGTTCCTCGACATCAAGTGCCGCTCGGCAGGGCTCTGGCCCGACGCCGCGGTCGTCGTGGCGACCCTGCGCGCGCTCAAGTTCCACGGCGGGATCGAGCCCAAGAGCGCGGGCGCGCCGAACGAGACGGCCCTCGCCAAGGGCATCGAGAACCTCGAGCGGCACCTCGAGACCGCGAGGTTCTTCGGGCTGCCCACCGTGGTCGCGATCAACCAATTCGACACCGACCCGGGGGCCGAGATCCAGCTCGTGCGCGATCGATGCGCAGCGCTGGGTGTCCCGGTCGCGCTCTCCCGCGGCTTCGCGGCGGGCGGAGAGGGCGGCCTCGAGCTCGCCGACGCCGTGGAGAGCGTGCTCTCGGCGAGCGAAGGGAAGGGCAAAGCCCCGAAGTACGCCTACGAGCTCACGCAGAGCTACGCGTCGAAGATGGAGGGCATCGCCAAGAACGTCTACGGCGCCGACGGCGTCGACGTCGAGGCGAGCGCCAAGGCGACGCTCGATGCGCTCGAGAAGGACGGCTACGGCGGCCTGCCGGTGTGCATGGCCAAGACCCAGCTCTCGGTCTCGGACGATCCCAAGAAGCAGGGCCGTCCACGTGGGTTCCGCGTGACGGTGCGCGAGGCGCGGCTCTCGGCCGGCGCGGGCTTCGTGGTGGCGCTGCTCGGCGACGTGATGACGATGCCGGGCCTGCCCAAGGTGCCGGCGGCGCGGAACGTGAGCATCGATCCCGACGGGACGATCAAGGGCTTGATGCAGAACGAGTGAGCGATCGCCGTGAGCCTCGCCTCCCGCACCCTCTCGGATGCCGACGCTGGCCAGACCGTGGCCGCGATCGTGCGTGCGCTCGTGCCCGACGCGTCGTGGAACAAGGCCCGCGAGCTCTGCGCGAGCGGGCGCGTCACGGTGGACGGCGCGCTCGCGCGCGACGGCGCGGCGCGCGTGCGTGCGGGACAGGTCGTCGCCGTCGACCCGCACGGCAAGAAGCAGCTCGAGAACGTCGTCACCGAGACCGACGTCGTCTTCTCGGACCCGGACGTGGTCGTCGTGCGCAAGCCGGCGGGCGTGCTCACCTGCCCCTACGAGGACGAAGACCGCGGCACGCTCGTCGATCGCGTCCGCAGCTACCTGCGCCGCACGACCAAGAGCAAGGACCCCTTCGTCGGCGTGGTCCAGCGGCTCGACAAGGACACGACGGGATTGCTCGTCTTCGCGCGCTCGATGCGAGCCAAGCGCTCGCTCGAGGCGCAGCTCCGCGCGCACACGGTGCTGCGCCGCTACGAGGCGATCGTCCACGGCGAGCTGCGCGGCGAGCACTCGATCCGCAGCGTGATCGTCCAAGACCGCGGCGATGGCCTGCGTGGATCGTGGGGCACCAAGGCCTGGCACCAGGGCGAGCCCCCCACCGACGGCAAGCACGCCGTCACCCACGTGCGCGCGCTCGAGGCGCTCGAGGGGGCGACCCGCGTCGAGTGCCGGCTCGAGACGGGCCGCCAGCACCAGATCCGCATCCACCTGGCCGAGGCGGGCCACCCGCTCGTCGGCGAGGCCGTGTACGTGCGCGACTTCACGGGGCCGCGCCTCGAAGCGCCGCGCCCGATGCTGCACGCGCGGGAGCTCGGCTTCGAGCACCCCGCGGATGGGCGCGCGGGCCGGTGGACCGAGCCGCCACCCGAGGACTTCGAGCGCGTGACGGAGCGCCTGCGTCGGCGTTGACTCGCCGCCTCGGGCGCGCGACGAATGCGCCTGATGGCCGTGTCCGAGGAGCCGAGCGAGCTACCGCCGACGGGAATCGAGGTGCCCGCCCAGCGCCCGATCGCGCGGGGCCTCTTCGTGGGGTGGATGATCGTCCAGCTCGCGATCCCGCTCACCTACTACCTGTCGGACGACGTCTACGACGAGCGCTTCGCGTGGCGCATGTTCTCGGCCGTGCGCGTGCAGGACTGCGACGTCGATGCCCGCGAGACAGTCGCGGGCGGCGAGCGCACGATCGATCTGCAGACCGTGCTCCCGGCGCCCTGGGTCGCGTTGATCGGGCGCAACCGGCCGGCCGTGCTCCGGCGCTTTCTCACCTATCGATGCGGCTCCGAGGCACACCCGAGCTCGGTCGTGCTCACGCACCGCTGTCGATCGGCCTCGGGCCAGCCGCTGCCGGCGCTGCACCGCACGATGACGTGCGAGGGTCTCCAGCTCGACGAGACGAACGATGAGTGAGCGAGCCGAGCCCGTCACGCCCACCGGCTGGCTGGACCGCTGGGCGTTCGGCCCGGTCGCCGCGGTGCGCCCGTGGCTCTTCGCCAAGTTCTTCTACCTGCTCCTCGCGTTCGACGTCTGGCACACGCTCGTCGGCCCGTCCTGGCGCTACGGCGCGGCCGGCTTCAACGTCGCGCACTTCGCGATCCTCGACGCGCTGCCGATCCCGACGCGCGAGGTCTACGTCGGCATGCTGATCGTGGTCGGCACGCTCTCGCTCGCCGCGGTGCTGCTCCCGGCCCCGCCTCGGTGGATCTCTGCCGCCATCTTCGTGCTCTACACGTGGGGCTGGTCGTGCTCGATGCTCGACAGCTACCAGCACCACTACCTGCTCAGCGCGGTGCAGCTCGCGCTCTGCTTCTTTCCCCGCCACACGGCCGCGGACCTCTTCGGCCTCGCGCCGAAGGGCGGCGCGGCGGCCCCCGCACCGGCCCCCAAGAAGGCCAAGAAGAAGGGCGACGGGGCCTCGCGATCGCGTGCCTCGCTCTTCCCGCACGGGCTGGTCGCCCGCGTCCAGAGCCTCGGCTGGACCTTCGTCACGACGCTCGCCGGGATCGTCTACACGTTCACCGCGATCAGCAAGACCGAGCCCGAGTGGCGCAGCGGCGAGGCGCTCCGGAACATCACGCAGAACGGCGCGACGATGGCCGCGCCGATGTCCTTCGCCACCGACACCCTGGGGATGAGCCCGGACACCGTGTTCCATCTCCTCGGCACGGGGGTGATCGCGGTGCAGGTCGTCTGCGCGCTCGGCTATCTCACGGCCTCGCTGCGCGATGGGCCCTCGAGCCTCGAGGAGCGCGCGTTCTTCGACGAGGCCTATCGCGCGACGGCGAGCGAGTGGACGCGCGTCGTGATCGTGCTCTTCGCCACGGCTGCGCTGGCCGTGGCGGTCGGGCTCGGCGCGGGTCCCTGGCTCGGCGTGCTGGTGTTCTTGGTGGTCCTGCCCCTTCCGCTGCCTCGCTCGCTGCAGCAGATGCTCTTCCGCCCGCTCGGCGGTCGTCCGAGCTGGCAGGCGGTGCTCGCCACGCTCGCGCTCTTGCTCGCGGTGTCGTTCCACGTGGGCGCCGAGTACATCGGCCTGCAGATCGGCTGGTTCAGCTACTACATGATCGGCCTCGCGCTGGTCGCGCTCACGCCGGCGTCGTGGCTGGCGCTGGGGGCGGCTCTCGTCACGCGTCCCGTGCGCTCGGGGGAGCCGAGCCTCGTCGACCGCACGCCGATCCTCGCACCGGCGCTCGGTCTGTTGGCGATGGCGACCGGAGCCTGGGCGGGGATCGACATCGATCTCCCGGGCTCCTACCCGGCCGGGCTGCTCCTCGGCCTCGCCGGGCTCGGGGCGGGCCTGCTCGCGATGTTCCGTCCGGAGTGGCGTGCGAGCCTCGGGCGGGGCGCGCTCGCGGTGGCGATCGCGATGCCTCTCTGCTGGATGACGATGACCTCGGGCATGGAGCGCTACGACTTCTATCGCTTCGCAGGTGGCGACTTCCGGCGCCGTCACGAGTACGCGAGCGCGGTCGTCGCCTACCGACAGGCCAACCGCTACGCGCCGCCCGACGAGCACGACGAGGACGGCCGCGTCGTGCGCAGCTATCGCCGCGACGCCCAGCTGCGCGAGGTGGAAGAGGCCGCGCGCCGCGAGGGCACGCTGCCGTGAGCACGGCGCGCCTCGAGGGCGATCGCATCGCGCTCGCCGGGCTCGCCACCGTGCACTCGCACGCGTTCCAGCGCGCGATGCGGGGCCATGCGCAGCGCGCGCCGCTGCCGGGGTCGTTCTGGAGCTGGCGCGAGGTGATGTACCGGCTCGCCGACGCGCTCGACCCCGAGACGCTCTACGCGATCTCGCGCTTCGCCTTCGTCGAGCTCGCGCTGGCCGGCGTCACCTGCGTCGGCGAGTTCCACTACGTGCACCACCAGAAGGACGGCACGCCCTACGAGGATCGCACCGCGCTCTCCGACGCGGTCATCCGCGCGGCGCTCGACGCGGGGCTGCGCATCACGCTGCTCCGCGTGGTCTACGAGCGCGCGGGCTTCGGGCGCGAGCTCGAGAGTGCGCACCGGCGCTTCTCGGACGCATCGCTCGATCTCGCGCTCGGCGACGTCGAGACGCTGGAGGCCCGCTGGGCCGGCGAGCCGCGGGTGCGGGTGGGGCTCGCGCCGCACAGCCTGCGCGCGGTGACGCGTGACTCGTTCGCCGCATGCGTGCGCTTCGCCGACGCGCGCGGGCTGCCGCTCCACGCGCACGTCGCCGAGGTGCCGCGCGAGGTGCGCGAGTGCCTGGCCGAGCACGGGCGCCGGCCGGTCGAGGTGTTGGCCGATCTGGGGGCGCTCGGACCGCGCTTCACGGCCGTCCATGCGACACACCTCTCGCCCACCGAGGTGCGCGGGCTGGGCCGCTCGGGCGCGAGCGCCTGCATCTGTCGCACCACCGAGCGCGATCTCGGAGACGGTTTTCCCGACGTGTCCGGGCTCGTGCGCGCGGGCGCGCGGATCGTCACCGGCACCGACAGCCACGCCTCGAGCTGTCCCTTCGAAGAGGCGCGTGCGATCGAGCTCGACGAGCGCCCACGCACGAACAGCCGCACCGTGGCCCTCGACGCCGAAGGCCTGCTCGCGGCGATCGCCGGCGATGCGTACGCGGCGCTCGGCTGGGCGGGGACCGAGGGCGACTCCGTCACGCTCGACGCGAGCGACCCGGCGCTCGTCGGGGCGAGCGACGCGCGCCTGACGGACGCGGTGGTCTTCGGGGCCGGCCCGCGGGCGGTGCGCCGGGTCGTGGTCGGGGGCCGGCCCATCGTCGAGGACGGGCGGCACCCCGAATACGAAAAGGCGCGCACGGCCTTCGTGCAGGCCACGCGCGCCGTCATGGGATGAGAGCGCTCGGGGGTCGGGGCCGAGAGGCGGCCCCGCCATCGGGAGTGAGCCCCGCGGGAGCCCTCGGCCGCTCGGCAGACCGTCGGAGACGGTGCTCGCCAGAGACGCGAGGAGGGCGCCCAGCAGGCCCGCTCAGCCCTTGCTGATCTTGCCTTCCTTGTGGCCCTTGTGGGTGCGGCAGGCGGCGCAGTACTTCTTGATCGAGAACTTCTCGGGCATCGTCCGCTTGTTCTTGGACGTGTAGTAGTTCGCGCGCCCGCAGTTCTCGCACGTCAGCTTGATGAGGTCTCGCATCGACCGGTCTCCGGATGAGGAACCCTGGAAAGGGCGCGCAGTGTAGCCAGCTGGCGGGCGTCGTCAAACCCGGCCGGCGAGGCCCGGTTGGCGGGCCCCGGTCAGGCGGCGGGCAAGCACATCCCGTTGGCGCACATGTTTCCCGCGCAGCAGTGGGAGCTGGGATCGCACGGGCTCGAAGGCGGCACGCAGTGGGTCTCGTCCACGCACTGGAAGTTGCCGTCGCCCCCCGTGGGGACGCAGGTGGTCGGGGCGCAGCACGGGTTGCCGCTCGTCGCACTGCAGCCCGTCCCGGCGGCGAGGCACATCGCGTCCACGTCGGCATCCGCCGCCGCCGCATCGACCGCGCCGCCGGCGTCGGCCACGGCTCCGGCATCGGCGCCGGTCTGCGCCGCGTCGACGTCGCGACCGGCGTCGGCGGCCCCCGAGGCGTCGGCGGCGCTCGCGGCGTCCGTGCCGCTCGCGGTCGAGGACGGGCATCCGGCCACGAGACAGAGCACGGGGACCCAGAAGAGAAGACGCGGTGCCATGGTGACCCTCCTGTCGAAGCGCCGACTCTCCGAGGGTCGCAGCTGCGAGGGCGCTCCTCGACCGATACTTTCCGCCGCGCTGAGCTCCAGGGCTCGACCAGAGCTAGTGTCAGGCCTTCTTCGCGTCGGCCACGGCGAGCTTCTCGCGGAGCTCGCGGACCTCGGTCCGGAGCTTCTCGACCTCGTCGCGCAGGCTCGACACGTCTCGCCCACGGGCCGCCCGCTCCCGCAGATCGCGCAAGGACTCGCGGGCGCTCCGCCGCACGCGCCCGTCGAGGTCGCGCTCGACGAGGCGGCTGATCGCGGCCGCCGAGCGGCCGTCGCGCAGGGTAGCCAGGGCGCGCGCGGCCGTGATGCGCACGCCGGGGTCGAACGCGTCCATCGTGCCCTCGATGCGCTGACGGATGGTCTCGAGCAGCGGCTCGTCGCTCGTGACCTCGCGCGCGCTGGCGAGCGCCGAGAGCGCGGCGCGTCGGACGGCCGGGGCGTGCTTTCCGTCCAGCGCCTCGAGCAGCGTGGGGAGGGCGCTCGGATCACGGGTGGCACCGAGGCCGTCCACGTCGCCGGCCAGGACCGTGTCGTTCCAGCTCACGGGATCACCGGCGAAGCGACCGGCCAGGACGGCGACCGCGCGCGGATCGCGCGTGCGACCGAGGGCGCGCCGCGTCTCGGCCTCCACGAGGTAGCTCGCGTCGCCGCGCTCGACCCACGCGATCAGCGCGTCGGCCGCCGCGCTCGCCGTTCGGAAGCGGCCCAGCGCGCTCGCCACCGCGCGTCGCACCCGCGGATGCGCGTCGCCCACCGCCGGCAGGAGGAGCGCCAGCGCTCGGGGCGTCTTCTGCTCGCCGAGCGCCGTGGCCGCCTCGGCCCGCACGGCCCAGAAGGCGTCGCTCGCGAGGGCCTTGCCGAGCGCGTCGATGGCCCTCGGCTCGTTCCGGGACCCCAGCGCGCGCGCCGCCCGCCAGCGCGGGCGCGCTCCCTCGGCGCCCTCGAGCTGCGCGAGCAGGAGCGGCGTACCGATCTTGTTCTCGACCACGCCGAGCACGTGCATGTCGGGGTCGACGACCACCATCTTGGGCGCCGCCTTGCACGGGAGCGCGAAGGTCTCGCGCGGCTTGGTGATCTCGAGGACGTGGGTCGCGGTGCCCTCGTCCGTGACCACGCGGAGCGGTACCGACACCACGAACGGCGCGCTGTCGCCCCCGCCCTTGGCCGTCTTCTCCACGACCGTGACGCGCAGCACGCCGGCATCGTGCTCGCTCGAGACCTCGAGCGCGGGGTGCCCGCCCTTCTGCGTCCACTGATCGAAGAAGGCCTCGAGCGAGCGCCCGGTCGCTTCTTCCATCGCGCGCATCAGGTCGCGCGTCTCGGCGCCCTGCCCACGCATCTTTTCGAGGTAGTGGGCGAGGCCTCCGAAGAAGGCGTCGTCGCCGAGGTGCTGCCGCAGCGTGTGCAGGACCAGGCCGCCCTTCTGGTAGAGGTGCCGGTCGAAGATGTCGATCGGAGCGCTCCAGACGTTCGTCACGATCGCGCGCCGGTAGCGCCCGCCGTCCTCGTCGAGATACGTCTCGAGATCCTGCTCGAGGCCGTGGAAGTAGGCGTCGCGGCCCTCGTCGTGCTCGCGCCACAGGTGCTCGAGGTAGGTCGCGAAGCCTTCGTTGAGCCAGGCGTGGCTCCAGTCGCGACACGTCACGAGGTCCCCGAACCACTGGTGCGCGAGCTCGTGGCTCACGAGCGAGTCCATGTCCACGTCGAGCTTCGCGCGCTCGTCGAGGAGCACCCGATCGTAGAGCGTCGTCGCGCTCGTGTTCTCCATGCCGCCGAAGATGAAGTCGCTCACCACGACCTGTGCGTACTTCGCCCACGGGAACGGTGTGCGCAGGCGCTCCTCGAAGTGGGCGATCATCCGCGGCGTGGCGCCGAGCGAGCGCTCGATCGCCGCGCCGTGCCCGACGGGGACGTAGTAGTCGACCGGCAGCTCGCCTCGGCCGGGGCGAGCGGCGAGCACGGTGTGCGCCTCTTCGAAGCGGCCCGCGGCGAGGGTCACGAGGTAGGGCGGCAGCGGCTCGTCCTGACGCCAGTGGAACGTCGTGGTCTCGCCCTGCTCGCGCGTGCTCGCGAGGACGCCGTTGCCGAGGACGGTGAAGCCGGTCGGCACGGTGGCCTCCAGCTCGAAGCGCATGCGCGTCCCGGGATGATCCTGGCAGGGGAACCAGTGCCGGTTGTCCTCGTCCTGACCCTGCGACCAGACCTCGGTCGGAAGCGCGCCGTCGTCGACCGGGGCGCCGCGCAGCTCCCGGCGGGTGACGAAGTAGAGACCGCGACGCGGCGTGCAGCGGTACGTGATCCGGACGCGCACGCGCTCGAGCTCGCGCGGGACCTCGATCTTCAGCGTGCGGCCGTCGTTGCGGTAGGGCAGCGGCGCCGCCGTCTCGCCCGTGAGCAGCACGATCTCCGACACGTCGAGGTCGATCGCGTCGAGCTCGAGCTCGAGCTTCTGTTTGTCCACGCGCCGGGCCTCGATCGTCGCGATCCCCTCGACGGCGCGCTCGCGCAGGCGGAGGGTCAGAGCGAGGCGCGTCGACTCGACCGGGAAGGGGCGAGGGCGGCTCCAGCGAGGGGCATCCCCGGGCAGCGGAAACGCGCGTCCATCGGCCGCGCCCGCGAGGGCGGCCTCGAAGAGATAGGCACAGTGCCGACAGCTCATGGGATGCGACGTTTAGGCGGGCCGGGCGGCGGGTGCAATCGTCGAGGAGATCGTCGGCGCTATTGACGCCTCGCGTTGCGCGTTGCGAGACTGGAGGGCCCGTTTGAACACGCGCCTGAGCAATGCCGAGCCTGCCGAACTGCTCTGCTCGCACTGCGGGCAGTCGCACCAGGCGACGTACACGCATTGCCCGAACACCGGCAAGCCACTGCACGTCGGCCGCGCGCTGATCGGGCGCGTCATCGCCGATCGTTACCGCATCGTCGGTCTGCTGGGCGAGGGCGGCATGGGGGCCGTCTACGTCGCCGACCACCTGCGCATCGGTCGCAAGGTCGCCATCAAGCGCCTCCACCCGGAGCTCGCTGCCGACGAGAAGGCGGTGCAGCGCTTCCAGCGCGAGGCGCGCGCCGCCGGTGCGACGGGGCACGAGCACATCGTGGAGATCCTCGATCTCGGGTACACCGACGATGGCGCGCCCTTCCTCGTCATGGAGTACCTGCGGGGCCTCTCGCTCGCGCAGACGCTGAAGATCGACGGGCGCCTGACGGTGACGCGCGCGGCGCACGTGGTGGGTCAGGTGCTGGCGGCGCTGAGCGCCGTGCACGAGCACGGCATCGTCCACCGCGACCTGAAGCCCGACAACGTCTTCCTCACCCGACACGGAGCCGACGCCGACTGGGTGAAGGTGCTCGACTTCGGCATCTCCAAGATGCGGCACGAGGACGACGGGCTCGATCTCACGCGCACCGGCGCGATGATGGGCACGCCGTTCTACATGAGCCCCGAGCAGGCGCGCGGGACCAAGTCGATCGACCACCGCGTCGACCTCTACGCGACCGGCGTGATCCTCCACGAGTGCCTCACCGGCACCGTGCCCTTCGCGGGCGAGAACTACCACGCGCTGCTCCAGCAGAT
>JBGALT010000183.1:0-14679 GCA_044223665.1 Sandaracinaceae bacterium | reverse complement strand
CGGCGCCCTGCACGGCTCGCTCGTGAAGCAGACCATCAAGCGAAAGCGCCCGGAGTTCTCCGAGCGCTTCCACGGCTACCGGACGTTCTCCGACATCCTCGAGGACGCCCAGAAGCGAGGCCTGCTCGAGCTCGCGCACGACGACAAGAGCGGCGGGTACGTCGTCACGGCGTTCGGCCCCAAGGCGTGACGGCTCTCTCGACCCGGCAGACCGACGCCTTCAGGCCCGGCGCTCGGGGGCTTCGCGACGAGCGACGAGCAGCTTCGCCATCTCCTCGGCGACGCCGCGCGCGGACGCGGGGTTCTGGCCGGTGACGAGGCGCTCGGAGACGACGACGTTCTTCTGCCAGTTCGGCGCCGCGCGGTGGCGCGCGCCCTTGGCCACGAGGGCGTCGGCGAGCAGGAAGGGCACGACCGAGGTCAGCCCGACGGCGCTCTCTTCTTCGTTCGTGAAGGCGGCGACGTCCTTGCCTTCGACGAGGGGGCGCCCGCTCGAGAGCTTCACGTTCACGAGCGCCGCCGGGCCGTGGCAGACGGCGCCGACGACCCCGCCGCGCTCGTAGATGCGCGCCGCGACCGCGGCGAGCGCCGGCTCGCCGGGGAAGTCCCACATCGTGCCGTGGCCGCCCGCGTAGAAGATCCCGTCGTAGCGCTCGGCGTCGATCTCGCGCGGGGCGAGGCTCCGGTGCAGCCGCCCGGAGAGGGCCGCGTCGTCGAGGAACGCGGCGTTCACCGGGTCCTTGCGGTCGACGCCGTCGAGCGGCACGGCGCCGCCCTTCACCGACGCGAAGTCGACGTCGAGGCCGGCGCTGGCGAGCGCGGCGAGCGGGTGGGTGACCTCGGCCAGATAGGCGCCGGTCTTCTTTCCGGTGTCGCCGAGGCGGTCGTGGCTGGTGAGAACGAGCAGAACGCGGGCGCGGGGCGTGGTCATGGGGGCTCTCCTGTCTCGTCGAAGCTCTCTTGCTGCGACGACGAGACTCTGGCCTCGAACAGGTGCTCCCGGTAGCATCGAATGGAATGAATCAGTCGTTCCACGAAGTGACGGAATCGAGCGAGCCCGTCGCGTCGCTCCCCACGATCGTCGCCTTCGTGCGCACCAAGGAAGCGGGCAGCTTCACGGCCGCCGCGCGACAGCTGCACGTCACGCCGGCTGCCGTCAGTCGGTCGGTCGCCCGCCTCGAGGCGCAGCTCGGGACGGCCCTGTTCCGCCGCTCCACGCGGCAGCTGCGCCCCACGCCCGCCGGCGAGCGATACCACGCGCGCTGCGTCGAAGCGCTCGCGCTCCTCGCCGGCGCCGAGCGCGATGCGCGCGGCGAAGCGGGGCCGCCGCGGGGGCGCGTCCGCATCAGTCTCCCGACCACCTACGGCTTGCATCGGGTGGTACCGGCGCTCGCCGGTCTCGCGGAGGCGCACCCGGGCGTCGTGCTCGAGCTCCAGGTGGAGAACCGGGTCACCGACTTCGTCCGCGAGGGCTCGGATCTCGCGATCCGGCTCGGTGCGATCGACGACGCCTCGCTGGTGGCGCGAAAGCTCGGCGATGCGCCGCTCGGCACCTTCGCGAGCCCGGGCTACCTCGAGGCGCGCGGACGGCCGCGCAGTCTCGACGCGCTCGAGGGCCACGTGCTGCTGCCCTTCGTCCTGCCTCGCTCGGGGCGCGTCCTGCCGTGGCTCTTCGCGGCCCCGAGCCGCGAGCTCGTCCCGAGCGGCGCGCCCGTCCGCTGCATGGACGATCCGCAGGGCCTGGTCGCGCTCGCGCTCGCGGGCGTCGGCATCTGCCAGATCTACCGCTTCATGGTCGCGCACGAGGTCCGCGCCGGGCGGCTCCTCGAGGTCCTCGAGAAGCACGGCGGAAGGACGCGGCCGTTCTCGCTCGTGTACCCGAAGGCACACGTCGCTCCGCACGTGCGTGTGGTCATCGACTGGATCCTGGCGCGCGCCAAGCTCTGATCACCGACCGCGTGTGGCCGCGGACGGTGGGTCAGCGGGCACGCGTCGCGAGCTCGGCCTTGCTGCCGTGTCGCAGCGTGAGCTGCGCGCGATCGCCCCAGGGACAGGCGAAGTCCTCCGGCTTGGTCAGGGCCCAGAGCACGGGCACGCGCGGCGGCTGGGCCGGGAAGGGCCCCTGTCCGTCGGTGAAGTAGACGACGCCGTCGGCACCGTGTCGCGCGAGGTACGCCGGCTCGAACACCGGTCGCAGGTCGGTTCCCCCGCGCCCCTTCATCGACGGAATCGTCCCGCGAAATGGATACGTGCGCGCGACCGCCGCGTCACACTCGGCGATCACGAGCTGCGCGACCTCGCTCATGGGGCGCAGCTGGCGCGCGACCTCGGTCAGCTCGCGCTCGCTCATGCTGAGCGAGGTGTCGATGGCGACGAGGATCGTGGGGCGCAGCACGCTGCGCGGTCGGTAGGCACGTCCCGGGACGGCGCCCACGCGATCGGGAAAGCGCCGGCTCGGGCGGGACCAGGTGTGGACGGGCGCGCGCGCCCGCGCGACGAAGGTGCGGAGCGCCTCGCGCCAGTCGACGTGGGCCGCGGGAGCTTCGTCGCTCGCGCCGAGCATCGCGAGCAGCTCGCTCGGCGAGTGACCGGCGACCCACACGCTCTCGGGCCGGTCGACCTTCGCGCGCTCGGCGTCGTCCTTTCCCTCCTGCTGCGCGCGCGAGATCGCCTCGCGCGTCTCCTCGACTCCGCCGGGCGTCGGTGTCTCGTTCTCGTCCCAGTCGTGACGGTCCACGGGCCCGGTGCCCGGCTTGGGCGCGATCGAGGCGCCCTCGGCCTGCGCGCGCGAGAGCAGCGCGTAGCGCTCCATCGTGCTCTGCCCCGCCCGCAGCCCGAAGCGCTCGAAGTGCTGCCAGAGGATCGGCGACGGGAGCGGCTCGGTGATGTGCTCGTTCGCCGTCGTCTCCTGGGCCACGAGCATCCGCTCGCGAGAGGGCACGCCGAAGAATTTCGGGTGGGCGAGGTGCCCCAGGACGACGTGGTGCACCTCGTGGAGCAGGAGGCCGACGAGGTACTGCGGCTCGCGCGCCACGGCGTCGACGTTCACGTGCAGGTAGTACCGCGCCCGCCCGTCGGGCCCCGCGTGGAGCGAGACGCCCATCGCCGGCACGCTCGGGTCGAGCACCGGCACGATCGAGGCGAGCACGTGCGCGTAGTAGGGGTAGCGCGAGAGGAACGAGCGCTCGTGCACGAAGGCGTCGAGCCACGCGCGGAGATCGATCTCGCTCCTTCGCGCCGCGCCGTTCACGTGGGCCGGATGGGCGTGATGCCGAGCTTCTGCAGGGCGTCGACGAGCGGCATGCCCCAACGGTCGCCCACCTGCAGGAGGAAGTGCCCGAGCGAGATGCGCTGCCCGTTGCTCCGGCGCAGCTCCGCGGCCACGTGCGGCGCGAGCACGTGCGCGCGCACGGCCGTCACCAAGAGGCCCACGCGGTGCTGCTTGGTCGCGTCCTTCTTCCAGGTCTCGACGCGCGCCATGGCGGGGGAGGCGCCGTAGTTCGTCACCACGTCCTCGGGGCGCACGTCGAGGAGCACCACGGCCGTCGGGTTGCCGGCGAGCGCGTCCTGCGCGGCCTCGCGCTGATCGCCCGGCAGATCGGCCAAGAGCGCCTCGAGCGAAGCGAGCGTCAGCGCCTTCTGCGCGACGAGCACGCCGCACTCGGGCCCGGCGAGAATCGTCCGGAGGCGCGCCGTGAGCTCGTCGAAGCGGTCCGTCTCGCCGCGCTCGCGCCAGCCGCGCAGCGTCTCCTTGCCCGCGCTCTTCGGCCCGTAGTCGCGGAGCAGCGCGGGCACGTCCAGATCGAGCGGCCGCGCGCCGAGCGATGCGCTCGCGGCGAGCGCATCCACCCAGACCGGCGGCAGGTAGCCGCCGAGCACGTCGCGCACGAGCGCCGGCTGCGCGAGCTCGTCGGGCCGCATCGCGAGGAGCACGTCCGATGCGAACGTCCACGAGCGTGGCGGGACGTCCTGGAAGATGCGCTCGTGCGCCCGCGCGAGCGCCATCACCGCGGGATGCACGCCGTTCGAGCCGGCCCACGCGAGCCACGCGCCGCGATCGGCGCGCACGGGCACCTGGAGGAAGCGCGCGCGCAGCGCCGCGTCGAGCGGCGTCACCTGGTAGTCGCCGCTCTCCGGGTTGATCGCGGCCACGCAGCTCCATCCTTCCGGGAGCACGTACTCGTGCAGCGTGCGCGCGGTCAGCAGCTGGAGGGCGGGCTGCTGGATGTAGCGCTCGGCGCGGTTGAGCTCCTCGAGCATCAGGATGCCGGCGCCGTCCCGCGGCAGGAAGCGCGGCAGGGCGTACGACGTGCGACCGTTCTCGATGCTCGGCAGACCGACCAGATCCGGCGGCTCGAGCAGCGAGAGATCGAGCACGACGTGGGCGATCCCGAGCCTGCGCGCGAGCTGCGCGACGAGCTGCGACTTGCCGATCCCGGTGGGCCCCTCGAGGAGCACCGGGCGCCGCGCGCGAACCGCGACCTCGAGGATCGCCTCGACGCGCGGGCCGAGCGGCAGCGCCTGCGTGCCGGGCTCGACGGTCGGCTTCGGATCGGTGCGCGCGCGCGGCGAGGACATGGGCCGACTCTACGGCGCGCAGGGCCGTTGTCATCCGCGCATCCGAGCAGGGGTGGCGCGCGAGGTGGGACGAGCGTGATCAGCGCGGGCGCGCGAACGCGTAGGGCGCCGGAGCGGGCTCCGCGTCCTCGATCGGCACGGGCGTGCCGCCCGTGTCCCGCGTGATCGCCCAGATGCCGCTCGTGCGCGGATCGGCCATCGGCGTGCGCGGCACCACGTGCGCGGTGCACGAGGCCATCTCTTCGCCGGCGCAGCAGTCGGCCTGGCTGAGCCCGCGCAGCGGGCACTCGGGACAGATGCATGCGGCGTGGCCATGCACGTAGGCCAGGTCGCGACCACAGAACGAGCAACGCAGCATGGCGAGCGATCCTACGAATCGCGACGCGCGCGAGAAGGGGGGGATCACCGATGATCCGCGCGGGCGGCGCGCGCGTGTCGAAAACCGAAGTGTTCTCGTGCGCGCCTCGGTGTGGCCCCTACTCGGGCCCACACGCGCGCGGGCGATCCGTCGCGTGCTATCACCGCACCGATGGCGGCACCGATCGCGTGGGAGGATCGATCGCTCGGCTTCTTCGAGCGGCTGACGCAGACGATCTGGCGCGCGACGAGCGATCCCGTCGGCACCTTCACCGCGCTCGGCGCGGCGGCAGGCGCCGAGCCCGATCTCTCGAGCGCGACCGCGTTCTCCCTCGTCGCGACGACGCTGGGCTACGCGACGTACTTCGCGCTCACGCCGTGTCTGGCGCTCGTCCCCTTCGTCTTCGCGCAGTGGCTTCCGCCGCCGCTCCGCACCGCCGGCACGGGCCTGGTGTGTGGTCTGGTCGGCGCGACGCCCGCGCTGCTCGTCCTCGGATCGCTCTTCGTGGAGCTGGTGCACGGGCTCGTCTTCCACGCGATCTGCGGCGCGTTCGGTGGGCGCGGCACGTTCCGCGCGTCGCTCCACGCGATGCTCTACACGTCGGCGATCCGCGCCTGGCTCCTTCCGATCCTGATCCTGGGCTTCGTGCCGGGGGTGGGCGTCGCGCTGCAGTCGCTGACGCGCCTGGCGTTCGTGGTGTGGGCCGGGTTCGCTTGCTACGGCGCGGCACGGGGTGTCCACGGCCTCGGCGAGGATCGCGCTCCCGTCGCCGGGATCTTCGTGGCGATCCTGTCGGCGGCGATCCCGGTGCTGCTCACGAGCGCGCTCGTGGGCTTGGCCCTCTTCGCCATCTTCGGAACGCTCTCGGTCTCCGAGCTCTTGCGACAGGTTCACCCATGACGCGCGCTCCGGTCCGTGTGCTCTTCGTGTGTCTCGGCAACATCTGTCGCTCACCGACCGCCGAAGCCGTCTTCGTGCGGGACGTGCGGGCGGCGGGCCTCGAGGCGCACTTCGAGATCGACAGCGCCGGCACCGGCGACTGGCACGCCGGCGAGCTGGCGCATCCGCCGACGCCGCCGACGCGGGCGCACGCGCGCACGCGCGGCGTCGAGATCACCCACCGTGCGCGTCAGATCCGCCCCGCCGATCTCGACGGCTTCGATCACCTGCTCGTGATGGACGCGAGCAACCTGAAGAACGTGCTCGCGCTCGCGAGGAGCGACGCGCAGCGCGCGAAGGTACGCTTGTTCCGGGACCACGAGCCCGGGGCAGGGAAGGGCGCCGAGGTGCCGGACCCTTACTACACCGGGGGCTTCGCGGAGGTGTTCGAGATCTGCGAGCGCGCCTCGCTCGGCCTGCTCGGAGCGCTGAGGGAGCGCCACGGGCTCTGATCGACTACGTCGCAGAATCGTCGCGTCACGCGACGATTGGGACGAGGCTGGAGGGCGACCACGCGTCGCCCGCCGGCAAACTGCGGCAGCCCTCGATCGCCGCGCGGAGCCCGCTCGTGCTCAGACCGAGATCGAGCCCTTGCGGAAGTCGCTCGGGGCGAGAAGCACGTTGATGCAGACGGGCTTGCCGCTCCGGGCGATGCGCTTGGCCTCGTCGAGCACGCTGGCGATCTTCGACTCCTCGTCGATCAAGAGGCCGACGCCGCCGTAGCCCTCGGCGACCTTCTCGTAGGACGTGTCGCGCAGCGTGGTGCCGACGTCGTCGCCGAGCAGCTCCGTCTGATCGCGCGCGATCTGCGCCCAGAGCGCGTCGGTGCCGATCACGGCGATGGGCGCCAGGCCGTGGCGCACGTACGTGTCGAACTCGGCGAGCGAGTAGGCGCTCGAGCCGTCGCCCCAGAGGATCCACACCTCGCTCTTGGGGCGGCAGAGGGCCGCGCCCGCCGCGAAGCCGCCGCCGACGCCGAGGGTTCCGTACACGCCCGGATCGAGCCACGCGAGCGGCCCGCGCGGCCGCAGGATGTAGGAGGCGGTGCCCACGAAGTCGCCACCGTCGGCGACGAGCACGGCGTCGTCGGCGAGCTTCTTCTCGAGCTCGAGGAAGAAGCGGATCGGCCCGACGCGCTTCTTGCCCGCGGGGAGCGGCGCGCCTTGTTCCTCGATCTGCGCGTCGCGCGCGTCCTCGCGCTTCTTCAGTGCGGCGATCCACTCGGGCCGATCGACCTTGCCGGCGGCGCGGGCCAGGGAGACGAGGAAGTCGCCCGGATGCATGCGGATCGCGGTGTCGGGGATGCGGTTCTTCCGCAGCGTCGGGGCGCTCAGGTTCACGCCGACGAGCTTCGCGCTCTTCGGGATCGCCTGGCCGTACTTGAGCCGGAAGTCGAAGGGGAAGCCGAGCACCAGCACGAGGTCGGCTTCTTTCAGGGCCTTGCCGCGCTCGTGTCGGAATTGGGTCGCGCTCGTCTTTCCGAGCAGGCCGCGCGCCATGCCGCCGAGGTAGACCGGAATCCCCAGCGCGCGCACCGCGTCGGCGATGCGCTCGGGATTCGTCTGGTTCACGAGCGTCTGGCTGCCGAGGACCAGGAGCGGCCTCTTCGCGCGCGCGAGCTCCGCCGCGACCGAGGCGATCTGCGCATCGGTGTCGCGCGCGACGGTGAAGTCGGCGGGCGAGGGCAGCTCGGGCGCGAAGAGCGGGACGTGCGGCTGCTCGAACTGCCGGTACAGGTGGCCGCGGAGATAGAAGCGCAGCGCGTCGCCGAGCGGGCCCTTCATCGTGGCCTCGCCCATCGTCCACTTCCGCACCGTCTCCTCGGGGTAGAGCAGATCGATAGGCACCTCGACGAAGACGGGGCCGGGGACGCCCCCGAGCGCGATGTCGATCGCGCGCTCGACCGTGGGCTTCAGGCTCTTCACCGTCGTGACGCGCGTGGCCCACTTGGTGATCGGCGAGAGGATCGAGAGCTGGTCGATGTCCTGGAGCGAGCCACGCCCGCGGAGCACGGTCGCCGTCGCGCCTCCGAAGAGGAGCAGGGGCGACTCCGCCATCTGGGCGTTCTTGATCGCGGTGACCGTGTTGGTGACGCCGGGGCCGGCCGTGACCGCCGCGACACCGACGTTGCCCGTGAGGCGCGCCGCGGCGTCGGCGGCGAAGACGGCGTTCACCTCTTCGCGCATGTCGACGACGCGGATGCCGCGCTTCTTGGCGCCGACGAGGATCGGCGAGATGTGCCCGCCGCAGAGGGTGAAGAGGTGCTGGATCCCGCGTCGAGCCAGGACCTCGCCGATGATGTCGCCGCCGTGCATGTCGGACATGGGCAGCGGTGTTGCCACGAACCGGGCCGCGAAGAAAGAGCGTTCGCTCGCGGCCCGCTTCGTGTCGGGCCGTCAGCGCATGCCCCAGGAGAGCAGCGCGGCGCCACGCGTCATGCCCTGGCCCTGCGCGTAGAGCGCGACGAGCGAGCCCTCGCGGAGCATGCCGCGCCGGCGGGCCTCGATCAGGTTCGCGACGGCGCCGCAGCCGCCGACGTGGGCGGTCGACTCGTAGGTGTGGGGCGCGCAGGCGTTCGCCAGGCCGAGCGTCTCGGCGACGGCGCCCGGGATCCAGCGGCGCGGATGGGGCGCACAGACGACGTCGATCGTCTTGGTGTCGAGCCGGCCCTTCTCGCACGCCTCACGGATCGTGAGGGCGCCCATCTTGACCGTCTCCTTCATCATCTGCTGCGCGAGCGCGCGGTCCTTCGTTCCGAACACGAAGGGGCCACCCGGCTTCCACCACGGGGTATCGGTCGCGTCGTCCTTGCCGCGCGCGATGATGACGCCGTTCTGGAAGCGACCGTCGCTGTGCGAGTGGGTCGCGAGGATCCCGGGTCGCTCGCTCGGGCCGACCACCATCGCGGTCGCGATGTCGCCCGTGTTCGCCGACACCGGCGCCTCGAAGCCGAACAGGCGCATCACGAGGTGCGACTGCGTGCAGACGACGTAGCGCGCGCGGCCGGACTCCACGAGCGCCGCGGCGAGCTGGAGGCTCGAGACGACGCTCGCGCACGCCTGCTGGATGTCGAACGCGTGAGCGTTCGTGGCGCCGCAGAGCTCGGCCAGCTTCGGCGCGCCGGGGCAGCCGGGGTGATCGGGCACCGCGTCCCAGTGGATGATCACGTCGACGTCGAGCGGCGAGATGCCCGCGTCTGCCAGGGCTTCGCGCGCCGCGAACGCGCCGGCCTGGATGGAGGTCGTCGCGTCGTCGGCGACGTAGCGCTCCTTGGCGAAGAGGAACGCGTCCTCCATGTCCCGGACGAACCCTTCGGCGCTCAGCCGATCGGCGGCAGCGAGGTCGGGGGCGTCGTTCAGCGCCGTGATGTCCACGCCGGTGCCGGTCGAGCCCGCGGCGGGGCCGGCCTTCGGCCGCTCCGACCAGGAGCGAACCACGGCCTCCGGCCAGTCGCCATTCGTCCGGAGCGTGCTGGGGCGCCACTCACCGAGCCCAAGAATCGTCGACCTCATCGCGAACCTCCTGTCGTCATCTCGTGGGAGCTCATCTGCTGGAGCGCCTCGACCCGGCCCGCGCCCGCGAGACGGACGTCGCGGTCGATGCGGATGTCGAGGAGAACCGGGCCGCCGTCGGCGCGGAGGTTCGCGAGCAAGGCCGGCGTCAGCTCTCCGGCCCGGCTGATCCGCCGGCAGGTCATGCCCATCGACTCGCCCCACTTGGCGAAGTCGATCATCGGGCCGGCGCTCCACTGGCGCGCGCGGCCGTAGAGCTGACGCATCCCGTGATGGACCATGTTGTAGCGAGCGTCGTTGAAGACGGCGAAGACGATCGGCAGCCGGTGCTGGACGGCGACCAGCGCTTCGCTGCCCATCATCTGCATGCAGCCGTCGCCGGCGATGCAGACCACGTCGCGGCCTCGGTCTCCGAAGGCGAGACCGACGGCGGTCGCGATCCCGGAGCCCATGCTTCCCAGCGAGAGCTGGATGTGGAACGCGCTCGGGTCCTTCGCCGTGACGAAGTGGAGCGCGAAGAGCATGTGCTCGCCGATGTCGGAGCAGTAGCGCGCGTCGGGCAGCGCAGCGCACAGATCGGCGATCGCGCGGTGCGGCGCGATCGGACGATCCGCGGTCGTCTCGGTCGTCGCGGTGTACGGGCTCGTCGTCTTCTTCAGCGCTCGGACCTCGCTCATGACGCGCCCCTGGCGCATCCCGCACGCGCTCCAGTGCGCGCGCACCGAGTCCGCGAAGACCTCGACGTCGGCGACGACGGCGAGCTCGGTGGGCAGGTTCCGGTGGAACACGCGGGAGTCGAGATCGACGTGAATCAGCTTGCCGCCCTCGGCCACGTAGCGCGTCGGGCCGATGGCGATGTCGTCGAGATCGGTGCCGAGGACGAGGCACACGTCGACGCCGAGCGACGTGTAGGCGCGCGCCCATGCGCTGGCCGCGAGACCGCCGTGGCGCAGGCTCCGTGGGTGCTCCTCGCTCACGACGCCCTTGCCGGTCGGCGTCGTCACGAACGGGATGTCGAGGACGTCGACGAGCTGGCGCATCGCCGCCGCGTGCCGACGCGTGCCGCCGCCCAGGACGATCAGCGGGCGTCGCGCCGCCGCGAGCAGATCGCACGTCTCGGCGACGGCCGTCGGGTCGATGGTCGCGTGTCGCACGCGCGAGCGTCGTGCGAACGTCGCGCGGCGGGTGTTCGCGGCCGCGTGCTGCATCGGGACCACGAGCAGAGACGGGCCGGGGCGCTCGGGGTCGAGCGCACAGTCGAGGGCCGCCATCGCCTGCGTGGCCGCGCTCTCGGGCCGACTCACGCGGACCTGCGTGCGCGTCGACTTCGCGAACATGTCCTCGATCGCGATTCCGTCGGGCCCGCTGTCCTGGAGCATACGCCCGCCGGCGACCGACCACGCGACGTCGGCGGCCACGACGATCATGGGCACGCGCTCGAGGCTCGCGTTGACGATGCCCGTGACGGCCTGCGTCGCGCCGGGCCCCGCGGTGACGACCACGGCCGGGACGCGCCCCGTGGCGCGGAAGTAGCCGGCGGCCTCGAAGCCCGCGGCGGACTCCTGCCGCGACTCGACCAAACGCGCTCCCTCGACCTCGTCGAGGGCCTGGAAGATCGGCGCGGCGGGCCCGCCCGGGATCCCGAAGAACGTGTCGACGCCGGCGTGGACGAGCGCCTCGATCAGCGCGCGCGCCGCACGGATCGGGAGCTCTGGGTCCACGTCGACCCGCGGACGGCTCGAGACGTCGGAGACGTGATGGACGTCGGAGCGCGGCGCGTCGTGGTCGCCGGAACAGACCTCGGGAGGAATTGCAAGACCCATAGGGGCCCGGCGTTACTCCGCCGGGCGCCCTCGATCAATGCGACCGATTGCAAAATCCGCAGCTCAGCCGTTGTTCCACGTGATTTCAGTCACGCCGTTGTAGGCGTTGGTCATGCGCAGCTCGAACCGCGCCGGCACTTTGATCGCCTCGAAAGTGCCCTCGGCGCTGCCCAGCACCTGCGAGTCGAGCCAGAGGTACTCGTCGGTGTGGGTGACGATCGCCTTGCCCGGGATGGAGAAGTCGTGCTCCCAGTGGCCGTAGTCGCACCCCTGGCGGCGCGCGGCGGCTCCCTGCTGCAGGACGCGGACGGGATCGGGCGCGAGGATCCGGAGCAAGGTGCGGCCGAGGAGGCTCTCGCTGAAGTGCACGGCCTGGGCGCGCCCGAGCTCGCGCATCCCGGCATGGACCTCGGCCGGGCTGGCGTAGAGCGCGCCCGCCACCGCGAGGCGCGCCGCGACCTCGCCGCACGAGTGCCAGGCGAGCGGCGACGCCGTGGCGTCGAAGACGGCGAGGTAGCGGTCCACCAGGCCCCGCCGCGCGAGCGCGCCCTCGAAGGGGCGGACCCAGATCCCCCGCGCGCGCGCGCTCGGGGGAATGTCGCGTAGGCGCTGCTCCAGGTCGCAGTGCGCTCCGACGAGATCGAGGGCTCGCTCGAACATCCGCGCGCATCCTACCGGGATTCGGGCCCACGGGAAGGCGGAGGTGGCGTTTCCACCGTGGCGAGATCGCTCGACTATGGGGCCTTGCGCTGTGCAGGGGTTGTCCGCCACGCTTGTGCTCGCTTGACGCCCAATCTCGTGATGTTGGTCGTGGAGTCGGGCACGGCGGAAGCGCTGCGCGAGGCCCTCGGCATGCGCGCGGCCGCGGGCGCCATCGTGGTGCGGCCGATCGCCGGCGCGCTCCGCCGAGCGATCGACGATGCGCGGCGCGAGCTCGGCGGGCTCCCGGTCGGCGTGCTCACGCGAACCCGCCCCGAGGCCGTGGAGGCGATCGAGGCGGGCGCCGACGAGGCGATGGCGATCGACGTCCAGGACAAGGCGCAGGTGCTCGAGCTGATCGATCGCACGCGCCTGCGCGGATCGCTGCGCGCGCAAGGCGAGCGCGAGCGCGTGGAAGTGGCCCAGGCCGAGAAGCTGGCGGCGCTCGGCACGCTCGTGGCGGGCGTCGCGCACGAGGTGAACAACCCGCTCTCCGCGATCCTTCTCGGCCTCGACATGCTGCCGACGCAGGTCGGGGCCGCAGCCGACGTGGTGGAGGAGGTCGTTCGGGCCGCCGACGAAGGTCGGTCCCTCGGCAAGGACGACGTGGTGCGCATCGCGGCGCTCGGCCGAATGACGGGCACGCGGCAAGAGATCGTGCGCGAGACGGAAGAGATACGTCTGGCCGCGACGACGATCCAGGAGGTCGTCAAGGATCTCCGGGTGTTCGCGCAGACCAACGACGCCGAGATCCCGCAGGTCGTCGCCATCCCCGAGGTCTTCGATCTCCTCGTTCGTCTGGTCGGCCGAGAGATGCAATCGATGGCGGTGATCGAGCGCGACTTCGCGAGCGATCTGCCAGAGGTCGTCGCGCCGCAGGCCCGCCTCACCCAGGTGCTGACGAACATCATCGTCAACGCCACCCACGCGATGCGCGAGGTCGCCCGCGACGTGCACCGCCTGCGCATCTCGGCCCGCGCCGACGACCAAGCGGTCGCGATCTCGATCAGCGACACCGGGCCCGGTATTCCGCCCGACGCGATCCAGCGCATCTTCGATCCCTTCTTCACGACCAAGCGGGCGAACCTCGGCACGGGCCTCGGTCTGTCGATCTCGCGCAACCTCATGCGGAAGATGGGCGGCGACCTCCTCGTCGAGAGCGTCTACGGCGAGGGCGCGACCTTCGTCGTCCTCGTCCCGCGCTCGTCCGACGCCGAGATGCGAGCCGCGCGCCTGCGAGCGCGCACCATCCCGAGGATCGGCTCGACCGACCGCCGCCTCGCGGTGCTAGTGGTCGGTGACGACGACCATCTCGTGCGCGCCTACTCGCGTGTGCTCGCGCGTCGCTACGACGTGCTCATTGCGGGCGACGCCCAGGAGGCGATCGAGATGATCGCGTCGGGATCACGCGTCGACGTCCTCGTCTGCGATCTGGGCGCGATGGAGACGCCGGTGCTGGCGAACTGGCTCAGCGAGAAGCGGCCGGATCTGGCCGCCCACCTCGTGATCGTGACCGACGACCCGGAGCTGTTCCGCCGCCACCGCCGGCTGCTCGAGCTCGCGCCGCAGGTGCTGGGCAAGCCGACGCCGGCCGCGACGCTCGTGCGCGCCATCGAAGACCTGGCCGGGCGCTGACACCCCCAGCGCGCGCGGTCAGCGCGGCTCGACCAGGACCTTGCCTCGGACGCGGCCGGCCTCGAGATCGACGAGGGCCTGTCCGACCTCGGCGAGCCCGCAGCGGCGATCCACGACCGCACGGAGCTCGCCTCGATCGACGAGGGCCGCGATCCGCTCGAGATCCTCGAAGTGCTCGCGGGCGGCGAGCATCGCGAAGCGCTGGCGCGTGAACATGCCGAGCATCATGGCGGAGAGAGGCCGCCCCATCCCGCCCGTGAGGTCGCCCCCGTTCTCGCCGCCGACGAACACGAGGCGTCCGGTCGGCGTCATGGTGCGCCGGAGCGCGGCGAGGGGGGTGTTGCCGCCGGCGTCGATCACGACGTCGTAGCGCTCGCGGCCGTCGGTGAAGCTCTCCTTCGCGTAGTCGACGACGCGCTCGGCGCCGAGCGAGCCCACGAGCGCGACCTTCTCGGTGCGGCACACGCCCGTCACGCGCGCTCCGCGGGCGCGCGCGATCTGGACGGCGAAGCAGCCCACGCCACCCGAAGCTCCGATCACGAGCACGCGCGCGCCCGCGCGGACGGCGCCCCGATCCAGGGCCTGGATCGCGGTGAGCGCCGACACTCCGAGCAGCGCGGCCTCTCCGCGGGCGGTTCCGGCCGGCACGCGCGCGAGCTTGTCCTCGCGCGCGACGGTGTGCTCCGCGAACGAGCCGCGCCCGATCCCGAAGACGCGGTCGCCGATCGCGAAGCGCGTGACGCCGGGGCCCACCGCCTCGACCGTGCCGGTGAGGTCGAGCCCGGGGACGGGCTGCTTGGGGCCGAAGAAGCCGAAGCCGAGCAGGCGCATCAGGTACGGCCGGCCCGTCATGAGGTGCCAGGTCCCGCGGTCGAGCCCCGCCGCTTCGACGCGCACGCGCACCTCGCCAGGCCCGGGCACGGGGCGAGGAATCTGCGCGAGCGTGAGGGTCTCGGGCCCTCCGTACCGGTGCTGGACCAAGGCGCGCATGCGGGGCGCGGCACCGTGGGCCTGGTGAGAAGGGGCGGCGGGGAGCGAGGGGGCGTCCATGAGCGTCTGTCTCCTTGACCTTACGTCGTAAGGTTGTGCTCGGAGCATGGACCTTACATAGTAAGTCTGTCAAGTGACGACCCCC
>JBGALT010000182.1:0-15234 GCA_044223665.1 Sandaracinaceae bacterium | reverse complement strand
ACGGTCTCGCCCCGCGGCGCCGCGCTGCTGGCCATCCTCGCCGACGGCTCGGCGACCCTCGTGGACCGCCCCGCGGCTGCCGAGGACGACGGCTCGGAGGTGGAGAGCATCGCGATCTCCGACGACGCCGCCACGGCGCGGGTGACCCTCGTCGGAGGCAAGGCGTTCGATCTCGGTGCCGCCGATCTCGCGGCGCGTGAGCGAGAGGTGATGGCGAGCCCGGCGACGACCTCGGCGCCCGGCGACGTTCTCGCGGATCTGGATGGGCCTCGCTTGGGCGCCCGCGTCCGTGCGCTGCGCCTGGCGGCCGGGCTCACGCAGGCCGAGCTCGCGCGGCGCACCGGCATCCACCGGCCGAACATCGCCCGCGTGGAAGCGGGCCGGCACACGCCCTCGCTCGAGACGCTGGCGCGCCTGGCGGCGGCGATCGGGGTCCCGACGACGCGCGTCCTCGTCGGAGACTGACCGGGGGATGCTCGAGATCGATCCGCTGCGCGACGGTGTGCCTCCCGCCGCCGCCGCGACGGTGGTGGTGCTGCGGGACGGCGCGGGCGGGCCCGAGGTGCTGCTCGTCCAGAGGCATCGTGCGACCGCGTTCATGGGCGGCGCGTTCGTCTTTCCGGGGGGAAGGGTCGAGGCGGCGGACGGCGAGCCGGCGCTCGTCGCACGGGTCGCGGGCCTCGACCCCGCGAGCGCGGCGGCGCGCCTCTCGGAGCCCGAGCTCGGCGATGCCGCCTGCGCGATCTGGGTGGCGGCGATCCGCGAGACGCTCGAGGAGGCCGGGGTGCTGCTCGCCGCGGGCGGCGCTCCGCACGCCGCCGCCGCCCGCGCCGCGCTGGCCGGCGGGCGCTCGTTCCCCGAGGTCGCCGCCGATGCCGACCTGCGCTTCGATGCCGGCCGCCTCGTGCCGCTCGCGCGCTGGGTGACGCCGGCCGTCGAGCGCAAGCGCTTCGATGCGCGCTTCTTCCTCGCGAAGGTCGACGCCGGCGAGGTCGCGAGCCACGACGCGCACGAGACCGTCGCCTCGCGATGGATGCGGCCGATGGAGGCAGTGGCAGCCCACCTGCGCGCCGAGATCGACCTCCCGCCGCCGACGCTACGCACCCTCGAGCTGCTGGCCGCGGCCACGTCGGCCGACGCGATCGTCGAGGCGGCGCGCGCCGCGAGCCCTCCCTTCGTGCGTCCGGTCTTCCGCGATCTCGGGGGGCAGTGGATCCTCGCCCTGCCCGGCGATCCCGAGCACCCCGAGCCGGGCCCGGTGCTGCCCGGCACGACGCGCTTCGTCTGCCGCGACGCGCGGTGGTACTCGTCCTGACGGCCTGGCGCGCCACGATCGAGCCCGAACGATCGCGCGCGCCTGCTTCGAGCGCGTCTACTTGGATCGCGAGGCCTTCTCGTCGTGGCCCGACACGCCGAAGCGGCGCGCGAGCTCCGCCTCGACGTCGCGCAGCGGTACGTCGCGGCTGAGGAGCGCGACGAGCGCGTGGTAGAGCACGTCGGCGGCCTCACTCGCGACGCGCTCGGGCGACTCCTCCGCGATCGCGCGCGCGAGCTCGTCCGCCTCCTCGCGGAGCTTCCCGCCGATCTTCACTGCGCCGCCGTCGAGGAGCGAGCGCGTGTAGCTCTCGTCGCCGCTCCGGGCGCGCCTCTCGGCGAGGGCTTCCTCGAGCCGCACGAAGAGCGGCGCCGCGCGCAGGGCGGCCGTCCCCTCGCTCGCGCGTGTCACGAAGCAGCTCGGCGCGCCGGTGTGGCACGTCGGGCCCTCCGGATCGACGAGGTACAAGAGCGCATCGGCGTCGCAGTCGGCCCAGACCTCGTGCACGCGCATCACGTGGCCGCTCGTCTCGCCCTTCTTCCACAGCGCCTGGCGGGAGCGGCTGAAGAAGTGCGCCGCGCCCGTCTCGATCGTCCGGCGGACGGCCTCCTCGTTCGCGTGCGCGACCATCCGGACCTCGCCCGTGAGCCGGTCCTGCGCGACGACGGTGACGAGGCCCGAGGCGTCCTTCTTGAGTGAGGCGAGGTCGAACATGCCAGACGTATGCAACCACGACGGATGCTCGTGCAAGCGCTCGACGGAATCGCGGTTTCGTGCGAGTCGTCGCTCATGCGAACGCTGCTCGCCCCGCTCACCGTCGCTCTCGGGCTCGTGCTGGGGTCGGCCGCCCTGCCCACGGTGGCCCGCGCCGAGCACGAGATCGGCACGCCGTTCACGGGCACTCGGCCGTTCCAGCTCGACATCCACGGCGGGATCCTCTGGTACGGCTACGGCCTCGCCACGGGCCTGCGCTTCGGCATCCCCGTGATGCACAACGGCTTCGTCGAGTCGATCGACGACGCCGTCTACGTGAACTTCGGGGCCGACTTCTACTACGTCGACGACGTCTACTGGAACGACGGCAACCACCACTACGGCTTCGCCTTCGGCATCCCGGTGACGCTGCACTGGGAGTTCTACTTCAGCGACATGTGGTCGGCGTTCGGCGAGCTGGGGTTCCAGATCTACTTCCCGCCCTCGCTCTGGGACGGCAACCCGCGCGGCGGCGGCTACTACGTCGAGGCCGGCGCGTGGATCATCGGCGCCGTCGGCGGCACGCTGCACTTCAACGAGGCGATCGGCCTGACGCTGCGCATCGGCAATCCGTACATCGCGCTCGGGCTCACCTTCGCGTTCTGACGCGGCGGTCAGCCCTTTCCAGGCGGCCAGCCTCACGCGGCGGCCAGCCTCACGCGGCGGCCAGCCTCACGCGGCGGCCAGCCTCACGCGGCGGCCAGCCTCAGGCGCCGGTCAAGATGCCCTGGATCTCGGCCTCGACGCGGTCTTCCTTGATCTTGCGGGCGAGCGCGAGCTCGGTGATCAAGAGGCTGCGGGCCTGATCGAGCAGGCGCTTCTCTCCGAACGAGAGGTCCTTGTCGCCCTTGAGCCGCGTCAGGTCGCGCAGCACCTTCGCGACCTCGAAGGGCGAGCCCGAGTGCAGCATCTCGATGTACTCGCGGTGGCGGCGGTTCCACGGCTGCGAGGTGACGGCCACCTTGGTGTCGCGCAGGACGGCGAGGACCTTGTCGGCGTCCTTCTTCGAGATCACGGTGCGCAGCCCCACGCGATCGGCCGCGTCGGTCGGGACCATCACCTTCATGCCGCTGTCGATGATGCGCAGGATGTAGAAGTTCTTCTTGTTGCCCGCGATCTCTTTGGACTCGATCGACGTGACCTCACCGACGCCGTGATGGGGGTGAACTGCCTTTTCGCCGACCTTGAAATCCATGCGCGAACCTCCTCGGACCCACTACGCGCAGCAGGTTCCGTCGGAAGCCGGCCACGCGCGCGAGCGTGACGGGCGGGAGACGCGGGGACGCCGACGGAGGGCCTGATCGTTAGCAGAAAACGGCCGGCCAGTCAATCGCCAGGATGACAGGTTTCGGCTTGAATTTCAGCTAGTTGGTCGTGGTCGAGGGCGGATCCCCGAGCGCTTCGGCGATCTCGGCGCCGAAGACGAGATGCAGGCCTTGCGCGACCTCGTCGGCGCGGAGCGTCGCCGCGAGCCGGACCGACTCGGGGCTCGCCTGCACCTCGAGCGTGGCGAGCGCGCTGCGCAGCCCGAGCGCGGTGCCCATCGGCGACTGGGCGAGCGAGGACGCGAGCTGGCGGAAGTTCTGCTCGGCGGTCGGCGGAAAGCCGCCGGTCAGGTCGACCGATACGTGGATCGTGGAAGCCCCGGCCGGGCTCACCGCGACGAGCAGCGTCTCTTCTTCGGAGAGCAGCAGCGACGCCCCGCTCGATCCGTCGAGCCCCAGCGGGATCGGTCGCATCGCGACGAAAGGCTCGGCGTGGCGCCCGACGGCCTGCTCGATCGGCCCGGCGACGAGCGGTGGCACCGTGCCTTCGATGGTGCGCGTGACGCGCTCGGTCAGCGAGGGCGGTCCGTTCACCACGACCAGCGTGTGGAGGCCGACCGAGAGCACGTCCATCCGCGTGCCGTGGAGCACCCCTGCGGCGCGCGCTTCGCCGCCCGCCCCGCGCGTCTCCGACTCCCGAGGCATCATGCGGTGCGCGATCTCGGCGACCGCGACCTCCGCCCGGAAGGGCCCTTGGATCACGAGCACGTCTCCCGCCGCAGCGCCGTCCTCGTAGCGGGCGAATGCGAGCCGCTCGAGCGCTCGTCCGTCGATGCCGTACTGGACGCGGACGCCGTCGAGGTGGGCGTCGGAGAACAGCGTCCGGAGGATCGTCGCGCTCGCGTCGGCGTCGTAGAGCTCGCGCGGGCGCGCGAGGACGAACAAGGACGCCCCGTTCGGCAAGATCGTGCGCGCGTCGGGCTCTGCGCGGGTCGCGGTCGTGCTCGGAGGCGGGGCTCCGCCGCATCCGATCCCGAGCGCAGCCAGCGCCCACACGACGCCCAGCGCCCAGACGACGTCCAACGCAGTCCCGCGCGCCGCGCCCCACGCAGCCCCGCGCGGCGCGCCCCACGCAGCTCCGCGCGCCGCGCCCCACGCACTCTCGTGTCGTCGACCCTCCGCCCTTCGACTCAAGCCAACCTCTGCGGGCTACTCGAGGGGGGCCGCGCAATGGCGCGTCCCTGCCCCAGGCGCTCGCCCGGCAGCTGTACCACGCGCAGGACTTCGCGATCAGGCGACGGGGCTTCGACGCAGCGCGACGGTGACCGTTCTACGCTGCGTCGCCCCGCTCCGTCAGGCGCGCGCGCGCGTCCGACGGTCGGTGTTGATCTTCTCCTCGGCGTCGGCCTCGGCCACTGCGGCGCGCTTGAGGCCGTGCTTCTCGAGAATCTGCCCTTCGACCCAGGCCAACATCTCCGGGTGCTGCTCGAGGTAGGTCCGCGCATTGTCGCGTCCTTGCCCGATGCGCTCGCCCTGGCAGCTGTACCAGGCGCCGGACTTCTCGATCAGACCGAGCTCCGAGCCCAGGTCGAGCACGTCACCGCTGCGGCTGATGCCCTTGCCGAAGAGGATGTCGAACTCGCACTCCACGAAGGGCGGCGCGAGCTTGTTCTTCACGACCTTCACACGCGCGCGGTTGCCGACGGCGACCTCGCCGTTCTTCAGCGTACCGACGCGGCGGATGTCGAGGCGCTGCGACGCGTAGAACTTCAGCGCGTTGCCGCCCGTCGTGGTCTCCGGCGAGCCGAACATCACGCCGATCTTCATGCGGATCTGGTTGATGAAGAAGAGCGTCGTGTTGGACTTGTGGACGTTCGCCGTGAGCTTGCGGAGCGCCTGGCTCATCAGGCGTGCCTGCAAGCCGACGTGGCTGTCGCCCATCTCGCCCTCGATCTCGGCCTTCGGCACGAGCGCGGCGACCGAGTCCACCACGATGATGTCGACCGCGCCGCTGCGCACGAGCGTGTCGGCGATCTCGAGCGCCTGCTCGCCGTTGTCCGGCTGGCTCACGAGCAGCTCGTCGGTGTTCACGCCGAGCTTCTTGGCGTAGCCCACGTCGAGCGCGTGCTCGGCGTCGATGAACGCCGCGACGCCGCCCGCCTTCTGCACCTCGGCCACCGCGTGGAGCGTGAGCGTCGTCTTGCCGCTCGACTCCGGGCCGAAGATCTCGACGATGCGCCCGCGCGCGTAGCCGCCGATGCCGAGCGCGATGTCCAGCGCGACCGAGCCCGACGGGACGGTCTGGATGTCCTTGGTGAGCTCGCCTTCGCCGAGCTTCATGATGGCGCCCTTGCCGTGCGCCTTCTCGATGGTGCTCAGCGCCAGCGCGAGCGCCTTCTCCCGATCGCCACCCTTGTCGTTCGACATGTACGTTGCCTTTCTCTTCGCGAGAGTGCTCGGCTCGCCGAGCCGATCTTTCCGGCCCGCCGCTGCCTCGAGAGAATCGCCCCTCTCGGCCGCGAGAGAATCGCCCCTCTCGCGCGCAGTCGAGTCGCACCCTGATATCCCGTTCAGTGACACTTGTCCAGCTTTTCGAGCCGCACAGCGAGGGAACGTTCGCGGAGCGGAGCGACTGACGCGCGCCCGGTAGAAAGATCAGCGCCCTTCGGCGGACTCCACGACCAAGCGGAGCGCGTGATAGGCGGAGAGCGTTCGAATTCGCTCGCGATCTCCACCGAATTTGAGCGCGCAGCTCCGGGTCGGCTGCCCCTTCCGGGCGAGCGCCAAGAACACCGTTCCGACCGGCTTCTCTTCGGTCCCGCCGCCCGGACCGGCGATCCCGGTGATGGAGACGGCGATGTCGGCGTCGGCGATCCGTCGCGCGCCCTCGGCCATCGCCGCCGCGACCTCCTGGCTGACGGCCCCGTAGCCGCGGACGAGATCCTCGTTCACGCCGAGCACCGCGATCTTCGATGCGTTCGAGTACGTGACGGCGTCGAAGAGGAGGTACTCCGAGCTTCCAGGCACGCTCGTGACGAGCTGCCCGACCAGCCCGCCCGTGCACGACTCGGCGAGAGCCAGCGTGAGGCCTCGGCTCCGCAGCACGCGGCCGACGTACGCGGGATACGCTTCTTCGTCTTCGCCGAACACGACGCCGCCGAGGGTGTCGCGCACACGCCCCGCCACGCGCGCCGCCGTCGCTTCCGCTTCGGCCTCGCTCGTGCCGCGGGCGAGCACCTTCACCTCGATCTCCGGGAACGTCGCGCGGTAGCCGATCGTGACGAGCTTCTCTTCGCTCTCGATCGTCGCCAGCTTCTCTCCGATGGCGGACTCGGTCATGCCGAACGTGCGCAGCCGAATCTGATGGGAGCGTCGCTCCACGTCGGGCGCGATCGTGGGCTCGATGTGGTCCTCCCAGAGGCGCCGCATCTCGGCCGGGACGCCCGGTGTGAAGAAGACGCGCGCCCGTCCGAGCGTGACGGCGAACCCCGGCGCGGTGCCGATCGGGTTCGGGAGCACCGTGGCGCCCTCCGGAAAGTCGGCCTGCTTGGCGTTCGAGGGCGTCATCGTCCGCCCGATCGTCACGAAGCGCCGCTCGATCGCCTCCATCGACGCCTGGTCGCGGAATAGGCCCACGCCGAGCGCATCCGCGGCCGCCGCCGTGGTGAGGTCGTCGCTCGTGGGCCCGAGGCCCCCGGTCACGACGACGAAGCGATGCCGATCGCCGAGCGCACGCAGCACCTCGACGATGCGGGTCGTATCGTCGTCGACGGTGCGCTGCTCGGTGACCTCGAGGCCGAGCGACGTCAGGCGCTCTCCGAGCCACGCGGCATTGCCGTTGACGAGCTCACCACGGGTGAGCTCGGTTCCGATGGACAAGACGGCTGCGGTCAACGGGCTCGCTCCTGTTCCGAACCTATCACGTCGACATGGGCAGTTCTTCGACCAGCGCCCATGCCGAGTGCGCCGTCACGACCAAGGTGTATCCTCCCGGTCGACTCGCATCGTATCCGCGAGCCGACTCGCCATCGGGGGAATCATGATTCGGACGGCAGTCTGCGCAGGCGTGGTCGCATGGGCCCTCTTCGCGCCGGCTTGTTCGGCGGAGCCTTCCGGCGAGCCCATGCGGGGCGACGCAGCTGCCGACGCGCGCGCATGCGCGACCGACGCCGACTGTGACGACGACTCCTTCTGCTCGGGTGTCGAGGGCTGCGTCTCGGGACGCTGCGCGGCTGGCACCTCGCCGTGCGCTGCGCCGATGACCTGCGACGAGGCATCGGAGCGGTGCATCGTCGCGGGGTGCACGATGCCCGATCACGACGGCGATGGCGTTCGGTCCGTGGCGTGCGGCGGGACCGACTGCGACGACGACGACTTCTCGCGCTTTTCCGGGAACTCCGAGGCGTGCGATCCGGCCGATGTCGACGAGGATTGCGATCCGATGACCTTCGGTGCCCGCGACGCCGACGGCGACGACTACCTCTCGAGCGCTTGCTGCAACGTCGACCCCGAGGGAACGAGGCGCTGTGGAGGCGACTGCGACGACGAGACGCCAGGCGTCCACCCGAGCGCGCCCGAGGTCTGCGACTCGCGAGACAACGACTGCGACGCCACGATCGACGAAGGAGTTCTTCTGACGTTCTACGCCGACTGCGACGGCGACGGGATTGGCGCGGGCTCGCCCATGCTGACGTGCACGCCGAGCGCGTGTGCAGGACACCCGTCGGTGACCAGTACCGGTGACTGCGACGATGAGCAGGTCGCGGCGCACCCCGGAGGCACCGAGATCTGCGACGGCATCGACAACGACTGCGACGGCTCGACCGATCCGAGCTGCATGTGCTCCCCCGGTGCGATGCGGGCGTGCGGCACCCCCGACGGTATGGGCGGGTTCTCGAGCGTCGGAGCGTGTCGCCCCGGCATGCAGACGTGCTTCGCCGGAACGTGGCTCGCGTGCATGGGCGCGACCATGGCGAGCGCCGAGACGTGCAACCGCGTGGACGACGACTGCGACGGAACCATCGATGAGATGGCCGGGATGGCGCAGTACCGCGACGCCGATCACGACGCGTATGGCGCCGGCATACCGATGATGGCGTGCGCCCAGTTGCCGGGATATGTGGCGAACGACGACGACTGCAACGACGCGAACGCGAGCATCCACCCGGGTGCGGCCGAGACGTGCGACGGAGTGGACTCGGACTGCGATGGCGCCGCGGACGCGGCCGATCCGGAGGCGACGACGTGGTGCGCGACGCGCGTGCACGCGGGGCCCAACGCCGAGTGCAGCACGTACGTCCCCGACTTCGGGGGAACGCCGAGAACGGGATGCGATCTGGACTGCCCCATGATCTGGGGCGACTGCGACGGCTCGTTCACCACCGGTTGCGAGACCGATCTGACGACGCCGAGCAACTGCTATGCGTGCCGCAATCAGTGCGGTCCGCCGTTCACGGCGCCCACGTGCTGCGCGCGCACCGCACCAGTCGGCCAGCCCGGCTGCGGCAACTGCATCTGACCTGCTGCGCCGTCGCGCAGTCGTCGCGGCGCGCGTGGTCGTCGCCAAGCAGGCGAGGGCGTGATATCGACGCCGGGCGTCCCGGGCGCGCTGCACATGCCGGGGCGATGGAGAACATCGATGAAGAAGAGCTCTCTCCGGCTTCTCGCGCTGCTCGCCCTGGTCGTGGCGATCGGTGTGGTGAGCGCGCGCGGCGCCGATGCCCAGCGTGCCCACCGCTCGCCGCCGCCCGCCACCACCGCGCCGAGCAGCACCGCGAGCGATGCCCTCGAGGCCCTCGTGATCGAGCGCGCGACGTTCGACAACGGCCTGCGCGTCGTCGTCAATCCCGACCACACGGTGCCGACCGTGGCGATCGCCGTCTACTACGACGTCGGCTCGCGCAACGAAGAGCGCGGCCGCAGCGGCTTCGCGCACCTCTTCGAGCACCTCATGTTCGAGGGCTCGGCCAACGTCGCGCGCAACGAGCACTTCACCTACATCGCCGCGCGCGGCGGTGACGCCAACGCGACCACCAGCGACGACCGCACGAACTACTTCGAGACGCTTCCCTCGAACGAGCTCGCGCTCGGCCTCTGGCTCGAGGCGGACCGCATGGCCTCGCTCGACATCACGGAGGAAGCGTTCGCCAACCAGCGCACGACCGTGCTCCAGGAGCGCCAGCAGAACTACGAGTCTCAACCCTATGCGCTCTCGTTCCTCCGTGCGAACGAGCTCGCCTACGGCGACTACTTTCCCTACGCGCACTCGACGATCGGCGACGTCCAGGACGTCGTGACCTCGCCGCTCTCGGCGGTGCAGGAGTTCTGGCAGCGCCACTACGCGCCGAACAACGCCGTGCTCGTCATCGCGGGCGACGTGGAGCCAGCCGACGCGCTCGCCGCGGCGCATCAGTACTTCGATCGCATCCCGCGGCGCGAGGTCGTGCCGTACACGCCGCCGGAGCTCGCGCCGCAGACGGCGGAGCGCCACGAGACGATGCTCGATCCGCTGGCGGATCTGCCGGCGTTCCACGTCGAGTGGCACATCCCGCCGAACCGCGAAGCGGACCACTACGCGCTCGAGATGCTCTCGGAGGTGCTCGGCGACGGCGACAGCTCGCGTCTGTACCGCTCGCTCGTGCACGAGCAGGAGATCCTCAGCGAGGTCGGCGTCGGCACCGACGACCGCCGCGGTCCCGACCTCTTCTCGATCTTCGGCCTGGTCCAGGAAGGGCACACCGCCGAGGAAGCGCGCACGCAGATCTACGCGGCGATCGCCGACGTGGCCGCGCACGGAGTGCCGGCGCGCGAGATGGAGCGCGTGCAGAACCGCATCCGCGCCTATTTCATCGTGAACGTGCAGTCGAACCTGATGCGCGCCGAGCACCTGGCCGAGTACGAGCTGTACTACGGGGATGCGCGCCTGCTCCGCACCGAGCTCGAGCGCTACCTCGCCGTGACGAGCGCCGACATCCAGCGGGTGGCCGGACAGTACTTCGCGGAGACGAACCGGACCGTGCTGGACGTCGTCCCGCCACCCGAGGCCGCCGAAGAAGGAGGTGCGCGATGACCAGAGGCAAGGCGCTCGCGTATCGCTCGTTGCTCGTCGCGCTCGCGTCGCTGCTCGCGCTCGGCGCGTGCGGCGGCGGCGAAACGACCGACACCACGGTCGAGACGACCGACACGACGGGGCAGGAAGTCGCCGAGGCAACGCCGCCCGAGCGGCAACGGGAGCCGGCGCCTGCCTCGGGCACGCCGCGCGACGTGCACTTGCCCGCGATCGCGCGGAGCACGCTCCGCAACGGGCTGGAGATCGACACGGTCCGCGTCGGCACGCTTCCGGTCGCGTACGTTCGGCTCACCGTGCGCTCGGGGCTCGCCGCGGATCCGGCGGACCTGCCGGGGCTCTCGGTGCTCGTCGCCAAGATGCTCAAGGAGGGCACGCGCACGCGGACGTCGGCGCAGATCGCCGAGCAGATGGAGTACCTCGGCGCCGACTTCGACGTCTTCCAGGACGCGAACTCGGTGACCATCCAGGCTCGCGGCCTCTCCGATCAGCTCGAGACGATGCTCGAGATCGTCGGCGACATGGCGATGAGCCCGCGCTTCGAGCAGGCCGAGCTCGATCGTCTCAAGCGCCGCGAGCTCGATCGCCTCACGCTCCAGTACGGCGATCCGGCCCAGCTCGCGCGCCGGGAGTTCTATCGCGCGCTCTACGGTCCCTCGCACCCGTACGGGCACGTGGATGCGACGGCCGACGCGATCCAGCGCGCGACGCGCGCGGATCTCGTGGCGTGGCACCGCGATCACTTCGCGCCCAACAACACGATCCTCGTCGTCGCGGGCAACGTGGATCCGACGGTGGTGCAGGCTGCCGCCGAGCACGTCCTCGGTCGCTGGCGCCAGCACGACGTGCCGGCCGTGACCTTCCCCGACGTCCCGGCCCGAACCGGGCGCGACATCGTCGTCGTGCACCGGCCGGGGGCGGCGCAGTCGATGTTCAACATCGGCAACCTCTCGATCCGACGCGCCGACCCCGACTTCATCGGCATGGAGGTCGTGAACGAGGTGCTCGGTGGCTCGCCTCGCTCTCGCCTGTTCATGGATCTGCGCGAGCGCCGCTCGCTCACCTACGGCGTCTACTCGTCGCTCGACGACCTCGTGCAGCCCGGTCCCTACCGCGTGCGTGGCAGCGTCGGCCCCGATCCGGCGCATCCCGAGGTGGATCGCACCGGCCTCGCGATGGAGGCGTTCATGGAGCACCTGCACCGCATCACGACGGAGGCGCCCGAGGCGACCGAGATCGACGACTCGGAGCGCTACCTCTCGGACTCCTTCCCGCTCACCATCGACACCGCGGGACGCATCGCGTGGATGGTCGGCTACCTGCGGATCTTCGGGCTGCCCGACGACTACTGGGACGGCTACCGCTCGCAGATCCGGGCCGTCACGCCGGACCAGGCGCTGGCGGCGGCGCGGGCGCACATCACGCCGGACACGGCGCTCGTGGTGGTGGTCGGCGACGCGGAGCGCGTCGTCGATCCGCTGCGGCACTGGGGCCCCGTGCACGTCATCGACACCGACGGCAACCACGTCGCGAGCTACCCGCTCGAGGCGGCGCCCGCTGCGCGATAGCCATCGCGGGCACGCCCTTCAGGGCAGCGTGACTTCGACGTGCGTCTCGCCGTCGGTCGGGTGGTACTGCCCGACCCGCGTGACGACGCACGCACGGAAGGCCGAGTAGAGCCCGCCGCTCGGCCCGGTGATCCGGACGTTGCTGCCGGCGCCGAACGCGTCGAGCTGGAAGTCGAAGGTCCAGCGCGCGGGCGTCGGCGTCGGCTCTCCCTCGAACTGACCGCGCCAGCACGCGTCGAGGAGCATGCGGCGCGCGGCCGTGGCGGCGGGGCTCGTCGCGGCGCGACGCGGCCTCGTCGCATGCGGCGGTGGCGGCGGCGGCGTGGCCACGACGTCCTCGTCGTCGTCGGAGTGCTCGTCGTCGCCTGCGCGGTCCTCGTCGTCGTCGGTCTCGTCTTCGTCGTCCGCGTCGGCCCCCGCGACGTCCTCTTCCTCCGCGGCGCCCTCGTCGTCCATCGCCTCGTCGCTCGACGCCTCGTCGTCGGCGGCGGTGTCGACGTCGTCACCCGTCGCATCGTCCGAGCCCGCGACTGCATCGTCCACGCTCGGTCCCGCGGCGCCGAGCGGGGCCGACGTCGCGGCCGGCAGCGCCGTCGTCGGCGCCGGCCCTCCCCCGAGCGTCATCGCGAGCGCGCCCGCGCCGAGCAGCGCAACGGCGAGCAACGCGGCGAGGCCCCAGACCCACCCCGGTGTGGCGCTGCGACCCGGCGCCGGAGCTGCGGCCGGGGCGCTCGTGCTCGTCGCGGGAACGGGGGTGGTCGGCAGCTGCGACGCCGGGACGGTCACGCCGAGCGCGCTCGCGTCGCGCGTGGCCGGGAGCGCGCTCGCGAGCGTCGTCGACGCGAAGGCACCGGGCCCGCTCGCGCTCGCGCTCGCGCCGGCGTCGCCCTCCAGCAGCGCCACCAGCAGGGGGATGGCCGTACGCGCATCCGGGAAGCGCCGCGTCGGATCGCGATCGACCGCGCGCGAGAACCACTCGTCGAAGGTGGGCGGCACGAGGCCGCCGACCATCAGCTCCTTGGCCCGGTGGCTCGCGAGGGCCATCGGCTCGACCATCATCTCGACGAGCAGCGCCGTGAGCGAGCTGCCCTCCACGCTCGGGGCGCGCCAGTACGGCTTGCCCGTGAGCAAGTAGAACGCGATCAGCCCGAGGGCCCAGACGTCGGTCGCCGGCGTCACGCGCCCCACGTTCGTCTGCTCGGGCGCCATCCACATCGGGGAGCCCACGCCCTGCGTGGTCTTGGCGCCCTGTGCATCGGCGACCAGCGCCGCCACGCCGAAGTCGAGCACCTTGAGCGTGAAGGGCACCCCTTCGCGCCGTGGCGTCGCGAGGAACACGTTCTCGGGCTTGAGGTCGCGGTGCACGATGCCGGCCGCATGGGCGGCGCTCAGCGCGTGCCCGAGCTGGCGCACCACCTCGAGCGTGTCGGCCCGCGAGAGCCGGCCGCTCTTCTCGACGCGGTCCGCGAGCGTCTCGCCCTTCAAGAGCTCCATGCAGAGCCAAGGCGTCACCGTCTTGCGATCCACGCCCGCGCCGATCACCTCGACGACGTGGTCGCTCTCGATCTTCGAGGCGACTTTCGCCTCGCGCTCGAAGCGCTCGATGGCCTTCTCGTCCGAGGCGATCTGCGGGTGCATCAGCTTGAGCGCTCGCTCGCGGGCCGTCCCGAGCTGCTCGACGACGTAGACGGCGCCCATTCCGCCGCGGGCGAGCGGGCGGACGACCCGGAATTGGTCGGCGAACACGGCGCCGGGGGAGAGATCGACGAGGCCGCTCATGCCAGCGCGAGGGTAGTCGTTCCGCGCCGGGACGTCAGCCACGCCGCGGGGCTGGTACGGTTCGCCTCGCATGCACGGCGCCCCTCATCCCTTCACGCTCCGGCAGCTGCAGTACGCGCTCGCCGTCGCCGACGAGCTCTCGTTCCGCAAGGCCGCCGAGCGCTGCCGCGTGGCCCAGCCCTCGCTGAGCGCCCAGATCGCGCAGCTCGAGGACGCGCTCGGCACGCGCCTGTTCGAGCGCGGCCAGAAACGCGTGCTCGTCACGGCGGCCGGCCGCACACTGCTCGAGCGTGCGCGCGCGCTGCTCGTGCAGGCCGACGATCTCGGGGTCGCCGCGCGCCACGCCAGCGATCCGCTCTCGGGCCCGCTGCGCCTCGGCGTGATCCCCACGATCTCGCCGTACCTCCTTCCCAGCGTCGCGCCGCGCCTGCGCGCGAAGCTGCCGCGCCTGCGCATCGCCTGGCGCGAGGACAAGACCGCGACGTTGCTCGCCGCGCTCGATGCCGGCGAGCTCGACGCGGCGCTGCTCGCGCTGGACGGGACGATGAGCGAGCTCGCGCACGAGACGATCGCGGTCGACCGGTTCCTGCTCGCCGTGCCGCGCAACCATCCGCTCGCCGAGGGCGCGGCGCCCGTCGCGGGCTCCGAGCTTCGGCGCGACGACGTGCTCCTGCTCGACGACGGTCACTGCTTCCGGGATCAGGCGCTCGAGGTGTGCTCGCGCGCCCGCGCCCACGAGTCGGAGCTGCGGGCGACGAGCCTCGCGACGCTCGTCCAGATGGTCGCGGGCGGCGCCGGCATCACGCTCCTGCCTGCTCTCTCCGCGCCGACCGAGGTGCGCGCGGCCGGCCTCGCGACGCGTCCCATCGCCGTGCCCTCCGCGCAGCGCACGATCGCGCTCGTCTGGCGCCGGCGCTCGGCCGTGGAGCCGGCGCTCCGCAGCGTCGCCGCAGTCGTCCGCGACGCGTATCCCGCGGCATCGCCGGGCCGCCGCCGGCCCAGCACGTGATCACCGGCTCCCGCGCGGCACGGTGGCGAGCGAGAGCAGCGCGAGGACGCCGACGACGAGGAGGGCGAGCTCGAGAACGGGCAACGCAACGGACATGACGAGACCTCCACCGCGCTTCTCGGCGGCGGTCCCGCGTCGTTGCCGGACGTGACCCCCGGAACGCTGGGCCATCCGCTACGGGGAACGCTGGTCGGGCCCGGGAATGAAGGGTGTGATCCAGCGCGGTGGTGAAGTCTTGCAACGGGGCGGCTGCGCAGAACGGTCGAGGCCCGCTGCATGTCGCGTCGGGAGACCGGCCTTCAGGCGTCGCCTGGCGGCGGGGCCTATAGCCAATTGGCTATAGGCCTCGCCTTCCCGAGGACGCAGCGCAGCGGCCGACTGGCCGTGAGCAGCGCCCAGAGGGGGAGGTGGCGAGCGTCCGAGCTTGCTCGGACGCGGCATCAAGGCCGGGATCGCGGCGCGTCGCCGCTGAGCACCGC
>JBGALT010000181.1:0-15139 GCA_044223665.1 Sandaracinaceae bacterium | reverse complement strand
TGCGCCAGCCTGCGCACCACGGCGGCCCGCTTCAGGGGATCGCGCTCGACCTCCGCGCCGCGCTCGAGCGCATCGGACGCACGGTCGAGATCGCCCATCCGCTCGGCCAGCGACGCCACACGCTCGTAGAGCGCACGATCGGCCAGGCCCAGCTCCTCCACGTGACGGAGCTCGGTGAGCGCTCCCTTCACGTCGTCGAGCTTCTTGTCGAGGAAGTCCGCCGCCCCGAGGCGCGCGATGCGCCGCTGGCTCGCGGGCACGCCCTCGGCCGACGCGATCTGGCGGAGCGCGTCGACGGCCTCGGCGAACTGCTCCCTCTGGACGTGCAGCTCCACGAGGAGGGCGAGGCCGCCGAGGTGCTCGCTCTCGAGCAGGAGCAGGTTCTCGAGCGCGGCGAACGCGCCGTCGTAGTCGCCCACCGATCGGTACAGGCGCGCCTGCTCGTAGAAGAGCGGCGCGAGATCGACCGGATCGTCGGTCACTTCGATCCGCGCGCTCACCAGGCTCAGCAGGCCCGCCTCGTCGCCGCGATCGGCGAGGACGTCGTGCAGGCGCGCGTAGGCGATGGGGCGCGCCGGGTCGATCTGGAGAGCACGACGCAGGCGCGGCTCGGCGTCGTCGTCCTGCTCGAGGTGATCCATCAGCACGGCCGACGCTTCTTCGAGCAGCTGGGCGCGGAGCTCGCCGTCGGTGGCCTCGGCCAAGCGATCGCACGCGCTCGCCAAGAGCTCCCACGCGCTCTCGGCGCGGGCCGCGACGCGCAGCATCTCCGCCGTCGCGAGATCGGAAGGATCGGCCGCGAAGATCTTCTCGAGCAGCGGCAGCGCCTCCTCGGTCCGATCGGCCAGGACCAAGAGGCGCGCCGCACCGGCCTCGATGGACGCGCGCACGGCCCCGCTCGTGTGCGGTGCCCAGGCCGCGAGCGCGCTCGCACGCTCGCCCACGTCGTCTTCCTCGCCGAGCGACTCGACCGCCGCGAGCGCGGCCACGAGCGAGCCCGGCGCGCGATCGGCGATGTCGGCCGCGCGGAGCACGGCGTCGCCCTCCTGATTGCCGGCGTAGAGCTCGATGCGGCTCGTGTGCAGCAGCAGCTCGGCGGCCGCCGCAGGCGCGTCGGAGAGCGCGTTGGCGAGCGCCTCGACCGCGCGAGCGCGATCGCCGAGCTTGCCCACGTCGCCGGCCGTCGCGCGGACGGCGGCCAGACGCGCGATCACGTCGGGATCGCCACTCTCCGGCTCGATCGCGCTCGTCACCCGCGCTGCGAGCGCCTCGTCCCGAGCCGCCATCGCCTCACCGAGCAGCTCGTGGCCGAGGGCCACGCGGAGCTCGCCCGGATCACCGGCGCGGGGATCGATGGCGATCGCGAACAGCGCGCTCAGGCCCTCGACCCGCGCCGCGGAATCGGCCGCGCCTCCGGCGTCGCGCGCCGGGGCGATGGCGAGCGCGAGCGCCGCAGCGGCGCGCGACTCCTTGCCGTCCAGCGCGGCGCGGAAGGCCTCCACGGCGCGCTCGGGCTCACCCGCCACGTCGCGCCGGTGCTCGCCGAGCTCGAGGTTGAAGCGCCCGGGCGCCCCCGCGCTCAGCTCCTGCTCGGCGAGCGCGGTGAGCGTCCGTCCTTCGAGCGCGGTGTCGGCACGCCGCTCGGACAGCGCACGCAGCGCGAGCAGCGGCGCGAGCGCGCGCGGATCGCGCTCGAGCGCGTCCTCGTACGTGCGCGCGGCGAGCGCGAAGTCTCCCGTCGCCTCCGCCGCGGCGCCGGCGACCAAGAGCTGCGCCTCGCGGGCGCGCCCGGTCGTGTCGGCCTCGGCGGCCTCGCGCAGGATGCGGACGACGGCGTCGGCGTCGCCCTTGCGGCGGTAGATCTCTTCGAGGAGCGCGACCGCGTACTTGTGGCCGGGCGCTTTCTCGAGGGCCTTCTTCGCCGCGTCGGTGGCCGCGTCGTGCTGGTCTTCGCGGGCGAAGGCTCGCGCCGCGGCGGCCAGGTGCGCCGCCGCGGTCTCGGCATCGCTCGCGCGCTCCGCCAGGCGCAGGTGGGCGGCCGCCAGGCGCGCATGATCGCCCTCCGCCGCCGCGTGCATGCGCTGGCTGGTGATCGCCCAGACGGCCCCGCCCTCGATGGCGGCGTCGAGCGCCGCGCGCGTCTGATCGCCCGGCGCGCCGGCGGCGATCATCGCCGCGACCTTCGCGTGGTGCAGCGCGGCTTTCTCTTCGGCGTCGTCGCTCGCGACGAGCAGGCGGTCGAGCGCCGCGCGGGTCATCGGCCCGTGGCCGAGGGCCGAGCCGACGGCGAGCATCTCGCGCAGGATGGGCGCGGGCGAGGGCGTCGCGTCGGCCGCGCGCAGGAACAAGGCTGCGGCGCGGGGCGTGTCGCCCACCACCCCGCCGCGAACGACGCGGCGCGCGAAGAAGAACGCCTTGGCCTCGGGGTCGCTCGCGCCCTCGGCATCGGTCTCGAGGCGCGCGATGACGGGATCGATCTCGCCCAGCGCGAGGAGGTCGTCGTGCATCGCACGCAAGGACGGCCGAGCCGGGCTCGGCGATGGCGCGATCGAGCGCCGCGCGCGCTCCCGCGACGTCGCCGGCCGACTGAGCGGCCTCGGCCTGGCGCAGCAGGAACGCAGCGACGACGCCCCCGTCCGCGGCGATCTGCTGCAGGCGCTCGGCGTCGGCCGCAGCCGATGCGAGATCGCCCGCCGACTCGGACGCGAGCATGTGCGCACGCAGCAGCGCCGGGTCCCCGTCGAAGATGGCCTGCGCACGCTCGATCGTCGCGCGCGCTCCCTCGGCGTCCCCCAAGCGGTCGAGCCGGACGCGCGAGGCCTCGAGCCAGGCGGCCGCCGCGTCGGCGTGCGTCGCCTCGTCGGCGGCGTCCATCGCCGCGCGCGTCTCGAGGGCCGCGACGAGCTCGGGCGCACGCCCGTGACGGCGCGCCGTCTGCTCGAGCGCACGGAGCGCGCGAGGGCGCTCGTCGGGCCCGAGGCGAACGGCGACCTTCAGCGCCTCGATGGCGCCGTCGACGTCGCCGGCGGCTTCTTTCTCGCTCGCGAGCTCGAGCGTCAGCACGGTGCGCAGCGAGATCGTCTTCGTGCGCGCCGCGAGACCCTCGAGCGCCGCTCGCGCCGCGTCGGCATCGCGCGAGAGGCGCGCGTGCCGCTCCATCATCAAGAGGGCCGCGATGCCGTCGGGGTCGTCGGCCGCGGCCTGCCCGAAGAGCGGCCCGGCGACGTCCGCCTGCGCGAGGTGGTCCTCGAGCAAGCTCGCGCGATCGATCAGCGCCGAGGCCTTCTCCACCGGCGTCGTGGCGCTCTTCAGCTCGGCTTCGTAGAGCCGCGCGAGGTTCTTGAACGAGCGGCGCCGCTCGAACATGCGGACGAGCTCGAAGAGCGGCGGCCGGAACGAGGGATCGAGGTTGTAGGCGCCGAGGTACTCACGCACGGCTGCGGCCTCACCGCCGCCGCCGTCCTCGATCACGCGCCCGATCTCGTACGCGAGCATCGCCTGGCGCGCGCGGTCGCCCCCGCTCGCTTCCATCTCGGCGCGCAGCGCGGCCACGCGTGCGGTGTCCACGCGCGAGCCTGCCGGCACGCTGCCCTCGGGACGCGCCGCGGCGACCGAGCCTTCCGTCGGCCGCGCCCCGGCGACCGAGCCCTCGGTCGGGCGTGGGCCGGCGCCGGACCCGCGCTCGACCGGATGCGGTGCGGGAGCCGAGCCCTCCTGCCCCTCGCTCGGCGAGGCGTGGTGCGGAGGAGGCGAGGACGACGGCTGAAGCGAAGAAGGGTGCGGCGAAGAGGAATGCGACGCGAGCGGTGCCGACGGAACGGGCGTGGCCAGAGGTGTGGCGGCGGGCGCCGTCGCGCTCGGCGGCGGCACCATGGGAGGAGGTCGCGGCGGCAAGCCGTGCGCTCCCGGGACCCCCGGAGGACGCGGGATCGGCGGGCGAGGCGGCATGGCACCCGCAGGCCGCGCACCGTGCGTGGGCGGAGGCGGTGGAGGCGGAACGGGACGCAAGCTGAGCGGCGACTCTTCGGTCCCCGGATCCTCGGGGTCAGCTCCATCACTTCGCGGGGGCGTGCTCGTCATCGAAACGGGTAATCCGGCGGCGGGACTATAGCGGGCCGGGAGGAAAGAATGAACCGGTGTCGACACGTCGCCCATCGCCGGCGAACCGCGCGCACGGCTCGCGCGCGGCGGCGGCGACGGGGCCCCCCGACGGGCCGGGGATCACTCCAGACCGAGCAGGCTGGCGGCGCGATCGCGACGGGCGGCGAGGGGGTCGGGCTCGCCCGGCGGCACCGCTCCGGAGAGCACCAGCACGGAGAGCCGCTCCCACCGCAGCCGCGCGGTATCGCGCAGGGCGTGCAGCTCCTGGGCGTGCCCGACGAGCTCGCCCTGGATGCGCATGGCCTCGTCGCCGTTGCCGGCCGCCACGGCGGCGCGGTGCTGGTCGGTGAGATCCTGGCCGTGGCGCGACTCGGCCTCGATCCACCCTAGCGCGGCATCGAGGCTCGTCCCGGCGCGCCGCACCCGCTCGGCAGCCCGGGCCGCCTCGAGCGGCACCGCCGTGGCGAAGATCGCGCGCGCCGCGGCTCGCGCCTCGTCGAGGCGCACCGGACCCGGCGTGGGCTCGGCGGGCTCGTCGGCGACCACGAGCGCCGTGCTGTTCTGCAGGTCGATCATCCGTGCGCGATGGTGCGCGTCGGCATCGCCCGTCCCCGCGCGCGAGAGCCCGGCCATGACGACGTACCAGGTCGCGCCCGACCGATCGGCGTCGATCAGGACCTCGCCGGGACCGACGAGCTCGAGGCTGCTCTCCGGGGTCGCGATCCGCAGCGGCGCGCGCGGCCCCGCCGGCCCGGGCGGCAAGCGCACGTGGCAGCTCCCGCTCGCGAGGTGGAGCGACGCTCCTCCGCGATCGCCGATCTGGGCGAGCGCCGGCCCGAAGAGCACGAGACGATCGCCGTCGGCGGTCTCGAGCGTCGCCTCGGCGCCGTCCTCGACGGTGATGCGCGCGCGGTGATCGAGCGCGGCGCCCTCCGCCAGCGGCGCCGTCTCACCGCGCGCCGTGCCCGTGAGGTGGACCAGGTGGACGGGCGGCGCATCGCTCTCTTCGCTGACGCGCGGCGTGCCGTGGGCCTCGGTGACGAGCGTCGAGCTCGAGGGGGGCGGATCGGCGTGGTGGCCGTGGCTCTCGGCGGCGCTCGACGGCGGCGGGGTCTCGCCTCCGCCCCCATCCCCGCACGCGCCGAGCCAGAGAACGAGGGCGAGGAGCGTGAGGGCGCGGGCCACGTCAGCTCTTCTCGTCGTCCGAGGTGAGCGCGTCGAGGAGCGAGGCGACCTCGCTGATGGCCTTGCCCTCGCCCGGCTTCTTGTCGCGCGCGGCGCCGAGCTCGCGCGAGGTGTTGCGCAGGCGCTCGGTGAGCACGCCGAGGAAGCTCCAGAGGAGCTTGACCGCGATCGGGTGGTCCTTGCGGATGATGTCGAAGAAGTCGCGCCGCTTGATCGAGAGCAGCGAGCTCGGCTCGGCCGCGATCACGTCGGCGCTGCGCGGCGCCTTGTCGACGAGCGCCATCTCGCCGAAGTGCTCGCCCGGCCCGAGCTCGGCGATCTTCGCCTTGGCCGACTCCACGCGGACCTTCCCGGTGAGCACGATGAAGAGCTCGTCGCCGTCGGCGCCCTCGGCCACGACCTCGTCGTCGGTGTCGTACTGCTTGACCTTCGTGAGGTTCATGACCCGCACGAGCTCTTGGTAGGTGAGGTGACGGAAGAGCGGCATCTTGTGCAGCACCTCCATCTTGAGGTTGACCTCGCGCGCGAGGCGGTCGACGCCGCTCTCGGCGTCGGGAACCTTCACGATGATCGAGGTGATGTTGTCTTTGCCGCCGCGCTCGTTCGAGAGGTCGATGAGCTTCTGGGAGAGCTCGTCCTCGGGCGTCTCGCCGAAGAGCTTTCCGAGCTCGGCTTGCTCGAAGTAGCCGTGCAGACCGTCGGTGCAGAGGAGGAAGCGGTCCCCGCGCAGCACGTCGAAGTCGATGGTGTCGACCTCGACCGACTCGTATACGCCGACCGCGCGCGTGACGGCGTTCTTGTGCTGGAGCTGCTCGATCTGCTCGCGCGAGAGGCGCCCGCGGCGGAGCAGCTCGTTGATGAGCGAGTGGTCCTCGGTGAGCTGGTGCACCGAGCCCTGGCGGTAGAGATAGACGCGCGAGTCGCCGACGTGGCCGATGAAGCCGCGCTCGCCGAGGATGAGCAGCGCGTCGAGCGTGGTGCCCATGCCGCGCTTGGTCTCGTCGCGCTGGCCTTCCTGGAAGACCGCGTTGCACGCCTGCTGCACCGCCTGCTCCATCAGGCGGAGGATGTCGGTGCGCGAGACCGAGCCGATCCCTTGCTCGAACTGGGTGAGCATCTCGCGCTGGGCCGAGATGACCTCCTGCACGGTCTTGGCGGCGATGGACGAGGCGACCTCGCCGGCGGCGTGACCGCCCATGCCGTCGCAGACGACGAAGAGCTGGAGCTTCTTGCTGACGAGGAAGTTGTCCTCGTTGTGGTCGCGGACACGGCCGACGTCCGTGACGGGCCAGAACCGCAGCGCTTCCCCTTCGGCAGCCATCTTCGCGGGAAGGTGGTAGCCGACCTCGGGCGGGGAGGTCAACGCGAGACGTCCGCCGAGGCCGCCTCCGGCTCGGCTCGCGCCCCGAGAGCGGGCGCTTTCCGCTACGCTCGCACGATGGCCGACGCGTACGAACGGCAGTACATGCAGGGCTCGGGCGCGATCCTGCATCGCCAGAAGGTGCACACGCCCGCGTGGGTCGTCGCGCTCGCCGCGCTGCTCCCCGCGACGGGGCTGGCCGTGATGGGGGTCGCATCGGGAGGCGCGCTCTTGCTCCCGTTCCTCGGAGGAGCGGCGCTCTACGCCACGCTCATGGGTGGCCTCATGGTCGTGCTCGCCGGCGGCCGCATCGCAGTGTCGGAGGGCGAGCTGCACGTGCAGATCGGTCCCTTCGGCCCGCGCATCCCGATCGCCTCGATCGCCTCGTGCGAGGTCGGGCCGAGCGGCCTGCGGAGCTACGGCCTCGGGGTGCAGAAGCTCCTCGACGGCACGACCGTGTACAAGCTGCTGGGCGACAACACGAAGTCGGCGCGCATCACGCTGGACGACGGTCGCAAGATCGTGATCGTGTGCCCCGACGGCCCCGGCCTCGTCGCCGCGATCGACGACGCGAGACGGCGTCGCGCCGTAACGAAGGTGCGCGTCGCGGACGAGCTCGCGAGCGAGGGCGCGAGCGAGGGCGATGCCGCGGCCGAGCAGAGCGCGCCCGCCGAGCGCACCCGCGACGCCTGACGCCGCTCGCCGCCGCGCGCACCGGCGACGCCTGACGCCACTTCGCGCGTCGCCGGGCTCGCCTCGGCGCGAAGCGCGTGTATCCTCTCCGCCGTGCGCGGGGCTTGCGCGAAGCCCCGCAACCAGGGGGAACATGGCACACAGCGAGCTCGACTTGTCGTTTCCAAGGGCCCTGACGCTTCTGGCGGCGCTCACGCTGGGGATCGCGGGCTGTGGGGGACCGAGTGACGCGCCCGCCGACGGGGCCGTCGATTCGGGCGGCACGCCCTGCACGCGCGACGACGAGTGCGCCAACGCGCAGTTCTGCGACGGCACGGAGCGATGCACCGGCGGCCGCTGCGTCGCCGGGACGAGCCCGTGTGTTTCGGGCGAGACCTGCGACGAGGCGAGCGACGCCTGCATGGCTTCCTGCGATCACGGCGGCGACGCCGACGGCGACGGGCGACGATCGATCGCGTGCGGTGGTGACGACTGCGACGACGGCGACAACGATCGCTTCCCGGGCCATCCGGAGGTCTGCGACGCCGACGACCACGACGAGGACTGCGACCCGGCGACGTTCGGGGCGCGTGACGGCGACGGCGACGGGCACGTCGACGCGCGCTGCTGCAACCGCCCGCCGGGCAACCCCGCGCAGTGCGGCGACGACTGCGACGACGCGCGACCGTCCGTCTACACGGGCCTGGTCGAGGCCTGCGACGGCCTCGACAACGACTGCGACTCGGCCAACGACGAGGGCGTGCTCATGACGTTCTTCCAGGACGTCGACAACGACGGCTTCGGCGACGCGCGCGTCACGACCACGGGTTGCTCGCTCCCGACGGGCTACGCCTTCCAGGACGGCGACGAGTGCGACGATCGCAACCCCTCGGTGAACCCGGCTGCCGCCGAGGTCTGCAACGGTCGCGACGACAACTGCGATGGCAACACCGATCCTGGATGCGACTGCATCGCCGGTACGGAGCGCCAGTGCGGCTACATGGAGGGCGGCTCCTACGTCGACGAAGGCGTGTGCGAGATCGGCAACCAGATCTGCGTGACGAGCACGTGGTCGAACTGCACCGGCGACATCGGCCCGAGCATGGAGTCCTGCAACGGCCTGGACGACGACTGCGACGCGATGGTCGACGAGACCCTGGACATGGTCTGTTATCTCGATCAGGACGACGATGGGTACGCGTCGCCCGGGGCGACCGCGACCCGGCGCTGTCCGATGACCGAGCGGAGCGGGCCGGTGCACGGTGGCTGCCCGCCGAACTTCACCGCGCGCGCGCCGTGCGCCGCGCTGGGTGACCCCACGTGCGCGACGGATGCCGACTGCAACGACCTCCTCGACACGCGCAGCCCCGGTGTCGTGGAGGCCTGCGACGGCCTCGATCAGAACTGCGACGGCATCGCGGATGCGCCGCCGTTCGCTTGCCGACAGACCTCTACCCGCGCGTGCACGCTCTCGGGCGGGATGCCCGGAAGCGGCATGCAGACGTGCCTGGCAGACTGCTCCGGCTACGGCGCGTGCTCGGGCCCCGAGGTGTGCAACGGCGCCGACGACAACGGCGACGGGCGCGCCGACGAGACGTTCCCGTGCGCCCAAGGGCAGACGGTCGCCTGCACCAATGCGACGTGCGGCACGAGCGGCACGGGCACGTGCTCTCCGACCTGCCAACTACCGACGAGCTGCTCCGCGCCCGAGGTGTGCAACTTCTGCGACGACAACCTCGACGGCATGGACGATCGCGGCATCGCGACGTCGACCACGACGCTGGGCGTGATGAGCTGCAGCGTGCTGCAATACGGTGGGTACGGTCGATGTACGTCGGGCTCGGCAGCCCTGAACGAAGGCATCGGGGGGCGTGCGAGCGGCGCGTGGTGGCCGTCGACGGCTCGCTTCGGCTGGGGCCCCATCACGTTCCAGATCTCGTACCTCAACAGCACCACGAGCGGGGAGATCCCCGCCGACGGGATGGCCCTCGTCATCGCGCGAAACGCCGGCTCGCTCTCGGGCGCGCCGGGCGAGGCGATCGGCGTGCCCCCCGATCGCGCGGGCCTCGTCGTGCAGTGGCGCTTCGGGTATGTCCCGGGACGTGCGACCGACCTCGACATGATCCAGGTGCTCGGCGTCCGCCCGGATGGATCGCGCTACACGATTCGCGAGGTGCCCCTGACCCTCTACACGGACAACGAGTGCGTGGACGCGGGGCCGTCGAGCGAAGGGAGCGCCGCCCAGGCCGGCACGCTGCGCGTCGTGTACACGCCTGCGATTGCCGGCGTGAGCACCGCGACGGTCGACGTCTTGTTCGGTCCCACCCCGGCGACCTCGGGCGCGTTCGTGAGCGCGCTGGGCGGGCCAGCGTCCGTCAGCGAGGAGCCCTTTGCGCGCGGCGACACGCTGTACTTCGGCATGACCGCCGCGACGGGCGGCGCCGTCTCGCGGGTCCTCGTGCCCATGATCCGCGACAACGTCATCACGGTCCAGGACACCTGTCCGTGATCCACGACCGTTCCCGAAGGGTCGCGTGACGGCAGGAGCGGCCGAGGGCTCCGCGCCCAGCGCGGCTCACGCCGGCCGCTCGCGCCCTTCCCGCTCCTCGGCGTGGAGCACCGCGCCCACGCACGCGCCGAAGAAGAAGACCTGGGCCGAGTAGTAGACCCAGAGCATCGCGACCACGACGGCGCCGATGCCTTCGTAGAGCGCGCTCGTGTGGGCGCGATGCACGTAGAGCGTCACGAGGCTCGAGCCGGCGGCGAACAAGACCGTCGTGACCGCCGCGCTCGCCAGGGCGTCGCGCCACGTCACGTCGGTCTCGGGCACGAAGCGGAACACGGCCGCGAACAGGACGAAGGCGAGCAAGACCGATGCGAGGCCATCGAGCGCCCACACGAGCTCGGTCACCGGCACGAGCGCGATCAGCGTCTTCAGCCCCGCGAGCAGCGCGACGAGGAGCGTCGCCAGCGCGACCAGCGCGAGCGCGCCGCCGTAGCGCGCACCGTACTTGTGCGCGGTCCGCCGCGCGCTCTCGACGCGCTCGAGATCGATGCCCCACAGGGTGTTCAGCGCGCGCCGCAGGGCGCGGAACAGGCGCGTGCTGCCGTAGATCGCCACGGCCCCTCCGAGCAGCCCTTCCCGCGCCTCGAGCTGCTCGAGGTGCGCCGTCAACGCCCGCGCCGTCTCGAGCCCTTCGGGCGCGATCCAGGTCCCGAGCGCGTCCCAGAGCGCCCCCTCCGCGCGCTCGTGGCCGAGCGCGGCACCGAGGATCGTGGAGATGACCAGGCACATCGGCGCCGCCGCCAGCAGCGTGTAGAACGCCACCGCCGCTGCGAGGAAGCGGGCGCCACGTGCGCGGAAGATCCGCGCCGCTTCCCGGGCGACCTCTCGTGCGAGCGCCGAGCGCCCGCGACTCACCCCGGTCCGCCGACCGCGCGCAGGCCGTTCACGACGACGACCGGCGCTGCGGCCTCGTTGACGAGCGCGCGCGTCGTGCTGCCGATGAAGAGCTCGTACGTCTTGCTCCGCCCGTGCGAGCCGACGACGACGTAGCGCGGCTGGCGCCGGCCGACCTCGGCCAGGAGCGCCGCCGCCGGGGTCTGGTCGGTGTGCCGGCAGACCACCTCGACGCCGTGGCCCTCGCTCCGGAGGCTGCTCGCCATTCCCTCGATCTCGGCCACGTGGTGCTCCATCGCCTGCGGAGCTTGCACGGCGTCGGGCGCCACCTCGGAGCGGACGATGTGGACGAGGACGATCGGAGCGCCGATGGCCCGCGCCAGCGCCGACGTCTCCTTCACGACGGCATCGGTGAGGGGCGAGAGATCGATCGCGGCGAGGATGGACATGGCGCGAGCTTGCGCCACGGCGCGATCGCGCTCAAGGGCGAGATGGCAGCAGGCGGCGATCGCCGAGACGTGACCTCCGTCACCGCGACCGGCCTCGCCACGCGCTGCGACGCCACGCGGGCCGCAGCGTCGCGTAGGATGCTCGCACCGTGGTCGGGGCAACGGGGCCGAAGGAGTCGATCGCGCGCCGCGTCGCGCGCGCCGCGGGCGTCGCGTCGGCGGTGGCGGCGCTGCTCGCGGCCATCGCGACCGGCGTCGTCGCGACCGAGCTCCTGAACGAGCGGGCCGAGGACGCCGCCCACAGCACCTCGCGCGCGCTCGCCCACGAGCTGCACGAAGAGCGCGCGTCCGGGCCCGCCCACGAGCGCATCGAGGACGAGATCGTCCACTTCGGTCGCATCGAGGCGCGCTACGTGGTTCGCGAGGACGGGCGCGAGGTGTACCGCTCTCCGCGCGTCGTCGGCGACGAGTGGCCGGCCGACGGCCGCTGCGGTCGCGTCGAAGAGCGGAGGGCGATCGCGTGCACGACCGAGGTCGGCGCAATCATGGTGGTGGCCATCGTGACGGAGCCGGTGGACGAGACCGTCGTCGTCTTCACGGCGCTCGTGGTCGCGGCCATCGCGGCCGCGTTCGGCTTCGCCATCGCCTGGAGCTCCACGCGCGCCGTGCTCGAGCCACTGCCGAAACTGGCGCGTGGGGCTGCCAGCCTCGTGCCGGGCCGGCTCGACCTCTCGGCCCTCGGGACCGACGACGGCCTCGAGGAGATCGACGCGCTGCGCGGCCAGCTCCGCGCGTCGTTCCAGCGCGCCGAGGACGCGCTCGCCGCCCTCGGGCGCTTCGGCGCGGTCGCGGCCCACGAGCTGCGCTCGCCCCTCGCGGCGCTGGGGGCCGAGATCGAGCTGGCGATCGAGGCGGGTCACATGGACGTGGCCGCGCTCGAGGACGCGCGGGCGCGCGTCGCGCACCTCTCGGACCTCGTGGAGCGGCTCCTCGTCCTCGCCTCGCCACGGGACCAGGCGTTCGAGGTCGAAGAGACGCTCTCGCTCCGCGAGCTGGCCGAGGAGTCGGTGGCCCAGCCCCCGAGCTCGATCGACTCCGCGGGCCGAGTGCGCGCCGTGATCGACCCGAGCAGCGACGACGGGCGCGTCGACGGCGATCGCACCCTGCTCCGCGCGATGATCGACAACGGCGTGAGCAACGGCTGCAAGTTCGCGCGCAGCGAAGTGCGGGTGCGCGTGCGGCAGGCGGGCGAGCAGGTGGTGCTCGAGATCGACGACGACGGTCCGGGCCTCGGCGCCGAGGATCTCGCGCGGGTCTTCGAGCCGTTCTACCGCACCGAGCGGGCGAGAGCGGCCGAGCCGAAGGGCCTCGGCCTGGGGCTGGCGCTCGTCGCCGACGTCGTCCGCATGCATCGCGGCACGGTGGAGATGACGCACGCAGAGCTCGGCGGGGCGCGCCTCAGGGTGACCCTTCCCGCGAGCGCCGGTTGACGGGCGATCACCGCACGTCGACGTCATCCGCCTCGTCTCGTGGTACGTTGGTTCCAGTCGGAGCGGCACGCCCGTGCGCCGTGGGAGCGTTCGATGAAGAAGCGCATCCTCGTGATCGAAGACGACGTCACCGCGCGCACGCTGCTGATCGACTACCTGGTCGCGCGCGGATACGCGGTGATCGCCGCCTCGAACGGGGCCGAAGGGCTCGAGCTCGCGAAGATGGTCCGCCCCGACCTCGTGCTCTGCGACGTGCTCTTGCCGAAGATGAGCGGCTTCGAGGTGTGCTTCGAGCTCAAGCGCCCCGTCAACGGCGGGCCGATGCCGGTGGTGCTCATGTCCGCCGTGCTCGGCGGACCCGAGGAGCGCAAGTACGCCGAGCAGAGCCTCCACGCCGACGCGGTGCTGGTGAAGCCCTTCGCGATGAGCCACATGCTCGCGCACGTCGAGCAGCTCCTCGCGGCCTGACATGGTGGCCCGCGGCGCGAGCAAGTCGGCCTCCCCGCGCGCCGAGACCCGCTGGGAGCGCTTCGCCCGAGCCATCGGCCTCGACGAGGTGCCGCAGGAGGCGTTCCGCCAGAAGCTGCTGGGCGGGATCGTCACGGGCTACTTCACGGCGGCGCTGCTCCTCGCGCTGGTGGTGGCGACCGATCGCTTCCACGTGCTCGACCCGGTCGGCTGGGCGTACGCGCTCGTCTTCACCAAGCTCGTCACCAACTCGCTCGCCCTGGCCGCGTGGCGCACGCGCCGCTTCGTCACGGCGCTCTCGGCGCTCAACATCACGGCCGACGTCCTGACGATGACGGGGACCATCTACTACACGGGCGGCGTGCTCTCGCCGCTCGTCGCGATCTACTTCGTGGAGATCGCGGTGATGGCGCTGCTCACCAACGTCGGCCTCACGCTCACGGCCACGGCGGGCTGCTTCGTCACGTACGCGCTCATGGCCGTGGCGACGTACGAGGGATGGATCCCGCAGCGCCCGCCGCTGGTGCAGGACATCGAGAGCATCTCGCCGGCGGTCGTGGCGTGCATGGTCGGCTTCGTCGCCATCGTCACGGTGGGCCCGGCCGCCTACGTGGCGATCATCGTGGCCTCGCTTCGCCGCAACGAGGCCGTGCTCGCACGACGCGCGCAAGAGCTCGTGGAGGCCAGCCGGGTCAAGAGCGAGTTCACCGCGAACATCACCCACGAGCTGCGCACGCCCCTGCACGGGATCCTCGGCCTCGGCGAGCTCCTCGTGGAGGGGATCTACGGCCCGATGACCGAGAAGCAGATCGACGCCGTGAAGAACATCCGGCGGAGCGCCACGGGCCAGCTCGAGCTCATCGACTCGCTGCTCGTGCTCGCGCGCGCCGAGGCTCTGAAGCTCGAAGTGCAGCGAGGCACGGTCGACGTCGGCGAGGTGATCGGCTCGGTCGTCGCCACGGGAAAGATGCTCGTCGGAGCGCGACGCCTGGACGTGCGGGCCGACATCCGCGGCGAGCTCCCGCGCGTCGAGACGGATCGGCAGAAGCTGGTGCAGATCCTGGTGAACCTCCTGGCGAACGCGGTGAAGTTCACGCCCGACGACGGGACGGTGGCGGTCGAGGCGAGCGCCGAGCGCGACGGCATCCGCATCGCGGTGCGCGACACCGGCCGCGGCATCCCCGAGGACGCGCTGGGCCACGTCTTCGAGCCGTACTTCCAGGTCGACGGATCGCCCGTCCGGGAGCACGGCGGCGCCGGCATCGGGCTCTCGGTCGTGCGCACGCTCGCCGAGGTGCTGGGCGTGACGCTGTCGGTCGAGTCCGAGCTGGGCAAGGGGTCGACCTTCACGTTGGTCGTACCTCCTTCTCCGCCCTCGCCCGCTCCGGCCTGACCTCTTCGTGCGTGCGGAGCCCATCGAGACCGTCGCGGCCGGCCCGTCGAGACCGAGCGCGCGAGCCCAGGTCCGAGCGGAGAAGCCGAGAGCATCCGGGGTCATGGCCGCACGCGAAGACCGGCGACGAGCTCCCCGGCGGGCGCGTCGTCCGTACTGACCGCGACGAGGATCGGACGCCAGCCGGGTCGGGGCGTCGAAGCGCGACGACGTGGGCGTGCTCGACCACGCCAATGCCGCCCCATGAGCTGGTCGCCGACGCTCGGGTAGACGTCGGCGAACTGCGCGACGGCCTGCGCGTCGGGCAGGAAGGCGAAGCCCGCCGGCAGATCGAGCTCGACCCCGAGCTGCGGCCACGCGTAGGTGCGGCGGTCGGCAGCCGTCGTGACGAGCGGCGGCGAGCGGTCGTGGTCCGTGGCGTTCCGCGGCGGCGCGCGCATCAACACCGGCACGACCATGAACGCGGCGTACCGGTAGATGCCCGCCGCCTGCGATTCGCGAACGGATCGCCGCGGCCGGCACCAGGCCCCCCGCTCGCGCCTCACCGCTCCAAACGCCGCCCTCGACCTGAACATCCGCGACGCGAGTGACCTCTTGTGGAAGCGATCTCCCGGATCCGCG
>JBGALT010000180.1:0-15072 GCA_044223665.1 Sandaracinaceae bacterium | reverse complement strand
CGATGGAGTAGGGCTCCTCGCCGGAAGCGCATCCGGCCGACCACACGGCGACGGTCCGAGAGGGGTCGAGGGGATCGCCTCGCCCACGAAGCGGACGACCGCGGCGATCTGGTCGGGCTCGCGGAAGAAGTAGGTCTCCCCGACGGTCAGCTCGGAGACGAGGCGGCGCACCACCGAGTGCTCGCCCGCCTCGAAGCGCGCCAGGAGCTCGGCCGGGCCCGGGTCTCCGACCGCGCGCCGCACGCGCTCGACGGCGGCGCCGATCGCCGCGGGGCTCATGCGGCCGTGCGCCGCGCCGATGCGTGCCTCGACCGCGCGGCCGAGCGCGCGGATCTCGTCACCGGCGCGGGTCACGTCACGGCCTCGAGGGCGCGATCGATCGCTGCGTCCTCCTCGAGCGAGAGCAGCGCGTCGAGATCCTGCACGAGCCAGACTCCAGCCTCGGTCGCGATCACGCCCGCCACCGACGGGTCGGGGCACACCGGAGGAAACAGCGCCTGGGCGTCGATGTGCGCGGTGCCGCCCACGTCGTCCACGACGAGGACCACGTCGCGTCGCGCCGCGCGCGCGACCACGAAGGGGTCGTCGAGCGCCGGCGGTCGAGGCGGCACGCCCAGCCGCGCGCGCAAGTCGACCGCCACCAGCGGCACTCCTCGGTGGACGACCACCCCGAGCGCGATCGGTGGGGCCGAGGGAAGCGGCGCCACGCGAACCCGGCGCGCGACCTCGACGACGCGATCGAGCGGCAGGGCGATCGACGTCTCCCCCACCTTCGTGTTCAGCACGTGGACTCCCCCGCGCCCGTCCTTCACGCGCGACCTCGCTGAGGCGCGGCCACCATCGCGACGACGCGCACGAGATCCCGTGGCGCCGTGGGCTTGGTGAGGAAGACGTCGAAACCGGCCGCCATGGCGCGGTCTCGAGCAGCGTTGCCTCCGACGGCCGTGAGCGCGACCGCCCGGATGCGCCCGCCGCTCGTGCTGGTCCGCGCACGGACGGCACGGAGCAGGGCGTAGCCGTCCATCTGCGGCATCGTGATGTCGGAGACGAGCACGTCCTTGCCGGCGACGCGCTCGAGCGCCTCTTGCGCGGTCGGCACCGCCTCGACCGAGGCGCCTGCCTCTTGGAGGACGATCGCGGTGAGATCGCGCGCGTCGGACTCGTCGTCGACCAGCAGCACCGAGAGGCCGTCGAGCGACTCGGTCGGGCCGGGCACTTCGTCCAGCGAGTCGATCGTCCCAGGCAGCGTGACGACGAACGTGGCGCCTCGCCCGGGACCCTCGCTCGTGACCTCGATGCGCCCGCCGTGGCGCTCGACGATGTGCTTCACGATGGCCAGTCCCAGGCCCAGTCCGCTCTCGCCGCGCCGCCGCTGGTGCGACTGGCGAAACCGCTCGAACACGAGCGGCAGCTGATCGGCCCCGATGCCGCGGCCCTCGTCGCGCACGCGGAGCACGAGATCGTGATGCTGCGAGGCGAGCGAGACGTGGATCGTGCCCCCGGGCTCGCTGAACTTCACCGCGTTGGTGAGGAGGTTCCACGTGACCTGCTGCAGGCGCCCGCCGTCCCCGACCATCAGGCTACGGGCAGGCCGCTCGAGCTCGATGCGCAGCCCGCGCTTCTCGGCATCGGGTCGCACGGAGTCGATCGCCGCCTCGACCACGTCCGCCAGCTGGAGCGCCGAGGCCTCGAGGCGGAGCTCGCCGCTAGCGATTAGCGATACGTCGAGCATGTCCTCGATGAGCCGCGTCTGGAGCTTCGCGTTGCGCTCGATGACCTCGACGGCGCGCGTCTTGGTCTTCTCGTCGAGCGTGCCGGCGCGCAGCATCGCCGCCCATCCGGTGATGGCGTTGAGGGGCGTGCGCAGCTCGTGCGAGAGCATCGCCAGGAAGTCGTCCTTGGCGCGGTTGGCGTCGTCGGCCTTGCGGCGCGCGGCGGCAGCGTCCTCCAGCGCGGACAGGAAGAGCTCGCCCGCCGCGCCTCGGCGATCGCCCACGGTGGCCCGGCTCGCGCGGAGCGTGCGCTGCACGCGGCCGAGGAGCGTCGCGTCGTCGTAGGGCTTGGCGACGAAGTTGTCGGCGCCGGCCTCGAGGGCACGGACGACGTCGGCCGGCTCGCTCGACGCCGTCATCACGATCACGGGCACACCGGCCAGGCGCGGCTCGGCGCGGATGCGGCGGGTCAGCTCGAGGCCGTCCATCCCCGGCATGACGACGTCGGTGACGACGAGCATCGGCAGCGCTTCGCGACACAAGCCCATGCCGTGCTCGCCGTTGCGAGCCACGCGCACGGTGAAGCCGGCGTCGCTGAGGACCACGCGGAGCCGCTCGGCCTGGACGGGGCTGTCTTCGACCAGGACGATCACGACGCGGCTCCCGCGACGGGCGCCTGCGCCCCGGGCGTCGCGCCCACGCCACGCATGAGGTGAGCTGCCTCGGCCACCGGGGGGGACGCGCCGCGCGCGCGGCCCGGGCGGCGCGGCGTCGATGCCCGCGGGCGCGACGCGCAACGCGTCAGAACCACGGAGAAAGCTCGCAGCTGTGGGCGCGAGCTCGGGGTCGAGCGCGCGCGAGGACGCGTGGGGCATGGACGCCACGTGATCACCTTCCGTGCCGTGGCGCGCGGGTCGCAGCCACGATGGGTCGACGGCGAGTGGGGAGCGGCGCGCCGGTTGCTCGGAGCGCGGCCCATGACGATGCACGTGGCCGACGCGCTCTCGACGAAGGCCCCCGAGGGCTCCGCTCGGGCCGCGCGCCGGCGCGCCGCGCTGCGCGTGGTGCTCGTGTCGATGTTGGTCCTCGGCGTCGGGCTCTTCGCGCTGCGCACGTGGCTCGCCACCGCGAGCGGGCGCTCGTTCGTCGCGCGGCAGGTGGAGTCGGCGATCTCCGGGCAGATCCGGGGGCACCTGTTGATCGAGCACCTCGACGAGGTCGATCTCTCCCACGTCGCGGGGCGAGGGATCCGCTTCGAGGACGAGCTCGGTCGACCCGTGCTGGAGGCCGACGAGGCCGTTCTCCACTACGAGCTCGCCGACGCCCTCGAGGGGCACTTCGTGAGCCGCCGCGGGGAGGTGCACGGCGGGCACGTGTGGATCGAGAGCGGGAGCGACGGCGAGCCGCGCCTCTCGCGGGCGTTTCGATCGGCCCACCCCGGCTCCCCGGGTGCGCCGATCGGCGCCGACGTCGTCCACCTCGAGGGCCTGCACGTGACGGACGTCGTCGTGGAGCTCGATCTCGGGGATGCGCCGACGGCGACGCTGCGTCGCGTGACGGCCGACGTGACGCTCCGGGCCCCGGAGAACGGAGCGGCCATCGTGCAGAGCCGGGCCACGAGCGGCGCGCTCCACGTCGCGGCTCCGATGCCCATCGACCTGCGCGTCGCCGGTGCGCGGCTCGACGTGGACGGCGGCGCACGCCGGCGCATCCAGCTGCGCATGCCTGGCCACATGGGCCACGAGCGCATCGGGATCGAGGTGACGGCCGACGCGCGTGCCGACCAGTCGCTGGTCGTCGATGCCCGCATCCGGCCGCACGGTCTGTCGGCGGCGCTGGCAGCAGCCGGGATGATCTCGCAAGCGATGATCGCCGAGGCCGCGAGCGGCGGCATCCTGGACGTGACGGTCGAGATGCAGTGAGGGCGCTCGGGCGCCGGCGCGCGACGCCCCAGGAGCGAGGAAGAGGCTTCTACGCCGCCGCGAGCTCGGTCGAGGCCAAGAGTCGCTCGCAGATCGCGGCACACAGCTCGCAGGCCTCGGCACACTCGCGCGCGGAGCCATCGAAGCTCCGACGGCGGCACTCGCTCCGGGCGGCGCGACAGGCGACGCGGCACGCGAGCAGCGTCTCGGCGACCGTGTCGAGCTGCGGCTCACGAAGTCGAGCGATGTGCTCCATCGTGTCGGCGCAGATCACCGCGCACGCGCGCAGCACCGTCGATCCGCGGTTGCCGTACGCCTCCTCGTCGACCGCGCGCGCGACGTCCATCGTCAGCGTGCAGTGGAGCTCGCAGGCGCGACACGCGTCGAGACAACGCGTGAGGAGCTCGCGCATCGATGCTTCGTCGTCGGGGCTCGAGAGCTGCCACATGGGATCCTCCGAGCGAGTGACGGGCAACGGCGGTGCCATCGTCCCGAGCGCTTCTCTCGGGGACCGGTGCCGCGTGGGCGTCACACTGCGCGGCGAGAGTGCGCGCGCAGACGCAGCGGGCGGAGCCGCGATCCGAACGGAGGGGGGCGCCGCGCGCTCGCGCGCTCGCGCTCTCGTGCGAGGCGGGGCGGGCCGAGCCCCGTCGACACACCACGGATGGCACGCGCGCTGCTGGTGCCCGAGCTCGAGCCGAGGTCTTCGCCCATGAGCGCCGCCGCCGTTCCGCGTCCCATCGTCACTCTCGTCTCGTCGACCGCGACCGAGCCCGGGCTCGGTCGTGCCCCGGCGAGCCCGGACCGTCCGAGCGAGCCGCGCGTCGTCGATCGGCGGCGCGTCCGTGCGCTGCGCATCGCGCTCGGGGTGAGCGTGGCCGTCACGCTCTGGGTGATCGCGCCCTATCTCGGCTGGCTCGCGCTCGCGGCGTGGTTCTCGGCCCTCGCACGCCCGACGCTGGAGAAGATCGCGCACGTCTGCGGCGGGCGCCGGCGCGCGGCCGCGCTCGTCACGCTCGCGTTGCTCGTCGCCGTCGTCGCTCCGATCGCGCTCGTGCTCGGCTCGCTGACCCTCGACGCCATCGGTCTCGTGCGCTCGCTCTCGGACGCGCAGTCGGGGGATGCGGCCTTGCGCGACCTCGTGAGTGGCGGCGCCGAGCCCGAAGGCACGCCGATCGTCGAGATGGAATCGATCACGGGGTTTCTCCGCTCGCACTCCGATCAGGCGGTCGGCTTCGCGATCCGCGCCGCCGGCTCGCTCGTCGACGCGCTCCTCGGGCTGATGGTGCTGTTCGGAGGCGCCTACACGTTGCTCGTGCATGGGCCGGCGATCTTCAAGTGGCTCGAGGGCCTCGCTCCGGCCTCGCACGCGAACATGCTCCGGCTCCGGGACGCTTTCGTGGAGACGGGGCGTGGGCTCCTGATCGGGTCGGGGCTCACGGGTCTGACCCAGGCGATCATGGCGACCATCTTCTACGCGGCGCTCGACGTCCCACGCCCGCTGGTGCTCGGCTTCCTCACCCTGGCCGCGTCGGTGATCCCCGGCGTGGGGACCGCGCTCGTGTGGGTGCCGCTGACCGCAGGGCTGCTCTTGACCGGCCGCACCAGCGCGGGCCTCTTGCTCGGCGCGCTCTGCGCGGTCTTCGTGGCCGGCATCGACAACGTCGTGCGTCCGTACTTCGTACGCTGGGGCAAGCTGCAGCTGAGCCCCTTCGTCGTCATGGTGTCGGTGTTCGGCGGCCTCGCCGCGTTCGGCCCCTGGGGCATTCTCTTCGGCCCCGTCGCGCTACGCGTCGGCCTCGAGATCCTCAAGATCGCCCGCGACGAGCGCGCGATCTGAGCGCGCGCGCACGCGCGCCGCGTACGTGCGCTGCCTCCACGATCGCGCGCTCGCTTCTGCGGTGGCGCTGCGATCGATCCGCTCTCGCTGCCGGCACGCCGGCTGCACCGATCGCGACGGGAGCCGGGTCGGCTCCTCGCAGAAAGGAGCTCTCCATGTTGGTCATGATCCTCGCCTGGCTCGTGTTCGGTTTCATCGTCGGGGCGGTCGCGCGCGCGATCTACCCGGGCCCGCAGCCGATGGGCTTCCTCGGCACGTCGCTGCTCGGCATCGTCGGCTCGTTCGTGGGCGGCGTCGTCGCGAACCTCGTCGCCGGGGTTCCGGTGCTGGCCTTCCACACCGTGGGGCTGATCGGGAGCATCGTCGGCGCGCTCCTCGTGCTGGCCATCACCGCGTTCAGCGCACGCGCCGCTCACGCCTGACGTGCCGCGCGACGCTTCGAAGGCGCGATTCGCCCCGGCGCGAGTCGCGCCTTCGCATTTCCGTCCGCACCAGCTCGGCGAGATACTCGCGGCGTACGGATCGGGCGAGGGAGGTGTCGTCGCGCGGGTGTGCGCGTGCGTGGACGCGCGGATGTGCGGCGCCGCGACGCCCGAGCACGGCGGCCCGAGGAAACGACGCGGCTCTCCGTCGGCACGTCGCTCGCAGTGCACCCGAGCGAGGCTGCACGAGGCAGCCGCCTTCTGGAGGTGACTGCCATGACCCGCCCCGTTCGAGCGATGTCGCTCGCTGCCGCTGCCCTCGTCGGGCTCGCCTTCGTCCCCGCACCGGGGCTGGCCCAGCGTACGGCGCGCGCCGTCACGACCACCACGACGAGCGACGGCGCGGGGGGCCTCGTCGTGATCGTGCGCAACCTGCGCAACGATCGGGGCCAGCTCATCGGTGGTCTCTACGACGAGCCCCACGCGTGGCTCGGAGAGAACGCGAGCCGCGAGGACTGTCACGCACGGATCCACGGCGGCGTCGCGCGGTGCACCTTCCACTCCGCCGTCGATGGTCGCGTCGCGTTCGCGGGGCTCCACGACGAGGACGGTGACGGCGAGATGGATCGCGACCTCGTCGGGATCCCGAGCGAGGGATATGCGTTCTCGAACGACGTGCGCGATCCGTTCGGCCCGCCGAGCTTCGAGGCCGCGTCGTTCTCCACGACGCGCGCTGCGCCGGTCGTCGTCCACGCCCGCTACGGGATCTGATCGTGACTGCGAGCGGCCCCGACACGACGCTGGTGCGCGCGCGCGAGGGGGCGCGCGACCTCGACGAGGTGCGGGACGCGTGGGCGCAGCGTGCGCGCCTCTACGATCTGCTCCGGCGCTTCCGTGCCGGTGTCCTCGTCACGCGCGCCCGCGACGGAGGTACGAGCGCGCGGCCGATGCTCGTCGCTTCGATCGACGAGACGAGCGACGAGCTCGGATTCCTCGCGACCGCCGACGCGCCGTGCGTGGAGGAGCTCGACGCGGACCCGCGGACGATGGCGATCTTCCAGGACGCGCGCCACCATCTCACGTGGTCGGGCCGCGCTCGGATCGTGCGCGAGCGCTACCGCATCCTCCGCGCGTGGCGGCGTGAGCTCGAGCAGTGGCTCCCCAGCGCCGACGAAGCGGACCTCGTCCTGATCGTCGTGTGCCCGGAGCTGGCCCGCTTCTGGTCGGGACGCCCCGCCGTCGCGAGCGCCGCCGCCCGCGCCCTCGACTGGACGAGCCACGGCCCCAGGCGCGTGCTCGGCGCGACCCGTTACGGCGAGGTCCGCTTCGAGCTCGACCCGGGTGCCGGCGACTGGTGAGCGGAGGCCCGCGGCCCCGATGCCGTCGACACCGCGCGGAGCATGGGATCGACGCATCGACGGACGCCTGACGGCTCACCACTCCCACGCGGAAGTTCACGCTCACGCGAGCTCCTGGCCCGCTCGCGTTCGTGGGCGTACGCCGGACACCGCGCACCCGCTTCCGCGATCCGCTCGTGCTCCACGTTCTGTTCTCCGAACGTCGAGATCGGGAAGGCGGAAACGCTCGATCCCAGGTGGTCAGGACGAAACCTAACCACCTGGGATCGTTGCCCTGATGCGGAAGAGAGGACTTGAACCTCCACGCCCTTGCGGGCGCTGGAACCTGAATCCAGTGCGTCTGCCAGTTCCGCCACTTCCGCGTGGGGAGGGCGTAGGTACGCAATCGGGGGCGCCCCGTCAAGCCGAGGGTGGGGGGCGCTGCCGGGCGGCGCGCGGCGCGACGCCGGGTAGGAAAACTCTGCGTAGGCCGTGCAGAGGATGCGAGGGGCGACGCGGGGGGATACCAATTACTCCGTCCAGTGAGAGGGCCCGGGGCCGGGATCTGGCTCGTTTCGAATGCGATCCTCCGGCCACCGGTCCGATACGATGGCGGAATGGCCCTTGCACAAGTGCGACCTGCCGTGCGTCCCGTCCGTCGGACTCGTCGTCGTTTCGAGGGTTTCACCCTCCTCGAGCTCATGATCGTGGTGGCGATCGTCGCGATCTCCGCCGCGCTCGCGGCCCCCGCCATCGGCCGCGCGATGGCCATCTCGCGGGCCGACCGCGCGACCCACGACGTCCTGCGGATCGTCCGCAACGCGCGCTCGCTCTCGCTCAGCTTCGGCCGCGCGTACCTGCTCCGCTTCGACACGCTGGGCGACGGTCGCGTCGAGCTCTGGCAAGGGACCACCTCGGCCTGTCGCCTCCAGAACTGGACGCCGATCACGGCCGGCGGCAACTGCCAGGCGCCGGGCGCGCCGAGCGACAACTGCGTCGACTACGTGGACGCCGTCACCTACGACAGCGGCTTCCACCACGTACGCATCAGCTCGGTCGCGGGCGTCGACGTCTGCTTCCAGCCGAACGGCGACGCGCTCACGCGCACGACGGGGGCCGCGGGCGCGTGGGTCGTGCCGGTGAACGGCGTCGTGCGCTTCCAGGTCGATCGCCTCGAGGCCTCGGCTACGCCGGACCCCGTGCGTCAGGTCGTGCTGCCCTTCGGCGCCGCGCCGCGGAGGCTCCGCTGATGCGCGCCCGGCATGCAGCGCTCGCCTCGGAAGTCCCCGGCAGCGTCGTGGGCCAGCTTTCCCGTCGTCGTCCGGGGGCGAGCTCGGCATCGCGCCGCGCGCGCCGCGGAGGCTACACGCTGATCGAGGTGATGATGGCCATCGCGATCATCACCGCCAGCTCGGTGGCGATCGTGGGGCTGCAGGAAGTCGTCGTGCGGGGCAACGTGGACGCGCGCCAGATCAGCACCGCCACGACCCTCGTCCGCACCACGCTGGAGCTGCTCCGCCTCGACGCCCTCTACTGGACGACCTCCACGCCGAGCGCGAGCGTGCCCTGGTCGACGACCGCGCCCGGCTTCCTGCGCGACGCGCCCACGGCCGCGACCGCGGCGCCGACCGCGTGGGGACCGTTCGGCTCGACCGTGATGGCCCCCGAGCACGCCTACGACTACCAGGGCCGCGTCACGTCGACGGCGGCCGACATGTTCTACTGCGTCGAGACTCGCTACGCGTGGGTGTATCCGGGCCAGGCGCTGCGCGCCGACGTGCGCGTGTGGTGGCTCCGCACGGGCCCCAACGTGGTCGCCGCGAGCTTCGCCGGCTGCCCCACCCAGGGGCCGGTGCTCGACCTCTCGAGCCTCCACGCGGTGCAGGGCACGACCGTGATCCGCTACACGCCGGGAGCCCTGCCGTGACGCGCGTCTCGCCTCGCCGTGCGCGGCAGCGTCGCCGCGGCTTCACGCTGCTCGAGCTGATGGTGGCCCTCGCGCTCGGCGCGCTGGTGGTCGCCACGATGTACACGCTGAGCGGTGCATCGGCGCGCACGTTCCAGACCCAGCAGCGAATCAGCCAGCTCCAGCTCCAGACACGGCTCGCGCTCGAGCGCGTGCGGCGCGACGTCGTCGCGGCCGGCTTCGGCAGCACGCCCGACTCCCAGGCGGAGCGCAGCTGCGGAGCGCTCGGCATCGCGACGCGCCTCTACGCGGTGCAGCTCACCGATCACGACGCGGCCGCGACGACGGCGCTCGGAAGCGGCGGCAGCACGGCCGTGACCCACGGCGATCGACTGCGCCTCACGGGCAACTTCGCGACCTCCGACACCTACCTCATCGCCAACACCGGAAGCGCGAACGGCTCGTCCGTGCTGCTCCAGAGCAACTGGCAGGCGTTTCGCCGCAGCTTCGCCGCCGATCCGATGGGGACCTCGGTCGACACCACGCTCTTCTCCTCCGTGTTCGCGCCCGGACGCCTCGTGCACGTCACCCACCCGCGCGGCTACCACTTCTTCGCGACCATCTCGAGCTCGTCGGTCGACTCCGCCGGGCACACGCCGAGCGTCTCGATCACCCCGCCGCTGCCCAGCCAGGGCCAGTGCAACTACGCGCTCTGCGTCGGCTGTCAGATCAGCCCGGTGATGATGATCGAGTACGGGATCGACAGCGCGGCGAACGTCGCGCCGCAGCTCGTGAGCACCGATTCCGCCGTCGTCGGCACCAACACGGTGCTCTATCGGCGCGAGCTCGATCCGAGCACGGGCGATCCGCTCGCCGACGCTCCGACGCGCGTCGTGCTCGAGTACGCGATCCACTTCGACGCCCAGGTGCGCGTCGACGCGGCGGCGGCCGGCAACCCACCGCAGATCGGCGCGCCGCAGACCACGATCCCCGCGGGACGCGAGGCGCGCGTGCGCTCGATGCAGATCTCGCTCGCGGCGCGGACGCCCGACATCGACCCGGAGTTCCCCTGGCCCTACTCGGGCAACCGGCCGGCGGCCTCCCCCATCACTTCGTTCCAGGTCTTCACCGACGGCCGTCCGGGCACCTCGCACGTGCGCACCGCGATGGCAGAGTTCGTGCTCGAGAACCTCGCGCTCCGAGGGCTGTGACATGTCGTCCACCATCGACCGTTCTCGTTCTCGTCCCGCCGCGCGTCCTCGTCGACGGGTGCGGTCTCCCCGCGGCGTGCGGGCCCGCCGTGCGCGCCGGGGCGCCGCGATGCTCGCCGTGATGCTCGTGGTGCTGATGGTGACGGCGACGGGCATGTTCGCGGTCTACTCGGCGACGTACGAGCTCCGCTCGGCCGGCTCGTTCCGGCAGGCGATGCAGACGCAGTACGTCGCCGAAGGCGGCATCCAGACCGGCATGGCGCTGATCGACACCATGGGCGCGGGCAGCATCGACGTGGCCATGCAGCGCGTGCCGGTGGCGGCGGGCGTGCAGTTCACGCGCGAGGAGCCGGCGTACGGCCAGTCGACTCCGCACTTTCGGGTGTACTCGACCGACTTCCCGACGATGCCGAGCGTGGTGGCGCAGCCCGTCGAGACCAGCACCGGCACGACGGGCGGTACCTCGCTCGGCAACGCGCTCGCGTACACGCCGACCTTCCTCATCGACATGGACGACTCCTATCGTCCGGGCCGCGCCATCGCCGGCCAGAGCGTGACCGGCAGCTCGCCCGTCTCGTACCGCGTCTGGACCATCACCTCGCGCGGGCGCACCGCACCGCTCGGATTCACCGACACCTACACGAGCGGCGAGACCTCGACGACACCGGCCGCGATTCGCCGCGGCAGCCACGAGACCGCGATGAACTCGCGCGCGGTGGTCCTCTCGGGGCCGCTCTGATGACGACGACTTCTCCCCTTCGCTCGACGACGGAGGCCACGATGCACCGACACGCCACCCCCTCTCCCGCGCGCGCCGCCGTGAGCCTCTCCGCGGTAGGCCTCGCCACCGTCGTGTGGGCGCTCGGCTCGCTCGCCGCGAGCTCGGCGGCCGCGCAGGCGCCCGATCTGCGCGAGGTGCGGCCCGACGTGATCCTCTTGGTCGATACCTCGGCGTCGATGGACTACGCGATGGGCTCGGCGAGCGGCCTCGGCGGAGAGCTCCCGGTCTGCACCGGTAACGTGGCGAGCCCGAGCGGTCGGAGCCGCTGGATCACGCTGCTCGAGGCCCTCACCGGCTCGTACGCGGGCAGCTACTACTGCACGAGCCGCGACCGACGGACCACTTACGTCGGCGCGCCCGATCAGTTCGCGCCGCACCCGTTCGCGGAGCCCTCGGGCGCCCAGGCCAACGACGGCGTCCTCGACGCGTACCTCGATCGCGTCCGCTTCGGCCTCATGACGTTCGACAACATCTACGGCCTGAGCACCCTCGCGCCCGCCTCGTCGCAGTTCATGGTGGCCACGACGCCGGTCGATCTCTGGGCGGCGAACGCCTCGGCCGTGCTCAACGCGCCGGGCGACTACTCCTACGGCAACGCGTATCCGCTGCGCTTCCCGGGCTGCACCACCACGTACATGGTGAACGGCGGCGCGCGTCGCGCGCGCACGGGCGCGGAGGCGGCCTTCGGTGGCTCGCTCGTCTCGGTCGGGCCCGTCTCGCAGGACGTCCACCTCACCAACGCACTGATCCAGACCGCGCTCCTGTCGGCGCGCCCCTTCGGCTCGACGCCCACGGGCGCGATGCTCGACGACCTGCGCTACTACCTCACCAACGATCCCGACGCGGCGCCGATCGCGACCGTCGGCGGCAGCGGCGATCCGTACCAGCAGTGCCGTAACCGCTACGCGATCCTCATCACCGACGGTGAGTCGAGCGATCCGTTCCGCAGCTCGCTCCACTGCAACAGCGGCTCCGGCAACGTGTGCCCGTACGAGCTGCCGGTGGACATCGCGGCCGATCTCTGCCGCTGGGATGGCTCGCAGTGTACCGGTCTGCTCGACGGTCTCTTCGTCGTCGCCTACGCGACGAGCGCGGGCTCCACGGGCGTCGCGTGCACGACCGACGCGAACTGCATGACCGGGCAGGCGTGCATCTCCGGTCACTGCAGCACGATCGCAGCCGAGCTCAACGACGTCGCGCGGCTCGGTGGCACCACGCAGGCGATCCTCGCCCTCGACCGCACGACGCTGCTCGCCGGCCTCTCGACCGCGCTCGACATGGCGCAGCCGGGCACCACCACCCGCACCGCGCCGAGCTTCACGCTCAGCTCCGCGTCGTACGCGGCGGGCGCGGTCGGATCGCCCAGCGCGCCCCAGGAGCAGTTCCAGATCAACACCGGCTTCAACGTCACCGACTCGACGTCGAACCTGCCGTGGCGCGGGACCCTCGACCGCACGCGCTGGCTCTGTGATGCGACCCTCACGCCCGTCGCGCAGCCGCTGCAGCCGCAGGATCGCTTCGGCGACCTGCTGACGTCGCGCAACCTCGTCTCGCAGCCGCGCCGCCTGCTCACGGCCGTCGTCCCGGCGGGCGCGGACGAGGGCGGCATCATCCTCGCCGCGCCCGGTGCGGGCCTCTCGTTCCCGGCGATCTACGGCACGGGCTCGGTTCCGATGACGACCGGCGCGACGCTGGCGACCTTCGACGCCTCCAATGCGGCGATCACCCCGCAGCACTTCGGCCTCGTCGCCGGCGACACGGCGACGCGGACCGAGATCTTCGACTGGGTCCACGGCCGCGCGCCGGCCGCGCGTGCCTCGGCGCGCCTCGGCGACATCTACCACTCGACGCCGCAGATCGTGACGCCTCCGCGCATCGACATCGACGACCAGGCGTATGCGCTCTTCCGCCAGCGGCCGGAGGTCTCGGGCCGTCCGTCGGTCGTCTACGTCGGCAGCAACGACGGCGTGCTCCACGCATTCGCGATGGAGAACGATCCGACGGGCGCGGGGCGCTGGACGGCCGGCGAGGAGCTCTGGGGCTTCGTCCCGCCGGCGTTGATGCAGGGGACGTTGAATTCCGGCCGCGCCGGGCACCAGTTCATGGTCGACGGCACTCCCGTCGTGCGCGACGTCGTCCTGCGGCGCGCGCCGGGCGACTCGTCGGCCCCGGACATGTACCACTCGGTGCTCGTCGTCGGCCTGCGCGGCGGCGGCAACGTCTACGTCGCGCTCGACGTGACCGACCCCCGCAATCCCCAGTTCCTCTGGCAGTGGCGCCACGACGACATGGGCCAGACCTACGGTCGCCCGGCCATCGGCCAGGTGCTCGTGAACGTCGGCTCGGGCCTGCAGGAGCGTGCGGTCGCGATCCTCCCGGGCGGCGCGGGCCAGATCGACACCGTGAGCGCGACGGCGAACGGCGCGGCGGGGTGCACCTCGCTGGCGACGAGCCGTCCGAGCCCCCTGCCGGACGGCGTGACCTCGAGCCGTCCGAACCGTCGCTGCTGGCTCGGCAACACCGGCCGCAGCCTCCACGTCATCGACATCGCGACGGGGCAGTCTCTGTTCACGGCCGACCACACGACGATCAGCTCGCCGATCACCGGCGGTGTCTCGCTCTTCAGCGGTGACCTCGGCCAGTTCGCCACGCGCGCCTTCGTCACCGACGCCGACGGCGTGCTCTGGCGCCTCGACATGAGCTCGCCCGATCGCTCGCAGTGGACGTTCGTGCCGATGCACGACCTGTTCTGGGCGGACGGCGCCACGGTCGGTCAGGGCATGGCCGAGCCGCCGGTCGTCTCGGTCGACAACCAGGGCGATCCCGTCGTGATCGTGGGCGCGGGCGACATCGACAACCTCGAGAGCCTCACGCCCATGCGCATCGCGTCGATCACCGAGCACGTCGACCACACGGTGAATCCGTCGCCGTCGTCGATGAACGTGAACTGGGAGATCCGCCTGCAGGCCGGAGAGCAGGTCACCGGTCCGATGGAGCTCTACGCCAACACCGTGTACTTCGCGACGTGGCAGGCCACGACGGACCCGACGAACGCGTGTGCGACGGGCCGTGGGCGTCTGTGGGGCGTGGACTACCTCGGCGCGGCGGCGGGCACGGCCTCGCCGTACACCACGGGCATCCCGGGCCGCTTCCCGCGCCCGGGCCTCGTCGGGATGTCCGGCGCGGTCGACACGTACTACGCCACCTACGAGGGCCAGATCGTCGTCGGCCTCGGCATCACGCAGCGGCCCAACTGCACCACCGGCGCCGCGATCGCGGACACCTACCTCGGGGCGCGCTACCAGATCTCGAACCTGCGGCCGGGACAGTTCCAGCTCGTGGCGCAGATCTCGAACGGCTCGCGCTCGGCGTCCTCGTCGACGGCGACCGCCGTGCAGACGGTCACGGTGAACCTCCAGCCGCCGCCGGCGCTCTCGCGCATGCTCTCGTTCCAGCCCGCGGCCGACTTCTGACGATGGTCGCGCCGCGTCGCCGCCGCCCGATCGATGGCCGGCGCGCGGGACGCGGCCACGTCGCGCGCTCTCCGCCACGAAGACGTTGACTGGCCGTGAGCAGCGCCCCAGAGGGGGAGGTGGCGAGCGTCCGAGCTTGCTCGGACGCGGCATCAAGGCCGGGATCGCGGCGCGTCGCCGCTGAGCACCGCCGCCGATCACACCCGACGCGGCCACGTCGCGCGCTCTCCGCCACGAAGACGTTGTACGATCCGCGCGTGCGTCGCACGGCTCTGGTCTTCACGCTCTGGGTCTCGCTCTTCGCCGCGTGTGGAGGGCCGGAGCGCGACGCCGAGGGCATGCCCAGCGAGGTGCTGCCGGAGGTGACGCCCCCGCCGCCGACCTCCGTCGCGCCTGTCTCGCCGCTCGACGCGGAGGGGCACCTGCGCGGCTCGGGCGAGCGCGTCGCCGGGCTCGAGCTGCCGATGG
>JBGALT010000179.1:0-15773 GCA_044223665.1 Sandaracinaceae bacterium | reverse complement strand
GCTCGCCTACGCCTACGATCGACCGACCGGCGTCGCGATGGCGCGAGAGGTCCCGTCGCGCTTCGGCTTCCCGGCCGGGGTCGTCGCGCGCGTGGCCGCCGCCGAGGCCGAGCTCCTCGCCAACCGCGCCGCCGCGCGCTTGCGAGAAGGACTGCGCGGGATCGATCCCGCGGCGCCGACGACGCTGGCGAGCGCGCGCGATCTCTTCGCGTTGCTCTCGCTCCCACCGATCGCGTCCCGTCAGGACGATCGCGCCTTCGCGTGGCAGCGCGTGGCGGGCGCGTGCCCCTTCGTGCTGCGCCGCATCGAGCGGTTGCCCGACGCGCTCGCCGTGACGAGCGCCCACTACGCGCGCGCCGTCCCCGACGACACGCTCGATGCCGCGCGCGCCGAGGGGCGCCTCTACCTCGCCGACTACGCGATGCTCGAGGGCTTGCCGCCGGGAGAAGCGAAGGGCCGACGCCGCTACGTCGTGGCGCCGTTCGCCCTCTTCGCGCGCGAGAAGAGCAGCCGCGCGCTCGTGCCGGTCGCCATCCAGTGCGCCCAGACGCCCGGAGCCGCGGCCCCGGTCTTCGTTCCCGGCGACGGCGCTGCTTGGGAGATGGCCAAGCTCGCAGTCCAGGTCGCCGATGCGAACGTCGAAGAGAGCTTCTTCCACCTCGGCCGCGCGCACTTCTTGATCGAGCCGTTCGCGATCGCCACGGCGCGCCAGCTCTCCGAGCGCCATCCGCTCCACGTCCTGTTCGCGCCGCACTTCCACGGCACGCTCGCCATCAACGGCGCGGCACGCGACAAGCTCGTCGTCCCGGGCGGACAGCTCGACGAGCTGCTCGCGCCCTCGCTCGAGGGATCGCTCGAGCTCGTGCGCCGCGGCCTCTCGTCGTTCGAGCTCGCGCGGGGGACCTTCCGCAAGGACCTCGCGGCGAGGGGGCTCGACGACACGAGCGCGCTGCCCGACTACCCGTACCGCGACGACGGCGCGCGGATCGACGATGCGATCCGCACGTTCGTGCACGACTACGTCGAGATCGCCTACGCCGGAGACGACCAGGCCGTGGCGACCGATCGCGAGCTGTCGGCGTGGCTCGCCGAGCTGCGCGCGCAGGACGGTGGCCGCCTCGCGGGGCTACCCGACGCGCTGCCCACGCGCGCGTCGATCGTCGAGCTCGCCTCGTTCGTGCTCTTCACGACGAGCGCGCAGCACGCCGCGCTCAACTACACGCAAGCGGACTTCATGGGCTACGTGCCCAACATGCCCACCGCCGCGTTCGCGCCGCCGCCGTCGAGCCCCGGCGGAGATCGCGAGAGCGCGTTCGCGAGCGCGTTGCCGCCGCACGGCCTCGCCGCGGCGCAGCTCGACTTCATGTGGCAGCAGTCGCAGATCCGCGACGACCGCCTCGGCGACTATCCGGCCGGGCACTTCACCGACCCACGGGTCGCGCCGCTCGTCGCGCAGCTCCGTGCCGCCCTCGATGCGGCCGACGCGCTCATCGCCGAGCGCGACCGCGAGCGCATCGTGGCTTATCCCTATCTGAGGCCCTCGCTGCTGACGGCGAGCATCCACATCTGACCCGATCCACGGGCCCCCATCTCGTGCGCGGCACGACGATCGAAGGAGGACGACGATGACGCGCGGGAACCCGACGCTCCCCCAGAACGCGCCCGATCCGAAGAGCCGAGTGGAGCGCATCGACCGCGCGCGCGACGCGTACGCCTACGACTTCTCCTATGCCGGCCTCTGCTTCGTGCAGTCGCTGCCCGTGCGCGAGATGTTCCCGCCTCGCTACCTCGCGCAGGGCGCCGAGGTCACCGTGCGCCTCGAGGCCAACCGCGCCGCCGCGAAGGTCGGCAGCTGGCTGCACCGCCGGGGCGAGGCCCTCGACGCGTGGAGCGCGATGTTCCCGCTCCTCCCGGCGCCGGCAGCGATGACCGCGTGGCGCGAGGACTGGTGCTTCGCCTGGCAGCGCCTCGCCGGGCCCACGCCGATCGCGCTCGCGCGGGTGACCGCGCTGCCCGAGGCGCTCGCGATCACCGACGCCGAGCTCGCGCGGGGGCTGGGTCGCGAGCGAGCGTCGGTGTCCGAGGCGCTCGCCTCGCACACGCTCTTCGCCGTCGACTACTCGCTCTTCGCGGGAGCGCGCACCGGCACGACCGACGGCCACGCCAAGTTCCTCTGGGCGCCGCTGGTGCTCTTCTCGGTCGACGCGACCTTCCCGGGGCAGCTGCGGCCGATCGCGATCCAGACGGCCGGGCGCGAGGGCGGGCGCCGCACGCTCTACTTCCCGTGGGAGAGCGACTGGATCCTCGCCCGCACCGCCGCCAACGTGGCCGACGAGAACCTGCAAGGCGTGCTGGTGCACCTCGGCTACTGCCACATGGTCGTCCAGCGCTTCATCCTCGCGACCCACCGCCAGCTCTCCGAGGACCATCCGCTCTACGCGCTCCTGACGCCGCACTTCCGCACCACGCTCGCCGTGAACCAGGTCGCCAAGAAGAACGTCGTGGAGCCCGGAGGCGTGCAGGATCGCCTCCTCGCGCCGCGCATCGAGGTCCAGACGGAGATCCTCGATCGCGGCATCGCGACGCTGGATCTCGCATCGCTCGATCCGACGATCGAATTCGCGCGCCGCGGCGTGGGCGACCGCGCGAGCCTGCCGCTCTACCCTTTCCGCGACGACGGGCTGCCGATCTGGGAAGCGCTGCGGCGCTTCGTCGAGGCCTACGTGCGCCTCTACTACACGAGCGACGCCGACGTGGCCCAGGACACCGAGCTCGCCGCGTTCGTGCGCGAGGTGGGCGCGCCCGAGGGAGGACGGCTGCCCGTGATGGTGGCGGGCACGCAGCTCGAGACGGTGCGGGACGTGATCGACCTCGTCTCGCGGATCATCTATCGCGCGAGCGCCTATCACGCGGCGATCAACGACGCGAACTACGACTGGGCCGCCTTCGTGCCCAGCATGCCGACGGCGGCCTTCTCCGAGCTGCCGGCACGCGGGGAGCCCGGCGAAGCGGCGCTCGCGTCGATGCTCCCCTCGAGCGAGATCGGCTGGGAGACCATCACCGCCACCTACCAGGTCGCGAACCTCCACGTGACCTGGCTCGGCAAGTACGACGGCGACTTCGAGGACGCCCGCGTCGCCCCGCTCGTCGCCGCGTTCCAGGCCGATCTCGCGCGCATCGAGGCAGACGGCCCCACACGCGCCGTCGGGCGGCCGATGCCCTACACGTTCTTGATCCCCTCGAAGGTCACGGCCAGCATCAACGCCTGACCCGCTCCGAGCGGGTTCCTCGCCGAACGGGAATGCGTCGACTATCCTCGACGGTCTCGCGAGAGGAGGACGACTTGCGCACGCTCGGAACGAAGACGCTCGCCGGTCTCTCGGTGGTCTCCCTCGTGACCGCCGTCGCGCTGCCCGCGTCGCTGCTCGCGCAGCCGCCCGCCCCGGACGCGCCCCCGGCCGCGCTCGAGACGCACGGCCGCACGGCCGATCTGCATCTGCCCGCGGGCCTCGTCGGCCTGCACCGCACCGAGCTCGACCTCGCCGAGGCGGCGCGCGTCACCAACGTGCGCCTGGCCGCATCGCTGCTCGATGGAGCGACGATCCGCCCGCGACACCAGCTCTCGTTCGACGATCGCATCGGCCCGCGCACGAGCGAGCGCGGCTTCCTCGACGCCGAGACGCTGCTGAACGGCGTGCCGACGCCGGGCATCGGCGGCGGGATCTGCCAGGTGGCGACCACGCTCTTCGTCGCGGCCTGGACCGCCGGCCTGCCGGTGCGCGAGGTCCACCCGCACACGCGCCTTCCGCACTACGCGCGCCCGGGCATGGACGCGGCGATCGCCGACCACCGCTACGATCTCGTCGTCGAGAACCCGTTCGATCACGCGCTGACCATCCACGCGCGTCTCGAGCGCGATCAGCTGGTGGTCTCGCTGGCGACCTCCGCGGCGCCTCTCGAGGTCGCCTGGGACGCGGTCATCGAGGAGACGAGCGTCGCCCGCGATCAGGTGGAGCGCGACCGGCACCTCGCGGTGGGCGCGCGCGAAGTGGTCGACGAGGGCGCGACCGGCTGGTCCGTGCTGCGAACGCGCGTCGTGCGCCAGGGCGAGCACGCGCACCGCGATCGCCAGCACGTCCGCTACCACGCGTTCCCGCGCGTCGTGCACGTCGGCCCGCGCGCGCGCTGACGGGCCCTCCGCTGCGAGCACTCCTCCCGGATCAGAAATCCAGCTCGCGCGTGATGCCGCCCGACGGCGCGGTGGTCGTGGCGCTCCCCGTCGTCCCGCGCGGGTGGCCGGGGTGGCGCGGGCCACGCGCGGACGGAGGAGGCGGAGAAGCAGGCACGCTGCTCGCCTCGGGCGGCGGCGCGGCCACCGCGACCGAGGACGGCGGCCCTTCCGCGGACGACGGCGCGGCCTCGCTCGGCACAGGAGCGGCGACGGTCGGGCCCGACGCGGGCGGATGGCTCGGGGCCAGCGCAACGTCGGTGGTGGCCGGCCCCGTCGACGAAGAGGCAGACCAGACCCCGATCAAGGTGAGCGCCGCGAGCGCGATCACCGCGATCCCGACCCACACGCGGATCGGCGAGCGCGGCGGCGCCATCGGCGGGACCGTCTCGCGCGCGTCCTCGTCGCCACGATCCGCGGGCTCGGCATCGATCGTGGAAGCCTCGCGACGCGCGACCGAGCCGCCCGACGAGCGACGGCCGCCCGGCGGGATCGAGAACCGGCCGGTGGTGTCGACCCCGCCCATGGCCTCCACGACGTCGCGCTGCATCTCGCGCGCGGTCTGGTAGCGATCGCTCGCGCGGCGCGCCATCGCCCGCGTGGCGATCGCGCAGAGCTTGGGCTCGCCCGGACAGAGCTGGATCAGGGGCGTCGGGCTCGCCTCCACCACCATCCGCAGCACGCGCGACGGGTCCTCGTCCTCGAACGGCAAGCGACCCGAGAGCATCTCGTAGAGCATGACGCCGACGGAATAGAGGTCCGTGCGCCGATCGAGCATGTCGCCGTACGCCTGCTCGGGCGACATGTACTCGGGCGTTCCGACGACGGTCCCGTCGCTGATCTCCTCGGACGTCTGCGAGATGCCGAAGTCGAGCACGCGCGCGAACTCGCCGTCGGCGTCCTCGGTGACGAAGACGTTCCCCGGCTTCATGTCGCGGTGGATGATCCCCGCCGCGTGGATCGCGTCGAGCCCGCTCAGGACCTGGCGCGTGACGTTCGCGGCGGCGTACGCCGACAGGTCGCCGCGGTGCATGCGCTCGTCGAGCGCCTCGCCCTCGAGCAGCTCCATGATCATGTAGGGCTCGACGACGCCCTCGTGCTCCATGACGCCGAAGTCGAGGATGTCGACCACGTTCTTGTGGCGCACCGACGCCGCCACCTTCGCTTCGGTCAGGAATCGCTCGACGCGCTCGTCCTCGCCCACCGCCACGCGCGCGTCGACGAACTTCACTGCCACCGGTCGGTGGAGCGTCTCGTGCGTCGCCATCCACACCGACGCGGAGCCGCCGGTCGCGATCCGTCGCACCAGCCGGTAGCGGCCCCCGAGGACCTGACCCTCGACGCCGACCGTGCCGCGCCGCGCACTCTCGGGGCGCACGGCGTGCAATGTCGGGCGGGCTTTGGCTTGGGACGCGGACATACGCGGTGCCGTCGCTCCCATCGACGGTACTCCACCGTTGCCACTTTGCACAGGCCACGGAAACGGTGATAGTTCAGGTGTGGCTTTGCCCTACTCCGGCGCCCGGAGAGCGGTCCTCGGCGCATCGGTCCTCTCGGCGTGTCTCGCGATGCTCGCGCTGACCGCGCCGCGGCTCGAGGCCCAGGACGAGGCGCGCGCGTCGGCCGCCGCGCGCGCGCTCTTCCAGGAGGGTGTCGACTGCGTCGACGCCGGTGACTGGGCCTGCGCTGCCGAGCGCTTCGGCCAGGCCGCCCGCCTGCGCCCCTCGCCGGTGATCCTGTCCAACCAGGGCGTGGCCCTGATGCACGTCGGCCGCCTGGTCGAGGCCTCCGAGGCGTTTCGCGCGGTGTTGCGCGACGCGAGCGCGAGCGAGGCGCTCCATGCGGACGCCGAGCGCTACGTGGCCGAGATCGCGCCCCGCCTCGGCCGCCTGACGATCTCGGTCGAGGACCGCGGGAGGGCGTGGTCATCGAGCTCGATGGCCAGGATCACACCGCCCTCGTCGGGATCCCGGCCCCTTGCGACCCGGGGGCCCACGAGGTGCGGGCGCGACGCGACGGCGAGATCGTCGCGCAGTCCCGCGTCGAGGTCACCGCGGGAGCGACGGCGACCACGCCTCGAGGGCATCCCGGCGCGCCCCGTCGTTGCGGAGGCCATCGTCGCCCCGCGGGTCTCGGACGTGACGGATCCGGCGGTCGATGCCGACCTCGCGCTCGCGACCCCCGCGCCGACCGACGACGGGGACGAGATCTACGAGCAGTGGTGGCTCTGGACGATCGTCGGCGTCGTCGTGGTCGGCACCGCCGTCGGCGTCGGTGTGGGCGTCGCCACGAGCGATCCGGGGACCGTGCTCCCGATGGGCAGCCTCGGGACCATCGACGAGGATGTAGACGTGCAGGAGTTTCGCACCGCCTTGCTCGTGCTCTCGGCCGCTGCCTGCGCGCGGAGGGCGCTGGCTGCTCCGCCGCGCGCGTCCAGAGCGGGCTGACGGGCGTGCAGATCGACGTCACGTACGATCTCCCGCTCGATCAGCTGCGCTTCGGCGGCGGCCTGCTCGCCGGCGCGACCGAGACGCAGGCGTTCGCCCCGATCACGCGGCCCGAGGGCGCGCGCGCCCTCTCGCCGACGGGCGAGAACGTCGTGGTGCTCCTGCCGGCGTCGGCCGCCAGCGCGCGCTTCATCGCGCGCGTCGACGGGCTGGCCTCGGGAGCCGTCGTCGCGTCGGGCGCAGGCACCGTCGACCTCGTCGCGGGCGCCATCGTCCACGTCGCGGTGCACCTCGGCGCACCCGCGATCTGCGGCGATGGAGAGGTGCGCGCGCTGATCGAGGAGTGCGACGATCATGGAACCTCGGACGGCGACGGCTGCAGCAGCGACTGTCGCGTCGAGCCCGGCTGGTCGTGCGAGAGCCCGCCCGGCGGGGGCCCGTCCACGTGCGTCCTCGGCTGCGGCGGCGGGCCTGCGTGCGATGCCGGACAGCGCTGCGACGGCACGCGCTGCGTCTGCGACGGCACCTCGTGCCCGGCGGGCTGCTGCCAGGGCAACGCCTGCTTGCTCGGGACCGAAGCGAGCGCTTGCGGCACCGCCGGACAAGCTTGCGATGCCTGTCCGACCGGCGAGACGTGCGCGAGCGGCGCCTGCTCGGGGTGCGACGACGTGAGCTGCCCCGACGGCTGCTGCACGGGAGCCACGTGCCTGCCGCACTCGACGATGGCCTGCGGCTCGTCGGGCGGGACGTGTCAGGTGTGTGATCCCCTGCGCGCCGACACCTGCGCCACCGATGGCACCTGCAGCTGCGGCGACACGCCCTCGTGCGTCGCCGGCCAGCGCTGCGTCGCGGGCCTGTGCATCTGTGACTCCGCCTCCTGCCCGGCGGGCTGCTGCGACGGCGCGAGCTGCCGCTTCCGTGGGCTCGGCAGCTGCGGCATGGGGGGCGCCAGCTGCGTCGCGTGCGACGCGATGCTCGCCAACACGTGCACCGCCACCGGGACGTGCGCCTGCGGCGCCGGGCCCGCGTGCCGCATCGGCCAGCACTGCGTGTCGGACCGCTGCGTGTGCGATCCGCTCTCGTGCACCGGCTGCTGCGCCGGGGACGTCTGCGAGCCGATCTCGTTCGCCTCGTGCGGCGCGCCCGGCGGGAGCTGCAACGCGTGCGATCCCGTCACGACCGACGGCTGCTCCGGGGGCGTCTGTCGGTGTGGCGCCGGCGGCCCCTGCGCGAGCGGCCAGCACTGCATGGCGGGCGCCTGCGTGTGCGACCCGAGCTCGTGCGCGGGGTGCTGCGCCGGAAACGTCTGCCAGCCGGGCACCGACGGCGGGTCGTGCGGCAGTGGCGGCGGCGCATGTCAGTCCTGCGGCGCCTCCGCGTGCGACGCCGGTGTCTGTGCCAGCTGCGCGGCCAGCTGCGCGAGCGGGTGCTGCAGCGGCACGACGTGCAACGCGCCGAGCGCGACCGCCTGCGGTAGCAGCGGGAGCGCCTGCATGGCCTGCGACGCGCTCCGCGCCGACGCGTGCGTGGGCGGATCGTGCGCCTGCGGCACCGGGCCGGTCTGCGGTACGGGACAGCGCTGCGTGGGTGGCGAGTGCGTGTGCGACGCGACGTCGTGCCCGAGCGGTTGCTGCGAGGGGGCCACGTGCCACGCGCTCGCGGCGGGCACGTGCGCGCCGCCCGGTGCGACGTGCAGCGCGTGCGACGCGGCCAGCGCGGATCGATGCGCGCCCGATGGGACGTGCAGCTGCGGCGGCGGCGCCGCGTGCCAGACGGGACAACGGTGCGAGCTCGGCGCGTGCGTGTGCGATGCGACCACTTGCCCCGCCGGGTGCTGCGCCGGCAACGTGTGCACGGCGATCGGCGCGAGCGAGTGCGCGGCGCCGGGCGCGCAGTGCCGAGCCTGTGACCCCGCGATGGCCGATCGCTGCGACGCGGCGGGCAACTGCAGCTGCGGCACGGGCGCCGCCTGCTCGGCGGGCCAGCACTGCGTGCAGGGCGCGTGCGTCTGCGACGCGAGCTCGTGCACCGGCTGCTGCTCGGGCAGCGCGTGCCTGCCGGGTGGCTCGGCCGCCGCGTGCGGCGCCGGTGGCGCGGCCTGCGCGGCATGCGGCGCCGGCGAGGCTTGCTCGGGCGGCGCCTGCGCGGGCTGCAACGTCACCTGCACGACCGGGTGCTGCAGCGGATCGGTGTGCACGAGCACGCCGACGGCCGGCGCGTGCGGCATCGGCGGCGCCGCGTGCGTCGCGTGCGACGGTCGCTCCGACGGTTGCACCGCGGGCGCGTGCACGTGTGGAGGCGCGTCGCCCTGCGCTCCAGGCCAGCGCTGCGCGGGCGGCGTGTGCGTGTGCGACGGCGCCTCGTGCCCGGCAGGGTGCTGCGCCGGCGACCAGTGTCAGACGCGATCGACGAGCACGTGCGGCGCCGGCGGCGCGACGTGCGTCGACTGCAGCGCGACCGGCGTCGGCAATGGCTGCTCGTCGACGGGTGCGTGCACGTGCGGCGCGGGCGCGGCCTGCGGTGCTGGCCAGCGCTGCGTGGGCGGCGCGTGCGTCTGCGACGGAACGTCGTGCGGCGGATGCTGCCAGGGCAATACCTGCTTGCCCGGCACGTCGGCGAGCGCGTGCGGCGCCGGTGGCGGCGCGTGCACCACGTGCAGCGGCAACCTCTGCGTCGGCGGCGTGTGCGCGAGCTGCAACGCGAGCACGTGCCCGGACGGATGCTGCTCCGGCTCGACCTGCCAGTCGCCGCGGACGGCCGCCGCGTGCGGCCCGGCGGGCGCCTCGTGCACGTCGTGCGGCATCCGCGCGGACGGGTGCAGCGCGAGCGGGGCCTGCACGTGCGGCGGCGCCGCGATGTGCGCGAGCGGCCAGCGCTGCGTCTCCGGCGCATGCCGCTGCGACGCCGTGTCGTGCCCGACCGGCTGCTGCAGCGGCAACACGTGCATGACGCGATCGACGACCACCTGCGGCGTCGCCGGACAGGCGTGCGTCGACTGCACCACGATGGGCGGCGACAGCTGCTCGTCGAGCGGCCGATGCCGCTGCGGCGGGCGGAGCGCTTGCGGCGGCGGCGAAGTGTGCCGCGACGGCGACTGCAACTGACCGACGACGTCTCGGAGCCCTCGCGCGAGCGCGCCGAGCGGCGGCGGGGCAACGAAGCGTTTCAGCCCAGACCCGCGCGGTCGAGCCCCTCGCGCATCGCGTCCACCAGACGCGTCGCGCTCGCCCGCTGGGCGACGCGAAGGGCGTTTCCGATCGCGCGCTCGGTGCTGCGCCCGTGGGCCTTGATGCAGAGGTGATCGAAGCCGAGGATGGGCGCGCCACCGTACTGCTCCCAGTCGGTCACCTGGCGCACGCGCCGGATGGCCGGCGCCAGCAGGGCGAGGCCCGCCCGGTACTGCAAGCTCTTCTCTCCCGCGTAGCGCGCCAGGCGCATCACGGTGTCGCTCACGCCCTCGAGCATCTTGAGGACGATGTTCCCGACGAAGCCGCCGGTCACCACGACGTCGGCGGTCCCGCGCGGGATGTCCATGCCCTCGACGTTTCCGATGAACTCGATCCCGAGGACCTTCTTCAGGCGCTCGTGGGCCGCCACGACGGCGGGCGTCCCCTTCCCTTCCTCGCTGCCCACCGACAAGAGCGCCACGCGAGGGCGCTCGTTGCGCGAGATGCGCGACGCATAGGCGCTCCCCATGACCGCGAACGCGACGAGGTCGGCCTCGGTCGCCTCGAGCGTCAGCCCGGCATCGAGGATGAGCGAGAACGGGTCGTCCTTCTCGCCACGGCGTCGCTCCGTCGGATAGACCGCGCCGAGCGCCGCCCGCGAGACACCCGGCAGCCGCTGGAAGCCGCGCGCACAGGCGAGCGTGACGGCGCCGGTGTTCCCCGCCGAGACGAGGACGTCGGCCTCCCCCGCGCACACCAGCTCGACCGCGCGCACGATCGAGGCGTCCTTCTTCTCCGCCAGCGCGGCCTGCGGCTTCTCGTCCTGCCCGATGACCTGGCTCGCGTGCACGATCCTCAGGCGCGACGGATCGTGCGGGTGGCGGTCGAGCTCTGCGTGCAAGACCGCCGCATCGCCGACCAGCACGAGGTCCGGCGCGCTCGCATGGCGCGTGACGCGCGCCGCTCCCGCCACCGTGGCCGAAGGCCCCCGATCACTGCCCATCGCGTCGAGCGCGATCGCGCTGCGTCTCTCCACCGCGCGATGGTACGTCATCCGCGCTCGGCGTCGGGCCCGCCTCGACAGCCGCCCCGCGCGAGCCCACAACCGAGCCCTCGCCGATGCCCCTCCTGTTCCTATCGCTGTTCAGCAGCATCCTGGGGCTGTCGATCCTCTTTCCCGTGCTCGCGCCGCTCGGCCGGCAGCTCGGGCTGAGCGAGCTCGAGATCGGCCTGACGTCGACGAGCTACGCGATCGCGCAGTTTCTCGCCGCGCCCTTCTGGGGCCGCGCGAGCGAGGCGCGCGGGCGCAAGCCGGTGCTCCTCGTGGGCGTCATCGGCTTCGGCCTCTCGTTCCTCGGGCTCGGGCTCGTCGCCGAAGCGGGAGCCCGCGGGCTCATCCGAGGCCTGCCGCTCCTCGCCGCGCTCGTGAGCGTGCGCCTTCTCGGCGGCGCGCTGTCCTCGGCGACGCTCCCGACGGCGCAGGCGTGGGCCGCCGACCTCACGAGCCGCGAGAACCGCACGAGCGGCATGGCGGTGGTCGGCGCGGCCTTCGGTCTCGGGCTCGTGTTCGGCCCCGTCATCGGAGCGTTCTCGTCGCGCTTCTACGGGCTCTTCGCCCCGATCTGGGTCTCGGTCGGCATCGCGGTCGTGAACGCCGTGCTCGTCGCCGGGCTCTTGCACGAGCCGGCGCGGCTCGCGCGCACGGGCCCGCCGCCGAGCTTCCGCCGCGTGCTCGGCAAGGTGCGCACGCTGCTCGCCATCGGCTTCACGACCACGTTCGCCAGCGTGCTCATGGAGCAGACCATCGCGTTCGCGTTCGAGGATCGCCTGCACCTCACCCACGAGGACACCCCCTACTTCGTGGGGCGGGCGCTGGGCATCTACGGCGTGGTCGCGGTCATCGCGCAGGGCTACCTCGTGCGCCGCTACCGCATCCCGCCGGGGCGCCTCCTGGCGATGGGGCTGCCGCTGACGACGCTCGGGATGGCGCTGCTCGTGTTCGCCTCGGACTTCGAGACGCTCTCGCTCGCGATGGCGCTGCAAGGCCTGGGACAGGGGCTCGTGATGCCCGGCGTGACCAGCGCGCTCTCGCTCTCGGCCTCCGACGACGAGCAAGGCGACGTCGCCGGGGCGAACAGCTCCGCGCAGGGTCTCGGGCGCCTCGTCGGTCCGCTGGTCGGGCCGGCGCTCTACCAGCTCGAGCAACCGCTTCCCTTCGAGGTCAGCGCGGGCTTGCTCGCGCTGGTGCTCTTGTTCGTGATCGCGTCGCCGAGCGTGCGCAACCTCGGCGCGACCCCCTCGCCCGCCGCGGGGCCCTCCTCGACGCGCTGACGAGCGGGCCCACTCGGACGGGCCGCTCCGTCAGCCGCAAGTCCCAGGCGCGTCGGGGGCGAAGCACGTCTGATGACAGCCGCACACGCGCGCGCCCATGCACGTCGTGCCCGGGCCGCAGTCACCGTCGTCCCAGCAGAGCCCGGTGCGCGGCCGCGACTTGCACACCATCAGCCCTGCCGGACCGACGCACTCCTGCGCGCGCGGGCAACCGAGATCGCTGCTGCAGCAGATCACTCCGGTCGAGCATGGGTCAGCGCTCCCCGGACAGATCCCGGCCGACCCGAGGCCCACACCGGCCTGCTCCCGCGTGCATGCATTCAGGTACGTCGTCCCGTCGCAGCCGCACTCCGGGTCGCAGACCGTGGTGCACGCGTCCGGGCGTGCCGTGCAGAGGCCCTCGGCGCTGCACATGCCGTCGGGCGTGCTGCAGTACTCGGTCGGCGCGCAGTCGGCGTTGCTGCGGCAGGCCCCGCACGCGCCGACGTGATCGACCGACACGCGCGCGCGCGCCGCGAGGCAGTCGTTGGTGTACGTCATGCCGTCGCAGCCGCAGACCGGCGCGACGATGCGGTTGCAGTCGACCGGCCCGGGAACCGGTGTGCACTCGCCGTTTCCGCCGCACATGCCGGGTGGCGTGTCGCAGAACTGGGTGAGCCCGAGGCACGGCGCCGCCGGCCCGCAGCTGCGGCGACCGCCATCCACTCGGCTTCCTCCATCGCCTGCGCCTGCGCCCGCGTCGTCACCGGCGCCACCCGCGTCGATTCCGCCTCCCGCGTCCGTCGTTCCGCCCGCGTCGATTCCGCCGCCGCCCGCGTCGTCTCCACCGCCGCCCGCGTCGTCGCCGCCGCCACCCGCGTCGTCTCCGCCGCCGCCCGCGTCGTCTCCACCGCCACCCGCGTCGTCTCCGCCGCCGCCCGCGTCGTCGCCGCCGCCACCCGCGTCGTCTCCGCCGCCACCCGCGTCGTCTCCGCCGCCACCGTCGCTGCCGGCGCTCCCGTCGCGCGGAGCACCGCCGTCGGCCCGCGCCGCGTCCGTGCCCGCGTCCTCTTCCGGCGCCACGGTGCCACTACAGCCGACGCCGACGAGACCGAGACCGAGACCGAGACCGACGAGCACCGAGCAAGCCAAGAAGTGACGCATGCGACCTCCGCGGCGCAGCATACCGGTCCTCGCGGGCGGCCAGAAGAGCCCCGCCCGGCGCGTGGGCGATTGGAAGGATCTGTCTTTCCCGACGCCCGATGTGTGAGAATGCCCGTGGCATCCGAGGAGGACGATTGAGCTTCGTCAAGTCGCGCTGGCGCAGTGAGAGGACGGGGGTCGAGGCGACGCTCTGTCGCTGGGGACATTTCGGACAACCGGTCCTCATCTTCCCGACCGCGGGAGGCGACGCCGAGGAGATCGAGCGCTTCCTGCTCATCCGCGTGCTCGAGCCGCTGATCTCCGCGGGCCGCATCAAGATCTACTCTTGCGACTCGGTCGCCGGAAAGACCTGGTTCGGCAAGGAAGGCACGCCGGGCCACCGGATGTGGATGAACAACCAGTTCCACCAGTACGTGAAGAACGAGGTGGTGCCGGCGATCCACAAGGACTGCGGCAGCGCGCAGCCGATCTGGGTGACGGGCGCCTCGATCGGTGCGTTCCACTCGGTCGCCGTCACGTGCCGCTTCCCCGATCTGTTCAGCCGCGCGCTCGCGATGAGCGGCACGTTCAACCTGATGCGCTTCATCGAGGTCGATCGCTACAACGACGACTACTTCGTGAGCTCGCCGCTGCAGTTCGTGCCCACGCTGAACGGCCCGCACCTCGATCGCCTGAAGAAGAACTTCATCCTGTTCGCCAGCGGCGCCGGCCGTGCCGAGAACATGGGCGAGACGTGGGCCATGGCGCGCGTGCTCGGCGACAAGGGCATCCCGAACCGCGTCGATCCGTGGGGCCCCGACTGGCACCACGACTGGGTCACCTGGCGGAAGATGCTTCCGCAGTACCTCGATCAGTGGACGAGCGAACCAGAGAAGAAGAGCTGAGCCTGGATGGAAGACACGCGCGATCACAAGAAGGTCGAAGGCGAGCTCGCAGGCGAGGACCGGCGCCGTTTCACGCGCGCGATCCTCGCGGACCTGCGGGCGCTCGAGCGGATGCTCGCCGAGAACATGTTCGAGAGCGGCGTCGGCCGGATCGGCGCCGAGCAGGAGATGTTCCTCGTCGACAAGGCGTACCAGCCGGCGCTCTCCGCGCTGAAGGTCATGGAGAAGCTCCAGGACCCGCACTTCACGACCGAGCTCGGTCTCTTCCAGCTCGAGATGAACGCGGATCCGCAGCCCTTCGAGGGCAAGGGCATCTCGGCGCTCGACGAGCAGCTCAGCACGCTCTACGAGCGCGTGCGCACCGTGACGACCGAGCTCGAGCTGCACCCGGTGCTCGTCGGCATCCTGCCGACGATCCGCAAGAGTGACCTCGGCCTCGAGAGCATGGTGCCCTCGCCGCGCTACATGGCGCTCAACCGCGCCACCACGAACATGCGCGGCGAGCCCTACGACTTCTCCATCAAGGGCGTCGACGAGCTCATCGTCCGGCACGACTCGGTGATGGTCGAGGCGTGCAACTGCTCGTTCCAGGTCCACCTCCAGGTCGACCCCGGCGACTTCGCGCGGATGTACAACCTCGCCCAAGTCGTCCTCGGGCCCGCGCTCGCGGTCGCGACGAACTCGGCCGTGCTCTTCGGCAAGCGCCTCTGGGCCGAGACGCGCATCGCGCTCTTCGAGCAGGCCGTCGACACGCGCAAGCCCGGCCACCATCTCCGCGACTCCATCGCCCGCGTCAGCTTCGGCAAGCGCTGGGTCCAGAAGAGCGTGATGGAGATCTACAAGGAAGACGTGGCGCGCTTCCGCTCGCTCGTCGGCACGGATCTCGACGAGGACCCGATGGAGGCCCTCGAGGCCGGCCGCGTCCCGCAGCTCAAGGCGCTGCGCCTGCACAACGGCACCGTCTATCGCTGGAACCGCGCCTGCTACGGCATCCACGGCGACAAGCCGCACCTGCGCATCGAGATGCGCGTGATGCCCTCGGGCCCCTCGATTCCCGACGAGATCGCGAACGCCGCGTTCTGGCTCGGGCTCATGAAGGAGCTCGGCGCCACGGTCGAGGACGTCACCAAGCGCATGGAGTTCGACCAGGCGCAGGCGAACCTCTACGCCGCCGCGCGCGACGGGCTCGGCGCGCGCTTCACGTGGCTCGACGGCAAGGAGGTCGAGGCGCAGGCGCTCGTGGTCGACGAGCTCTTGCCGCTCGCCGAGGCGGGCCTACGCCGCGCGAAGATCGACGAGGGCGACATCAAGAGGTACCTCGGCGTCGTCGAGCAGCGCGCGCGCACGATGCGCACCGGATCGCGCTGGATGCTGCAGTCGCTCGCCGGCATGCAGAAGAAGGGCAGCCCCGGCGAACGGCTCAACGCGCTCGTCGCGGCGACCGTGGCGCGCCAGCAGACGGGGCGCCCCGTGAGCGAGTGGGAGCGCGCGCGCCTCGACGAGGCCTCGAGCGTCACGCACTCGTACAACAAGGTCGCCCAGTACATGACGACCGACATCTTCACCGTGCAGC
>JBGALT010000178.1:0-15386 GCA_044223665.1 Sandaracinaceae bacterium | reverse complement strand
GTCCGCGCGAGCTCGGTCGCGCCGGTTCCGAGCGCACCGTCGGTCGCGCGGCCCCAGCACGCGAGCCCTTCGTCGTCGATCGCGCACGTCGTCGAGCCGCCGCTCGATGCGCTCCGCACGCCATGAAGGCCGGCGACGGCGACGAGGGCCTCCGACGCATCCTCGGTCGAGCCGGAACCGAGCTGCCCGTACTGGTTGGCGCCGCGACAGCGCATCGCGCCCGACTCGATCGTGCAGAGCACCGAGCCGTCGGCGCTCGGCACGATCGCGACGCCGGACGCGAGGCCGTCGAGGACGAGCGCGTCGCCCGGCCACGCCTCGGGCGAGTGCGCGATGCGACCGAGCGACTGCGCGTCCCACGTCCCGTAGCTCACGAGCCGATCCTCGCCGACCCAGACCAGAGGCTGGCTGCCCTGCATCGCGATGCGCGTCGCGCCCGCGCTGCGCACGAGCTCGGTCGGAGCGTCGCGCTCGCCGAGGATGCTCGCGCGCGGCGCGAGGAGCGTGAGGATGTCGTCGATTCCCCAGCAGAACGCGCGGTGGTCGGCGCTGATGGCGCAGCTGTGGTTGCCGGCGACCGCGATCGCGACGGCACGCGACGGGGGCGGCCCCGGCGGTGCGGCCACCGGCTCCCCGCTCGCGGACGAGGGCGGTGGCGCGCGCCGACGGCGGGGCTGCGCCGACGCGAGCGTCGCGAGCATCAGCGACACGACCCCGAGCGCGACGACGATGCGCCAGAGCGAGACGCGGCGGCCCGACCGGCGCGGCGCGAGACGTGTGGTGGACGAACGCCCGAGGAGCCTGCGATCCCCCATGTCCCCGAGCGTGCGCCGAGCGAGGCGGGGCACGCCAGCGTCTCGACCTGAAACCTCCTTACGGGCCGCTCAGGGCGTGACGACGAACGTGCTCGTGCAGTGCGCCGGCCCGCTCGGCCCGGATGCGGAGTCGAGCGCCACGACGTGGGTGCCCGGCCCCACGAGCATGCCGCTGCCGGCGTACGAGCCGACGCAGGGAACGCTCCCGAGGCCGAAGCCGTCGACCGAGAGCGTGCAGGCGCTTCCGTTGCTGGCGAACGTGGCCGTGAACGTCGTGCTGACGGAGCCCGAGGCGGGCAGCACCTCGATGCTGCAGCTCGTCGCGCCCGCATCGCCGGCGGTCCCGGCGTCGAGCTCGACCACCGTGAAGCTCGCCGAGCACGTCGTGGTGCCGCTCGGGCCCCCCGACACCTCGAGCGTCACCTCGTGCATGCCCAGGGCGAACCCGCCCATCGAGAGCATTCCGGCGCAGGGCACCACGAGGGGCGGGCCACCATCGAGGGAGGCGCGGCAGCTGGTGCCGTTGGTGCTCGCGCGGAACTCGAAGCTCGTCGACGCGGGCCCCATCGTCGGAGAGACGGTGAGGTCGCAGGTGGTCATGGCCGCGTCGCGGCCGGCGCCGGCGTCGCTCGCGATGCCGGTGTCCGGCGCGCCTCCCCCGTCCATGCCCGCGCCGGCGTCGGAACCGATCCCGCCTGCGTCGTCGCTCGCAGCCGCGTCCGTGGTCCCGCTGGCGTCGACGCCGATGCCGCCGGCGTCGTCACCGAAGGCTGCGTCGTCGCGCGCGCCCGCGTCGTCCTGCGTGCCGCCGTCGGTCAGTGTGGCGCCGTCGGCGAGGGCGCCGGTGTCGGCCGAGGCGCTCGCATCTCCGCCGTCGCGCAGGTGGGTCGCGGCGTCGACCGCGCCGTCCGTCGCCTCCGCGTCGACCGCCGCGGGCGCGGGAGACGCACAGGCGGGAATCGAGAAGAGAAGCGCGCTCATCCACCCCGTTCGGCGCATGGCGCGAGCATCGCACGTTCGAGTCGCGGGTGCTCTCACGCCGATCTCACAGCTTGGCCGGGAGCCTCCGCGCGAGCGCGCTCGTCCTGGCGAAGGGCTCGGGTACGCCCGAGCAAGCTCGGGCGCTCGCCACCTCCCCCTTCGGTCGGTGCTCACGGCCCCATAGCCGCTGCGCTCCGTCCTCGGGCTCGGCGACGCCTGAAGGCCGGTCTCGCGACGCGACATGCAGCAGACCTCGACCGTTCTGCGCAGCAGCCTCGCGGCAAGACTTCACCCCCTCCCTGGATCACACCCGATCTCACAGCGGGCCGGCGAGCTCGGAGCCCTCACGATGCGGAAATCTCTGCGCGCACGCGCGATTTGCGCCCGACGGGCCCCGCCTGGTAACACCGCGCTCGATGGCGAAGGCGCGCAAGCAGAAGGCGAGCGGGGGCGGAGCGAGCGTGCCGCCCGGGCGCAAGTCGCGCTCGAAGTCGCTCGACGACATCGCGCAGAAGCTGCTCGAGAAGCCGGCTGCCGAGATCGTGGCGCCGCCGCCGCCGATCGGCGCTCGGCAAAGAGTGCTCGCGCCGGAGGTCCCGGACGGACGCGGGCAGAGCCCGCGGACGGAAGGGGCCGCCGCGGGCGAGCCGATCGGCGCCTCGCCCGCCTCGCCCCCGGGCGGGACCTCGCCAGCGACACGCAGGCCGCGAGGGACGCGCAAGCCGCGTGCGGCGGCGCCGCGTCGCAAGCCCGCGAGAGCGACCGCCGCCGGCCGGGCGGGCGCACCTGCTCGCCGCGGCGCCGCGAGCGCCAAGCAGGCGCCGACGCGCCCACCGCTCGGCCATGCCGAAGGCCGGCTCAAGGCCGAGAGCGGCGAGGGCGAGCACATCACGGTGCGTCGGATGCACCGTCGCGACATCAACCGCGTCTGGGACTTCCTCAAGCTCTCGTTCCGCGACGTGAACCGCGAGACGGTCGAGTACCAGCGCCCGCGCAGCAAGCAGCGCTTCGAGGAGTCGTACGACGACGAAGGGATCGAGCAGCTGCTCTTCGAGGTCGCCGGCGAGATCGTCGGCTACGCCGAGTGTGCCTTCGAGGTCACGGGCTCGGACAACTGGATCAACCCGAAGTACTTCGAGACGCGTGACATGCGGCCGCTCTTCGTCGAAGAGCTCGCGACGCATCCCGACTACCAGGGACGGGGCGTCGGCTCGTTCATGCTGGAGCAGCTGCAGCACCTGGCCCGCATCCACGGCTGCACCCACCTCGTGCTCGAGGTCGCGGAGAACAACGAGGACGCGCTGACGTTCTACAAGCGGCGCGCGTTCTACAAGCTCGACGCGGCGCTCTTCATGGCGATGAAGGTCGACCGCGAGCCGGACCTCTTGCCGCCTCGGGCGCTGAAGACGCGGCCGCCGCCGGTCGACGACGACGCCGAGGGCTGACGCGGTCCGGGCTCGCGCATGCGAGCGACGGCCCCCCCGGGTCAGTCCGGCCCGGCGCGCCCGCGGAGCGCGCTCTCGGCGCCCACGCTCGCGAGCTGATCCGACTCGACGAGCCAGCGGATCGTCGCGACCGTGTCGACGTCGGCGGCCTCGTAGGCTGCCCGGCGCACGTCGTCGAGCGCGGCCGCTTCGCGCGCATCGCGCACCGCCACGAGGCCCTCGTCCTCGTAGACGAAGCGCACGAACAAGTGCCCCGCCCGCGGCTCCTCGATGCTCATGCGCAGGCTCGAGCGCTGGACCTCTCCCTGGGCCGCGACCTCGTAGCGGACCTCGCTCTCCGGCGTGAAGTGCACCTCGTCGGTGAGCAGCACCTCGCCGAAGCGCAGCACGCGCACGAGGCCCGAGACACTGCGCGAGAGGATCGTGACGTCCTCGAGCCCGGGCAGGAAGAGGTCCGGCCGCTCCGCGCGCACGACGAGCCCGCGCCACACCTCGTCGCGCGAGAGCGCGCGGACCGCGGGACGGGCGAGATCGTTGATCTCGACGAGGTGCTCGAAGCGCATCGAGCGCCCATGCTCGCGCAGGTTCGGTCCGTGTGCACACGCGAAGCGACGACGTGACGCGCCCGCTCTCGAGCGATAGAAGACACGCGCCCCCGACGCAAGACGATGTGGATCCGCAAGACGACGCTCGGCGACGACGCGGACGGGGACGTGCTCCGCGGCCCGGAAGCCGTTTCGCTCGTTTGGTCGTTGACGCTTCAGAGCTGGGCGCTGGCTGGCAAACCGGTGCCGTCATACCCGCGTTCCGAAATCCCGGTGCGCTTCGTCCCGGGCTCGCGATGATCGAGCTCGCTCCTGATTTCAGAGACCTCTTGATCGAGCTCGCGCGTGCAGGCGCCGACTTCGTCGTGGTCGGTGGTCACGCCGTCGCCTTCCACGGCCATCCACGCGCGACGAAGGACATCGACGTGTTGGTGCGTCCGACCCAAGAGAACGCGGCGCGCGTGTATCGCGCGCTCGCGGCGTTCGGCGCGCCGACCTCGGCCTTCGCGGTCACACAGGACGACTTCGCGACGTACGACGGCGTGCTTCAGCTCGGCGTCCCGCCCCGTCGTGCCGACATCCTGAACCGCATCGACGGAGCGACGTTCGACGACGCCGTGGCGGAGGGCGCTCGCTTCGAGCTCGAGGGCTACACCGTCCCCGTCATCGGCCTGCACGCGCTGCTTGCCGCCGGGCGTCCGCAGGACCTCGCAGACGTGGCTGCCCTCGAAGCGCTGCGAAAACGCGCGCCGTGACGAAGACGCTCGAGATCCCCGAGGGCTGGCGCGCTGCGCTCGCGGCCGAGCTTGCCGAGCCCTACGTCGCCGAGCTCGCGGCCTTCGTGCGCGCGGAGCGCGCCAGAGGGGAGGTGTTCCCTGCCGAGCGAGACGTCCTGCGCGCGCTCGCGCTCACGCCGCTCGATCGCATGCGCGTGGTGCTGATCGGCCAGGACCCCTACCACGACCGAGGTCAGGCCCACGGGCTCTGCTTCTCGGTCCGCGAAGGCACGCCGCGTCCGCCCTCGCTCAAGAACGTGCTTCGCGAGCTCGCGTCGGACGTGGGCGTGGAGGCCGCCAGCAGCGACCTGACGCCCTGGGCCGAGCGCGGTGTGCTGCTCCTGAACGCGGTGCTCACGGTCGGCGCGCACGCGCCGGGCTCGCACGCACGCAGGGGATGGGAGCGCTTCACCGACGCCATCGTCGACGCTGCGGCGGCGCGAGAGCAGCCGGCGGTGTTCCTGCTCTGGGGGAACTACGCCAAGAAGAAGGCCGCGCGCGTGGATCGCGCGCGCCACGCGATCGTCGAGAGCGCGCATCCGTCGCCGCTCTCGGCCAAGCAGTTCCTGGGCTCGCGACCGTTCTCGCGCGTGGATGCCGAGCTCGTGCGGCTGGGCCAGGCGAAGATGGACTGGTCGCTGCCGCCGCGCGTGATCGAGTGAGGTCGCGCGCCGCGCCCAGGCACGATAAGCTCGCGCGATGACCGAGCCCCACTACCTTCGCTTCGCCCGCGCCCTGGCCCTCGTCGGATCGATGGGCGGCACCGCCGCCGGATGCGGCATGGCCACCACGCCCGCGGGCACCGACGCCGGCGGCGGCACCGCCGACACCGGCTCCACGCAGCCCGACACGGGAACCGTGCTCGACGACGCGGCCATCGCGGATGCGGGATCCGAAGTCGACGCCTACCTGAACTGCGACATGACGATGTGCACCTGCGGCCTGACGGCGGACGATGCGGGCTTGCCGCTGTGCAACCAGAATTGCTGCGTCGCGGTCGGCCCCCTCGCGCCGCCGAACCTCCCCGCGCTCGCGTGACGCGTCTGGTCGCCACGCCGTCGGGCACGCCGATCGAGGACGAGCGGCAGGAGATCGAGCGCGGCCTGCGCCGCATCCCTCCGTCGAGCGTCGTCTTCGATCGCACGAAGTGGAGCGCGGAGGCGATCGCGCTGACGATCCAGCACTGGTCGATCCGCATGGAGGTCGAGCACCGCTCGACCATGGTGTTCGCGCAGCTCGCGCAGCAGCTCTTCGAGGCCAACGCACCGCTCGACACGAAGATCGTGATGATGCGGATGGCGCAAGACGAGCTGCGCCACACCGCGACCTGCGCCGAGGTGCTCACCGCGCTGGGCGCCGATCCGGCCGTCGAGACGTCGGTCGAGGTGGCGCCGCTCGCCAAGCACGAGGGGGTGAGCCTCGAGGAGCGCGCGCTCCGGAACGTGCTGTACACGACCTGCTTGTCCGAGATGGTGGCTTGTGCGCGCTTCGTCGCGACGCTCGATCGGACGACCGATCCCTTCATGCGCGATGCGATCCGGCGCTTGCTGGCCGACGAGGTCCTGCACGGTCAGTTCGGCTTCCACTACCTGACGGCGATGCGCCCGTGGCTCGACGCGCACCCCGAGGCCCGAGCCGGGGTCGAGCGCTTCCTCGTGCACGCCTTCGCGGTGATCGAGGGCGAGCTCGCGCCGCGACCGCCCTTCCCCGTCCTCTCCGCCGAGGCCATCGCGCTGGGCATCGACGACCCGGCGCTCGCGCGCGAGGTCTTCTACGGGACGATGGAGGGGGCGATCGTGCCGGGCCTCGAGCGGCTGGGCCTCGCGGCCGGCGCCTCGTGGAAGGGCCGGCGTCGCCTGGTGTGACGAGCGCACGCCGAGAACGGTCGCGGACGAGCGGCCTTCACTCGGTGTCGGTCTCGGCCCGCGTCTCGTCACGCCGCTGGTCCAGCGTGATGCGGAACGCGCGCGAGAAGTCGTCCGGCTGATCGGCATCGAGCCCTCGCGCGCCGAGGCTCGTGACGGCGATCACGACACTCGCCGTGCCCTCGAGCAGCTCGACCGGCAGGAAGCTCCGCGGGGTGGGCCGCGGCGGCGCGCGCATGCGCGCGAGCTCCTCGCCGTTCGCGTCGAGTCGGAGCGCGACGAGGGCCCACTCGACGCCGAACTCGCCGCGCAGCCAGACGCGCAGCTGCGAGCCGGGCGGCGCCTCTCGCACGTCGCACACGGCGTACGCGCTCCCGTAGGGCTCGAGCACTCCGTCGTAGCGCGCGCTGCGCGGCAGCTCGGACCAACGCGCCGTGGTGAACGCCTGCACGCTGGCCTCCGGCGGGAGCGCGCCGAGGATCGGGTACGAGAGGCCGTGCGGAGGTCGCCGGCTTCCGGCGAGCCAGCGAGATGCGCCGAAGTCCTCGACGATGCGGGTGAGCGGATCGTGCGCGAGCGCCACGCCGTGCGCGAGCACGTAGTAGTAGTCGGGGAGCGCGTGCAGGCCCGCGCTCGGCTCGCCCCCCGCCTCGCGCGAGCCCTGTCGCGTGGCGTTCCAGAGATCGCGCACGAAGCTCCCCGTGCCTTCGTCGTGCCGCGCCGAGATCGCGCCGACGAGGAGCGCGCCACCCTCACCCGTGCTCGGATCGTGGGAGACGAAGCCGCGCCAGCTCTCGCGCTGCTGCCGGAACACGAGCGACTCGTCGCAGCCGAAGCGGCCCGTGACGAGATGGGCGAGGTAGACCGCGGTCGCGCGCCGCCACTGCGCCGACTCGGCCGGATCCAGCGAGAGAAGCAGCGCATCGGCGTAGGCGGTCAGCGCGCACGCCGGCACGAGGGCCGGGTCGACGGCGTCGCTCATCTCGGCGAACGTCAGCGCGCCGTCGACGTCGCTCGCGGTGGTGGGGACGTCGAGGGCCGCGCGCTCGTAGCGCACGGGCGCCGCGCGCTCGAGGGGCTGGGGATCGAGCGCGGGCTCGCTCACCGGATCGAGCCGGAGATAGAGGTCGAGCTCGCTGCCGCCGCCCCGACCGCCGTCGTACGGAGGGTGCGGCCAGCCGAGCGCGTCGAGCGCGGCCGCCGCCTGCTCGAGCGCCGCCAGCGTCGCCGCCGCGTGTGCCTCGGGGACCCCGGGCTCGGCGTGAACGGCGACCGGCCAGAGCGACGAGCGGAGGACGAGCCCGTCATCCGCGGGGCGCTCGCTCGGCTCGGGGAACGGAACGGATGGCCAGGTGACGCCCGCCTGGACCGCGTCCGACCACTCCGCGAGGCCCTCGATGGTGTCGTACTCGCTCGCGTGCGGCAGCGGCCGATCCTGCGCGCCCGCGGGGATCGGCGCGAGAAGGGCCCAGAGGCCGAGGACGAACCGGGTCATCCAGCTGTGTCCCGTTGTTGACACGGAGGCTCGCGTACCTCTACACCTTTTTCCGGGCGTTTGCGCCTCGCGCGCCCGGAAAGATCGCATGGACGAGCCGCGCTTCGACCCGACCGGGTTCTTCGACTTCGATCTCGCCCAAGGGGCGGTACGCGCGCGCGGGGGCACTCGTGTCCTCATGCTCTCCGACACCGTGGTGGCCCCGCTGGTTTCGTCGGCGGTCGCGAGCGGCGACCTGACGGCACTGCGGCGCCTGGGCCGCCACATCGGCGAGGAGATCCGCGCTTCGGTCGGGGGCTCGGCCGCCGTTCGCGCGCCGGACACGGTGATCGGGCACGCGGCGAGCGTGCTGGCGCTCTTCGGGTGGGGGCAGCTCGCGGTCGAGCGCTGGGGCGACGCGCTGGTCGCGCGGGTCGGGGCGCTGCCGGACATCGACGAGAGCCAGCTCGCGCTCGCCGCTCTGCTGGGCGGGCTCTTCACGGCCCTGGCGCAGAAGGACGTCGCTTGCGTGCCGCTGATGCGTGCCGACGGCGGCGACCGCGGCGCATTCATCCTGGTCGATCCGTCGGTCGCCGAGACCGTGTGGTCGTGGGCGCAGGCGGGCCACGACATCGGAGCGATCGTGCAGCAGCTCGCGCCGGCGGAGGGCTCGTGATGGACGTCGGCAAGCTGGAAGGTCTGCTCGCGAAGATCGAGAAGAACCGGCGGCCCGCGCCGCCGCCCCTCGAGGCCGTCCTGCGCGGGCTCGGGAGCTCTCCCGGCACGGCGAGCGCGCCGGCCCACGCGCGCTCGCTGACGCCCTTCGAGCAGGCGCTCAGCGTGAAGGCGCCCGAGCCCGAGCTCGAGGTCGTGATCGACGACGACGCCGCCGAGCAGGAGGCCGCCGCCGCCGCCGAGCGCGAGGCTGCCGAGCAGGCCGCCGCCGCGAAGGCCGCCGCCGAGCGCGCTGCCGCCGAGAGAGCTGCCGCCGACCGCGCGGCGGCCGAGAAAGCTGCCGCCGACCGCGCGGCCGCCGAGAAGGCCGCCGCCGACCGCGCAGCCGCCGAGGCGCGCGCGACCGCCGAGCGCGCTGCCGCGGAAAAGGCTGCCGCCGAGCGCGCCGCCGCCGAGGCGCGCGCGGCCGCCGAGAAGGCTGCCGCCGAGAAGGCGCGCCGCCGAGCGCGCCGCCGCCGACGCGAAGGCGAAGGCCGAGCGCGAGATGGCCGAAGCGCGCGCCGCGGCCGAGAAAGCCGCCGCCGAGCGCGTCGCGGCCGAGCGCGCCGCCGCCGAAGCCAAGGCACGCGCCGAGCAAGAGGTGCTCGCCGCGCGCGAGACCGCCGCCCGCGAGGCTGCCGCCCGCGGCGCCCAGCCGATCGCCGCCGCTGCGCCCCAGGGCGGCGCCGGCCCGATCGCCGCGTTCCGTGGGCAGATCGAGCTGCCGAGCTTCGGCGCGCTCGTCTCGCGGACGCTCTCGCTCCGCCCGCGTTGATCGCGGAGCCGTGCCGAGGACGCGCCCCTCGGCGGCACGCGTGTGGCAAGCTGGCGGACCGCCATGCTGCTCACGATCGACGTCGGCAACACGCACACCGTGCTCGGACTCTACGAGGGCGCGAAGCTCACGCAGTCCTATCGGATCGAGTCTTCCAAGGGCCGCACGGCCGACGAGCTCTTGGTCGTGCTGCTCACGCTGCTCGACGTGGCCTCGATCCCGCGCGCGAGCATCGACGCGACCATCATCGCCTCCGTCGTGCCCGCGCTGACCGACGTCGTCGGGAGCGCGACGCGCCGGGCGTTCGGCCACGAAGCGATGGTCGTGGGACCCGGCATCAAGACGGGCATGCCGATCCTCTACGACAACCCGCGCGACGTCGGCGCCGATCGCATCGCGAACGCGGTGGCCGCCTACGAGCGCGTGCAGGGCGCGGTGTGCGTCGTCGACTTCGGCACCGGGACCAACTTCGACTGCGTCTCGAGGAAGGGCGAATTCCTCGGCGGCGTCATCGCGCCGGGCATGCAGATCTCGGCCGAGGCCCTGTTCTCGCGCGCGGCGCGCTTGGCGCGGATCCCGCTGCAGAAGCCGCCGAAGGCCATCGGCAAGAGCACGACGCACAGCGTCCAGTCGGGGATCGTCTTCGGCTACGTCGGGCTCGTGGACGGCCTCGTCGAGCGCATCCGCGCCGAGATCGGCGACCCCTGCCGCGTGCTCGCGACCGGAGGCCTGGCGACGCTGATCGCGCCCGAGTCCAAGACCATCGAGGCCGTGGTCCCCGACCTCACGCTCGAGGGGCTCCGGATCTTGTACGAGCGCAACGCGACCGCGGCCTGACGGCGTCGATCACCGTGAGGCGAGCGACGTCGACGCGCCGTCAGTTCGCCAGGGTGACCGGGACCGAGAGATCGATCGTGCGGCCCGCGAGATCGGCGCTTCCGGCGGGGAAGTCCACGTGCGCGACCGCGTCCACGATGCAGTCGACCTCGTCGGTGTCGCCCACGTTCGCGATCTCGACCGACGACTCCGTGACGCGCCCCGTCCGGCCGTCGACGCGCACGCGCACGTGAGCCATCGACTCCGGCGCGGCCCCGCGCCCGACGCCCTCCGCATGACAGCGGCCGAGCGTGCGACCGAGCGCGCCCGCACCTGCCGTGCGCAGCGCCCGCGTCCAGCCCTCGGGGACGGCCGTCCCGTCGGCGATCGAGGGAGTGCCCACCGCCGCGCGCGGGCCCGTTCCCGGAATGCCCTCGCGATCGGCGTCGTCCTGCCACGAGCGGAAGCGCTCGGTGTCCTCTCGCGCCAGGACGTGGCCCTGCGCGTCGATCAGCTCGACGAACGCGACGTCCATGCGCACGAGGGTCACGGCCGCGCGCGGGCGGATGAGGCAGCTCGAGCGCTCGGGGTCGTCGAACCCGAGGAAGAAGCCGACGCGCAGGCGCGCGCCACCCTCGCGGGCCGCCGAGAGCTCGGCGCTGCGGGCCTCGTTCGCCACGAAGCCGATCGTCTCCATGTGCGAGGGGAGCAGCTCCGCCGAGCCGGCGAACGCGCGCAGGTTGTGACGCGTGTCGACCGGAAGAAACTCCTCCTCTTCGCCCGGCGTGCCCCAGCGCCAGGGCGCATCGATCGAGACGGAGTAGAGCGTGTCGTTGTTTCCGGCGTCCGCCGCGCGGCACGCCGTGTGGAGCGCGTCGAGCGTGGCGAGCGCACGATCGGAGGCCTGCGCTCGCGCGAGACCCGGGAGGCCCAGCACGACCGGGAGCAGAGCGAGGGCGGTACCGATGCGCATGGGTCGAATTCTGGAGCGAAAGACGGTCACGCGCTCGGATAGCGCGCGACCACCGTGCGCTCCGGGCGGTCGATCGAGAGCACCGGGCTCGTCACGAGATCCCGCCCCTCGGCGTGGAAGAACATCGACTCGCCGACCTCGGGCATGCCGACGCTGGCCTGGATGCCGCCCTGACGGCTGAACTTGAGCCCGCCGTGCACGCGCTGCTTGAGGGCCAGGTGCGCGCGGAGCCACTCGCCGCTGCGACGATCGCGCACCGCGACGCACTGGTCACGACGCACGTGGTACTCGGTGTTGCGCGTCACGAAGACCTTGTGGATACGGCGATCGGCGGACGACGGCTTCGAGCTGGGCATGGGCGGACCTTCCCTTTCTCCCCGAACCTACGCGCGCCGATCGGTGCGCCCAAGTTTCCGGCAAAGGGATCGGTGGGGCGTCCGAGCGACGCCTCCTCCCCACGGGCGGTCGTCGCTACTGGCGGTAGTCGAGAGAGAACGTCATCGGGGCCGGCATCATCGGCCCCTGCTGGGTGGCGCGCACGGTCATCGTCGTTCCGTCGGCGCTCAGCGTGTAGACGTTCCAGCGGCGCCCGAGCGAGTGCTCGAAGTACTGCTCGAGGTGCCCGTCGCGGAAGTACTGGCGCACGGTGACGTCGGTCCCGTCCGGCAGCTCGAAGTCCTGCGCGACGCCGGGGCGCGTCGTGTACGTGAAGCGCTGATCGAAGCCGACGGTGATCTGACCGTCGGGAAACCCGATGTCGATCCGGTCGTTGACCGGCGTCTGATCGTGCAGCTGCGAGCGGGCGATGCTCTGCACGAAGTAGTTCATCTCGGTGACGCAGCGCTCGATGCCGCGATCGATCGTGGTCTGCCCGACCGTGTGGCTCACGGTCAGGTTCCACGCGCCCGTGTACAGGCGCCGCAGCTCCTCTTCGCTCCGCGTCGGTGCCGCCGTCGTGCCCGAAGAGGTCGAGGAGGACGACGTCCCCGAGGACGTCGAGGTCGCGCCGGTACCGCCGCTGTCCTGGCCGTGCCCATGCAGAGGGACGGCGGCGAGAAAGAGCAGGCAGGCGGCGAGGGTGACGAGGGCGGAGCGGGCCATGACGCCCCCTTAGACTGACGGGACCCGGGGTTTTCTTCAATCGGACGGCGAGCGCGGCTGTATAAACGCCCGGTGCCGGAGATCGAGGTCCACCGCTACGCCACGTACGCCGAGCTGGCGCTCGGTGTGATGACGTTCGTCTCGCTCTTCGTCGTCACGGCCCCCTACGGCCGGCACGCCCGCAAGGGCTGGGGGCCCGAGATCTCGCAGCGCATGGCCTGGGTCCTGATGGAGCTGCCGGCCTCGGTCGGGTGGGCCGCCATCTACTTCGCCGGACGCCACGCGCTGGAGGTCGCCCCCCTCGCGCTCCTCGTCGTCTGGCAGGTGCACTACGTGAACCGCACCTTCGTCTTTCCGTTCCGGATCAAGGCCGACGGCAAGACGACCCCGGTGAGCATCGTGCTCACGGCGATCGTGTTCAACCTCCTGAACGCGTACGTCAACGCCCGCTGGGTCTCGGAGCTGGGCCGCTACGAGACGAGCTGGCTCTACGACGCGCGCTTCGTGATCGGCGTGCTCGTGTTCGCGGCGGGCTTCGTGATCAACCAGCACGCGGACTGGGTGCTCATCAACCTCCGCAAGCCCGGGGAGACGGGCTACAAGATTCCCCACGGTGGCCTCTATCGCTTCGTGACCTCGCCCAACTACTTCGGCGAGATCCTCGAGTGGACCGGCTGGGCGATCGCGACGTGGTCGCTCGCCGGGCTCGCGTTCACCGTCTACACGTTCGCGAACCTCGCGCCGCGCGCGATCAGCCACCACCGTTGGTACCGGGAGAAGTTCCCCGACTACCCCAGGGAGCGCCGCGCGATCATCCCGTTCGTGTGGTGAGCGAGGAGCCACTCGATCACGTCGGCTTCGGTTCCCCCGGCCCACGCGATCGACGCGGTCACTCCGACGGCGGCCCGGCCGGCCCGCGCTCTTCGCCCAGCACGACGTTGTCGATGAGGCGGGTCGCGCCGATCTTCGCCGCGACCGCGAGCACGGCGCGATCGGCGACGCGATCGATCGGCGCGAGCGAGTCGGCATCGGCGATCGCGACGTAGTCGATGGCGTCGAAGACGGGCTCGATCTCTCGGCGCGCCAGCCCCGCGAGCGTCGCGGCGTCGCGCTCGCCCGCATCGAGCGCGTGCACGGCGGCGCGCAAGCCACGCGCGATGGCGAGCGCGCGCTGGCGCTCTTCGGGCGAGAGGTAGCGATTGCGCGAGCTGAGGGCGAGCCCGTCCGCTTCGCGCACCGTCGGCATCCCCACGACCTCGACGGCCATGTCGAGATCGCGGGCCATCCGCTCGATCACCTTCCACTGCTGGTAGTCCTTGCGCCCGAACACCGCGACGCAGGAGCCGGCGAGGCCGAAGAGCTTGGCGACGATCGTCGTGACGCCGGCGAAGTGACCGGGGCGATGCACGCCCTCGAGCACGTCGGTCAGGCCGCGCACCTCGACGACCGAGGCGAAGCCCTTCGGGTACATGGCCTCACGCGCCGGGGCGAAGAGCACGTCGACCTTCGCCTCGCGGCAGCGCGCGAAGTCGGCATCGAACGTGCGCGGATAGCGGCTGTAGTCCTCGTTCGGGCCGAACTGGGTCGGGTTCACGAAGAGCGAGAGCGCGACGAACGTGGCGCCGCGCGCGCGCGCCTCGGTCACGAGCGCGAGGTGCCCCTCGTGCAGCGCGCCCATCGTGGGCACGAAGCCCACGCGATGTCCCATCGCTCGAGCGACCTCGAGCGCGCCTCGAAACGCCTCCGGGCTCTCCACGATCCGCGTCATCGCCGCGCCGTGATTCAGTGCGGGCCGTACGTGGGGCCGGTCGGAGGCGGGCTCGCCGGATCGGACGAGGCCGCGCTCGCACGCACGCCGAAGGAGTGCTCGTCGGTCGGGAATGCGCCGTGCTTCACCTCGTCCACGTACGCACGCGTCGCCTCCACGCCGGCGCGGTAGAGCTCGGCGTAGCGCTTCACGAACTTGGGGCGGAGGCTCGGCGTGAGGCCGAGCAGGTCGTAGCTGACGAGCACTTGCCCATCGCAGTGCACACCCGCCCCGATGCCGATCGTGGGCACGTCGAGCGACTCGGTGATGCGACGCGCGAGCTCGGTCGGGATCCCCTCGAGCACCACCGCGAACGCGCCGGCGTCGGCCACGGCCTTCGCGTCCTCGAGCACGCGCGCGGCGTCGTCCTCGCTCTTGCCCTGGACCTTGAAGCCGCCCATCGCGTGCACGCTCTGGGGCGTCAGGCCCACGTGCCCCATCACCGGGATGCCGACCTCGACCAGGCGCGCGATGGTCTTGGCCATGGTGACGCCACCCTCGAGCTTCACCGCGCTGACGCCGCCCTCGGAGAGGAAGCGGCCCGCGTTGCGGAGCGCCTCCTCGGGCGTGACCTGGTAGCTCATGAAGGGCATGTCGCCGACCACCAGCGCGCGCCCGCCGTCCTTGCTCGCGCGCAGGCCGCGGACGACCGCGCGGCAGTGGTAGATCATCTCGTCGGTCGTGACGGGCAAGGTCGAGTCGAGGCCTTGCACGACCATCCCGAGCGAGTCACCGACGAGCAGCAGATCGGCCCCGGCCTCGTCGAGCATGCGCGCGAAGGTCGCGTCGTATGCGGTGACCATGGCGAGCGGCTCTCGCGACTTCATCTGCCGGACGAGAGGAACCGTGACGCGCGTCCGCGTCGAGCTGGGCTGGGTCATGCGCTCGCGCCGTCCAGTCGCGGCCGGCGAAGTGCCGGTCCACGCTCTTCGGAGCTCGAGGCACACGATAGCACGCGGCCTCGGCGGGGCTCGTGGATCACTCGCGGCCGACCAGGCCACGCGCCCACGATCAGTGCACGATCTCGACCGGTCGCGGCACGAAGTCGGGCTCGATCTTCCGCATCAGCGCGACCGCGCGGCGCTGGCGATCGTCGTAGGTGTAGCCACCGGTGAGCGCGGCCATCGCCGACGCGCCGCCGCAGGTGCAGCGTGCGCCGTTGGCCATGCCGCGGAGCGCGGCGAGCGCCGCCGCATCCGAGACGAGCCGGTACCGGCAGTACTCCCGCGAGGGCAGAGCCCAGTCCTGGGTCGGGTTGCGGCGCAGCGCTTCTTCGTCCGCCGCGAGCGCGCGCTCGCG
>JBGALT010000177.1:0-16158 GCA_044223665.1 Sandaracinaceae bacterium | reverse complement strand
CGTCGCCGATCCACGCGTAGCGCAGACCTTCGACGCGGCCGAAGTGCTCGCGCACCGTGTAGAGGTCCGTGGCGACCTGACACGGGTGGTGCTGATCGGAGAGGCCGTTGATCACCGGCACCTTCGACGCCGTCGCATATTCGGCGACGCGATCTTGGCCGAACGTTCGCACCATGATCGCGGAGCAATAGCTCGCGAGCACGCGCGCGGTGTCGGCCACCGGCTCGCCGCGGGCGATCTGGCTGCCCTCGGTCATGATCACGACGGCGTGACCGCCGAGCTCGTACGCGGCGACTTCGAACGACACGCGCGTGCGCGTCGAGTTCTTCTCGAACACGAGCGCGATCGTCTTGTTCTCGAACGTCTTCGCGATGCGATTCGTCTCGAGCTCGCGCGTGCGATCCCACAGCGCCGGCCAGTCGCCGACGGGGACATCGGCGAGCGTGAGAAACCCACGCGGCATTACTTGCCCGCTCCGTCGGCGAGGACGCTGTCGAGGATGCCGACCGCTTCGTCGAGCTGCGCCTTCGTCACGATGTACGGCGGCGCGAACCGCACGACCTTGTCGCCCGCGACGGACAGCAGGCATCCCTTCTCGCGCGCCTTCGTCGTGACCTGCGCGGGCGCACCCGACACGGCGAGGCCGCGCAATAGGCCGCGGCCGCGGACCTCGGTCGCGTGCCCCGGATACTTCTCGACGAGCGTCGCGAGCTTCGTCGCGAGGTAGCCGCCCATCGCGGTCACGTTGTCGAGCAGCTTGTCCTTCTCGATGATGTCGAACACCGCGTTCGCCGCCGCCGACGCGAGCGGGTTGCCGCCGAACGTCGACGCGTGCGGCACCGCGGCCGGCGCGACGGCGGACAGGCCCGCGGCCGCTTTCTCCGTCACCGCGACGGCGCCGATCGGCACGCCGCCGCCGAGGCCCTTCGCGAGCGTCATCACGTCGGGCGTGACCCCATCGTGCTGGTGTCCGAACCACATGCCCGTGCGGCCCATGCCGGTCTGCACTTCGTCGAAGATCAGGAGCGTGTTCGTCGCGTCGCACAGCGCGCGCAGCCCCGCGAGGTAGCCCGGCGGTGGCACGGTGATGCCGCCCTCGGCCTGGATCGGCTCGAGGATGATGCAGCACGCGGTCTTCTTCTCGAGCAGCGCCGTCGCCGCGGCGAGGTCACCGTACGGCAAGAACTCGACGGGGCCGACCATCGGACCGAAGCCCTCGCGATACTTCGGCTGACCCGTGATCGACACGGTAGCCATGGATCGGCCGGAAGCTGCCGTGCGTGGACACGATCGTCGTGCGCTCCGGTGCACCGTTGATGAACTGATAGCGACGCGCGCGAGCTTGAGCGCGCCTTCGTTCGCTTCCGCGCCCGAGTTGCAGAAGAACACGCGATCCGCGAGCAGAGCGATCGACGATGTTCTTCGCCGCGAGGATCTCCTGGTCGTTCCAGTAGAGGTTCGACACGTGGACGAGCTTGCCGAGCTGCGCGGTGACGCGCGACCCACTCGGGGTGCGAGTGGCCGAGGGCCGCACACGGGCCCGGCGGTCATGTCGAGAAAGCGCGCGCCGGACCGGTCCCAGACCCGCGCGCGCCGCGCTCGAGGACGATCGGCCGCTGGCGGTAGTTCTTGATGAAGACCTCGTCGGCGAGAGACAGCAAATCCGCTTGGGTGGCGCTCACGCAGGTGGTTTACCACCCATCGGCTACAGGATGTAGCGCGCGAGATCCTCGTCGGCGACGAGCGCACTCAGCCGCTCGCGGACGTACGCCTGCGTGATCGGGATCGTCTGGATGCCGATGTCCGGGGCGTTGTAGAGCAGGTCGTCGAGCAAGCGCTCGAGGACGGTGTGCAAGCGGCGCGCGCCGATGTCGTTCGTGCGGCGATTCACCTCCGCGGCGATCTGCGCGAGCTCCTGCACCGCTTCGGCGGTCCACTCGATCGTCACGCCCTCGGTCGCGAGCAGCGCGGCGTACTGGCGGGTCATCGCGTTCTGCGGTTCGGTCAGGATGCGAACGAAGTCCGCGGCGACGAGCGGCGCGAGCTCCACGCGGATCGGAAACCGGCCCTGCATCTCGGGAATCAGATCGCTCGGCTTCGACGTGTGGAACGCGCCCGCGGCGATGAACAACACGTGGTCGGTCTTCACCGGGCCGTACTTCGTGGTCACCGTCGAGCCCTCGACGATCGGCAGCAGATCGCGCTGCACGCCTTCGCGCGATACGTCCACACCGTGGCGCTCGCGGCTCGTCGCGATCTTGTCGATCTCGTCGATGAACACGATGCCCGCGTTCTCGGCGCGCGACACCGCCTCGCGCGTGGCCGCGTCGTGATCGATCAGCTTGTCGACCTCTTGCTCCGTGAGCGCGCGCCACGCTTGCTGCACCTTGAGCTTCTGGCGCTTCGTCTTGCGTCCGAACGCGCCGAACATGTCCTTCAGGCCGGACAGCGCGCCTTCGTCGATGCCGGGCTGACCGCCGAGCACGGAGACGAGCGGGTTCGCATCGTCGGCGAGCTCGACCTCGACCTCTCGCTCGTCGAGCTTTCCGTCGCGCAGCATCACGCGCAGCTTCTCGCGCGTCGCGTCGGGGCCGGGGGTCTCGCCCGGGCGATCCGTGAACGAGCGGCCCGCGTTGCGCGGCAGTAGCAGATCGAGCAGCCGATCCTCGGCCGCTTCTTTCGCGCGCGGGCGGACGCGGTTCGCTTCCTCCTCGCGCACGAGCTTCACTGCGACCTCGACGAGATCGCGGACGATCGAATCGACATCGCGGCCGACGTAGCCGACCTCGGTGAACTTGCTCGCCTCGACCTTGAGGAACGGCGCGCGCGCCAATCGCGCCAGGCGTCGCGCGATCTCGGTCTTCCCGACGCCCGTCGGGCCGATCATGATGATGTTCTTCGGCGCGATCTCGTCGCGTAGATCGCCCGGGACTTGCTGGCGGCGCCAGCGATTGCGCAACGCGACCGCGACCGCGCGCTTCGCATCGCGCTGGCCCACCACGTAGCGATCGAGCTCTTCGACGATCTTCGCCGGCGTCAGCTGGCCTTCGGTCAACAGCGTGCTCACGACTGGAGCTCCTCGATGGTCAAAGACGAGTTCGTGTAGATGCAGATTTCACCGGCGATCTGCATCGCCGACTCGGCGATCTGTCGCGCCGGCAGCTCGGTGCTGCGAAACAACGCGCGGGCTGCGGCGAGCGCGTAGCTGCCCCCCGAGCCGATCGCGCACACGCCGTCGTCGGGCTCGATGATGTCGCCCGAGCCCGAGAGGATGAACGTGGCCTCCGCGTCGGCGACGACGAGCATCGCCTCGAGCCGGCGCAGCGCGCGATCCATCCGCCATTCCTTCGCGAGGTCGATCACCGCACGACGCAACGGGCTCCGCTGCTCGCGCAGCTTGTCGTCGAGGCGCTCGAACAGCGCCATCCCATCCGCGGCACCGCCGGCAAACCCGCCGATCGCCCTGCCCTCGCCCAGGCGACGCACCTTGCGGGCACCGCCTTTGACGATGGTGTTCCCGAGCGTGACCTGGCCATCGCCGGCGACGACGACCATGTTGCCTCGCCGAACGGACAGGATCGTCGTGCCGTGGATCTCGACTTTCACAGTCGATCGCTTAGCACACTACGTCTTCGTCTTCGCCCTGGGATGTGCGTCGTCGTAGACCCGCGTGAGGTGATCGAGCGAGACCTTCGTATAGATCTGCGTCGACGACAGGCTCGCGTGGCCGAGCAGCTCCTGGATCGCGCGCAGGTCGGCGCCAGCGTCGAGCAGGTGCGTCGCGGCGGTGTGGCGCAGCGCGTGGGGATGGAGGTCCGAGCGGCCCGCGCCGAGGGCGCCGTAGCGGCGCACGACGTTCTGGATCTGACGCACGGTCAGCACGGTGCCGCGCGCGCCGAGGAAGAGGGCGTCGGTGGGCTGGGTCAGCAGCTCGCGGCGCGCCTCGATCCACGCGTCGAGCGCAGCCGCCGCGGGCGCGCCGTAGGGCACGATGCGCTCCTTCTGGCCCTTGCCCATCACGCGCATCCGCCGCGCCGTTCGGTCCACGCTCTCGAGCGTGAGGCCGGCGAGCTCCGAGACGCGGACGCCGCCGCCGTAGAGCAGCTCGAGGATCGCGGCGTCGCGCAGCCTCAGTGGCTCGGCCCGCGCGACGTCGTCGCCCGGCGCCTCGACGACGTTCTTGGCCTCGTCGACGGTGAGGAAGCGCGGCAGCGGCTTGACCACCTTCGGCGTGTCGAGCCGCGCTGCCGGGCTCGCGCTCGCGACGCCGACGCGCCGCAAGTACTTGTAGAAGGCGCGCAGCGTGGCGAGCTTGCGCGCGATGGTCGCGTTCCCGTTCCCGCGCCGCGAGAGCTCGGCCAGGAACGCGCGCAGCATCACGTGCGAGAGCTTGGTCGCGTCGGCCGGCAGACGCTTGTCCTCGACGAAGCGCACGAGCTCCTCGAGGGCGCGGGCATAGGTCTCGCGCGTGCGCACCGGGCTGCGCTTCTCGTGCTCGAGGTGCGCGAGGAAGCGGCCGACCTGGTCGAGCAGCGAGGAGGGCGATTCGGCCATGAAATGCATGCTCGCCCGCGGGTGTCGACGCATGCCAGCTTTCGGCGTACACGAGGCAGAGATCCCCATGTCCGACGACGCGAAGATCCGCTCCACCACCATCGTCGCGGTTCGCCGCGGCGGCCGCGCCGCGATGGCCGGCGACGGTCAAGTCTCCCTGGGTCAGACGGTGATGAAGTCGTCGGCCCGCAAGGTGCGCCGCATCGCCGGTGGCCGGGTGGTCGCCGGCTTCGCGGGCGCGAGCGCCGACGCCTTCACGCTGCTCGAGCGCTTCGAGGCCAAGCTCGAGGAGCACAAGCTCGGCCTGGTGCGCGCGGCGGTCGAGCTGGCCAAGGACTGGCGCACCGATCGCTTCTTGCGGCGCCTCGAGGCCATGCTCGTCGTCATGGACGCCACGAGCACGCTTCTCATCTCCGGCACCGGCGACGTGATCGAGCCGGACCGCTCGGGCGACGGGTCGATCCTCGCGATCGGGTCGGGCGGCAACTACGCGCTCGCGGCCGGGCGCGCGCTGCTCGCGCACACACCGATGGGCGCGGCGGACATCGCGCGCGAGTCCCTCCGCATCGCCGGCGACATCTGCGTGTACACCAACGGCGAGATCACGATCGAAGAGCTGGCGGCGCAGGAGGGCGAGCGATGAGCCGCGACTCGAGGCCGCCGCGCGCCACGCTCGGGAGCCAGTTCACGCCGCGCGAGATCGTCAGCGAGCTCGACCGCTACGTCGTCGGGCAGCACAAGGCCAAGAAGGCGGTCGCCGTCGCGCTCCGCAACCGCTGGCGCCGCCAGCGCGTCGCGCCCGAGCTGCGGGACGAGATCGCGCCCAAGAACATCCTGATGATCGGCCCCACCGGCGTCGGCAAGACGGAGATCGCGCGGCGCCTCGCCAAGCTCGCGTGCGCGCCCTTCGTGAAGGTCGAGGCGAGCAAGTTCACCGAGGTCGGGTACGTCGGCCGCGACGTGGAGTCGATCGTGCGCGACCTCGTCGAGAACGCGATGAAGCTCGTCCGCGCCGAGGAGATGGCGAGCGTGCGCGTGCGGGCGCAGGAGGCCGCCGAGGAGCGGCTCGTCACGCTCCTCGCGGGGCCGCCGCCGGCGCCGCCCGTGCAAGCGACGCGCAACCAGCCCTTCGGCCCCTTCCTCGTCACGCCCGCCCCGGGCGCGAGCGCCCCGCGCGTGGACGAGGCGAAGGCGAGCGACGTGCGCACGCGCTTGCGGGCGGGCGAGCTCGAGGGAGAGACGGTCGAGCTCGACGTGGCCCCCGAGGGCCCGCCCATCCTCCAGCTCTTCGGCGGCGGAGGCGGCCAGGGGCTCGAGGAGATGCAGCAGAGCCTGAGCGAGATGTTCTCGCAGATGCCGGGGATGAAGGGGAAGAGCAAGCGCCGGAAGGTGAAGGTCTCCGAGGCCCGTACGATCCTCGAGACCGAGGAGGCGGCCCGCCTCGTCGACCCCGACCGCGTGAAGACGGAGGCCGTGCGCCGCACCGAAGAGACGGGCATCGTGTTCCTCGACGAGATCGACAAGATCGCCGGTCGCCAAGGCGCCCACGGAGGGCCCGACGTCTCGCGCGAGGGTGTGCAGCGGGATCTGCTCCCCATCGTCGAGGGCAGCACCGTCAGCACGAAGTACGGCCAGGTGAAGACCGATCACGTGCTCTTCGTGGCGGCCGGCGCGTTCCACGTCGCCAAGGTGTCGGATCTCATCCCCGAGCTGCAGGGCCGGTTCCCGATCCGCGTCGAGCTCGACTCGCTCGCGAAGGAAGACTTCGTGCGCATCCTGACCGAGCCGAAGAACGCGCTCACCAAGCAGTACGAAGCGCTCCTCGAGACCGAGGGGGTGAAGCTGCGCTTCACGGCGGACGCCGTCGAAGCGATGGCCGAGGTGGCGACCGAGGCCAACAAGCGCGCCGAGAACATCGGCGCGCGGCGCCTGCACACGATCCTCGAGGCGCTGCTCGAGGACCTCTCCTACCGCGCGCCCGAGCTCGGCGAGATCGAGATCGTGATCGACCGCAAGCGCGTGGAGGACACGCTGGCGCCGATCCTGAAGAGCGAGGATCTCTCTCGCTTCATCCTCTGACGCGCGGCGCGATCAGGCGACGAGCTCGAGCCGCCCGTACGTGCGTGCCTCGCCGGTCGCTGCGTCGAGGCAGCGCGCGATCACGCCGAACGCGCCGTCGCGCTCGTAGGCCCGCAGCTCCACGGCGAGCTGCTCGCCGGCGAAGAAGGGCTTGCGGAAGGCGAGCTCGAAGTGGTGGCAGAAGCTCGCAGCGCGCGGTCGCGCCGCGTGGCGCAGGGCCGCCTCTTCGATCGCGAGCGGATACACCAGCGAGTTCACGTGCTGGTTCGAGTCGGTGTGGCCGAGGCCCAGCGTCAGCACGTGCGGATCGCGCCGGCTCGACTCCTCGAGCCAGCGCGCGCCCTCGGGAAGGGCGAGCGATGCCTCGGGCTCGTGCCAGCTCGCCTCCACCGGCGTGACGCCGAGGCCCTCGGGCAGCGCATCGACGCGGCGCGCGTCCGGCGGGCCGAAGGGCCGCGTGAGCACGTGCTCGGCGTGCACCCGCCCGAGCGCGAGCGGGCGCCCAGCCCCGTCCGGCGGCGGGCCGTGCGTACGACCCAGGACGCCGTCGATCGCGACCGCCATGTCGAGGCGGAAGCGCGTCCGGCCGCGCGTGTCGAGGGCGTGCGCCAGCGTGAACGCGCCGCGCGTCGTCGGCCGCTTGGCGAAGCCGATCGGAGACTCGAGGCTGACGACCGAGAGGCGCGAGAGGATCGGGAGGATCCCGAGCGCCGCCAGCGGGCGCGACATCGGGTGCTGGACGAGCACGCGCTCCCAGAGCGTCGGGCCGAGCGCGTGGGTCATCGCGCGGCAGCCGAGGCGCCCGTCTTGCGTGACGTCCTCGTAGCGGAGCGGGAGCGTGGCCTCGCCACGCTGGCCCTCGGGAGCGTCGAAGAGCGAGGGGACGAGCGCGCGGAGGTCGTTCGTGGTCACGGCAGGGCGAGCGTGACGCGCGCGCCCGACGACGCCAAGGTCCAGAGCGCGCGCGCGACCTCGACCGCCGGGACCGTCCCCATGCCGTCCACGGACACGGCCGATCCGGCGGGGGCCTCGGTGCTCGCGAGGGCCGAGAGGCCCGCGTGATCGAAGGTCAGGCCCGAAGCGCCGCGGATGCGCGGGAGGTTTCCGTCGTGCCCGTGGGCACGCCCGATGGCGTAGCCGCCCAGGCGGACGTGCACGGTCAGCGGCGGCGTGTCCGTGCTCTGCGCGAGCGCCAGAGGCACGAGCGCGAGCGCGCCGCTCTCGGTCCGCAGCGCGAAGGCCGCCGGCGCGAGGTGGGCGCGGTCGAGCGAGCGGATCAGGCGCGTGACGAGGTGCAGCGGCGCGTGCTCGGTCGGCGCGATCGCGATCGTCTGGCCGGCGGCGAGGCCCAGGCCGGAGAGCGCGCTCACCCAGCCGTCGACGGCCTGCGGCACCGTCGGGAGCGAGGCGGGCACGGCGAGCGAGAGCGTCGTGGCCGGGCAGCCGGTCGCGGCCGGTGTCGACTCGACCCGCGTCGCGTCGACGACGTGCACGAGCGCGCCGCAGGAGACGAGGACGGCGGTCTCGCTCACGACGATCAGCGTATCCGGCGCCGCCACGGGCGCGCCTGCGTCCGCCGCGGCGATGTCCGCGCTGGCCGCCGGCGAGACGCGCAGCCGTACGCCTGCGAGCTGCGTGCGCGCCGCGTCGAGGCGTGGGGCCACGAGGGCGAGGAGCGGGTCGCCCTCGCGCGCGGCGCGGCTGGCGCGGTCGGCGCTGGCGAGGTCCTGCAGCGCGGCGATCGCGCGCGTGGTGGCCGTGCATCGAGGTCGGCGGGCGCGCGTGCGCGTCGGCGGCGGCGGGCAGGGCGGCGAGCGCGGCTGGGTCGGTGGCGTGCGTGCTCGCCGCGAGCGCGAAGAGCGCAGCGAGGCGCGGCGCGACGTGCGTCGCCGGCGCTTGCCCGGCGGTGAAGCGATCGGTGCATCGAGGAGCGCAAGCTCGTCCACGGTCGCGCGGTAGAGGCCCGTGCGTGCGGCGCGGAGCTCGGTGCGCAGCTCCGTGCCGAGCGCCTCGGGCGTGGTGCCGAGCGCGCCGGCGAGCCGCGCATCGAGCGCGGTGTCCGTGGAGAGGACCGCCGCGACGTGGAGATCGGCGCCGGCGATCGACCGCAGGTAGCGTGCCTCGGCCGCGTCGGACGACGAGCCCGTCGCGACGGGCGCGAGCGCGCGCAGCGTGGACAGCGTCGTGTCGCCCGTCGCGTCGTAGCGGGCGAGCGATGCGCGCGCGCTCGCGAGGGCGCTCCCCTGCGCGAGGGCCACACCAGGAGGAGCGACGAGAGCGAGCGACGCGGCCGCGAGAACGTGCCGGAGCGCGGCGCTCGCCATCACGGAACCTGGCTCGCGCGGATTCCGCGGAGCGTCACCGCGGTGACCGAGTCGGCGAAGATCTGCGCGTGGTACCAGCCGAGCGAGACGGTCTGCCCGTCGACGTAGCCGATGGCCGCGACGTCGACCGGCCCAGGTGGAAGATCGAGGCCGGCGTAGAGGCCGAGCAGGCTCGTTCCCTGGATCTGTCCGACGGCGGGGAGCGGGTTGTCGGCGATGTCGTTGAAGTACGCGCGCGCGCGCGGGGCCGGCGAGATGCCGACCTGCGCGAGCGAGACCCGCACGTCGCCGCAGTCGTGGACCTCGCCGGCGATCGCGCCGTGGCCGGGCGCGATGCCCGAGGCGAGGCCGGCCGTGAGCGGGATCGTGCCGTAGTCGTCGTGCGAGAGGACGCGCGCGCGATAGAAGAAGCCGTCGCCCGTGGGCGCGCCGGCGATGCACGCCGAGAAGGCGGTGCGGATGGGGGCGACCTCGGCGTTCAGGATCCGGAAGTTGTAGGTGACGAGCGGGCTCCAGAGCCCGCCGTCGGCGCGGGTGCGCACGATGAGGGGCGTCTCGGTGGGCACGTTCTCGATGTGATAGAAGCCGAGCCGACGCGTCTCGCCGGTCGGCACGCCGGAGCTGTCGACCTCGATGTCGTCCTCGGTGCAGCTCGCGCTGGCGCCGGTCTCGGTCCCGGTCGTCGACACGTAGCTGCCGACCATCGCGCCCAGCGCGCCGCTCGCTCCCTCGCGGAAGACCTCGACGGTGATGTTGTTCGAGTCGCCACCGTTCGCGAAGATGTCGACCATGCCGTAGAGCGTGACGTCTCGTGACGTGCCGGCGACCGGCGGCGTCATCATGCACGAGAGATCCGGCGCCGTGCCGGAAGCTCCGTCGAGGCAGTAGTCGCGCTCGGGCGTGCGCGCGCGGCCCCCGGTGATGGCCGCACACGACGTGCGCGTGGTGTCGTGGCCGGCACCGAACGTCACCGGCGTACACGTGCACGCCGTCGCGATGGTCCCGGCCGCGCAGCTCATCGCGCAGGTCGGCGCGAGCCCGTCGTAGGCCACCGGGTCGCCGGCGTCCGGCTGCATCATGGCTACGGGGCTACTGCCACACGCCACCAGCGAGCCTCCGAGGAACGTCATCAGCCAAGCGCGAGAGAAAGCACGATTTCGCACGGGACCTCCACGGAGTACGAGCCGGAGCGACCGTACTCGTCGCCGTTCCCACGGGTCAAGCGCGCCCGGGGCGCGAGTGGTGTAGGCTGCGCCCCGCGCATGAGCCGCCGTACCGACATCGAACGCGCGATCGACGAGATCCTCCGCCCGCTCCTCGCGGTCGATGGAGGCGGGGTCGAGGTGGTCGAGATCGCCGACGACGGCTCGCGGCTCGCGCTCGCGCTCACCGGGACCCTGCGGGGCGATCCGGCGGCGGAGCTGGTGAAGGAGCGCGTGATCGCGCCCCTGGTCCGGCGCGCCGCCGCGGGTGAGGTCGAGGTACACTACGTTCCGCCTGGCTCGTAGCGCTTTTGACAGGCGCCCGCCCAGGCTGTTAACGATCTGCTCGGAGGTTCGCGCCCATGGCCCTGATCGAGACCGATGACGCTGCGCGGAGGCTCGCGCGTGCGATCGCCAGCGATCTCTCGCTCTACAACGAAGAGAAGATCGTCCGCGGGATCGAGGCCGACAACCTCTTCGACGCGCTCGCCGAGGAGATCGAGGAGGGCCGCGCGCTGTTCAAGAGCCGCGTCGCGCCGGAGCTCTTCGTGAAGGGCTTCTACGATCGCGCGCTGATCGACATCATCGTCCGCTACAAGGGACACGTCGCCTCGAAGATGTGGTGACGCCGTCGTGAGCGGGCAGGGTGCCCGCAGCTTCGTCGTGCTTCCGAGCGAAGCGCGCGAGCGTCTCGATCGCGTGGTGTCGACGCACTTCCCCGAGCACTCTCGTGCCGAGATCCAGCGATGGATCGAGGCCGGAAACGTGCTCGTCGACGGCTCCCTCGCGACGGTCAGCAGTCGCGTGCGCGAGGGCGCGACGGTCGAGGTCACGCCGCTCGCGCCGCGGACCACCGACGCGCACGCGGAGGACATCCCACTCTCGATTCTCTACGAGGACGAGCACCTGCTCGTCGTCGACAAGCCGGCCGGTCTCGTCGTCCATCCCGCGCCGGGCCACGCCTCGGGCACGCTCGTGAACGCCTACCTTCATCACGTCGGGGGCGAGGCCGACGACGAGGAGGCCGATCCGACCCGGCCCGGCATCGTCCACCGCCTCGATCGCGACACGAGCGGCGCGATGGTCATCGCCAAGACCGCGATCGCGCGCGAATTCCTCATGGAGCGCTTCCGCACCCACGATCTCGAGCGGGCCTACCTCGCCATCGTGGTCGGCGATCACCCGCCCGAGGCGAGCTACGACACGCTGCACGGGCGCCATCCGCGCGACCGCAAGCGCTTCACGTCGAAGGTGCGCTCGGGCAAGCGCGCCGTCACCCACGTCGAGCGCGTCGAGCGCCTCCCCGGGGCGACGCTCGTGCGGTGCCGCCTCGAGACCGGGCGCACGCACCAGATCCGTGTTCACCTCGCGGAGCACGGATTCCCGCTGCTCGGCGACCCGGTCTACGGCAAGCCACCGAAGCGCCCGGCGCTGCGCGCGATCGGCGAGGCGCTCGGCCGCCAGGCCCTGCACGCCGCCGTGCTCGGCTTCCCGCACCCGGTGACCCTCGCCCCATTGCGCTTCGAGGCGCCCCTGCCGAGCGATCTCGCCGCCGCCCTCGAGGCGCTCCGAAGCTCGTAGAAGTCTTTGGATTCCTTGCGCGTCCCCGGTAGGATCCGCGGCGTGGTGCCCCGCTTCGGCACGGCGAAGATTGGCTTGCTTGGGATCGCGGCGGCGCTGCTCGTGGCGGCTTCGACGGCGTCCGTCGCGCACGCGCAGCAGGTCGACCGCGAGATCGACGTCCAGCTCTTCCTGCCCACGCCCAACGTGGGGACGGCGTTCACGCTCGATCGCCCGGGTGTCGATCACCACCTCACGGCCACCTTCGGCCTCGGCGTCAGCTACGCCCATCAGCCCTTCGTGCGCGCCCATGCCGACGGAACCCCGCCGGTCGACGTCGTGCGCGGCCTGATGCAGGCCGACGTGCTCGCGGCGCTCGGTCTCTTCGAGTACCTCGAGCTCGGGCTCGCGCTCCCCGTCGACGTGGCGTTCGCCGAGACGCGCGCGGACACGCTCGTGAACGGCGCCGGCTCGAGCTTCCAGTACCAGACCCTCGCCGGGCTCAGCGATCTGCGCCTCTCGGCGAAGATGCCCATCGTGCGCGGCGAGGCTTCGCTCGCGGCGCGCCTCGTCGTCGGCCTACCGATGGGCGAGAGCCCCGAGTTCATGGGCAACCGCTTCTGGACGCTCTACCCGGAGCTCGTCTTCGCGTGGGATCCGGGGCCGGTCCAGATCGGCGCCGCCCTCGGCTATCGCCTCCGCCAGCGTCGCGCGATCATCGACTTCGAGCAGGACGACGAGCTGCAGCTGACGGTCGGCGGCGCGGTCCCGATCATCGCGGAGCTCGCGATCGTGGCCGAGGGCCAGCTCCGCGCAGGCATCGGGGGCCGGACGGGCTTCGGCGGCCAGCCGATCGGATCGGCCGAGACGCCGCTCGAAGTGGACGGCGGCCTGCGCATCCGCCCGGTCTCCGGGCTCACGATCGACGTGGGCGCCGGGACCGGTGTCATCGCCGGCTACGGCTCGCCCTCCGTGCGCGGGTTCGCGATCCTGCGCTACGCGATCGAGCAGAACGCCTGCCCGGGTGGGCCCGAGGACGAGGACGGCTTCGAGGACGGCGACTTCTGTCGCGACCCGGACAACGACGCCGACGGCATCGAGGACGAGGCCGACGCGTGCCCGAACGACGCCGAGGACGCCGACGGCTACTCGGACCAGGACGGCTGCCCCGAGGTCGACAACGACGCCGACGGCGTGCTCGACGGCACCGACGTCTGCCCCTCGCAGTCCGAGGACGACGACGACTGGAACGACGAGGACGGCTGCCCCGAGCCCGACAACGACGAAGACCACATCCCCGACGGGCTCGATCAGTGCCCGATGGATCCCGAGGATCGCGACGACTTCGAGGACGAGGACGGCTGCCCCGAGCCCGGCCCGCGCACCGCGCCGGTGACGGTGTCCGACACGCGCATCCTGATCGGCGAGACGATCTACTTCGAGTACGACACCGACACGATCCGTCCGGTCTCGATGCCGCTGCTCGATCAGGTCGCCGAGGTCATCAACGCGCTCTCCGCGGACCTGCGGATCCGCGTCGAGGGCCACACCGACAGCGCCGGCACACCGGCCTACAACCTCGATCTCAGCTACCGCCGTGCCCGCGCCGTCGTGGAGTACCTCGTGGGTCGCGGCGTCTCGCGCGATCGGCTCGAGTACCGCGGCTACGGCGATCAGCACGAGGTGGCGCCGAACGACGATCCCGAGGGACGCGCGCTCAATCGGCGCGTCGAGTTCACGATCCTGCGGCCGGGCGAGCCGGCGACGGGAAGCCCGCCGCCGACGGATCCGACGGGGAGCCACCGCCGGCGCCACGGCGGCGGCGAGCACTGAGCGATCGCGATGGCGCGCGGGCGCGGGCGGAGCGCGTGGGCGATCGCGGCACTCGTCGCGCTCGGAGGCTGCGCCGGCACCATGGACGCGGCCACGCCGGAGGCGGCGGTCGCCTCGCTCGCGAGCGCGCTCGAGCGGCGTGACGTGGAAGGCGCCTATCGCCTGATGTCGCATCGCTATCGCGAGCAGGTGACGCTCGAGGAGTTCCGCGCGCTCTTCACCGACGAGCCGGCGATCGCTCGCGAGGTCGAGCGCCTGAGGGCGCGCGACGGCGAGGCCGAGATGGAGGCCACCGTCGCCTACGGCTCGCACGAGTCGCTGCTCTTGCGCCGCGAGGACGGATCGTGGCGCGTGGTCTCCGACGTCGTCGACTGGTACTCGCAGCGCACCCCGCGCCTCGCCGTGCGATCGTTCGTGCGCGCGGTGGAGGCGCGCCGCTGGGACGTGCTGTTGCGCCTCTTGCCGGAGGCCGATCGCGCGGCGACGAACGAAGAGCAGCTCCGTGTGATGCTCGCCGGCGAGGGCGAAGAAGCGCTCGATCACCTCGTCGCGGGAATGCGGGCAGGGCTCGACGGCGACATCGAAGAGCACGGCGACCACGCGACGCTGCCCTACGGCGAGCGCTTCCGCGTGGAGCTGGTGCGCGAGGGCGACGTGTGGTGCGTGGCCGATCCGGACTGATCCGGGAAGCTCGCTCGCTTCGTCCCTGGGCTCACCGGTCGCCGGCTTCGCCCGCTCTCGTCCGGGACCTCTGGAGCGCGATCACGACGCGATCTCGCTCGCTCGCGCGACCGCCCAGCGCGTGAGCGCCGGCAGCTCGGGGAGCGCCGCCGCCACCGCGAGCAGCGCGGCCGCGAGCACGAGCGCCGACCGCAGGCCGAGCGCGGAGTCGAGCGCGCGTCCGAGGCGCGCGGCGCGGACCGCGAGCGCGATGCCCAGCTCGGCGACGACGAGCGCGACGAGCGCCGGCGCGGCGAGCGAGACCGTGAAGCCGATCGCGGTCGCGAGGATCCGCACGGCCCCGAGCGCGAGCTCCTGCGCGTCATCGGTCGTGAGCGGCGCGCCGAGCGGGAGCGTGTCGAGGCCCTCCGCGAGCGCGCGCACGCCGACGCGCAGGCCTCCGATGGACACGAAGGCCGCGGCCGCGAGCGCCTGGAACAAGCGCGTAAGCGCCCCCTCGCCGGCCTCGCGGCTCGGGCGCCACGCATCGAGCGCGCGGCCGACGTGCTCCATCGCGACGACCGGAACGCTCGTGGCGAGGGCGAGCACGAGACCGACGATCAGCTCACGCGCGAGCGCGAGCGCGAGCGCCGGCGCGCTCTCCGGCAGCACGGCCTGCGGCGCCGCGAAGGGCGCGAGCGCGAGCACGAGCGCGCCGAGCGTTCCGGCGCGGACGAGCGTAGGCGCGCCGGGCGGTGCGATCCACGCGGCGATCCACGCGAGGGGGCCGAGGCGCGCCGCGAGCAGCAGCAGGAGAAGCGTCGCCTCTCGCGCCGAGAGCTCCAGGTCGAGCGCGGCGAGCAGCGCGTCCACGCGGCGTCAGTGCACGAGCGTCGGCAGGGCCGTGAAGAGCTGCCGCGTGAAGTCGGCGATCTCGGACGACATCCAGCCGCCCGCGGCCACGAGCACGAGCGCGACCGCCGCCATCTTCGGCACGTGCGAGAGCGCGGCGTCCTGCACCTGCGTGGTCGCCGACGCGATGGCCACGATCAGGCCCACCACGAGGCTCGCCGCGAGCACGGGCGCCGAGGCCCAGAGCGCGAGCGAGAGCGCTTCGGATGCCAGGCGAATCAGCTCGTCGGAGGCCAGCACGAACACGAAGCTATCACGGTTCGTGCGCGCGCCGAACGCGCTACCATCCGGACCGATGAGCGAGCGCTTCGACGAAGCCCCCAACATGGCGATCTTCTGCGACTACGAGAACGTCGCCATCGGCGTCCGCGAGGCGCGCTACGACGAGTTCGACATCCAGCTCTGTCTCGAGCGGCTGCTCGACAAGGGCAAGGTCGTCGTGAAGAAGGCCTACGCCGACTGGGAGCGCTACAAGCACGCCAAGCGCGGCATGCACGAGGCCGCCTTCGAGATGATCGAGATCCCGCACGTGAGCTACAGCGGGAAGAACTCGGCCGACATCCGCCTCGTCGTCGACGCGCTCGACCTCTGTTACGTGAAGCGCCACGTCGACACGTTCGTCGTCATCTCGGGCGACAGCGACTTCTCGCCGCTCGTCAGCAAGCTGCGCGAGAACGACAAGCGCGTGATCGGTCTCGGCGTGAAGTCGAGCTCGAGCCACCTGTTGATCGACAACTGCGACGAGTTCATCTACTACGACGACCTCGTTCGCGCGCGAAAGGACGCGCGCCGCAGCGAAGCGGGCACGATCCAGGCGCCCAAGGGGGCCACGCCGAACACGCGCCCGCGCGCCCCGGCGTCGGCCGGCACCGAGAGCGGCGAGATGGCGGCGGCCGCGGCGGCCGCGGGAACGGACGAGGGCGGCGGCAAGCCCCTCGCGGACCGGCAGCGCGAGGCCATCGAGCTCATCCTCGACGTCGTCGAGGCGCTCTTCCAGGATCGCGACGGCGCCCTGCACGGCTCGCTCGTGAAGC
>JBGALT010000008.1:0-99234 GCA_044223665.1 Sandaracinaceae bacterium | reverse complement strand
GCGGCGGCGTGTGGTGCTGGGGGCGTGGCAACGAAGGCCAGATCGGCAACGCGCCGAGCTCGCGCGATCGCCCGGCGCGCGTCACCGGGATCGAGCACGCGAGCGCCATCGCCGTGGGCCAGCACTTCTCGTGCGCGCTGATCGAGGGCGGGCGCGTGCGCTGCTGGGGCGCAGGGAACGAGGGGCAGCTCGGCGATGGTCGAAGCGTGGGGAGCGTCGTCCCGGTCGAGGTCGGTGGCCTCACGAGCGTGACGGCGCTGGCGCTCGGCGACGCGCACGCGTGCGCGCTCGATGCCGGCGGATCGGTCTGGTGCTGGGGCCGCGACCGCGAGGGAAGCTGCGGCACCGCCTCGCACGGGTCGCAGGCCGTGCCGCGACGCGTGATCGGCCCCTGAGGCCGCCCGAGAGGTCGCGATCCCTTCAGAGCGTCCAGCGCGCGTCGCAGTAGCCGCAACGCGCCTGCGTCGCCCCTGCGGGCAAGCACACGGAGGCGCCGCAGTCTGCACACGCGAAGACGCGCGCGCCGCTCTCGAGCACGTGGCCGCAGCGCTCGCACACGAAGCGCCGCGAGCCCGTCGGGATGGCGAGCTTCTGCCCGCACGATCCACACGCGCACGGTGCGAGGTCGGTCTGCTCGAGGGGCACGTAGTCGCAGCGAACGCCTGCGGCGTCGAGGAGCTGGAGCTGCTCGCGTGCGTCGAGGATCGCGAGCCAGGGCCGCACGAACACCGCCAGGTTCACGTGGACGAAGCGCAGGGCGTCGAGACCGTCCGGGTGCGCCGCGAGGACGCCCGTGCGATCGAGCAGTGCGACTTCGTAGGTGAACGCCTCGCGTGAATGGTCGAGCAACGCGAGCACGTCGGACCACCGGCGCGAGCCCGTCGCCGCGCGCCGGAGCTTGGCCACGACCGCGGCGCGCTCGCAGTAGCCAGCGTCGAAGCGCGTGACGACGGCCCACGGCGCGATCAGATCGCGGTGGAAGACCTCGCGGTATGTGGGATCGCGGATGCGCGGCGAGTACGCGGCCGGGCAGACTTCGGTGAGCACGCTGCTCGTGAAGCGCACGATGCGCGCGTACTCCGCCTGGTCCCGTGCCGCGTAGGCGCGCTGCAGCGCGTCCTTCGTCACGCGCGCGAGCCGCTCGTCCACGAGGTCCGGATCGAGCGAGGTGCGATCCTCGACCGTGACCGACGGGTCGTAGTCGAAGAGCGTCGCGCAGTAGTCGCAGTAGACGTACGCCGTGGACGGCCTCGTGACCTTCCTCGCACCACAGTGGTGGCAGCGGCGTGCGCGCACGAGCTCGCCCGGCCCGTAGACGGCGCCGACGACGCGCTCGGCCCCGCCCGCGCGCTCGGCGATCGTCTTCTCGACGCGGAGCCCGAAGGTGACTTCCAGCCAGGGGTCCGCCTCGAAGCGCTCGATCCACTCGTAGCTCGAGGCGCTGAAGCTACGAAGGTCGTGGCCGTGGGCGCGGAGCGCGTCCGCGATCGGAGCGCCGAGCCTCACGCTCGCGTTCAGCGCGACGTAGTCGTCGAGCGAGATCGTCTTTGCCGCCGCGGGGTCGCGCCGCAGCGCTTCGGTCAGCAGCCGCCGGTGCCGCTTCGCCAGCGCTGCGTCGCGCGCCAGGCGCGCGCTCCACTCGGCGTTCGCCGCTTCCCACGCAGCCTGCGAGATCCCGGCCGCTCGCACGATGGCTGCGCACCGCTCGGCCGTCGTCAGACCGATCATGCGCGCAGAGAGCTCCGCGTACGCCTCCAACGAGAGCAGGCTCATGCTCCCAGGGTAGCGCTCGTCCGCGGCCGCGGGGCGTCGGGACGGCGGCGTGCACCTCGTGTAGCCTCCGTCGCGGGTGGCCGAGCTCGCGACGCTGGCGCAGGTCCTGATCGAGATCGGCGTACCGATCGCGCTCGCGCGCGCGCTGCGGGCCCGCCGGCCGGTGGGCTGGCGCGCGCTCCTCGTCGGGGTGCTCGCGTTCCTGCTCTCGCAGGTGGGGCACCTGCCGTTCAACGCGCTCGTCGGGCCTCTCCTGCCGGCGCCGCCCTCGCCGTGGGCCGTCCCTGTCGCATCGGTCTTCCTCGGGCTCTCGGCCGGCGTCTTCGAGGAGCTCGCGCGCTATGGCGCGATGCGCTGGGCGCTCGCCAAGCAGCAGACCGGCGCGCATGCGCTCGCCTATGGCGTCGGCCACGGCGGCGTGGAGTCGACGATCCTCGGTGTGCTCGCTGCGACGACGCTGCTCAACGTTCTCTTGATCGAGCGCGTCGGCCCGCAGGCGCTCGGCGTTCCGCCCGGGCAGATCCCGATGGTCGAGCAGGGCATGCGCGAGCTCCACGACGCGGGCGCGCTGCCGCACCTGCTCGCCGCCGTGGAGCGCGTCTGCGCGATCTCGTTCCACGTGGCGGCGAGCACGCTCGTGATGCGCGCGGTGGTGGAGAAGCGCGTGCGCTGGCTGCTGCTCGCGATCGCCTACCACGCGCTCACCGACGGGATGCTCCTGCCGCTCCAGCGGAGCTTCGGGACCGAGATCACCGAGGTCTTCATCCTCGGGACGGTGCCCGTGAGCCTCGTCGTCCTGATCTGGACGGTGCGCGCGCTGCCCTCGCTGCCGGTGCCTCCGCGCGAGGCGAGGCCGGCGGCGAGCGGCGCCCCGATCGAGCTGGTGCGTGCCGACAAGCGCTACGGCGAAGTGCATGCGCTGAAGTCCGCCACGTTCACCCTCCGCGCGGGCGAGCGCGCGTGCCTGCTCGGCCCGAACGGCGCAGGAAAGACGACGACCATCCGCTTGATCACCGGTGCGCTCGCGCCCTCGAGCGGGTTCGCGTTCGTGCTCGGCCGCACGGCGGACGAGGACGAGTTCCTCGCCTGCAAGGCGCGCATGGGCATCGTTCCGCAGCAGCCGGGCATGTACGAGCACCTCACGGTCCGGCAGTACCTCGCGCTCGTGCGCGAGCTCTACGGAGCGGGCGACGCGCCCGAGGTGGCCGCGGCGCGCCTGGGCCTCGAGGAGGCGCTCGACCGCGCGACCTCCGCGCTCTCGGGCGGCATGCAGCGACGGCTCGCGCTGGCGGCGGCCTTGCTCCCGCACCCGGAGCTGCTCGTCCTCGACGAGCCTTCGGCGGGCCTCGACCCGCTGGCCTCGCGTCAGATGATCGCCGCCGTGCGCGAGGCCAGCGCGGGTCGCACGACGCTGCTCTGCACCCACAACCTCGCCGAGGCCGAGGAGCTCTGCGACTCCGTGGTGATCCTCCGCGGCGGCGAAGTCGTGGTGCACGAGGCCATCGACGAGCTGCGCAAGAAGACCCAGGCGCGCGTCGCGCTCCGAGCCCACGGCACGCGTGAGCACCTGGTCGAGGCTCTGCGGGGTCTCGGGCACGTCGCCGAGCCGGGGGAGAGCGAGCCCGAGACGCGCGTCCCCTTGCTCGACGCCGAGCGTGCGGCGCCCGCGCTGCTCCGCGCGCTGCTGGAGGCCGGCGTCGAGGTCTTCGAGTGCCGCGTCGTCCAGCCCTCGCTCGAAGACCTCTTCTTCCAGGCGGTCGTGGGCCCCGCGCCCGAGACGGCGGCGCCACCCCCGACGGAACGAAGGGAGGCGAGCCCGTGATCGACCGCGAAGTCCGCGTGCTGTTCCGCAAGGAGATGGCGCAGCTCGTCGCCGGCAAGTCGGCGCTCGCCACCGCGGCGATCCTGCCGGTCCTGATGCTCGGCTTCGTTCCGCTCGTGCTCTCGCTCGCCACGCACGATGCGCCGGCGTCGGACCGCCCGGTCCCCGAGTCGATGCGCATCGGCTTCGTGGGGGACGTCGCGACCGATCCGCATCACCTCGCGGGCTCGATCCTGCCGCTCTTCGTGGCGGTGGTCGGCATGGTGCTGCCGACGATGATGGCGTCGTACCTGCTCATCACCGAGCGCGAGCGCCGAACGCTCGAGCTGCTGGTCGCGCTGCCGGTGCGCATCGAGCAGGTCCTCTCGGCGAAGCTCCTCGCGACGCTCGCCGTCTCTTGCGCCATCTCGGTGCCGATGCTCGCGCTCGACATGATCGTGCTTCCGCTCGCCGGTGCCGCGAGCTTCGCGCAGGTCGTCGCGCTGCCCATCCTCCTCGTCTCGGGGCTGGCGCTGTCGACGAGCGTCGCGCTGCTCATGGCCCTGCTCGCCAAGGACTTCCGCACGGCGAACAACGTGGCGGGCGCCACCCTCGCGCCGACGCTGATCGGGACCTGGATCCTCGGGCTCCTGCTCCCGGGCGGCGTCGCGCGGCCGCTCGGCATCTCCCTGGCGTACCTGCTGCTCGCGGCGATCCTCTTCCGCCGCGCGCTGCACACGATCACGTTCGAGCGGTTGCTCTCGTAGCGGCGGTGCCGCACGCCCGCTCGAGCGAGCCGATCAACGCGCGCCGGCGGTCACGTACATCTCGCCCACCGAGCTGCCGAGGAGCAGCTGGCCGTTCGGCACCGCGTAGGTCTCGTACCAGCGGGCGCCCGGGCGGTCGACGTGGAGGTAGCCCGCCTCGCGCTCCTCTCCGCCGTCCACGCGCAGCACGTGGAGGTCGAGCGCGTCGACGTTCTCCGTGCAGACCTCGTGACCGTCGAACCACGAGCTCGCGCAGTGCGTGCTCGTCGCGGTGCTCTGCTCGAGCCGCCAGCGCTCGCCCGCGAGGCCGGGGATGCCCTCGAGCATCACGGCGCCGTTCGAGACGTCCCACCAGCTCGAGCCTTCGTAGCCATCGAAGCGCGCGAAGACGCCGTCGCCCCGGACGACGAGATCGGTGAGCTGCGTGGTGCCGGCCTCGACGCCGCCGACGCGGTCCCACGTGCTGCCGGCGGTGAGCGAGCGGCGACGCACCACGCCGTCGTACGGGTCGGCCGCGTAGAGCGCGCCGTCGTGCTCCACGACGTCCATCGCCATGAAGTCGAGGGTCTCGCGGGCGTCGACGTGCGTGCCGTCGAAGTGGCAGAGGGTCGTGGTGCTCCCGACCGCCAGCAGCCAGACGTCGTCCATCGCAGGCGCGTCGACGAGCCACGCCGCCGGAACGTTCGGGTCGCACTCGCCGGTGGAGAGCGTCTCCCACGTCGCGCCGCCGGCGTACCGATAGAGGTGACCGTCGAGGTCGCCGACGAGCGCCTGGCCGTCGTGCCACGCGACGCCGTAGATGCGTCCGGCGTGGCCGTCGGGGATCGGCGGCGTCAGCGTCGTGTAGGCCGCGCCGTCCACCTGGCGCAGCGAGGTCTCGTAGCTCCCGTCGGCGAGGAGCTCTTGCACCGCGAGCACGCCGGTGCGCTCGTCCTGCGCGGCGGGCATCGGGCCGTTCGACGGCACGCGCAGCATCGTGCTCGGGTCGTTCGAGCAACCGGCGAGCGAGCAGGCGAGCGCGAGGAGGGCGGCCGAGAAGCGGATGGTACGAGCGAGCATGGGGTCCTCCGGGTGGCGTGGTGTCGCCACGCCGAGGAGCGATGCAGCCGGCGCGCCGGGCCGCCAGCCCCGAGATCACCCGGATTCCGGCGCCACGCCCGTGAGTGTGCAGCGCGTTGCACGGGGCCGGGCGTGTGGGCTGCTTCACGCCGTGCACGGTCCGCGTCGGGCGTGGATCGTCGACCGCGTCTGCCGCTACGATGCACCGATGAAGCGCGCGCTCTTCGGGACCCTCTTGCTCCTCGCCCTCTCGGGCACACTCGACACGCCACCGGCCCAGGGCCAGATGCGACCCGTCGCGCTCTCGGCGCTCGGCCGATGTCTCGACGTCGCGTACGCCAACGCGTTCAACGGCGCCGCGGTGCAGCTCTGGGACTGCAACGGTACGCCGGCCCAGCAGTGGTACCTCGAGGGCAACCGGATCCGCAGCGCGCTCGGTCGCTGCCTCGACGTCACGGCAGGCAATCCCGGCAACGGCGCGCGCGTACAGACCTACGACTGCAACGGGACGCCGGCCCAGCAGTGGACGTTCATGCCCAACGGCGCGCTGCGCAACGGCATCGGCACCTGTCTCGACGTCTCCTCGGCGAACTCCGGCAACGGCGCGGCCATCCAGGCCTACCAGTGCAACGGCACGCCGGCGCAGGCCTGGTCCGCGCGCTGAGGCGGCTCCGCGACCTCTGGGCGCCGGCCGAGCCCGCCGCGCCGTGAACGAGCCACGACGGCTCGTATCGAAGCGCGTCGAGCCGACTGGGAGTGGAGAGCTATCGTCTCGGGATGACCGAGCCGCGCATCACGATCGTCCCCGGCGTGTGCGGAGGGCGCCCGACCATTCGCGGCATGCGCATATCTCCTCGCGGGAGGCGTGACGCCCGAGGCGATTCTGGGCGACGACCCCTACCTCGAGCGCGAGGACGTCGCCGCATGCCTCGACTACGCCGCTCGGCAGGCGCGTCGCGAGGAGCTCCCGGTCAAGCGTGACGCGGCGTGAAGTTCCTGGTCGACGCGCAGCTGCCGCCACGCCTCGCCGTGTGGTTGCGCGAGCGCGGTCACGAGGCCCGTCACGTCCAGGACATCGAGGGGGGCATGCGCTTGGCGGACAGTGCGCTTCACGCGCATGCGGCTTCGAGCGGGGAAGTCATCGTCACGAAAGACGCCGACTTCCTGGACCTCGCGCTCGTGCGCGGTGTCTCCGGTCGTGCTCGTCCTCGCGGTCGGCAGCTCGACCACGCCGCAGCTGCTCACGTGGCTCGATGCGGCGTGGTCGACCGTCGTCGAGGGGCTGCGCGCACCGGATGCCGCGGTCGTCTCGCTGGAGCGGGACCGCACGGGCGAGCTTCGCGCGACTCTCGTGCGTGCCGCGGACAAGAACACCGGTCGCGAATCCTGACGATTCGCGATCGGTGATTCGCGCACCTGCGCGGGCACCAATCGGCGGTGAACGGGAGACGACGGCGGCGCGTCGGTGAGAGGGCGACGACCCGCCGACCTCAGCGCGCTCCGGCCACCCGCGTGTGCATGCCTGCGGCGACCTCGCGCTCGCGGCGGGCGAGCTGGTCGGGGACCTCGATGCAGGCGACGCCGCCGGGGCGATCCATCTCGGCGATGCAGGCGTTGCAGCGGCTGCACTTCGAGGGCGCGCGATCGCCCTTCGACCAGCGCAGGACGGTCGTCGGGTCGGCCAGGAGCGTGCGGCCCATCGCGACGAGCTCGAAGCCCTCGCGCATCGCGGTCTCGGCGTCGCCGAGCGAGGTCACACCGCCCAGCAGCACGAGCGGGAGCTTCACCGCCGCGCGCACGAGGCGCGCCTGCTCGAGAAAGAAGAGCGGCGTGAAGGCCTGCTTCGGCACGAAGACCGGGCCGAAGAGCGCGAGCGCGATCTTCATGGCCGCGTCTTCCTCGACCTCGATCATCTGCCGCAGCGGGCGGCCACCGCGGAGCAGGTGGAACGCCGAGTGGCTCACCAGGCCGCCCGAGAGCACGAGCGCGCTCGCGCCTGCGCGCTCGAGCGCCTCGGCGATGCGCGCGCTCTCCTCGGCCTCGAGCCCGCCGCGCACGCCGTCGTCGAGGTTCGTCTTGCAGAGCACCGGGTAGCGCGGGCCCACGCGCGCGCGCACGGCCTCGAGCACGCGCAGCGGAAAGCGCAGGCGGTTGTCGGTGCTGCCACCGTACGCATCGCGTCGCCGGTTCAGAAACGGGCTCAGGAACTGGCTCAGCAGGTAGCCGTGCCCGAAGTGCACCTCCACGGCGTCGAAGCCAGCCTCGCGCGCGAGCGCGGCGGCCTCGGCGGTGTCGCGCGCGACGGCGTCCATGTCGTTCTCGGTCATCGGCCGGATGCGCGGCATGCCCTTCATCAGGCCGTAGGCGTTGAGCCCGCCGGACGGACCGCGGGGCCCGCCCGTCGTCTTGCGGTGCGCGTCCTTCGTGAAACCGCCCGAGTGCCCCAGCTGCAGGCTCGCGGCGCCACCCTCGGCGTGTACCGCGTCCACGAGCGCGCGGAACGGCGCGACGGAGCGCGGGCTCATGACAAGCTGCGCGCCGAACGTGCGCCCGCCCGGCGAGACGGCGCAGTAGGCGATCGTCGTCAGGCCGACGCCGCCGGCGGCGAGCTCGCGGTGATGCCGCACGAGCGTCTCGGCGGGAAGGCCGTCCACGACCATGCCCTCGTAGGTCGCCGTCTTCACCACGCGGTTGCGCAGCGTCAGAGGCCCGAGCGCGAAGGGCTCGAGCACCGGGCTCGGGGCGCTCACGCCTCCACCTCGCCCGGCGAGAGGTACGCGATGGCGCTCCCGAGCAAGCCGGCCGCGCGTGGGGAGCGGCGCCGCAGCCAGTCGAGCGTCCGCGTCTCGACGCTCACCGGCACGGTGCCACGGTTCTCGCGGATGGCGCGCACGATCGCGGCCGCGACCGAGCTCGGATCGTGGCCGAAGCCGCTCCCGAAGCGATCCAGCACGCTGCGCTGCGCGGCGAGCGCGTCCGAGAGCGTCATCGTGCGCGAGAGGTTCGTGCGCGTGACGCCCGGGCAGATCGCGCTGACGCCGATGCCGTGCGGCGCGAGCTCGGCGCGCAGCGACTCGCTCAGGCCCACGACCGCGAACTTGCTCGTCGTGTAGGCGGCGATCCCGGGGAACGCGAAGAGGCCCGCCATCGACGAGACGTTCACGACGTGCCCGCCTCGGCCCCGCGCGATCATCTTCGGCACGAAGAAGCGGCAGCCGTGCATCACGCCGCCGAGGTTCACGGCCATCACGCGGTCCCACTCCTCGAGCGTGGTGTCCACGAGGCGCCCGGCGTGCGCGATGCCGGCGTTGTTCACGAGCACGTCGAGCGCCGGAAACGCGCCGTGGATCCGGTCGGCGAGCGCGCGCATCGCCTCGCGATTGCTCACGTCGACTCGCTCCGAGCGTGCCAGCTGCGCGCCGAGCGCGCTCGACACCGCGGCGAGGGCGGCCTCGTCCCGGTCGCAGACGACGAGGCGCATTCCCTCGGCGGCGAGCGCCAGCGCCGTCGCGCGTCCGATGCCGCTCCCGGCGCCCGTGACCAAGGCCAACTTGCCACGAAGCTCGATCATGCCGCGCATGATATAGCGGCGCCCCATGGCCCACTCGTCGTTCTCGTCCCGGGCGCGCCGCGCCTCGATCGCCTCCTTCGCGCTCTCGCTCGCGGCGTGCGGCGGTACCGCTCACGGCGGCACCACGCCGCACCTCTCCGGCATCGATCGCCTGCGCTTCAACCAGCTCGCGCTGCGCCTGAACGAGCCGCTGTTCTGGGCGAGCGACGCGAACCAGAACGGGCAGCCCGATCCCGACGAGGTGCGCTCGCTCCTCTTCTATCCGACGGCCGAGCGCTGGGTCGAGGACGGCGCGTTCACCGCGGACTACGCGCGCGTCGTCGCGGCCATCCAGAGCGAGGCCGACGCGGCGCCGCCGGCCGACGAGCGGCGCGGGCTCGTCGTGGCCGAGCTGGACCACGCGGCGCCGACGCTCGTCGAGACCTCTCTCGGGGAGCTCCCGGCCGAGCACCGCGCGTTCGCCGAGCACATGCTGAACGTCGCCGCGCTGATGGACCGCCTCTATGCGCACCAGGTCGGCATGGACGCGATGCAGGCGCGCCTCGCGTCGGGCGACACGGCCAGCGCGAGCCTGTTCCGCCGCAACTGGGGCCCCGAGTGCATGTCGTCGGTGACGGAGTCGAACCCGGCGTGCTCGGCGATCGAGGGCGCGCCCTCGCAGCCCGTCGACGTGTATCCGGCCGAGCTCCAGGCGGACGAGGCGTTCTGCGCGACGCTCGAGGCGCGCCCCGACGCGAGCACGCTGCTCACGCCGTTCACCGTCGTGCGCGCGGGCGAGGGCGGCGCGCTGATGGCCGTCCCGTACACGACGGCGTACGCGGACCTGATGGCGCCCATCGCGGCCGAGCTGCGGGCCGCGGCCGACGCGATGAGCGATCCGAACGAGACCGCGCTCGTCGCTTATCTGCGCGCCGCGGCCACCAGCTTCGAGACGAACGACTGGGTGCCGGCCGACGAGGCGTGGTCGCGCATGAGCGTCCGCAACTCGCGCTGGTACGTGCGCGTCGGGCCCGACGAGACGTACTGGGAGCCGTGCAGCCAGCACGCGGGCTTCCACCTCACCTTCGCCCGGATCGATCAGGGCTCGCTCGTCTGGCAGGACCGGCTCGCGCCGCTCCGCACCGACATGGAGGGCGCGCTCGCGGCGCTCGTGCCGGGCGAGTACACGGCGCGCGACGTGCAGTTCCAGCTCCCCGACTTCATCCAGATCGTGGTGAACGCCGGCGACGACCGCGACGCCTTCGGCGCGACGATCGGCCAGAGCCTCCCGAACTGGGGCCCGGTGACCGACGAGGGCCGCGGCCGCACGGTCGCGATGAGCAACCTCTACACGGACCCGGACTCGCAGGCGCGCCGCCGCGCGCAGGCGATGAGCCTGCTCGATACGGCCTCGATGGAGCCCTACACGGACGACGCGACGCCGGGCTTGCTCAGCACGATCCTCCACGAGGCGAGCCACAACCTCGGGCCTTCGCACGAGTATCGCGACGCCAGCGGGCACACCGACGAAGAGGCGTTCGGCGGCGGCCTCGCCTCGACCTTCGAGGAGCTGAAGGCGCAGAGCGGCGCGCTCTTCTTCATCGACTGGCTGCGCCAGCGCGGCGTGCTCACCGAGGCGCAGGAGCGCGAGGTCTACGTCGACTCGATCGTCTGGGCCTTCGGCCACATCTCCCGCGGCATGGTCACGCCGACCGGCCAGCGCAAGCCGTACTCGCAGCTCGCCGCGATCCAGATCGGCACGCTGCTCGACGAGGGCGCGCTCACCTGGAACGAGAGCGCCATCGCCGCCGACGGCCACAGCCAGGGCGCGTTCACCATCGACTTCGCGCGCCTACCGGCCGCCTGCCAGACGCTCATGCAGCGCGTGATGCACATCAAGGCGACCGGCGACCGCGCCGCCGCCGAGGCGCTGGCCGCGCAGTACGTCGACGGCCCGCGCGTACCGCACGCGACCATCGTCGAGCGCTACCGCAGCTTCCCCCAGGTCGCGTTCGTGTACGCCGTCCACGAGTGAGGGCGGGCGAGCCGCTGCTCGGGGCGCTCGCTGTTCGGCTTGCCCGCCAGCCTCGTCCAATCGTCGCTCCACGCGACGATTCTGGGACGTCGTAGATCAGCGATCGTCCGCGCCGAGGTCGGGCGCGCCGCGGTCGTGCGCCTCGCCGTCGAGGGCGCGGCCGCCCCCCCCCTCGCCGACGCCCTGGTCGATCGCGTCGCTCGCGCCCGCCACGAGGTGCGCGTCGAGCCCGGCGGCGTCGACGAAGTCGCTCGCGGCCACGTTCTCCACGTTGTGATCGCTCGTGGTCCCGGCGGCGTCGCGCACCGTGAGGCGCCGGACGAGGTTGTTCCGGATCGTGACCGCGGTGTTCGGGAAGCGCGCGTCGATCGAGCTGTAGCGGCCGGTGGCCGTGGCGTCGTCCTCGACGATGGTGTTGTGGAGCACCTCGGCCCCGCGCGCCTGGTCGAGCTCGATGCCCGTGTCGTAGTACGCGATGCGCGCGAAGATCACGTTGTTCCGGATGATCCCGTCGAAGTGACCGACGAAGAGCCCGGGCGCGGGGTCGTCCGGGTAGTCGCGCGACGGGCCGCTCTCGACGAGCCCGAAGCCGATGCCGCGGGCGCAGTCGACGATCACGTTCCGCTCGACGAGCGTGTCGCGCGAGCCGGCCCAGAAGTGGATCGCGTGCTCGGCCAGGCCTTCCCCCGCGCAGTAGATCCCCTGGAAGGTGCTCTGGCGCACGATCCATCCTCGCGCCGCGTGCGCGTCGATGCCGCCGGTGTAGCAGCCGCCGGGGTTGCGCTCGACGTGCGGGCGCCCGGCGTCGGTCATCTCGAAGTGCGAGCACTCGACGATGCCGTCGTCGACGAACGCGTCGCGGGCGCCGGAAGGGTTCACCTTCAGGAATTGCTCGCCGCAGTCGAGGAAGCGGACGCCGTAGAAGCGCGTGCCGGTGATGTTCGCGGCGCCATCGGGCGGCGAGACGTGCGCGCAGTGGTCGACCGCGTGAGTGAGGGTCACTTCGGCGAGCGTGAAGTCGCTCTCGTAGACGCCGAGGATCTCGAGGGTGACGTACTCCCCGTCGATCACGACGGCGTCGGCGTGGCCCGAGGCCGATCGGATGGTGACGCCGGGGGCGCGGATCTGCAGGCGGCGCGCAGCCTCGTCTCCCGTCGTGCGATAGACACCGTCGGCGAGCACGAACGTGGTGCCCGCGGCCGCGTCGCGGACCATCGCCGGGAGCGCCGCCGCCATCGACGGCTCGACGCTCACGATCGTCCCCGTCGGCGCCGGGAGCGCCGCGCAGTCGCTCGCGGGCGGGACGAACGCGTCGGGGAGGGTGCCCGTGTCGGCGGCGGGCCCGCCCGCGTCGGTCGAGACGCCCGTGTCCGCGGTCAGCGCGCCGTCGGACGCGCGCCCCGCGTCGCCGACGTCGTTCGTGCCGCCGCACCCCGCGATGGTCAGCGCCAGCGCGAGCGCTTCGAGCGACCATCCCACCCGTACGCGCCGCGCGGACGCGGCCGATTCGATCCCCATCGCCACCGGGCCGACGATACGCGAGCCCGCGCGGGATGTCTGCGGGACGCGGCTCGGAGGGCATTCGTCGGGAGGCCTTCCGACGGAGCGTCGTGCGGACATGGCCGCATGGCGGCGTCATTTGACGTGCTTTGACGTGTCGCTTCACGCGACCGCGTCTACCCTCGGTGCCAGGAAGCCACCATGCCCCACCGCACCCGCTCGTTCTGTCTCGCGCTCGCGCTCGCCACCCAGCTCCCGGCCTGCTGTTTCATGGGCGGCGGTGGAGGTAGCGGAGGCGCCTCGTCCCCCTCCGCGACGAGCGCCAGTGCCCCCGGCCAGGCCGAGCGCCGGCGCCTCGAAGCGCTTCTCCACGACGGCGTCGCCCACGGGGAGGGCGCCGGCGCAGACGCGCTCGCGCAGCAGGTCCACGCCGGGCTCGAGCCGCGTGACGCGGTGGTCGTTCGCACGAGCGCGCCGGGCGAGCCGCGGCGCGTCGTGGTGCTCGTGAAGTTCGACGACGACGCGAGCGAGGGGCTCGCGGATCTCGACGACACCCGCCGCACCGAGTACCTCGACGACATCCTCGCCGTCGTCGACGCCGAGGGCGCCGCGACGGAGGTAGGCATCGGCATCCGCGGGACGTGGGCCTACGGCGCCGTGCTCGTGCGGCGGGCCGGGAGCCCCGCGCACTACGACACGAGCGCGCTCGCCTCGACCGCCGAGCTCGACGCGCTCCTCGGCGACATGCACTGACGCCGGCGCGCGGCCCGCGTGATCATGGGAGGCCGAGCACGGTGACCGGGGACGCGCTCGCGGTGAGGGGCGGCCCGTTGCCGAGGCCGCCGCTCCCGTCGTCACCCTGGCAGACGACGCCGCCGCCGGCGCGCGCCGCACACCAGCGCGCGTTCCCGACGCCGATCGAGACGACGTCGCTCAGCCCGCCCGCGATCGTGCCCCCGACGCGCACCGGAACCGGAGAGCTCGAGACGCCGTCCAGCCAGCCGCCGTCGAGGCCCCAGCACCAGATCTCCTGCGCGCCACCGTTGCGCCGCTGCAGGCACCCGTTGCGCCCGTTGAGCACCACGTCGACGACCTCGCTCGCCACCGGCATCTGCGTCGCGGTCGTCACGGCCGGCGTGGGCGCCGATCCGCCGAGGCCCAGGCTCCAGCCAGTGCTGCTGAACGGCTGGTTGTATCCCCAGCAGTAGGCCGCCCCGCTGCGCGTGATGGCGCACACGCCGCCGGCGTAGCCACGCGAGAGCGCGCGCACGTCGCCCGGGAGGCCCAGCACGTTGCCGGCCGGCGGGCTCACGGTCGCCGGAGACGTCGCGCCGAGCCCGCACTCGCCGTTGACGTTGCTGCCGAAGCAGGTGACGTACGTGGCGCCGCCCGACACGCCGCGCAGCACGCAGAACGTGCCCGTCATGCCCGCGACCGCGAGCGCGTCGCCGATCCCCGCGACTTGGGCCGGGCTCGTCCGCTGGCTCGGCGTCGCGCTGCCCAGCTGACCCGAGCCGTTGTGGCCCCAGGTCCACACGGTGCCGTCGGCCAGGATCGCGGCCACGCTCGTGTCGGTCGCGTCGACGTCGACCACGTTCTGCAGGGGAACGAGCACCGGCCCGGAGCTGCCGCCGCTCGTCGTTCCGATGCCGAGCTGTCCGTTGTTGTTCGCGCCCCAGCAGTAGAGGCGTCGCGAGGTCGTCACCGCGCACCCGACCGTGCCGCCCACGCCGAGATCGGCGACGTCCCCGAGCGACGAGGCGAGCGGCGAGGACGTGTCCCCCAGCAGCGTGGTCCGCGCCGACGCCGCCGAGCCCCAGCCGGCCACGCCGCCGGTCGAGCGGAGAGCGATCATCGACTGCAGGTGCCCGTCGAGGAGGACGACGGGCGCGAGGTCGCACGATCCGGCCGCCGTGATGCCGCAGCTGTCGGCCGGCCCGCAGGCGGCGCCGCAGGAGCCGCAGTGCACGACGCTGTGGTCGGTGTCGACCTCGCAGCCGTCGGCGGGCGAGGCGTTGCAGTCCTCGTAGGTCCCGGTGCAGGCGAGCGCGCAGTGTCCGGAGGTGCAGGTGCCGGTGGCGTGCGGTCCCGTGCACGCCGCGTCCGCTCCGTCGTCGACCGTGCCGTCGCAGTCGTCGTCCTGGCCGTTGCACGCCTCGGTGTTGCCCGGGAAGTTCCCCGGGTCCGCGTCGTCGCAGTCGTCGCCGAGCGGAGCGCGACCCGTCGGGGCCATGCACGCCGCGATGCCGGCCCCGACGCCGTGGCCGTCGCCGTCCACGTCGACGAACCACATCCGATCGGAGGCCTCGTCGACCATCCCGTCGCAGTCGTCGTCGGCTCCCTGGCACTGCTCGAGCGCGATCGGATGGCGGGTGTCGTCGGTATCCGCGCAGTCGCCGGTGCGCGCCGACGTTCCGGCGGGCGCGGCGCAGCGGAACACGATCGAGCTCCGGTCGCTGGTGCCCCAGCCGTCCGCGTCGGCGTCCGGGAAGAACGCGAAGCGGATCCCGTTCTCGTCGATCTGCCCGTCGCAGTCGGTGTCCTCGTCGTCGCAGAGATCGGCGGCGCGCGGGTGGACGCTGGCGTCGCCATCGTCGCAGTCGCCGCCGCGCGTGACGCGCCCGGCCTGCGGGTCGCACGAGACGATCGGCGCCGAGCTCGCGTCGCCGAATCCGTCGTGATCGAGGTCGAGGTACCAGTTCGCGCTCGCGCTGTCGCCGTCCACCATGCCGTCGCAGTCGTCGTCGATCCCGTTGCAGAGCTCGTCGGCGCCCGGGTACACGGCCCCGCGCGCGTCGTCGCAGTCGCTGCCGCCGCAGACCACGTCCGCGACGCCGTCGCCATCGTCGTCCTCCGTGTCGCCCGCACGCGTGCCGGGCGCATCCGCGCGCCCGTTGCAGTCGTCGTCGATCCCGTTGCACAGCTCGGTGCCGAGCGGGCTCACGTGCGCGTCGCCGTCGTCGCAGTCCGAGCTGCGCGCCGAGCGACCGGGCACCGGCGCACAAGAGACGACGACGTCGCTCGTCGCGTCGCCGAAGCCATCGCCGTCGGCGTCCACGAACCACGGGATCGACACCGGCGCTTCGTCCGTCGTTCCGTCGCAGTCGTTGTCGATCGCGTCGCAGATCTCGAGCTGGGCGCCGTGGCGCAGCGCGCTCGTGTCGTCGCAGTCGTCCGACACGGTCGACCAGCCGGGGGCGCCGGGGCACCTATCGGAGCTGGCGCCGGTGGCGCCGTGGAGATCACGGTCGGCGTCGGGGTAGCTCGGCACGAGCAAGCTCTCGTCGGTCGTTCCGTCGCAGTCGTTGTCGAACCCGTCGCAGGCCTCCGTCGCGCCCGGGTGCGCGTCGCGCCGCACGTCGTTGCAGTCGGTGCCGCAGAGCGGCATGCCGCCGCTCCGGCTCGGGTTGCAGCACGTCGCGTCGAAGAACCCGTCGCCATCGGCGTCGCGATCGCCGAAGGTGCTCGGATCACAGTCCTCGTCGCGATCGATCGGGTCGCAGACCTCGCTCGCGCCCGGGTGCGCCATCGCGTCGGTGTCGTCGCAGTCCGCGCCACCGCACTCGATCGCGTCGGCGCCGTCGCCGTCGGCGTCGGGCTCCACGGCGCAGCTCGTCACGCAGCGGTCCTGCGCCTCGTCGCAGCGCTGGGAGTCGAGACAAGGAGAGGCGTGGAGGCAGCCGCGTGCGTCGGCGCCGGCCATCCCCGGCATGCACGTCTCGGCGCCGTTGCAGTAGGCGCCGTCGTCGCACTCCGCGCTCGAGGTGCAGCTCGCGGCGGACGCATCGCCGCCCGTCGGGGCCGGCGGGCTCGTGCACGCCACCGCGCCTGCGCTCGCGACCACGCTCAAGACGAGCGCGCGCGCATGTGATCGAACGGCCCGACGTTCATGCCCCATGACCCCTCCGCGCCTCGACGATACGCGAGGCCGAAGCAGCTGTCTCGGCGGCGAACGAGCGAGAGCCCTGCGCCCCCGTCGCTGGCGCTCGAATCGTTGGGTCAGCCGAGCACGCTGCGGATCGACTCGTCGACCACGTCGAGGGCTCGCTCGAGCACGTCGAGCGGCACGTTGAGCGGCGGTGCGACGTAGACGGTGTCGCCGAGCGGGCGCAGGAACACGCCGCGCGCTCGGGCCGCGTCGGCCACGCGCCAGCCGAGCCCGGTGCCGCCGTAGCCGACGTCGCCGAGGTCCGCGGCCCCGATGACGCCGAGCGTGCGCACGCTGCGGACACCCGGGACGGCCCCGAGCTTCGCGAAGCGCTCGGCGATGCGCGCCGCGCGCAGGGCCACGCCGTCGAGCACCGCTTCGTCGCGGTAGATGGCGAGCACCTCGCGCGCGATGGCCGCGCCGAGCGGGTGCCCGCAGAACGTGTGACCGTGCATGAGCGCGCGCTCGCGGCCGCCGCGGAAGCCGTCGTAGAGGCGCTGGCTCGCCATCGTCGCGCCCATCGGCAGGATGCCGGCCGTGAAGCCCTTCGCGAGGCACATCAGGTCCGGCACCACGCCTGCCTGCGTGCACGCCCACATCGTGCCGGTCCGGCCGTAGCCGGTGAACACCTCGTCGGCGATCAAGAACGTGTCGACGCGGCGCGTGGCCTCGGCGAGGTGGCGCAGCACGGCCGGCGTGTGCATGCGCATCCCGCTCGCGCCCTGCACGAGCGGCTCCACGATCACGCCGGCGATCTCGTCCTCGCGCGTGCGGAGCGTCTCCTCGATCGAAGAGAGCACGCGATCCCAGCCGCCGTCGTCGCTCGGCCCCGGCGCGTGCACGACGTCGAAGAGGAGCGGCGCGAAGATGCCCGAGAACTCCTCGAGCGACGCGAGGCTCGCCGCGCCGATCGTGTCCCCGTGGTAGGCGCCCGAGAGACACACGAAGCGATGACGCTTCGGCCGTCCGTTCTGTTGCCAGTACTGGAACGCGATCTTCACCGCGACCTCGACCGCGGTCGATCCGTCGTCCGAGAAGTGCGTGCGCGGCAGGCCCGGGGCGAGCTCGGCGAGCTCCGCGGCCAGGAGCGCGACCTGTGCGTGCGTGACGCCGCCGGCAGCCACGTGCGTGAGCTGCGAGGCCTGATCGGCCAGGGCCCGCACGAGGCGCGGGTGGCGGTGGCCCAGTGTCGCGCTCCACCACGACGAGACGGCGTCGACGTAGCGCGTGCCGTCGGCGTCGACGATCCAGGGGCCTTCGGCCTCGACGATCACGAGCGGGTCGCGCGTCTCGTGTCGCTCGCTCGAGGTGTAGGGCGGCCAGACGTGCGCGCGCTCGAGCGAGACGACGTGATCGCGCGAGAGCGAGGGCGGCAGGCGCACGGCGGGCTCTACTTCGGCAGCGCGATCTTCGGCTTGTTCGGGTGCCGCTTGTAGAGCACCGCGACGCGCCCGATCTCGCCCGCGACCTCCGAGCTGGTCGCGCCGGCGATGGCCGCCGTGAGCGCGCGGCGCTCGGGCTTCTCGACCTGCGGGAGCTTGATCTTCACGAGCTCGTGCGCGAGCAGCGCGGCCTTGGTCGCCTCGACGACCGACTCGCTCGCGCCTTCCTTGCCGAGCTGGACCACGGGATCGAGGTGATGCGCGAGCGCGCGCAGGTGCGCGGCCTGCTTGCTCGTCAGGGGCTTGTGCGGGGCGGCCATCGGAGCGCCCTTCATAGACCCGCTCGGAGACAAGTCCATCCGACCCTCACCAGCCGCGGGCCCTCGACGCCCTGGCGGCGGGGAGCCATACCGCGCCCATGAACCGCGGGGCGCCGCGCGAAGGGACGCTGGAAGCGTGGGCGTGGTCGCTCGTGACGACGGACGACCTCGCGATCAAGCGCGCGCCCGGGCCGCCCCCGACCGAGCGGGACGCCGCGTGGCGCCCGACCCGCCTCGCGGCGCCCGGGCGGCCCCCCTGGCTGGTCCGGACCGACAAGCGCAGGAAGACGCCACGGGCCGGCGCGCTCGTTCGTCCCGAGAAGCGCGCCGAGCTGCTGCACGTGTTCGCCCACCACGAGCTGCAGGCGGCCGAGCTCTTCGCGTGGGCGATCCTCGCGTTCTCGGACGCGCCGGAGCCCTTCGTGCGCGGGCTCGCCGGCCTCGCGGGCGACGAAGCGCGTCACTTCGGCGCCTACGAGCGCGAGCTCGCACGGCTCGGCCATCCCTACGGCGCGTTCCCGGTGCGCGACTGGTTCTGGGAGCGTGCGCCCTCGATCGCGACGCCGGTCTCGTTCTGCGCGTTCGTCGGGCTCGGCCTCGAGTCGGCCAACCTCGATCACGCGCGACGCTTCGAGGCCGAGCTGCGTGCGGCCGGCGATCCTTCGGCGGCCGATCTCACCGTGGCGATCGGACGGGAGGAGATCGCGCACGTGCGGTTCGCCGTGCGCTGGTTCACGCGCCTCGGCGAGCCGCTCGATCTCGAGGCGTTCGTGCGCGCGCTCCCGCCGCCCCTCTCGCCGATCCTCTTTCGTGGCCGTCCACTCGATCGCGACGCGCGGCGCGAAGCGGGCTGGCCCGACGCGGCGATGGACGCGCTCGAGCGGTGGCAGCCGGCGATTCCGTGAGCGTGCGGCCGCTCGCGTTCGTGCTGAACCTCGATGCCGAGCTCGAGCTCGCGGGCGGGCGGCGCTATCGACCGCGGAAGGACGTGAGCGAGCGCGTGCGGCGGCTCGCCCTCGCCATGCGGCCCTCGCTACCGCGCGGCGCGGTGGTGATCGAGCCGCTCGGCGAGCCGGCGCCGCGCGAGGCCGAGCCCGTGCTCTGGTGCCCGACCCCGCGCGCGCTCGCGGCGCTCGGCCGGGCGGGGCTCGACGTACCGGTGACCCCGACGCTCGAGGTGCTGCACCGCGTGAACGATCGCCGCTTCGCTCACGCGCTCGAGCCCGAGGGGCTGCCCGGTGCGGCGATGCTCGAGAGCGAAGCGCATGCGCGGGAGGCGCTCGCGCGGCCGGGCGAGTGGCTGCTCAAGCGCGTGCTCGGCGTCTCGGGTCGCGGACAACGTCGCGTGCGCGGGGGCGAGCCGAGCGACGCGGACCTGGCGTTCGTTCGCGCCTCGCTGCGCGCGAGCGGGGCCCTCGCCATCGAGCCGCGCGTGGTGATCGAGCGGGAGCTCTCGGTCCACGCGTGGGCCACCCGCGAGGGGCCACGCGTCCGCTCGATCCGCGAGCAAGAGGTGGACGCGTTCGGCGCATTCGTCCGCTCCCGGCCCGAGGCGGGGCTCGCTGGCGAAGTGCGCGAGGCCCTCGAGCGCGCCGCGCTGCGCGTCGGCCTCGCGCTGGGCGAGGCCGGCTACGCCGGCCCCTACGGCGTCGATGCGTTCCTCCACCGCGGCGCGGGCGATGCGCCCGTCGCGCTCCGTGCGATCTCCGAGATCAACGCGCGCTTCTGCATGGGCTGGGACGAGCACGACGGCTGGCGCCCACCGACGTGAGCACTGCCGCGCGCCCGTGAGCGAGGGCGAGCCCGGCGGGGGTCAGGCGGCGCGGCCGAGCAGCTGCTGCACGCGGCGCAGGAGCACGGAGAGATCGAAGGGCTTGGGGAGGAGCGCCTCGGCGCCCACGCCCGCGCTCGTGGGCGGCTCGGTGCTGCGGAACACCGCGCTCATGAGCAGCACCGGCATCGTGCGCCCGTGCTCGGTCTGCTTCACGTCGATGCAGAGCTCGAGGCCGCTCTTCTTGGGGAGCGCGACGTCGACGATCATCAGGTCCGGCTGCTCGGTCTGGAAGCGCTCGAGCCCTTCGCTGCCGTTCACGGCCAGCGAGGTCGCGTAGCCGTGCGCCTCGAGATAGTCGCGCACCATCTTCGCGCTCGTGTCGTCGTCCTCGACGACGAGAATCCGCTTCCGCGGCTCCTTCGCCACCTGCCCCACGGCGTGAGCATAACAACCCCCGTCGCTCACTGCGACTGCGTACCGCGCCCGACCCACGGGACGTCCCCGCGCCCATCCCGGTGGTTCGCGAGACGTGCGAGCGTGAACAAGAGGTCGCTCAGGCGATTCAGGTAGCGCACGACCTCGGGTCGGATGGGCGTCTCGGCGGCCAGCGCGACGACGCGGCGCTCGGCGCGACGGCAGACGGTGCGGGCGACGTGCAGGCTGGCAGCGAGCGGCGCGCCGGCGGGCATCACGAAGACCTTGAGCGGCGGCACTTCTTCTTCGGCGCGATCGATCGCGCGCTCCATGGCGGTGACGTCGGCGTCGTCGACGAGCGGGATGCCGAGATCCTTGCCCTTGGCGTTGGAGAGCTCCGCGCCGAGGTCGAAGAGCCGGCTCTGGATGCTGGCGAGCAAGCGATCGAAGTCGTCCTCGCCGTCCGCGCCGAACCGGTGCAGGCGCGCGAGACCGAGGAACGAGCTCAGCTCGTCCACGTCGCCATAGGCCTCGACGCGCGTGCTGGCCTTGCTGACGCGCTCCCCGCCGTAGAGGCCCGTGTCTCCTTCGTCCCCGGTGCGCGTGTAGATCTTCATGCGTCTCCCTCCGGTGCCCCGAACTTCGCGCCGAGCGCGAGGCGGAGGCCGTTCGCGACCTCGGCCGCACGTGCGCGCTTCTTTCCTTCGAGCTGCAGCTCGACCAGACGGAGGATCCCACGCCCACACGCCACGTCGACGCCGTCGGGGCCGATCGCCGTCACGGCGCCCGGCGCGCCGTGCGCGCCCTCGTCCATCGCGAGCCGGGTCACGTGCACCTTCACCCGCTGGCCCGCGAGCTGCGTCTCGGCGCCCGGCCACGGGGTCAGGCCGCGCACGCGGTCGTGCAGCGCACGCGCCGGCTGGCGGAAGTCGAGGATGGCGTCGCGCTTCTCGAGCATGCGCGCGAGCGTGACGCCCTCGGCGGGCTGCGGCACCGGCGTCAGCTCGCCTCGCAGGTAGCGCGGCAGCTCCCGTCGCAGCAGCGCGGCGGCATCGTGGCCGAGCGACGTGAAGAGCTCGCCGGCCGTCTCGTCGGGCGCGATCGTGCGGGTCGACCGCGCGAGCACGGGCCCCGTGTCGAGCCCTTCGTCCATCTGCATCAGGCAGACGCCCGTCTCGCGGTCACCGCTCACGATCGACCACTGGATCGGCGCGGCGCCACGCCAGCGCGGCAAGAGCGAGGCATGCAGGTTCAAGCAGCCGAGGCGCGGCGCCTCGAGCAGCGCCTTGGGGAGGATGCGGCCGTAGGCGATCACGATCGCCACGTCGGCCTCGAGCGCACGCAGCTCGGCGGCGAGCTCGGGCGTGCGCACCTTCACCGGCTGGACGAGCGGGAGACCGAGCCGATCGGCCGCGGCGTGCACGGGGGTCGGCGCGACCTTGTTCCCGCGGCCCGCCGGGCGATCGGGCTGCGAGATCACGCGAACGACGTCGGCCAGCGAGGCGAGCGCCTCGAGACTGGGCACGGCGATCTCCGGCGTGCCGAAGAACAGGGCGCGGGCGCGAGGCACGTCGCGAGCTACTCGGCGGCTTCCGCCGAGCGCTTGGTCATCTCGCGATGCACGACGCGGCGGCGCAGCATCCCGAGGTGGTCGACCATGAGCTTGCCGTCGAGGTGGTCGAGCTCGTGCTGGATCGCGACGGCGAGCAGCCCCTCGGCCTCCAGCTCGAAGGTCTTGCCGTCGCGATCCTGCGCCCGCACCTTCACGCGCTCGCTGCGATCGATCTCCTCGTGGATGCCGGGGAACGAGAGACAGCCCTCTTCCCACGTGATGTCGCCGTGTCGCTCGACGATCTCGGGGTTCACGAACACGCGCAGGTCGCTCGGCTCGTCGTCGCCGGTCGCGATGTCGACGATGAAGAGACGGAGGCTCTCGCCGATCTGCGGGGCGGCCAGGCCGACGCCAGGCGCGGCGTACATCGTCTCGGCCATGTCCTCGATGAGCGCGTGCAGCGTCGCGTCGAAGGTCACGACCTTCGCGCCGGGGGTGCGCAGCCGCTTGTCGGGGTAGTGCAGGATCTTCCGGATCGCCATGGCTCGTCGTCTCGTTCCTCGGGGCCGATGCGCGGCGCCCTCTCCGTCGGGTGCCCTCCAGCGGGGCGAGCCCCGATGGAGCCTCCCCCCGATCGCTCCGGGCGAGAGGCCGACGGTGTTGGAGTCGGCCTCTCACTCTAATACGGCGGCCCGGAAGTTCGAGGGCCCGCCCACACGCTGGGTGTGATCGCGGAAGGGGGGCAGAGGCGACGCGCCGCGATCCCGGCCTTGATGCCGCGCCCGAGCAAGCTCGGGCGCTCGCCACCTCCCCCTGCGGTCGGTGCTCACGGCCCCAAGGCCGCTCCGCCCCGTCCTCGGGCTCGGCGACGCCTGAAGGCCGGTCTCGCGACGCGACATGCAGCAGACCTCGACCGTTCTGCGCAGTAGGCTCGTCGCAAGACTTCACCCCCTCCCACGATCACAGCCCCACACGCTCGGGCAGGCGGGCCCCGACCGAGTCGGCCCGTCAGGCCTGCCGCAGCGGCGCGGGGCTCCCGAGCGCGCGCGCGTAGGCCGCTCGCAGCGCCGAATTTCCCAGGACTTCGTGTGCTTCCTCGAGCGCGGCCAAGGCGACCGCGCGCTCTGGCCCCAGTGACCCCAGCCCGAGCTCGTCCAGCGGCAGGCTGGCGAGCTGCGCACGGCGGCCGGAGTACGCGCTCGCCACGGCGGCGTCGTCGGCGTCGTCGGGCACACCGAGCATCGTGAAATAGTCCGCGTCGTCGGCGCGCGCGGCGTGCTCGCGCACCAGCTCCGCGACCGCGCGGACCTCGGCCGCATCGGCGTCGGGCCGCCCGCGCACGAGCGCCAGGGCCCGCGCGGCGGTCAGCAAGGCCGCCACACCCGGGAGCTCGCTCGCGATCCGGCTCGCGCGCGCGAGCTCGAGCCGGCTCACGCCCTCGGGCGCGGCCTCGAAGAAGCGGCCGAGGTCGGGCGCGATCCCGAACGCGGCGAGCGCGCCTCCGAGCGCGCGCGTGGGCTCGAGCCGACCGCTTCCGCCCATCGGAGCGAGCGCCAAGGCGAATGCCTCGGCTGCATCGAGCGACGCCGCGATCCGACCGAGCGCACGACCCGTGCTCCCCAGGCGCGAGGGGAGGTCTTCGTCGCGGCTCGGGTGAAAGACGACCTCGCCGCTGCGCAGGCCCACGAGGCGCGCGAGCACGTCCTGTTCGGCCCGCGCGAGGGCCAGCCCTTCGCTGGCCACGCCCAGCTCGCCGCGCTCGACGAGCCCCGCGAGCCGAGCCGTGGCCGCAGCCTCGTCGGCCGCCGAGCGCCCGAGCCGCGCGAGCGCGGCCGTCGAGACGGGGCCCTGGATCCGCGCGAGCTCGCCGCGCGCGAACACCAGCTCGATCGAGAGGCCGTCCGCCCGGACCACGCTCCGGAGCGACGCGCGGCTCGACACGATCGAGGCCAGCGCGCGCAGCATCGATCCGGCGGCGAGCGCGAGGTGTCGCACGCCGTTCGCGTCGGCCGGCCCGAGCGCCTCGTCGTCGAGCACCGGCGGCGGAGCCGGCGCCTCGAGGCGCGGGGACGGAAGCGAAGGCGCCTTGATCCCCGCCCCGAGGCTCAGCGGCGTGCCGGGCGAGGTCTTCTTGTCGTTCTTCTCCGGCTCGGCGAGCGGCGGCTCGCTCGGGGCGGCGCGGGGCGGCGCCGACGAAGGGACCGACGAAACCGAGCGTCCGAGCACGGACGCGAGCGGCGTGACGACGAAGAGCCCCTCGTCCTCGGCGTCGGACTCCGGGGCCGCGTCGTCGAAGAGCTCGTCGGGGACGAGCTCGCGGGCCGAGGCCTCTCCGGCCGGGATCCCCACGTCGATCGCGGCGAGGCCTGGGAACACGCGGCGGTCGGCGGCGATCAAGATGCTGCGGAGCTGCTCGGAGATCGGGGCCGGCGACGCGATCTCGGCGCTGCTCGAGATGGAGCTCGAGACCGACCCCGAGCCCGTGGTCACCACGCTGACGGGCGCCTCGGAGCGACGCTCCACCTGCGACTGCGAGACACCCGTCGAGGGCGGACGCGAGGGGCGCAGCGCCGGCGACGACCTCCGCTCCGATCGCGTGGCGGGGCGATCGTCGATCTCGTTCGCGCTCGCCTCCGGATCGGAGCCGGGCGCGGGCGCCGCCGGAAGGATCGCGGAGACGCCGCTGGGATCGTCGCGCTCGCGCAGCTCGAGCGTGTGCTCGGGGACCCGCTCGCCCACGCCGCGCTCGCCCGCGCCCCGCTCGCCCGAGCTCCGCGCGTCGGCTCCTGCGCGCGGATGGCCGCGCGTCGGCACGAGCCGCTGGACACCGGCGAGCAGTCGGTCCTCGTCGACGGGGCGCGCGAGCACGAGCTCGGCGCCGAAGCCTGGCCCCTCGGGGATCGGCGTCGTGCCCTCGGGCGTGCCCAGCAGGATCACGGGAACGTCCGGTCGCCGGCCGTCGTCGCGCAGCCGTCGCAGGACGGCCAGCGCGCCCGGGGCATCGGCCGCCAGGATCAGCAGATCGGCCCGCGTCTCGACCACGTCCCGGAGCTCGGCCGTCGACACGTCGTAGCCGGCGCCGACGAGCGCCGCCACGATCGAGAGGCGCTCGGAGCCCGGGTCGGCGACGTCGATCCGCACGGCGCCTTTCTACCGCGAAACGCGCCGCCTCCGGAAGCGGTGGGTGTGGCCGGGTGTGATCGCAGAAGGGCGGACGGGGGCGAGCAGCCGGATCGAGGGCTGCCGCAGCTCTGCGCCCGCACGAGGCGGGGGGGCCGACCAGCATCGTCCCAATCGTCGCGTCGCGCGACGATTCTGCGACGTAGTCGATCAGCGCGCTCGGCGGCGGCGCACGCGCACGATCACGAGCACGGCGAGCATCCACGCGGCGCCGCGAGGAGACTGGCTCGTCGCGCGGCAGCCACAGCCTGCGGCGCTCGGCGGTGCGGTGCCGGCATCGAGCGTGGAGCTCGTCGCGTCTGCGCCCGTCGCGTCGCGGAACGAGGCATCGCGCGCGCTCGCGTCGCCGCTCGCGCTCGCGTCCGCGCTCATCGCAGCGTCGTCGCTCGCGCTCGCGTCGGTGCCAGCGCTCGCATCGCCGCTCGCGCTCGCGTCCGCGCTCATCGCAGCGTCGCCCACGCCCGCGTCCTCCACGCCCGCGTCGACGCTACCGGCATCGCTCCCGCTGCTCGTCCCAGCGTCGCCCGCATCGAGGACGAACGTCGCGGTGATCGACGTGTCGCTGCTCACGGCGACGCTGCACGTCGCGCTCGCGCCGCAGCTCGCGCCCGTGTAGCCGACGAAGCTCGACCCGGCGCTGGGCGCCGCCGTGAGCGTGAGCGAGACCGGCGTGGGCGCGCGCATCGACGTGCATGCCGTCCCGCAGGAGATGCCGAGCACGTCGCTCGTCACGCTGCCGCTGCCGCTCCCCGCGAGCACGACCGTGAGGGCCGCGCGGTCGAGCTCCACCGCGCCGATGTCGCAGACGGGCGCCGCGCTCCTCGCTCGCCCACGCTGATCGGTCGCGAGCGCGCACGTGCCCGCGCCCACCACTGCGCTCCCGCTCGACGGAAGCATCGTCGCCGTCGGCCCGCCATTGCTCCCGAGCGCCGCCAGCATCGGATCGACTCCGCTGAGGTCGCTCGTCGCCGGGACGCAGCCGCCCGGCATCTCGATGAGGTTGTGTCCGAGCGAGGCGAAGCCGCCGCGCCGATCGAAGCCGCAGTCGGGGCCCGCCGAGCCCGCGAGGATCGTGCTGCCGACGCTCAGGTGGCTCTCGCTGAAGAGGCCGAGCACGTAGACGGCCCCGCCGACGTTGCCCGAGAAGGTCGACTCGGTGATCGTCGCGCTGCCGTCGAGCACGAACACCGCGCCCGCGCCCACCCCGGGCGTCGCCGGAAAGCCGCCGCCCGGGCCACCGATCGACTGGCTCGCGGAGAACGTCGACCGCGTCACCACGAGCCCGCCGCCGCGAACGAAGATCGCGCCGCCGAGGCCTGCGCCACCGCCGCCTCCGGCATCTCTGTCGTTGAGCGCCCTGCAGCCGTAGTTGACGCAGTACGACACCCCGGCGCGTCCGCCGCCCCAGAGCGACGTCGCATAGGTGGACGGCGACACGACCGAGCCCCCGCTTCCCGTCCCGAGCCCGACGCCTCCGCCACCACCGCCGAACCCGCCGGCGCCGCCGAGGTCCCATCGCACGATGAAGCCAGCGCCGTGGTAGCTGGCGCCGCCGCCGCCGCCGCCGCCCCATCCGCCGTCGCCGCCGCCCTCGAGCAGAGCCTGACCGCCGCTCGAGAAGATCAAGCAGCCGCCGCTGCCTCCCCCGCCGTCGCCGCCGGCGTGGCCGACGTCGATGCTCGCGCTCCCGCGGTTCGGCAGGCCGCCGGCGCCCGAGAGCGTGTCGGTCCCGTCCGCGCCGTTGCCGAGCGTCGCGTCCCCGTTCCCGAGGCCGCCGCCGCCGCCCCCGCACTCCGCGCCACGGGGAAGGAAGGCGCCGGACCTGTAGTGACCGCCGGCGCCACCGATCGCCGCGTTCTGCAGCATCGTCACGCCGTCGAGCGTGAGCGCGCTGCCATCGGAGACGAACACGCCGCCGCCGACACCTGCGCCGCCGCCGCCGCCGCCCGGGACGCCGCCCCCGCCGCCCGCCGCGTGGCCGTTCTGCACGGTCAGGTTCCGCAGCTCGAGGTGCCCGCCGTTCACGACGACGAACACGCGCCACGTGCTGGCGCCGTCGATCTGCAAGCCCGGGGCGCTCGCGCCGTCGATGATTACGTGGATCCCGTCGATCACGAGCGCGGTCGGCCCGAGCGGGATCGTCGGCGACGAGCCGAGCGTGCGATCGTCGGGCGTGACGAGGTTGATGAGCGCGCCCGAGAGCGACGCGTCGAAGACGATGATGTCGCCGTCCCTCGCGCTCGCCAGCGTCGCCCGCAGCGATCCTGCTCCGGAATCGGCGCTCGAGGTCACCGTGAGCGTCGCGGCGTGCGCGCGGCTCGGCAACGTGAAGAACGCGAGGACGAACAGCGCGGCGCAGATGCGCGTGAGCGCGCGTGGCAGGAGATCGTGAAGCAAGGTCCCTCCTCCCTCGCCCGGGCGAGAGGCGAAAGTGCATCCATGCTACGCGATCGACGCCGCCGCGGGGCGCGAGGCGACCTCGGCCGTGATCGGTGCGGGCTCGTCGTCTACTCGTTCGGCAGGAGCGTCTTCTTGAGCGAGGCCGGGACGCGGAAGGGCGCCTGCTTGCCGCGCCGCTCGAAGACGACGATCGCCTTCATCACGTCGGCGCCGACGAGGCCGATGGCCTTCTCGAGGTGCGTCTCTCTCGCGTCGTCGTCGAGCCAGTCGAGCACGTGCGCGGTCTCGCTCACGAACGCGCGCGTCCAGTCGGAGGGGGCGACGCCGAGGACGTCGGCGCACTGATCGCCGGCGAGGAAACGAACCAACGTCGGCGTCAGGCCCCGGAAGTGATTCCGCGTGAAGAACTCCTGCATCATGCCGACGAGCGCCGCGGCGAGCTTGCGCCCCTGCGGTGACTCGGCCCACTGGCGCTCGCGGATGGCGTCCATGAGCGCGCGCGCGTCCTCGAGGCCCGAGGGCACGAGGCCGGGCTCGACCCCGAGGAAGTGCCCGATGACCGCCCAGAGGTGCATCCAGTCGTCGCCCTCTTCGTCGGTCGTCTCCACCCCGAGCCGGCGGATCGCGTCGAAGGTCACGATCGAGAACGTCATCAACGTCCCGGCCAAGTCCTCCTGGTTGATCGGCGCGCCGAGGCGCGCGCGGTCCCACGGGATCTTCCCCGACTCGAGGATCAGCTTACGCACGCCGGCGTGCATCAGCCGCACGCGCTGGGCCGCGCGGATGCCGCGCCCGCTCGGATCGAGGCCGCCGACGTCGAGCACGTCGAAGAGGAACTGCGCGGTCTCGAAGATTCGCTCGTGCACGCGCCCGACCATCGCGCCGGTCTCGGTGAGCACGAGCGCGCCGTTCGCGGCGGCGTACGACTGCGGCAAAGACGAGCAGAAGAGCCCGAACACGACCTGCACGCCGTGATCGGCGAAGAGCTGCTGCGCGCGGCGGATGCGCTTCGGGTCGGCCCAGGGCGGCAGCGCCTCGGTCTCGTGGAAGTAGCGCTCGGCGCGGTCGGGTAGCTCGGTCGGGATCGGATCGTCGTTCTCGAAGATGCGGCGGAGCAGCTTGTTGATCGCTTCGAGCCGTCCGGTCTGGTAGATCTCCGCGACCACGGCGTCGCCGAGCGGATCCATGCGCTCGCGCGCCGGATCGAGGATCGCGCTGGTCCATCGGCCCCACGCCTCGGGAGGTGCCGCGAGCTCGGGCTCGTGGCGGCGCGCGTAGCGCCCGAGCGCTTCGAGCGGCATGTGGCGGGCGGCGCCGGCGTAGACGTAGAAGCCGTCGGGCGGGAGGTTCGTCGCGACGTAGTCGTCGTTCGGCCAGGTGCCGTCGGGGCGCTGGCGCGCGACCAGGTACGCGATGCCGCGGCGAACCGCATCGCCGTCGCCGTGCCCTTGATCGACGAGCGCGCAGATCACGAGCGAGGTGAGCGGGCAGGTGCTCGGGCCGCGGCCGGCGCGCTTCGGATCGGCATAGCTCTCGATCGACTCGCCCCAGCCGCCGTCGGCGTTCTGGTGCGCGAGCAGGAACCGGACGCCGCGCACGACGAGCTCTTGCTTCGGATCTTCGCCGAGCGCGTCGAGCGCCGAGAGCACGTACGCCGTCGACGCCAGGTAGTTCACGACCCAGCGTCCCCAGAACCCGCCTTCGTCGGTCTGGTGGCGGCGCAGGAAGTCGACCGCGCGCTGCACCTCGTCGTCGCCCCGTCGCGCGCCCGCGGCGGCGAGGCCGTGCAGCACACGCCCGGTGAGATCCTCGGTCGAAGGATCGCCGAGCTCGGGGGGCGGATGGAGCATCACGCGCACGGCGGCGAGCGGCGAGTCGGGCGGCACGTCGACGTTCTTCGTGAAGATCGGCCCGCGCGGGCGCGCCGGCAGACCCCACACGAAGGCCGACCAGCCACCGTCGGGGTTCTGCATCGATCGGATCCACGCGCGCGCGCGCGTCATCGCCTCGCGGATGCGCCGCGCGAGCGCGGGATCGAGCGCCGGGCCGACGCGCGGCTTCTCGAGCGCGAGGCCGAGCGCCGAGAGCACGACGCCCGCGTCGTCGGCGTCGGCCATCGTCTCGTTGCCGGTCTGGAAGGCCCATCCGCCGTGCTTCACCGCGTCGCGCTGGCGCTGGTTCGGCCACGGCTGGTCCACCTCGAGCTGGCGCGAGAGCAGGAACTCCACGGCCCGCGCCACGCGCGGATCGCCCGGCGCGATGCCGCTCCGCACGAGCGAGCGCAGGGTGAACGCGGTGCTCCAGACGTCGGAGGCGAACACGTCGAACCACACGCCCTCGGGCGCTTCCACGCGGCGCGAGAGGAGCCAGTCGATGCCCTTCTTCACCGGGCCTTCGCGCGTGGGAAGCCCCGCCGCGTGCAGGGCCGAGAGCAGCAGCGCCGACTGCACGGTGTTGGAGTTCATGCTGCCGTCGGCGTTCTGGAAGAGCCGCAAGAGCTCGATCGCCTTGGCGCGCTCCTCGCGCGCGAAGAGGCCCACGTCGTTGCCATCGGGCCCGTAGTCGCCGCGCATGCGACGGCCGAGCAGCGAGGTCATCAGCGCGCCCATCACGATCCCGAAGTGCACGCGGGTCGCCGCGATCTCGACGACGCCGGGGATCAGCGCCCAGCCGAGGTGCGGATCGGGGATGCGGCGCGGATCGAGCTGCCCGCCCATGGCGCAGAAGATCGCCGACACGTCGCCCGTGCCCATGCGGCGGACGAGCTCGTCGTCGCCGCCTTCTTTCTGCACGAACGCGAGCGCGCGCGCGGCGGCCTCGCGGCTCTCTTTCGCGTCGTCGAGCAAGAGCGCGGTGCGCGCGACCGCGGTCGTGCCGAGATCGCCGCGGCGTGCGAAGGGGCGGCCCACGAACGAGCCGTCGCTCCGCTGCTGTGAGCGCAGCCAGCGCGCGCCGGCCGCGCGATCGGCGGGCGAGAGGTGCCCGAGCCACGAGAGCGCGACGAGCACCATCGCGGTGCTCACGGGGCCTACGTCGGAGCGCTCGTCCCACGAGCCGTCGGGGAGCTGCGAGCGGAGGAGCGCCGACTGCGAGCGCTGGATGGCGGCCTTCAACGAGTTGCGCGAGAGCGCGGTAGGGCTCGGCATGCGGCGTTTGTCGCCGGGCTCCGGGCCCGTGCGCAAGAGGGGCTGCGCGGCGATGTGCCGATTTCCAACCCGCGCGGACCGAGGGTCGACCGCGCGCGATGCGTGTCTCGCCTTCGAGCCCCGCCCCATCGTCGCGCACGACGGTTCGGGGCCCGGCATAGTCATTCCTTCGATCTCGACCGTCCGCGCCTCGCCGCGAGCGGTGTTTCGTCGTTCGACACACCCCTCGGGCGACGCCGCCGCGTAAGATGCGGGCGTGGCAACGCCGGCTGGACGCATCGAGACCGACATGACGCGCTGGCCGATCGTCGTGCACCGCACGATCGGATCTCCGACCGACGCCCAGGTCGACGCGTTCGTGGCGAGGAGCCAGGAGATCCTCGAGCGCGGGATTCCGCACGTCGTCGTGTTCGACAACCTGCTCGCCGAGATCCCTTCGGCGTACATGCGGCAGCGCAGCGTCGACTGGCTCAAGAACAACGGCGAGCGGATGAAGGACACGTGCCTCGGCACGGCGCTCCTGTTCCGGTCGCCGAGCCTGCGCTTCGTGATGAGCGGCGTGATGCTCTTCGCGTCGCATCCGACGCCACACTCCGTCTGCGGCACGCTCGACGAGGCGCTCGCCTGGTCGCGCCAGCAGCTCGTCGGGCGCCGCGCGACCGGCACGTAGCACCGCGGCGAGGGCCACTCGCTCCCGCGCGGGGCCCGCGGTACCAGCGCACGTCACTGGAGGCCAGCGCCGCCGAGGCGTTACCCTCGCCCGATGGAGAAGCTTCGAGGGCTCGGGTGGGCGTCGTTGTGGATCGTGGCGGGCTGCGGAGGCGGCGGCTCCCCAGCCACCGACGCGGGCGTGCAGGTCGACACCGGGATGGCGATGGACGCGGGCGAGGAGCGCGATGCGGCGAGCCCGGATGCCGGCAGCGTGCCGGACACGGGCTTTCCGCTCGACGTAGGCAGCGCGCCGGATGCCGTACGCGTCGTCGACGCCTACCGTCCGCTCCTCGATGGTGGCGCGAGCGCGGCGGCGATCGCAGCCGGCCGCGCGATCGCCGCGACGGTCGCGACCGACTGCAACGGACAAGCCGATCGGACGTGCGAGCACACGACGGGAGCCGGCTACTGCGACACCGAGCGCGCCGACGTGCTCGCCGAGGCCTACCAGTGCCTCCACGACCACAGCGTCGGCACCGGCTCGTGCCGGACGTTCAGCGATCCGAGCGGGGCCGAGACCTGCCTGGCCGACGTGGCGGCCGCGCACGACGTGACGCACGCGACGGCCGTCGCCACGTTGCTCCGCGACCGCTGCTCTTCGTCGACGCCGGTCGAGCAGTACGTGCAGCGCTCGATCGTGCCGCTGATGGCGCTCTCGGACGCGACGCTCGATCGCATGCAGGCGTGCATGACGGCCGCTACCGACTGCGAGACGGCCGCGAACTGCTACCTGGACGAGTACCAGGTGCTCTTCGCCTGCTACGGCTGACGGCGCGTGCTCGCACGCGGCTTCGCGGTCCGCTTCGGGCTCGGCGGCAGCGCGCGCGCGTGCGCCTCGCCGAGCGCGCGCACGAGGTCGGCTTCACCGACGCGGCGAAGATCGACCGTCGTGAACCCCATGCGGCCCCAGCCGCCGGGCACGGGCGCGAAGGCGCCGGGCACGGCCTCGCACACGGCGGCCTGTAGCTCCGCGTCGAGCGCGAGGTTCGCGGACTTCTCGTCGGCCGCCAGGGTCGCGAAGATCCGCTTCTTCGTGCGGAACGCCGCTCGATCCATGTGCGGAACTTCGACGGCGCCCTCGAGCGAGAGCGCGAGCTTGCGGAAGCGGGCAGCCGTGACGGGCATCGGTCCCACTCTACGCCGATCGCTGCGCGATCGATGCGCTACCGTTCCATCGCGATGGGACTGATGCCACCCTACGATCCTTTCGGCGATCCCGGCCTTCGCTGGGTCGTGGCGCGCGTCGACTCGGTCGAGCCCGCACGACCCACCTGGTCGCGGCCCGGGACGGTGACGCTCGTGATCGAAGAGGTCCTGCGGGGCGAGCTCGCGCCGGGCCAGCGACTCGCGGTGCCGTTCGGCCTCCCGCGCGAGGCCCAGGACGCGTACTTCCATCTGACGCGCGGGCTCGGCCCGGCTCCCCACGGCCCCGACGTGGAGGCGCGCCTCGCGGCCCAGCGTGCCGAGCTCGGCCTCCGCGAGATCGAGGTGCCCGCCGTCGGCGCGCGCATCGTCACGTGGCTCGGGCCGAGCCCGTCGGGCGAAGGCTGGGACGTGCCGACGCTGCGGACGCTGGGCGCGGCCAGGCGCGTGCCGATGCGCACGCGCTGGATCGACGTGGAGAGCCTCGAGCGGGTGCGGAGCCTGCTGCGCGGGCGCTGATCGAAGCGGCCTCGCGCCGCCCGAGGCTAGGGGCGGTCTCGCGCCGCTCGAGGCTCACTCACGTTCACTCGACCCCGATCTCGCGGTTCTCGATCTCGTCGGCCTCGCGGCAGAACCCGGCGAAGGCGCCGTACTCGCTCGGTGCGAGGCGCATGCGCGGGACGCGGACGTGGCGCTCGAGGGTGAAGCCGTCGGGCGTGCGCGTGGTGACGTAGCGCGCGGAGGCGCCGTGCGGGCCGCCCATCTCGGCCTCGGCGTCGGGGAGCGAGCTCACCTCGGCGCCGTTGGGCACGTGGGCGCGCACCGTCAGGTCGAGCGCGAGCGAGGGCGAGATCACCTGCGTGGTCGTGCGGCTCGCCAGGCGCGCGAACGCGTTCGTCAGCTGCGTCGGCACGAGGGCGGGCAGCACGCGGCGGCCGTGCGAGACGTGGCCGATGTCCTCCACGTCGAACGTGTAGTGGAGGACGAGCGGCTGATCGTGCTCGGCGCGGCCGGTGATGCGCAGGCTCGTCATGCTCGCGCCGGGCAGCACGCGCGAGACGTAGCCCTCGTCGAACGCATCCTCGAGGTTCGCGTCGGGGATGCCTTCGAGCTGCGAGCGCCACATCGCCGCGCCGGCGCCGCGGAAGGTCTCGGTCACGTCGAAGCGCGCATCGCCGCTCTCCTCGAGCGTCATGTCCACCTCGACCGTGCGCAGATCCGACTCGATCGGCGGCATCGTCACGGTCGTGCGCTCGGCGGCCGCGTTCAGCATCAGCGCGTCCATGCCGCGCAGGTTCGGCGGGATGGTGCCGAACGCCGCGCCGCGCTGGCCCGTCGCGATCCACATCGGGCCCTCGGTCCCCTGCATGCGCAAGAGGAGCGAGCCGTACCGCGTGTCCTCCGGCACCGCGCTGTCGGTCGGGTCGGCGCCGAAGTCGCGCACGAGCGCGAGCTCGGCCTCGATGCCGGCGAGGTGCAGGAGATAGAGGAGCACGCGCGCGCGGCTTCCGGTGCGCGCGGCGACCATCGTGGCCGCCTGCTCGAAGAGCGCCCCGCTCGACTCCTCGATCTCCTCCATCGTCCACTCGTAGAGGCGCTGGGCGCGCTGCTCGGCGGTGGTGGCGCCGTCGGGCGAGGCGACCTCGTGCACGAGCCGAACGGCGGCCGGGTCGCGCACCTCGCGATCGGCGAGCACGTCGCGGAGGCTGTCGACGTAGTCGCGCCAGCTCGCGTGGTAGCCCCAGAGGATCGACGGGAAGAACTCCGTGGGCGAGACCGCGCTCGGCTCGCGCACGAATGGCTCGCTCTGGTGCACGGCCCAGCGGTAGACGCGCAGCTCGCCCTGGTCGGTGGTCTCCGTGGCGGGCGCCTCTCCGCGCGGGTCGACGTCGATCGTGAGATCGCGCGGCGCGACGAGCGTGAGGGAGGACGACTCGAAGGGCGTCTCGTAGTTGCGGAAGTAGAAGCGCTCGCCCGTCGTGCCGCCGCCGTAGGCGGCCGGCGGGCCCTCGGTGCGCAGGTACTCGAGCTCGACGTAGTCGCCGGCGGCCACGTTCGGCAGCTCGATGTGCTCGAGACCGGCGATCTGATCGGGCTCGAGGCGCGTGCCGTCGGCCTTGATCGTGCGCAGCGTGAGCAGCTGCGCCCCCTCGGGCGGCGTGAACTGCGCCTCTTCCTCGGCGGCCTCGTCGGACTGCACGTGGATGATGTTGTGGGTGAGCTCGAGGATCGAGCCGTCGGCGAACAGGCGCGTCACGGTGTAGTCGAGCACGAGCACGCGCGGCGCCTCGTAGTGGTGGCCGGACGCCTCGAACTCGCGGATGACCGCGGCGCCATCGCGCCGATAGCTCTCGAGCGGGCTCTGCCCGAGAACGGCGCGCTCGAGGCGATAGAGCTCGGCCATCGACTCGGGCTCCTCGCGGTGCGCGCGGGCGAAGCGCTGGCTCGCCTCGGCACGATGCCCCGACGCGAGCGCCAGATCGGCCTGCATCGTGACGACGTTGAGCGACTGCGGCATCAAGTGCTCGAGCTCGCCGAGCAGGCGCTCGGTCTCGGCACGGTCGCCGCGCGCGCGCGCGAGCGTGAGCTGACCGTCGAGCACCTGGTAGCGGTGCGTGTCCGGCTCGAGCGCGGCCAGGCGCGCGAGCTCGGCCGACGCCTCGTCCCAGTGCCGCTGACGCACGAAGTGCTGCAAGCGAGCGTCGCTCCGCTGGTCGCACTCGGCGACGATGCGCTCGGCGAGCGGGGCCGCTTCGCTCTCGTGGCTCTGCCGAATCGCGGCGTCGAGCGTGGCGGAGAGCGCGGCGCAGGAGCGTGGCGCGCGCTCGAGAAGCCCGGCGATCTCCGCGTCGGCCTGCTCTTGCCAGCCCGCGCGCGCGAGCACCTGCGCGAGCGTGATCGCGAAGAGCGGCACCTCGGGGAACTCGGCCTCCGCGGCCCGCAGCTGCGGCACCGCCTCGCGCACGCGACCGGAGAGCGCCTCCAGCACGAGCAGCTGGAAGCGCGGGTACCACGCGCTCGGGTCGCGCTCGGTCGCGACGTCGAGGTAGCGGCGTGCGTCGTCGCTGCCGAGAGCGCTGCCTCGGATCGGGTCGGCCATCGCGACCGTGCTCGCGATCACGAGCGGCACGACGGCCGCGTCGTTGCCCTCGGTCATCGGGGCGAGCGCCTCGCGCGCCGACACGTAGTCGCTGCGCGCGATGTGGACGGCGGCCGTGAGCACGCGCTCGAAGAGGCCGTCCGTGGTCATCGCCGGATCGCGCGCGTCCCCTCCGGGAAGATCCCCGCGTGAGAGGCCGGGGAAAGCGGCCAGCATCACGAGCGGGTTGGGGTGGCGCGAGGCGACCTTCACCATCAGTCGATGCGTGCCCGCGGCGAAAGGCACCTCGTGCCACGTCGTGCGCGGGACGAGCGCGCCGCGGCGATCGACGCGTGCGACCGAGTGGTCGTCGAGGAAGAGCTCGGCGGCGTTCGGCGTCTCGAGGCGCACGAGGTACGTCGCCGCCGCCGGGACGTCGATGGTGGTCTCGGCGTAGGTGACGCCACCGCCGCCGACCGGGCCGTTGCCGAGGTGCAGCGCGCAGCCTGCGGCCTCGATCGCGCGCGTGGCGCGCGCGCGGCGGCCGGGCCCGAGGTCGTGCTCGGCCGCGAGGGGGCCGTCCTCTTCGGGCGCGAGGGCCTCGTCGAAGCCGAGCAGCGCGCGCGGGCCGAAGGGGCCGGCGACGCGCCACGCGGTCTGGCAGTGCGCGGCGGTCGCGAGGGCGCGCACGGTTCCGAGGTCGCCGCGGCGGTAGGCGAGCTCGACGAGGAGCTGCGTGAGCGTGTAGCGCGCGGCGATGCCGGCGTTGCCCGGGTCGTCGACGACGGGCGACATGCGCGTGACGACCTGCGCGGTGAAGTCCGGGACCGAGCCGTCGTAGTCGGAGAGGGCGCTCGCGGCGGCCTCGGCGAGCTCGGCGGCGCGCGGATCGCTCGAGGTCCGCGCCGTCTCGACGGTGCGCTGCACTTCCTCGAGGCCGCTCGCGAGGCGCCCGTGCAGGTTGTGCTCGAGCGCGGAGAGGAAGTGCGTGCGCGGATCGTCCGCGCGCAGCGCGAGCGCGCGATCGACCGCCGCGCGCGCGGCCGTGGCGTCGCCGCCCTCGGCGAGCAGCTCGCCCTCGGCGAGCGCGAAGATCGCGTCGGGATCGTTCGGCCGCTCGGCGGCGCGCCGACGGATGTCGTCGATGCCGAGCGCGTGCGGGGTGGTGCCGCCCACCGACGGGCAGGCGAGGAGGAAGAGCGCCGCGAAGATCGCGGTGAAGCGGCGGGCGCGGCTCATCGCGCGCCTCCGGTGCTCGGCTGAACCATCACCACACGGCTCCGTAGCAAGGTGTCGGCTCTCCCGATCCACGCGCGGTACGCGGCGTATTGCGCAGCCGGGATCGTGTCGGCGCTCAGCGAGAGCTCGGTGTGCACGACGACCTCGCTCCCGCTCTGGGTCGCGGTCATCGCGAAGTGGCCGAACTCCGAGTCCACGACGCCGCCCTCGGGCACGGCGCCGATCGTGTAGCCGGCCGGTGCGCGCAGCGTGCGGTCCTCGACGTAGCTGCTGCGGCCGCCGAGATCGAGCGTGAAGTGGCGCGCGTCGGTGCGCGCGATGAGGCGCGTGAGCTCGTCGAGCACCGAGCCCGGCACGCGCAGGCCGTCGGCATCGCGCACCGCGAAGCTCGGCACCGTGGCCTCGTACCGGAAGCGCACGGGCGCCTCCATGTTCGCGAGGTTCTCGAAGCTCTCGCTCCGCACTTCGATGCCCGGGAAGATGCTGCGCATCGCGCGCTCGAAGCGCTCGTGGCGCGTGCCTTCCGTCTGGTAGTTGCTGCGGTAGCCGGGCGCCTCCGACCCGCGCACCTCTTCCTCGCCGCGTAGGTGGGCCGTGCCGTCGGCGGCGAGCTCGACCGAGAGCGTGCGCGTGCGGCGGTCGTGCTCGGCGGGCAGCTGCGGCGAGCGACGGAGCGCCGCGCCGTCGGGCCCGACGACGAGAACCGTCACGCCCTGGTCCATCTGCGGGAAGTCCCCGATGCCGCTGAACTCGGCCGTGCCGTCGAGGAACAGGTCGAGCTCGGGCACGTAGGCGATCGCGTGGTCGAAGATCGCGAGCGACGCGGGCGTCCCCTCGATGGCGCCGTTGCGGCGCGTGCGCACGAGCACGAGGCGCGCGTCGATGCCGGCGGCGGTGAGCATCGTGTAGAGGAGCGAGGCCTTGTCCTTGCAGTCGCCGAAGCCGCGCTGGACGATCTGCGGCACGCGATACGGAAGGAAGCCGTGAATGCCGAACTCGAGGCCCACGTAGCGCGTGTTGTCCATCACCCAGCGGTAGATGCGCGTCACGCGCTCGCGCAGGTCGGTCACGCCGTCGGTCAGCTGGTGCACGACCTCTCGGAGGTGCTCGTCGGCGTAGAGCTGGTCGTGCACGAGGCCCCACCACCAGCGGCCGACCTCGTCCCACGTCTCGAAGGTGGACACGTGGAGATAAGGAATGACCTCGGTCTGGCCGGGCATGCTGTCCTCGTCGCGGATGGGCGCGAGGTCCTCGGCGTGGAAGTGGTCGACGCGGCGCGCGCCCTCGGTGCTCGTGTCGTGCACGAGCGAGGCGAGCGCGGGCTGGTTGAAGTAGAAGCGCCGCGCCGTCGGCGTGAGCAGCACGTAGTCGAGGCGCGCGATCGGCGTGTGGCCGCCGAGGTAGTGCAGGTCGCCGTAGTAGTCGTCGAAGAGGTTGCGCTCGGCGACGTCGTCGACGCGGTAGCGGATCTCGACCATGTCGCCCGGCTCGAGATCGGGGAACACGACGACGAGCGCGCGCGTGTCGTAGTAGATGCGGTACCAGGGCTCGCCGAGCTGCTGCTCGAAGGAGTCGGCAGCCTCGAGGTGCCGGCCGTCGCGCGTGACGCGCGCCAGGCGCACCGAGACGCGCTGCACGTCGGGGTCGAACTGGATCGGATAGGTGCGCCAGTCGCGCGCGCCCTGGTCGGTGAGGATCTGGGCGGCGAGCTGGTGGAAGCTCGAGCCGAGGCCGTTGTCGTAGACGGTGTTGACCGTGAGGTCCTCGAGGATGCGCGTCGGGTACGAGGCGTCCTCGGTGCGGCGCGCGAGCAGCTCTTCTTCGCCGACCGCGTAGGCCTCGTCGGCGCGCTCCTCCGGCTGGATGCTCTCGAGCAGCTCGCGCGTCTCGGCGTCCTGCGGGCGGAGCGCCAGCGCGGTGCGCAGCTCGTCGATCGCCGCGGCCGACTGCCCGTTCCGGAGCAGCGCGTGCGCGTAGGAGACGTGCGTCGAGGCGTCCTCGGGCGCGAGGTCGAGCGCGAGGCGGTACATGCCCATCGACTCGTCGGGCTGCCCGAGCGCGTCGTAGAACGTCGCGACGTGCCCGAAGTAGCCGGTGTGGTCGTTGCCGAGCGCGCGGTAGTCGTCGACGAGCGCGAGCGCCCGATCGGTCTCGCCGCGCGTGATGGCGTCGCTGACGAGGATCTCGCGCATCGACTGATCGTCGTAGCGGGCGGCGAGCGCTTGCTCGGCGAGCGCGATCGACTCGTCGCGCGCGCCGACCGCCTCGGCGGCGTGCACGCGGAGCGTCATCCAGCGCGGGGCGCCCGGCGCGTGCGAGGCGGCATCTTCGAGCACCGCGCGCGAGGCGTACGCGAGGCCGAGATCCTCGAGCAGGTCGGCCCGCATCTCGGCGGCGTCGAGCCACTCGGTCGAGCCCTCGGGGATGCGATCGAGGATCGCGAGCGCGTCCTCGGGGCTCGGGCCGCCCACGACGAGGCGTGCGCGCGCGAGGAGCACCGCGGGATCGTTCGGCGCGAGGGCCACGGCGCGATCGACGAAGCGGGATGCATCGCCCCGCGCGGTCGCGAGCGTCGCGGCGAGCACCCAGCGCTCGGCCGTGGGCTGCGCGGTGGCGGCGCGCTCGGCGAGCTGCTTGGCGCGCTGCTCGGCGGGATCGTCGCCGCCCGTGTACGCGAGCAGCCGAGCCAGATCCTCGAGGGCCTGCGCGCTCGGGTGATCGCCGGCCGCCGCAGCCTCGAGCGCGGCGAGGGGCGCCTGCGGCGCGGCAGGAAGATGCGCGGTCGATGCGTGCACGGCGCTCGCGTCGCCCGTGCGTGCGTAGGTGAGCCCGGTGGCGGGCGCGCCGGTCGCGTCGCCGAGGCGCGCGTAGAAGCCCCACGTGCTCGACGCGACGCAGGCCTTCACGAGCAGGCGGTTCGGGCCCTGCTGCGCGGCGACCATCACCGCGCTGCGATCGGGATCCGGCTGGCGATAGGCGGCGTCGCGCAGCACCTCTTGCCCGTTCCACCACGCGGCCACGGCACCACCGCCACCGAGGAAGAGCGAGAGCGGCTGTGCGCGCGGCGAGGTGACCCACGTCTCGGCGTAGGCGCAGACGTTCGTGTCGGGACGGAAGACCGCGTCGAACGACACGTAGCCGAAGTGGCCGACGTCCGGGTAGTCGCGCCAGCCGACCGGGCGCTCGCGCCCCTCGAAGCGCGCGCCCTCGTCGACCGCGCTCATCGCGAGCTGCTCGGGCTCGTCCTGACGCGCGAAGCCCGCCTTGCCTTCGTTGTCGAAGGGGCCGACCACGCGCCACGTGCGGACGTAGCCGAGCGCGTCGAACGCCCGGGAAGAGGCATCCGGGTCGCCCGCGCGCAGGCGGCCGCGGGCCGCGAGCTGCGCCGCGTACTGCCGCACCGGCACCGAGAGCGTGCGGTCGGCCGCGAGCCGGTCGAGCGCGGCGAGCGTCACGGTCGGCTGCACGTCGTTCCACTGCCGGTAGAGCTCGAGGATCGGCAGGATGGCGCGCGCCGAGCGGCCCGCGCGGTGCGCGGCACTGGCGAGCTCGGCGGCCTGGGCCTCGTAGGGCCGGGCGCCGACCTGGGCGTCGCCGGCGGAGGTGATGGAGAGCGCGAGCACGACGAGAGCGAGCGCCGAGCCGGCACGGGAACGAGACGTCATGGTCCTCTTCGGGAAAGGGGCCCCCGGCGAAGGACACGCGAGAGCCGCGGGACCTTAGACGGGGCCTTCCGCAGGGACAAGCGCGGGGGGCCCCGTGTTCCCGACGAGGTCGGGGGCCGGCTTCCGCGGGCAGAGCGCGGGTCTCGTGCACCGTCGGCCCTGGCCGCGTGGGCCTGACCCGTCAGCGATAGGTGATCTCGAGCTCCGCGCGATCGGCGACCCCGCCGCGCACGAAGCGACTGCGAACCGACGCGACGCCGGTGGCCTCGACCATCGCTTCGCATCCGCCGGCGAAGTCGTGCCACGCGTGCTCGTCGAACCCGACGAAGTCTCGAAACTGCGCGCGCATCCGACCGTCCTCGTGCGACAGGAGCTCGCCTCGGCCGCCGTCGTAGTAGAGCGAGATGATGCGCGGGATGTGATGGACGATCGTGTCGACCGAGAGCACGCGGAACACGAAGCGATTGATGGTGCCGAGGTCGCGCGTCGCCGAGCGGTGACCCATCTCGCGCGTGAACGAGAGCCCACCCCCCGAGAGGTCGGCGGATGCGCGCAGCATCGACACGTACCAGTCGATGGGGAACATGGCGGACGCGAGGATCGCGTTCTGCCTCAGCGCGTCTCCCCCCGGGCCCCGGACGCGGGCGATCACCGACGCGCGGAACGGTGCGCCGTGAGCTTCTCCGTAGGAGTGGAGCAGCTGCAGGAAGGCCGAGCCCTTGATGCGGATCGCGGCGGGCATGGGTGGGGTCGGGTCGTGGGCGGGTTCGACTCTCTTCTCATCGGCCGATCGCAAGGGGCGCTTGAGCGACCCCGACGCTCGGGCGGCGGGATGGGTCGTCGCGTAGAGCCCACGGCGCCCGTCGGCTACGCTGGCCGGCATGGCGAAGCTCGGACCGTGTGCGGGGTGTGGTCGGCACGTGCGCGCGATCGAGGGCGCGTGCCCGTTCTGCGGCACGACGCGGCGCTCTCGGACGCTCGCGGTGATCGCCACGGCGGGCGTCGCGCTCGCGCTCTCGGGCTGCGACGTGCACGGGACCGCGCTGGCGCAGGACGACGACGACTCGGCCGACGAGCCGGTGCGCATGACGCCGCAATACGGCGCGCCGAGCTACGACCCGGGGCCGCCCCCGACGCCGCAGCCACTGCCTCCCGACAACCGCGATGCCGGCCCGCCGCGCGGCCATGATCGCCCGGGTCAGGGCGGCAGCGCGAGCTCGTAGAGCTCCGGCCAGAGCTTGCCGGTCACGTAGAGCCGGCCCGTGCCCGCGTCGTAGGCGATGCCGTTCAGCACGGCCTGCTCTTCGGTGAGACCGAGGCTCTCGCGCAAGAACGCGAGGTCGATCCAGCCGAGCACGCGCCCGCTCGCGGGATCGATGCGCGCGATGCGATCGGTCATCCACACGTTCGCCCAGATCTCGCCCTCGACCCACTCGAGCTCGTTGAGGCGCACGATGGGCGTCTCGCCGTCCCGCACCTCGAGCGTGCGCACCACGGCGAGCGTCTCGGGATCGAGGAAGCGCAGCACGCTCGTCCCGTCGCTCAGGACGAGCGATTCCTCGTCGTGCGCGAGGCCCCAGGCCTCGCCGTCGTAGGTCTGCTCACCGATCGGCGCGAGCGTGCGCGGCTCGTAGGTGAAGCAGCGATGGGCCTGGTAGGTCATCTGGTAGACGCGACCTCGGAAGATGGTGAGGCCCTCGGCGTAGAGGTCGTCCGGAAGCGGGTGCAGCACGCGCAAGATGCCGCTCTCGAGCGAGACGATGCGGAGCGTGCTGCGCCCACGCAGCCCCGTGCTCTCGTAGAGCAGGCCGTCGTGGATCTCGAGCCCCTCGACGAACGCTTCCGGCGACTGCGGGTACGTCGCGACGACGCGCCCGCGCTGCACCGGGGCCGAAGGAGGTCGTGCCGCGTGGCAGCCGGCGAGCAGCACGACGGCGAGCGATCCGGCGAGGCGCACCGGCCGACGATACGCCATGCGCCCACGCGTGCCGCGATCGCCCCCGAGCTCCCGCGGTACTAGTCTGCGGCGCCGCCGATGGACGCTCTCGCGCTCGGTTCCCTCGTGCTCGCCGGCATGGTCGGCGGGGCGCTCAACTCCGTCGCGGGCGGTGGCAGCTTCATCGTCTTTCCGACGCTCGTGCTCGCGGGGGTGACCCCGGTGTCTGCCAACGCCACGACGACGGTCGGTCTCTGGCCGGCGAGCACGGCGAGCGCGTACGCGTACCGGCGCGAGCTGCCGAAGGATCGCCGCCTCGTCGTCGCGCTCTCGCTCGCGAGCCTCGTCGGCGGGCTCGCGGGCGCGTTGCTCCTGCTCGGGACGAGCGATGCCACCTTCGCGCGCCTCGTTCCGTTCTTGATTGCAGCGGCAGCCGCCCTGTTCACGTTCGGGCCGCGCCTGCAGAAGCGTCTGCGCGCCGAGGCGCCGGCGGTGACGGGCCCGCTGCCGATGCCGCGCGTGATCACGGCGGCGCTCGTGCAGATCGTGATCGCGACCTACGGCGGCTACTTCGGCGGCGGCATGGGCATCCTCATGCTCGCGACGTTCTCGCTCGTCGGCCTCTCCGACATGCACGCGATGAACGGACTGAAGAACGTGCTCGGCGCGATCCTGAACGGGGTCGCCCTCGTGCTCTTCCTCGCCGCGCGCGAGGTGCAGTTCCTCCCGGCCGCCGCCGTGGCGATCGGGGGCGTCGTCGGAGGCTACGGCGGCGCCTCGCTGGCGCGGCGCGTGTCGGCCGAGCGCGTGCGCACGGGGGTCGTCGTCTTCGCGTGGTCGATGGCGATCTACTTCGCCGTCCGCGCCTACGCGTGACGCGGGGGCCGGGCGACGGGACCCGAGCCCACGGAATCAGGCGGCCAGCTCGACCGTGATCTCCCAGCCGGGGAGGGCGTCGCGGCCGGCGGCCTCGGCCTCGCTCTGGAAGTGCTTGGCCAGGGGGTGGCTCCGATCGAGCGCGTTGCGCACGCGCTCGGCGGCGGCCTCGACCCGGCGAACGACGCCGAGGTCGACCATGTTCACTCCCGTCTCCGGATCGAGGACGTCCTTCAGCTGAGCCCACACCCGTGCTTGCGGATCCATGCACACCTCGAGGGGCGGTTACTCACCCGCGCGGGCGCCGCGCTGAGCAAACGCAGAGGCCGGCGGCCCCGCGGAAGGGCCGCGAGAGCGTCCGCACGGTGGCTCCTCGCGACGCACGGTCTGGGAGCCAAGCCTGTACCTTCCACGGATGGAGCAGAGGTTCGACGCCATCGTGGTCGGAGCGGGGGTCGTGGGGCTCGCGTGTTCCGCGAGGCTTTCCCGGCGCAAGAAGGTGCTGCTCCTCGAGCGGCATCCTCGCAACGCCACGGAGAACAGCACACGCAGCTCCGGCGTCGTCCACGCGGGCCTGCACCACCCGGACGATTGGCTGCGAACCACGCTCTGTCTCCGCGGGCGGGAGCTGCTCGCGCGGCGTGCGCGTCTGGAGGACATCCCCTACCACCCGCTCGGCACGTGGATCGTCGGCAGCCCGGCCGCCGAGGGGCGGCTCGTCGAGCTCGCGGGGCGCGCGCGGGACCGCGGGATCGAGGCGCGTCTGGTCGACGCGGCCGAGCTGGCCGAGCGCGATCCAGCTGGCGAGCGCGCGCTGTGGCGACGGCGATCGTCCGCACGCAGAGCCTCGTGCGCTCTCGAGGCCGAGTGCGATGCGCGAGGCGTCGTCTCGCTCCGGGGAGCCGAGGTCGTCGGGATCGCGGGCCGAGCGACATCGCGGTGATCGTCGAGGGGACGCGCTTCAGAGAGGACATCCGCGATGGCAGGGCTCGATCCCGACGCGCTCGGCATTCGCCAGCGCTTTGTCCGCGGCACCTGGATGGCGCTCGAGCAGCGGCATCGCAAGGAGATCGCCTCCCTCGTCTATCCGCTGCCCGAGGCCGACGGGCTCGGTGTTCACCTCACACGCGACGTGGAGGGGTTCTTGTTCGCCGGCCCGGACGCGGAGTGGGTCGAGAGTGCCAGCTTCGATCTGCCGGCCGGGGAGCCCGCGGAGCAGAAGGCGAGGCGCTTTGCCGAGGCGATCGCCCGCATCTTCCGGCCCGCCGTGGTCGTGGACGAGCTCTATCCGCTCGCGGTCGGGGTGCGCCCGCGGATCTCGGGGCCCGGCGAGTCGGCCAGGGACTTCGCGGTCTTGGATGCGTCCGCGCACGGGGTCGCCGGGCTGGTGGTGCTCGCCGGAATCGAGTCGCCCGGCCTGACCGCGTCGCTCGCGATCGCCGAGGAGGTCGAGGCGCGTCTGGCGCGGCTCACCTGATCCGCGAGGAGTGATCGGCTCGCCCGCTGCGGCCCCTTCCGTCCGCGGGCCGAGCCCGCTCCCGTACGGGTCCCCTCCGGGGCGCACTCTTTGCCGAGGGCCGAGCCCGCCCCGTCGGGGTCCCTCCGGGGCGAGCACTCTGGCCGAGTGATCGGCTCGCCCGCTGCGGCCCCTCCGTCCGCGGGCCGAGCCCGCTCCCGTACGGGTCCTCCGGGGCGAGCACTCTTTGAGGAGTGATCGGCTCGCCTGCGCTGCGGCCCCTTCCGTCCGCGGGCGGAGCCCGCTCCCGTACGGGTCCTCCGGGGCGAGCACTCTTTGCCGAGGAGTGATCGGCTCGCCCGCTGCGGCCCCTTCCGTCCGCGGGCGGAGCCCGCTCCCGTACGGGTCCTCCGGGGCGAGCACTCTTTGCCGAGGAGTGATCGGCTCGCCCGCTGCGGCCCCTTCCGTCCGCGGGCGGAGCCCGCTCCCGTACGGGTCCTCCGGGGCGAGCACTCTTTGCCGAGGAGTGCTCGCCCTCCAGGAGGAAGCGGTGACGGGGCCGGCCGTAGAACGAAGCGCGCGGACGGAGCGAGAGGGCTGTGAAGAAACGCCCGCTCGCCCCCGTCGGAAGCGGGTGCACGAGCCGTATGCTATGGAGCGCGCGCGCGTCGGCCGGCGAGGTCGATCGAGCGCAGCGGGTCGGGGCGCCGCGTTCGCGGCGTAGAGCTCTGGAGGGTCAGCGATGGGACGAGCGTCGGGTGGTCTCGGTTCGTGGGCGAGCGCGATCGCGCTGCTCGGGTTGTGTGCCGGCATCTTCGCGGCGCCGGGTGTGGCGAGCGCCCAGCGCACGTACACGTTCCCCGCGTACCAGGTGCAGGCGCTCTGCATGTCGGGCAATCCCGACGCCTGCTACGAGCAGGGTCTGCGTCAGTACTGGGCGGACGAGGTGCCGAGCGATCGCTACGCGGCGTATCGCAGCTGGCAGCAGGCCTGTGCCGGCAACCACTCGCAGGCCTGCTGGGAGGTCGCGTACGGCTACCAGTAGGGCACCTATCTTCCTGCGAACCCGCCGCTCGCCTACCAGATGTTCGTGCAGGGCTGCCAGCGCGGGCACGCGACGTCGTGCAACAGCGTGGGCTACATGTACGAGAACGCGATCGCCGTGCCGGCCGATCTCGCGTCGGCCTATCGCTACTACGAGCAGGCCTGCACGATGGGCGACACCTGGGGCTGCCGGAACCAGGGCGTGTTCCTCCGCGACGGCCGTCCGGGCGTGGTCGCGCCCGATCCGGTGCGCGGCGTCCAGCTGCTCGCGCTCGCGTGTCAGCGCGGTCTCGCGCAGGCGTGCACCGAGGCCGCGCAGGCGCCGATGGTGCAGCCGATCCCCCAGTACTGCGGGATGAGCGTCGCGAGCTACGGCCCGGTCACGGTCGGCTCGCAGGTCACGCTCGGCTACCACACGCCGTGGGCGGGCGATGCGAACTGGGCCGACGACATGGGTCGCTGGGTCGGCATGCGGACCTACGTCACCTCGCTCGAGGGGCTCGACGAGGTCGGCTGCCCCGTGGTGCGCGTGGCCGCCGACGGCGGTCAGTACTACTGGCGCATCCGCAACATGAGCCTCTGAGCTCGGACGACGCCGCGAAGAATCGCGCGGCTCTCCGGCGAGAAGCCCGGCCCCGTGCCGGGCTTTTTGCTTCCGTCGCCGACGCCGGCGCTTCCGTTGATCATGGGACGCGTGAGAACGTCTCTCGGCACACGATCACTATGCATTTCCAGAATGGGACGTGCGTAGTCTCTCACCAACCGCGTCTGCGGACGGAGAGGGAGAGGAACGCAACATGTCGAAGAAGACCTTGAGCCCCGAAGAGATCGTGACCGAGTCGAGCATGGGCCGTCGCACGGCCGTCGGAATGGTCGGTGGCATCGCGCTCGGCGCCGCCGCCCTCACGCTGGGCGTGACCCAGGAAGCGCACGCGATTCCTGGCTGCACCGATCGCGATCCGTCGGACCCGGCGGGCAACGGCCGTGGCCGCGGCATCAGCGACAGCGATCCGCGCGATCCGGCCGGCTGCGGCAGTCGCGCCTGCAGCGACAGCGACCCGAACGATCCGGCGGGTCGCGGGCGTCACTGCTGAGCCACGAGGCTCGGCAACGAGAAAGGCGCGTCGGAGCGATCCGGCGCGCCTTTTTCGTTCCGTCTGCTAGAGAGCGCGCCCTATGTCGTCCCCCAGCGCGTCGCAGGGCCACCTGCGCAACATCTGCATCATCGCCCACGTCGACCACGGCAAGACCACGCTCGTCGACGCGATGCTGAAGCAGTCCGGCGTGTTCCGCACCGGCCAGGCGGTCGAGGACCGCGTGATGGACTCGAATGATCTCGAGCGCGAGCGGGGAATCACCATCCTCGCCAAGCAGTGCTCGGTCCGCCGCGGCGACATCAAGATCAACATCGTCGACACCCCCGGCCACGCCGACTTCGGCGGCGAGGTCGAGCGCACGCTCCGCATGGCCGATGGCGTGCTCCTCTTGGTCGACGCCGCCGAGGGCCCGCTCCCCGGCACCCGGTTCGTGCTCGGCAAGTCGATCGAGCTCGGCCACCGCATCATCGTGGTCATCAACAAGATCGACCGCCCCGACGCGCGCCCCGACGAGGTCCTGAACGAGATCTTCGACCTCTTCGTCGACCTCGAGGCCTCCGACGAGCAGACGGACTTCCCCGTCGTGTACGCGATCGGCAAGCTGGGCGTCGCGAAGACCAAGCTCGAGGACGAGGCGAAGAACCTCGACCCGCTCTTCGACGCGATCATCGCGCAGGTGCCGCCGCCCAAGGGCGACCCGGCCGCGCCGCTCCAGATCCTCGTCAACGACATCCAGCACGACGACTACGTCGGGCGCCTCGCGGTCGGCCGCGTGGTCCAGGGCTCGGTGAAGGACCTGCAGCCCATCACGCGCATGGCCGAGTCGGGCCCGGTGAAGGAGAAGGTCACCAAGGTCTACGGCTTCGAGTCGATGCAGCGCGTCGCGGTGGGCGCGGCGGGCGCGGGTGACATCGTCGCGATCTCGGGCCTCGAGCACGTCGAGATCGGCGACACCATCGCCGACGCCGAGAATCCGGTCGCGCTTCCGCGCATCCACGTCGAGGAGCCGACCCTCAAGGTCACCTTCCTCGTGAACACCTCGCCCTTCGCCGGCAAGGCGGGCAAGTGGGTGACCTCGCGGCACATCCGCGAGCGCCTCGAGAAGGAGGCCAAGCGCAACCTCGCGATGCGCTTCGAGCCGACCGACACGCCCGACATGTTCACGGTGTACGGGCGCGGCGAGCTGATGATCACCGTGCTCCTCGAGACGATGCGCCGCGAGGGCTACGAGATGGCCGTCGGCATGCCCGAGGTCGTCGTGAAGGAGATCGACGGCGAGAAGTGCGAGCCCGTCGAGCTCGTGATCGTGGACGTGACCGAGGGCCACGTCGGCATCGTCACCACCTCGCTCGGCCAGCGCCGCGGGCAGATGGTGAAGATGACGAACCTCGGCTTCGGGCGCGCGCGCATGGAGTTCCGCGTTCCCTCGCGCGGCCTCATCGGATTCCGCGGCGAGTTCCTCACCGCGACGCGCGGCACGGGCTTGCTCAACACGCAGTTCGATCGCTGGGAGCCCTACGCCGGTCCGATGCTCCGCCGCATCAACGGCGCGATGGTCGCCGACCGCACGGGCGAGTGCACCGCCTACGCGCTCGATCACCTCCAGCCGCGCGGCGTGCTCTTCGTGGGCCCGGGCGACTCGGTCTACGAGGGCATGATCGTCGGTGAGCACAACCGCGAGAACGATCTCGACGTGAACATCATCCGCGAGAAGAAGCTCAGCAACGTGCGCAGCAAGAACAAGGACGACAACGTCGTGCTCTCGCCGCCGCGCCTGGTGACGCTGGAGAACGGCCTCGAGTTCATCGATCGCGACGAGCTCATGGAGGTCACGCCCGATGCAGTTCGCCTCAGGAAGAAGATCCTCGAGGTGAACAAGCGCCCCCGCCGCGACGACGCGACGTTCGGCTGAGAACGGAACCGCCGCGGAGCTGCGTGCGGGAATTGATCCGCGCGCCGCTCCGCTGGTAATCAATCGGGACCGCCATGAAGCAGACGATCGACACCAACCTCGACAAGGCGCGCAGCAAGATCGCCATCGGCAAGGCGATGGACGAGTACAAGGCCCGTTTCGCGGAGTACTCGCCGCGCTTCGATTGGACCGCCGACGACGCCGGAGAGTTCAGCTTCAGCGCCAAGGGCGTGAAGCTGGGCGGCACCATCAAGGTCCGCGAGAACAAGGTCGACGTCGACATGGACGTGCCCTTCCTGTTCCGGATCTTCCAGGGCCAGGCGATGAAGGTGATCCAGGAGCAGGTCGAGCGCTGGGTCGAGGTCGTCAAGAACGAGAAGGCCTGAGCTCCGCGTCCGAGCCCGAGGAGTGTCGCTCGATCGGCGACGCCGAGCTCCGTTCCTGCATTCCTGCATTCCTGCATTCCTCAGCGACCTCTTCTCGCTGCCGAGCCGAGCGACCCCGTTCAGCGCGCGACGGCCGCGGGCACGCTCGCGCGGCAGGCCTCGGGCACGTCGAGCTCGAGGCGCTCGAGGTCGGCGCGGAAGCTCGCGAGCGCGGCGGTGCACGCTGCGGCGCGCGCCGGGCTCTCGGTGAGCGACTGATCGAGCTGCTCGACCGCGACGCGCGCGGGGCCGGCGAGGTCGGCGGGAGCGACGGCGGCGAACGCGTCGGCGCACGGGCGAACGCGCTCGCAGTCGGCGGGGTCGGCGGGCGGCGCGGGTGCCGCCGGCGACGAAGGGGCCGTCGACGCGGACGTGGGGGCTGCGGCGCTCGATGCGGCGGCGCTCGAGGGCTCCGGTGCGCCGGAAGGAGCCGGGGCCGCGGCTTCTCCGCAGGCCAGGACGAGCACGCTTGCCGCGATCCACCGGCGCATGACGTGCGATGTACCACGTCGCGGATTACGCTCCGCGGCTCATGAGCTCGCTCCGCGTCGTTCCGAGCCTGCCGCCCGTCCCGGAGGACGACTGGCGTGCGCAGCTCCGCGGGGCGATCACCACGCTCGAGGCGCTGGAGCGGGCGTTCGCGCTCACGGACGCCGAGCGCGAGGGGGCGGCCCGCGCGCTCCGCGAAGGGCTCCCGCTCTCCATCACGCCGCACTACGCCGGCCTCGCCGACCCGAACGATCCGCGCTGTCCGATTCGCCTGCAGTGCGTGCCGCACGCGCTCGAGCAGCGAGCCGTTCCCGGCGACCTGCGCGATCCACTCGGCGAAGAAGAGAACACCGTCGCGCCGCATCTCGTGCGCCGCTATCCCGACCGCGCGCTCCTGATCGCCACCGACCGGTGCTCGGTGTACTGCCGCTTCTGCACGCGCTCGCGGATCGTCGGCCAGGACGGCGGCGCGCGCTCGCTCTCCGCGCTGGCGCCCGCGCTGGGGTGGCTGCGCGCCAACCCGGAGGTCGTCGACGTCGTGGTCTCGGGTGGCGATCCTCTCGTCGCGAGCGACGAGCGCGTCGCGGCGATCCTCGGCGAGCTCGCCGCCATCGAGTCGGTCGTCACCGTGCGCATCGCGACGCGCACGCCGGTCACGCTTCCGCAGCGCATCACCCCCGCCCTCTGCCGTGTCCTGCGCACGCACCCCTCGGTCTGGGTGATGACGCACTTCAACCATCCCAAGGAGCTGGCCCCGGAGGCCGCGCGCGCGCTCGGGATGCTCGCCGATCACGGCGTCCCGGTGATGAACCAGACCGTGCTCCTGCGGGGAGTGAACGACGACGCCGGCACGCTCGCCTCGCTCTTCCGCGGGCTCGTGCGGCACCGGGCGCGGCCCTACTACTTGCTCCAGGCGGATCCGGTCCGCGGCACGGGACATCTGCGCACGCCGATCGAGAGGGGCCTCGCCATCCTGGGCGAGCTCTCGGGACGCATGAGCGGGATCGCGCTCCCGAAGCTCGTCGTCGACACGCCGAACGGCCGCGGCAAGGTCGCCATCGGACCCGACAACATCGTGCGGCGCGCGAACGGAGTCACGACGCTGCGCACGTTCCGCGGCGAAGAGGTCGACTACGTCGATCCTCCGACCGAGCCGAGCGAAGGCCACGGCGGCGGTCGCGACGCGTGATCGCGTCGCTCGCCGTCACTCGGAGTAGGGCTCGCCCTCCGGCGTGACGTGCGTCGGCGGTCCCTCGTCGGCGGCACAGCGCTCGAGCGAGGCACGCACCGCGTCGGCATCGCCGTGCGCGAGCTCGAGCTCGACCGCGAGATCCCAGCTCCGCAGACCGAGGCCGTGCCGGCGGAGCTCCTCGAGCGGATTGGCGACGAAGCCGAGCACGAAATTACCGACGACGGTGATCGCCGCGCCGATCGAGCCCATCACACCCATCGCGGTGTTGATGTCCGGGCTGTTCAGGTCGACCACCGCGAGGGCGCCGCCGACGCCGCCGGTGAGCCCACCGATGCCGGAGATGATGCCTTGCACCACGCTGACCGACTCCGCCGTGCTGCGGTGCCCGTTGAGGCGTGCGGCGCAGTGACCGGCGGCGACGTGGAGCGTGTGGGCGCTCTCCGCGTCGGGCGCGTCGTCCGCGGGCTCGGGAAAGTACGCGTCGACCTGGTTGGCGTACACCGGCTCGGGGAGGGTGCCGCCACACGCGGCAGTGACGAGCGCGAGCCCGAAGGCGAGCGCGAGCGGGAGGGCGGGCGTGGCAGTGATGCGCATGGCGCGGCCCCTTCGCACGCCGCGTGCCCGCGAGAACCGGCGGTATTCGCGGGCATCGGCGGGCGGGTGTGGGCCACGAGGCCACTCGACTCACCCCACAGCCGAGGGCTCGCCGTCGACAGCGGCGCGTTGGTTCCCTAGGATCTCTCGATGCGCGCCATCCACTTCGTTCCCTTCGCTCTCGCGCTCGGCTCGGTCTCGTGCACCTCGGCTTCCGCGCCGGCGACGTGCAGCCCGAGCGAGGTCCAGGGCTGTCTCGCGACGCAGCGCGCCTGTGATCCGAGCTCGGGTACGGCCGCGTGCGAGGCATGCGAACCGGGCATGCACCCCACCGAGCAGGGCCTCTGCGAGCCGCTCGAAGGAACGCCGATCACCCACGACTTCCCCGATCAGACGATCGGCGCCCACGCGGAGCTGCTCCGGTACTGCCGCAGCTGGACGCTCCACAACGACGAGGACGTGTGGGTCAACGGCGTCGAGCTCACGCAGCATGAGTCGTCCCATCACTCCAACTGGACCTACGTCCCGGAGGACATGTACCCGGGCGGCGACGGGATCTGGCCGTGCGCGGAGCGCAACTACGATCAGCTGACGGCGGCCGTCTCGGGCGGGGTTCTCTACGCGCAGAGCACGCAGGCCGTGCACGAGGTGCAAGCCTTCCCGCGCGGCGCCGCCGTTCGCATCCCCGCGCACTCCACCATCGTGAGCGACATCCACTTGCTCAACCTCACGGACGCGGACGTGACCGGCCACGTGACCTTGAGCATCTACACGCTCCCCGAGGCCGAGGTCACGACGCGCCTCACGCCGTTCCACATCACGTACCAGGACCTCGCGCTGCCGCCTCACCAGGCCTCGCGCGCGTCGACGACCTGCGACATCCGCACCGGCTTCGAGGCCCAGGCGGGCGGTCCCCTGGCGATGCGCCTCTACTACTCGCTCCCGCACACCCACGCGCTCGGGACGCGCGTGTTCCTCGAGGCGGTCGGCGGACCCGACGACGGCATGTCGTTGCTCGACGTCCACGGCACGCCGGGCGAGGCGCGTGGCATCGCCTACACACCGCCGATCGACCTTTCCACGATCGAGGGGCTCCGGTTCGGCTGCGAGTTCTTCAATCCGACGACCGATGTCGTGCACTGGGGCTTCGGCGATCAAGAGATGTGCGAGATGCTCGGCTTCATCGAGTCGCCGCTGGCGTTCGAGGGGCGCGTCGAGACGACGTCGATGACCGGAACCGAGGGCACGATGGCGACCGCGACCGGCGACTGCACGATGTTCTTCGTCACGCTCGCCAGCGGCCAGTGAATGCCGGCGGCGCCGGACGCATCCGACTCCGCCGTGAAGCTCCCCGCGCCGATCCCATGCCTCTTCGCCTTCTGCCTTGGCTCCGTCGCCGCGTGCGGGGGCGGAGGCTCGGCCCCGGGTGACGACGCGGGCACCGGCGGCGCCGAGGATGCCGCCCACGCAGCCGACGCCGGGCCCGGCGACGACGCCGCAGTCGTGGGCGCCGACGGCGGTGGGGGCGTCTGCGCGCCGACTCCCGGCACCGAGATGGTCTCGGCGAGCTGCGATCTCGTCGAGGTCGCCGTGCTCACGCACGACGACGCCGCCAGCGAGGTCGTGGTCTCGGGCCGCGTCTCGCTCTTCGGAGGCTCGAGCGGATGCGCCGCGATCGACGCGATCGACTTGGTGGAAGGCGCGGCGGCGAGCCCCGTCGTCCAGCACTTCGACGGCGGGGCGTCGATCCCGCTCGACTCGGGCGCGCGCTGGCTCGGCCGCGCGGCGCCGACCGCCGCGCTGACCGACGTCTGCGCCACCGACGATCCCGCGCGTCGCTTCGAGTCTTTCGGCGTCGTGATCCGCGGAAGGGTCGACGGCGGCACGTTCGAAGCGACGTGCGCGCGGGCCGACTCCGGCTCCCACTGGCCACCCGCGTTGCGCGTCACCTGCCACCACGGCGTCGCGGCGCCGCCGAGCGAGGCCTACACGATGGTGTCGCTCGGCTCGTTCATGGGCATGCCGTTCTCGTCCACGATGCTCGGCACCGCCGTGGCGCACGAAGCGGGGGCGGCGCTCACGAGCGTCGATCCGACCATCCACGTGATCCCGCAGAGGTCGTTCTTCGATCCCGGCCCGCCGCTCGCGCCCCACGACACGACGGGATGGATGGGCAGCGCGAACGAGTCGGGGGAGACGCCCCCGCGCTCGCAGCTGCAAGCGTTCTCGACCGAGGACACGCTCGGTCTCGAGCTCTGCCCGCCGCCGATGGACCCGGGCCCCGGCTACGTTCCGCCGCCCGTCTTCCTCGCGCGCCTCACCGGCCAGGGGCAGCGCGGAGCCTACGCGACCGAGGTCTTCGTCGGCGCTTGCCACACGACGACGACCCCGTGATCGTGGTACGTCTCTTTCCCCGACCGAGCGCGCCGCACGGCGCTCACCGCGAGGAGAGACAGCATGGCGAACGACGACCCCGGCAAGCAGCCCACGCTCGCGGACGAGGAGAAGGCGATCGGCGGCGGCGGCGGGACCGGCACGATGGTGGCCGCGGTCCTCGTCTTCGGTCTCTTGGCGATCGGCATCGCCGTGTTCGTCCTGCGCGGCAACGGTGACAGCGAGTACAGCTCGCTCGGCCGCCAGCTCAACGGGATGCGGCAGGGCAACTTCGATCAGTTCTGGGGGTGCGTGCTGCCGCGCGAGGACATCCGGAGCCTCACCGGAAACGCGGCCGTCCAGGCCGCCGTGCTGCAGCGCGCCCAGTCGAGCCCGAGCGCGTACGCGACGCTCGTGAACGGGTGCATGCACCACCTCGACGAGCACACGCCGCTGCTCGCGCAGCTCATCGTCCCCGAGGACATGCGCGCCAGCGTCGACCAGCTGCGGACCGCGCTCGAGGCCGAGCTCACCGCTTGGCGTGCCTACGTCACGTACCTCGAGCACCTGGGCGGTCCGTACGACTCGGACGACGAGCAGGGGCAGACGCTGCTCACCGCCGTCGTGCGTGGCTGGTACGACTACCGCGTCGCGATCGGTGCGGTGAACGACGTGGTCTCGAGCCACGTGCATCCCGACTGACGCGCGCGCGGAGCAGGCTGGCGGCGAGGATGGGCGCCCGACGCGCGGCCGGATCCGCGCCGCCTCGCCGATCCGATCGACTTGTTTCGACCCGGGCCCTAAGCCAGCATCGACAGTCCATGCGCATCGCCATCCTCTCGCGCAACGATCGCTCGTACTCGACCGAGCGCATCGTCTCGGCCGCCGACAAGCGCGGCCACCAGGTGGAGGTGCTCGACCCGCTCCGCTTCGCGGTGAACGTGGAGGCCGGCCGACCGAGCTTGCTCTACGGCGGCAAGCCGGTGGAGAGCTACGACGCCGTCATCCCGCGCATCGGCGCCTCGATCACCTTCTTCGGCGTCGCCGTCGTGCGGCAGTTCGAGCAGATGGGTGTCTTCACGCTGAACGGATCGCACGCGATCACCGTCGCGCGCGACAAGCTGCGCGCGCTCCAGGTGCTCTCGCGGCACGCGATCGGCTTCCCGGCGTCGTCGTTCGTCAAGCACCGCGACGACATCCTGCCCGCGATCGATCGACTCGGCGGTGCGCCGGTGATCATCAAGCTGCTCGAAGGGACGCAGGGCGTGGGCGTGATCCTCGCCGAGGATCGGCGCATCGCGCAGGCGATCGTCGAGACGCTGCAGAGCGCGCAGCAGAACGTTCTCATCCAGAAGTTCGTCAAGGAGAGCCGCGGGCGCGACGTGCGCGCGTTCGTGGTCGGAGGGCGTGTCGTCGCGGCCATGCGGCGGATCGCGACCGACGGCGAGTATCGGTCCAACGTCCACCGTGGCGGCCGCACCGAGGCCGTCACGCTCTCGCCGGAGGCCGAGCGCGTCGCGCTCCGGTCGGCGCAGATCATGGGGCTGCGCGTCGCGGGCGTGGACATGCTCGAGTCGAACGAAGGGCCGCTCGTGATGGAGGTCAACAGCTCGCCGGGCCTCGAGGGCATCGAGGGGACGACGCGCATCGACATCGCGGGCGCGATCATCCGGCACTGCGAGGAGCAGGTGGTCTTCCCCGACGTCGATCTCAAGCAGAAGCTGACGCTCGACAAGGGCTACGCCGTCGCCGAGCTCGTCGTCTCGCGGGCGAGCGAGCTGGCGCATCGGACGCTCGCTGCCTCGAGCCTCGGCGAGCGGGACGTCCGCGTGCTCTCGATCCAGCGCGGGAGCTTGGCGATCCCCAATCCGCGCGGCGAGACCGAGATCTTGCCCGGGGACCTCTTGCTCTGCTTCGGCAAGACGAGCGCGCTCCGTGAGCTGATGCCTCCCGCCTCGCTGCGCCAGAGCGCGTGACCGTGGGGGCGCGGGCGCGCTACGCTCGCCGGCCATGAGCATGCTTCGGGGTGGAGGGCTCGTCGGTGTCTTCGGCGTGGTGCTCGCAGTCGCGGGGTGCCCCGGTCCGGACACCACGATCGAGTCGGGCAGCGACGTCGACGGAAGCTGCGACGCATGCGCGCGCGATGGCGGCGGGCTCGACTCGGGCGCGCGCGATGCGGCGGTCGACACGGGCACCGCCGGCGCGGACACGGGCACCGGCGGCGCGGACTCGGGCACGGGCGGCGTGGACTCGGGAACGGGCGGCATCGATGCGGGGGGCGGCGGCTTCGACTCGGGCACGGGTGGTGCGGACTCGGGCACGGGTGGCCCTCCGGACGCCGGCACCGACGCGGGCACGGGCGGGGCGGACAGCGGAGGCGGTGCCGTCGACGGCGGCGACAGCGTCCTCGTGGATGCCTACATCGAGCCGATGGTCGACGCCTCGCTCGACCGCGTGGTCAACGGGTGCTCGTCCCGCACCGCGACCGACCTCACCGGCCAGCCCACCGCGGCGATCACCACCAGCGGCTTCAGCTACTCGCCGCCTTGTATCCGCGTCCGCGCGGGCACCGTGGTGACGATCTCGGCCGTGCCCTCGTTCGCGAGCCACCCGCTGCGTGCGGGGACGGTCGTGGGCGGCGTGGCGACCCCGGACCCCACCTCGCCCATCCCCAGCCGGGACACCGGGACGAGCGTCTCGTTCACGCCCGCGGTCCCCGGCGCCTACGGGTACTACTGCAACTTCCACTTCGGTTTCGGGATGGTCGGGGCGATCTTCGTCGAGTGAGCGGCCAACGGCCGGAAGTTGGACGCGGGCGCGCTCCCGAGCGCCGCGGCGAGGCAGAGGCTGCGATCGCGAGTGAGCAATTGGGGGGCGAGATCGGGCCTTCGACCTGGCCCGACCCTTGCGGATAGCGCGCCCATGCGCGCTGCCGTCCTCGCCTCGCTCACCGTTCTGTTCACCGGCGCCTGCCTCGGTGCGCCCGAGCCGGAGGAATTCCGGGCTGCCGAGTCGAGCCTCTCGGCCGCGCAGCGCCGTGCCCGTGCCGGCCAGATCCGGGACGCCGCCTCCGCCAACGGCATCACCCAGGGCTATCTCCTCGCTGGCATCGCGGACGCGGAGACGAACATGTCGCAGTGCTGGTCGGAGCTGACGTGGGCCTGTCAGGGCCCGTACTCCTCCGACTGCGGCGGCCCCGTCGTCGCGGGCGCGGGCGACGGCCCCTGCTCGCTGATGCAGGGCGGGCTCGGCATGTTCCAGTTCGACGCCGGCACCTACGACCAGACGCTCGCGCGCGAGGGCAACCGCGTGCTCACCGTCGCCGGCAACACGGCGGCCGCCGTCGACTTCGTCGTCGCCATGGTCATCCGCAGCGCGCACATCTCCGGCGTCGACACGCGCGAGCAAGCCATCGCGTGGCTCAACGCCGTCCGCGTGGGCAACGATCACTGGGACGCGTGGATCACGACCGTCACGCACTACTACAACGGCTGCGCGCCCGGCGCGTCGTGCTTCTCGCAGCGCTACGCGAGCTACCGCGACCACACGAGCGGCGTCTACGACGAGATGGGCGCGAGCTTCTGGGCGACCTCGACCTACGGCGCCGCGTTCGTCGCGCAGTCGTTCCCCTACGCGTCGGATCCCTTCCCGCTCGAGGCGGGCACCGAGAGCGCCGGCTTCATCGACATGCGCAACACGGGCACCGAGACGTGGCACCCGGGGCAGACCTTCCTCGGCACGACCGAGCCGCGCGACGTCGCGAGCCCGATCGCGGGCCACGACTGGGTCTCGCCCAACCGCGCGGCGACGGTCGATCACGACGTCGCGCCCGGCGAGACGGGCCGCTTCGCGTTCAGCGTGCGCGCGCCGGCCGCGCCGGGCGACTACGACCAGTTCTTCAACCTCGTGCAGGAGAGCGTCACCTGGTTCGCCGACAGTGGCGGCCCGATCGATCACCAGATCGAGATCCGCCTGACGAGCACGCCTGCCGCCGTGCCCGCGTGCCCGACCGGCATCGGCGCGGACTGGAGCTGCGAGGGCGACGATCGTGTGCAGTGCACGGCCGGCATGGTGATGCGCGAGACGTGCGCGCACGGCTGTGCGAGCGGCGCCTGCAGCCCCGCGCCCACGACCGACGTCGACGGAGACGGCTTCGAGGCCGACGACTGCGACGACATGGACCCGTCCGTGTATCCGAGCGCGCCCGAGGTCTGTGGCGACGGCATCGACCAGAACTGCGACGGCTTCGATGCGCCCTGCATGGTGGGCGGCGACGGCGGGATGCACGCGGGCCCCGATGCGGGCCCGAGTGATCCCTCCGGGCACGGCGCACGCGGCGAGCTCAGCGGTGGCTGCTCGGCCTCGCCCGCGCGCGGCTCGACCACGGCGCTGCTCACGACGATCGGGGTCGCGTGGGTGCTGTGCCGTCGCCGCCGCTGATCGATTGCATGGCCAGCATCACGATCCGGGATCTCGATCCGGGACTGAAGGAGCGTCTTCGCGTTCGGGCGGCGCGGCACGGTCGTGCGATGGAAGAAGAAGTGCGGGTGATCCTGCGCGTCGTGCTGGCCGACGACGAGCGCCCCGTGCGCGGTCTGGGCGACGCCATCCACGCGCGATTCCGAGCGGTGGGAGGCGCCGAGGTCGTGCTTCCGGCGCGCGAGCCCGCTCGGCCGCCACCGAAGCTCCGGTGATCGTCCTGGACACGAACGTGCTGAGCGAGCTCATGCGGGCGAGCCCCGAGCGTCGGGCGCTCGCGTGGGTGAACGCGCAGCCCGCGAGCCAGCTGAGCTGGGACGAGCGCGCGACACGACGACCGCTCTCGGCCACGGCGCCCATGAAATGCGACGGAATCGGCCCGTGAAATGAGATGGCTCTCGGGCTGTCTCGTCGGATTCAGCGGATTTGCCTGTGGCATCTCGGCTGCTGTACGAGGCCGCCGTGACCCAATCCCGATTCGGCCTCCTCGTACTCCTGGTCTGCCTCGGAGCCAGCGCTCGTGCTGGTGCGCAAGGGGCGCCGAGCGAGGCCGCGGCGCCGGGCGAGGCGATCTCGCCTCTCGAGGCTGCCGGCTCCGCGGACCCGGATGTGGGGACCGAGCCGCCGTCGTCACCCGACGCCGAGGTGCCAAGCGCCGAGGCGGTCGCGCCGGCCGAGGTCGTCGCCGCCCCCGCGCCGGTCCCCGCGCCGCCCGCGGCCGAAGCGCCGCACGACGACGTGCAGATCACGGTCGCCCCCGGCCGCGGCCTCACGGTCACCTCGGGCGATACCTTCTCTCTCCAGCTCCGCGCCCGCATGCAGGTGCGCGACACGCTGCACGTGCCCAACTCGGCCGACGCTTCGCGGAACACTCCGTCGAACGAGCTGCAGATCCGCACGATCCGCGTCTGGCTGCTCGGCAACGTGCTCGACCGCAACACGCGCTACGGCATCCAGCTCGCGCTCGGCCCGAGCGACTTCGAGCCGAACAACGCGAGCCCGCTCTTCGATGCGTACCTCGAGAGCACGCACCTGCGGGATCTCTCGTTCCGCGTCGGCCAGTTCTTCGTGGCCTTCGATCGCGCCCGCACGATCCGCGAGTTCGCGCTGCAGACCGTCGACCGTGCCGGCGTCGTCCGCGAGCTCTCGCTCGATCGCGACATCGGTGTGATGCTGTTCTCGAACGATCTCTTCGGCTGGGAAGGGCGCCTCGCCTATGCGCTCGGCTTCTTCGCCGGCGACGGGCGCAACCGTCTCGCGACGACCGCCGCGCCCGGCTTCCTCTTCGTCGGCCGCATGACCGTGCGCCCCATGGGCCCCTTCGACGACGATCAGGAGGGCGACCTCACCCACAGCGCGAGCCCGCATCTCGCGATCGGTTTCGGCATCGCCTACAACCAGTCGACCGATCGCCCGCGCAGCACCACGAGCGTCTCGAGCAGCTATCAGTTCTATCAGCTCGGCGGCTACGACTACTTCCACATGGCGGCCGACCTCGTCTTCAAGTGGGCGGGCTTCTCGTTCCTCGGCGAGTGGCTCTGGCGCACGACGAACGGCGTCACCGAGCGCACGGGGATGCCGGCCGGCGCGACGATGCCGATCACCGAGTACAGCCGTCAGGCCTGGGGCCTCGAGGCGCAGGCGGGCATGATGCTCGGCGATCTCGTCGCGCTCTACGCGCGCTACGAGCAGATGGAGGCCATCGGCGCGACGGATCCGACCTTGATCGCGACGGTGCAGAGCGCGGGGCGGGCCACGGCCGGCGGCGTGAACGTCTACGTCAATGGTCACTCGTTCAAGCTGCAGCTCGACTGGCAGCACACGTTCGGCAGCGACTACACGATCGGAGAGCACCTCTTCCGATTGCAGCTCGACGCCACGTTCTGATCCGAGCTCCCGCGCGAGCGTCTCAAGGGACGAGGAAGAGCGGGTCGCGTCCGATCTGCCCCGTCCACGTCACCGGTCGCCCGAAGGAGTCGGTGGCGGTCCGCGTCTCGGTGCCGGCGAGCGTCGTCGGCGACGTGGCCCACACGACGGTGAGCGTCCCCCGCGGCGTGTCGAAGTCGAGGGCGAACACCCCGCCGGCCTCGTCGTGCCAGCCCTCGTGCGGGCCGGCCGGGACCGCCTCGGCGCCCACCGCGGCGATCCATGCGAGCGCGTCGCGCGCGGGCTTGGGGTCCACGGCGGCGGGCGGCTCGTCCGAGGGGTAGCGATAGAGGCCGAAGTCGTCCTCCGGAGGGAAGGTGCCGTGCTGCGGGCCGTCGGCGAGGTTGAACCAGCAGATCGGGTCGACGCCGAGGGACGCGCTCAGCACGAAGGCCCGCGAGAGAAGGCTCGCCTGGCGCGCCTCGTCGACGCTTCCCGCCACCGGCCAGCCGAGCTCGGTGAACACGACGGGGAGCTCGGCGACGCCGTGACGCGCGAGGACCCGCTCCATGTCGTCCACCATGCCGCCGATGCTGCGCACGGTCTCGGTGTCGACGTCGGGGTCGTCGACCGGCGGGTAGAGCGGGTAAGGATGAAAGCCCAGGCGCGCGACGCCGGCGAGCGCGTCCGGGCGGGCGGTGAGCATGTCGTGGGTGAACTCGAGCGCGCCGTTGATGACCTGCGCGTGGAAGAAGAGCCCGCCGCTCAGAACCGCGCATCGCTCGCACGCCGCGTGAATCGCAGCGGCGCTCTCGGCGAGCATCGTCGCGTACGCGGCCGCGTCGCCGTGCAGGTCGGGGCGCCAGAAGCGGTAGCCGGCGTTGGGCTCGTTCCAGATCTCGTAGCCGCTCAGGCGCTCGCCGTAGCGCGCGGCGAGGGTCTGCGCGTAGCGCGCGAAGTCGGCGAGGTCGTCTGGCGGGCCCCAGAGGTCGCGGCCGGCCCAGGGGCTGCCGTAGGCGAGGATCGCGATCACCTCGAAGCCCTCGGCCAGCGCTTCGTCGACCATCGCGTCCCAGGGCGCGAGCTCGAAGCGCCCGCGCTCGGGCTCGACGCCGGCCCACGTGAAGTCGAGGCGCAGCGTGTGGATGCCGGCCGCGCGCAGCAGCTCGAGCTGGCGCGCCTGGCGCTCGGCGGAGAGACCGGGCGCCAAGCCCTGCGAGACGCACGTCCGCGCACCGAGCGGGCGCCCGCCCGTCCGCCAGCGCCACGTGGGCGCGCCGCGGCCGATCACGTCGATCGGCGCCGCGCAGACGGGCTCGTCGCCGGGCTCGGGATCGATCTCCGCCACGCCGTCGTTCGCGCAGACGAGGCCCGACGGGCAGCGCGTGCTGCAGGCCTGCGGGCCGGCATCGGTGGGCGCGTCCGAGGGCGCGTCGACGGGGGCTCGATCGGCGTCGTGGCTGGCATCGGGTGGAGCCGCGACGCCAGTACACCCGACACAGAGCGCGGCCAGGAGGATGCGTCGCACGTGGCGATCTTATCCACGACGCCACGCCGCGGAAATGTTCGTCCGCATCTGCCGGCGAGCGACGTGCGGGGCGGGAGCCCGAGGGAAGGGCCCGCGCGCGCGGCAATGAAACGTAGCGCACTGCGGCCCTTGGTCTACGATGGCCCGTCGATGATGCCGTCGTTCCGCGTGGGAGATCTCGTGGCGGGGAAGTACCGCCTCCTGCGCGAGAGCCTGCGGAGCGGAGACCTCGGCGGGGTGAGCTCGGCCACGCTCGTCTTCGACGCCGAGCACGCGTGGACCGGCAAGCGCTTCACCCTGAAGCTCCTCGGCGCCCAGGCCGGCGAGAACCTCGAGATGCGCTTCCTGCGCGAGGCCCGCGCGGCCTCGGCCCTCGTGCATCCGCACGTCGTCAAGGTCTACGACGTCGATCGGGATCCGAGCGGAGCGCTCTACATGGTCCAGGAGCTTCTGGAGGGCGAGACGCTCTTCGAGCTCTTGCGCCGCGAGCGCCGCCTTCCGCTCGGCCGCGCGCTCGATCTGCTCGTTCCGATCATGGATGCCCTCGTCCTGGCCCACGACGTGGGCGTGGTGCATCGCGACGTGCGGCCCGCGACGATCTTCATCGCCCGCCGTCCGGACGGGTCGATCGTTCCGAAGCTGATCGACTTCGGGGTCAGCAAGCTGATGACCACGGCGCTCGGCGGATCGCTCGAGCACATGGTCACCGTGAACAACGGCTCGGTGGACACCGTCGCGTACTGGTCGCCCGAGCGGCTCACGAGCGAGCGCATCGACGCCTCCGTCGACGTGTGGGCGATGGCCGTCGTCCTGTTCGAGGCGCTCGCAGGCGAGCCGCCGGTGCGCACCGCGAGCTTCACGGACATGGCCGTGCGCATCGCGACGAGGCCGGTGCCGCGCTTGCGCGATCGCGTGCCGGACCTTCCCGCTGCGGTGGCGGCCGTGGTCGATCGCGCGCTCGCGCTCCGCATCGAAGAGCGGACCGCGGACATGACGGCGCTCGTTCTCGGGCTCTGCGGGGCGACCGGCCGCGAGCTGCCCGAGAGCGCCGAGGGCCTGATCGAGGCCACGGCGGCGGCGCCGCTCGGGCCCACGGGCGAGCCGACGCCCGTCGTCGCGACGCCCGTCTCCCCGGCCGTCCTGCGGCTGCCGATCCGGCGCGAGACGCGTGACGGGGCGAGCGGCCAGAGGCTGCGCATCGGCGTCGTCGGCGATCCCGACAGCACGCCGGGCGCGTCCACCGAAGAGCGTCTCGAGCGCGCGCTCGTGGCGCGGGCAGCCGTGGTGCGCGTGCCGAGCTACGCCGACCTCGTCGACGCGGTGGCCGCCGATCGCGTGGACGTGGCCTGGCTCGCGCCGCTCGCCTACGCACGCGCGCGCAAGCTGGGCGCGATCGGGCTCTTCGCCGTCGTGCGGCGCGGCGACCGCGATCCGCGCGCGCTGCTCGTCGGGCGGACGCCACGGGTACGGGGTCTCGGCGATCTCGCGGGGACGCGCGTGGCGTGGGTCGATCCTTGGTCCACGAGCGGCTACGCCCTGCAGCGGGCAGCGCTCGCCGAGCGCGGCATCGATCCGGGCGTGTTCGCGGCCGAGGTCTTCCTCGGCTCCCACGAGGCCGTGGGCGTCGCGCTCGCGAGTGGTCGCGCCGACGTGGGCGGGCTCGTCGGGAGCTACGATCGCGCGAGGAACGAAGTGCTCGGGCCCTGGCCACCCGAGGCCTCGCTCGTGGTGCTGGCCATGAGCGAGCGCATGCCGCACGAGGTGATTGCCATCTCGCCCGCGCTCGCGCCGGACGCGCTCGCGTTCCGCCGCGCCTTCGCCGCCGCGGGGGCACCGGCGCTGGCTGCGCTGGTCGGCGTCGAGATCGAGGCGACGCTCGAAGACGTCGACGATCTCCGCTACGCCGCACTGCTCGAAGAAGCGCGCTGATCGGAGCGCCCGCCCGGGGTGGAGCCTCGTGCCCGGTCGGCCCCGCGTCGCGCTCGGTCAGGCGGGGCGCGCGCGCCGCGAGAGCACGACGGCGCGCACGCCGCCCAGCACCAGCGTCCCGATCGCGAGGCCGCCGAGCAGGCCGATCGACTCGCCGACGAACAGGCCCGCGCAGCGCACGGCGAGGACGGCGCCGGCCACCAGCAGCGTGCCCGAAAGGCGCGTCGAGAGCGTGCGCAGATCGCGAGCCAGACCCATCGGCGCCGCGATCGCCGCGACCGCGCCGAGCAGCGCGCCGGTCTCGAGACAGCACTCGGGACGGGTGCAGCAGTCGGCGACGGCCGTGCCCATCGTGGCGCAGCACGGACGCAGGACCGCCATCGGAACCAGCCACCCGGCGGCACCGAGCGCGAGCCCGGTGAGACCTCCGTGGGCGAGCGCGCCTCCTCGCCACGCCACGAAGAGCCATGCCGCGAAGGGCACGACGACCCAGCGCGGGTCGAGCCCGCCGGGCACCCAGAGCGAGGCGGCGACGAGCGTGCCGCCGACGAGCGTCGCGCCGAGCAGGGCGTGACGAAGCCGACCCAGCTCGAGCGCGCGACGCGCGCGGCGCAGGAGGACGTCATCCATGGCTACCTCCGAGGATCGTCCGCAAGCGCGCGTAGGCGCGCGACAGTCGCTTGCGGAACGTGGGACCACGATCGAGCACGGGTGGGCTGCGGCCGAGGAGCGCCGCGATCGCTTCGGCCGAGGGGCCGTCGAGCTCCTCGATCGCGCGCTCGAGCGCCACCTCGAGCTCGCGGTGGGCGATCTGCTCGTCGGCGCCGGGGGCCTCGCTCGGCGGCTCGGTCGAGAGCGGCGCGTGGGCGCGCTCGCGCTTGCGGGTCACGCCGCGCACCTCGTTCGCGACCACCGCGTAGAACCACGGGAGACAGGCTCGGCCGGCCTCGAACTCGCTCGCGCGGAAGAACACCCGCTCGAGCGCGCTCTGCGCGACGTCGTCGGCCACGTCGGGCGACAAGCGCCGGCGCGCCACGCGGAGCGCGCGCGGACGCAGCGCGCGGTAGAGCGGTTCGAACGCCGTTCGATCGCCCTCCGCGAGCCGCGCCATGAGCGCGTCGAGCTCCGCTTCGCTCATCGGACCATCGTGGCTCGGTCAGCGCGCGTCGGCGACCGATCCGCCGTGATGACCGTGGCAGCAGGGTGAGCCCGGCGTGCAGCACGCCGCGCCGGGCGCGCAGCAGTCGCCGCCCGCCGCGAGGTCGTAGACGGCGCTCGCACCGAGGCCGACGCCCGCCGCAGCGACGACGAACGCGAGCGAGCGGAGAATCTGGGGCAGCTTCGAGAGACGTTCGCGCATGGCTTCGCCTGGTTGAGGCCGACCGATTCACTCGGGCGGCCGGAGATGGGCGGCGGGGGGGGGGCGCTCCTCCTAGCGGCGAGGGCGCGATCCGTGACCGGCTCTCGCGCGATCCGCTCGCCACGGCCGGAGCGCGCGGACTTCCGGGAGCGACCAGGGCTCGCGGGCCGTGACGACGACGTCCTCCGCGGCGCCCGGCGGCCGGAACCGCATCGCGCGCGCGTGGAGCAGCGGCCGGTCGAGCCCCTTCACGCGCAGCCCGTACTTCGGATCGCCCACGATGGGCAGGCCCACGTGCGCGAGGTGCACGCGGATCTGGTGAGAGCGGCCCGTGATGGGGCGCGCCTCGACCGCGGCACCGCGGCCCCAGAGCGCCGAGAAGCGCGCCTCCACCCTCACCTCCGTCCGGGCCGCGACGAACGAGCTGCGCTCCGCCTCCGAGAGCGCGTCCGGCGCGCGCGCCCGCACGAGGTTTCGGGCCTCGTCCTTGTCGAGCCACGCGTCGATCTCCAGCGCGTCGGCCGGCGGTTGACCGCGCACGATCGCGGCGTAGCGCCGGTCGACGTCGCCCCGGGCGAAGGCCTCGCTCATCGCGCGGGCCGCGTCCTTGTGCGTCGCCAGCATCACCAGCCCCGAGACGTTCCGGTCCAGACGGTGGAGCACGCCGATGCCGCCCGATCCGAAGTGGGCGCGCGCGAGATCGACCAGGTTCGGGCCCTCGGAGCCTGGCTGCGAGAGCACTCCGCTCGGCTTGTCGACGATCACGAGGCCTTCGCCTCGCCACACGATCCATGCGCCGAGATCGAGAGCGAGCTCCGGCACCGGGCGATCCTCCTCAGCCCTGGAAGGCGCCGCCACGGCGCCTGCGCCGCCGGCGTCGCGGGGCGTCGTCGGGCGCCGGTGCATTCGCGATCTCGGTGCGCAGGTCCATCGGTGTGGCCCCGCGCGCGCGGCAGTCGATCTCGTAGAGCATCGCGGCCTCGGGGAAGAAGTCCCGATGGGCGAGCGAGCCGATCCGCCCGCGGCGCAAGCGCTGCTCGCAGCCGATGACCGCGCGCATCCGTTCCTTCATGCGCCGGGGTGGCGCGACGCTGGTGGCGAGGCCGTTCATGAACTCCTCGTAGGCCGCCAGCGGGTCCCGTGCGCCCTCGAGCGCCTCGTGGATCGGGCCGAGCAGGAGCGCGGCGAGCAGCACGACGTCGCTCGGGGTGCGACCGCTCTCGACCAGCGCGTCGATCGCGTCGAGCCGCCCCCAGAGCGTCCGTGCGCCGCGCGGCCCGTCGTCGAGGAACGTCGCCAGCTCCGGCAGGATCACCGCCAGGATGCCGGTCTCCCACGTCAGCCAGATCGACCGATGCGCCGCGCCGCCTCGCACGAGGCGGAGGATCTCTTCGAGCACGCGCGCCTTGGCGGCCTTGCCCAGCTCCTCGCGCTGCGCGACGAGCGCGTCGTACACCTCGGGGTCGATCCCGAGATCGAGGCGCGCCGAGAACTTGATGGCGCGCAGCATCCGCACCGGATCTTCGCGGAAGCGCACGTCGGGGAGGCCGATGGTGCGCACGGTGCGCGCCTCGAGGTCGGCCATGCCGCCGACGTAGTCGATGACCTCGCCGCGCTCGACGTCGTAGAAGAGCCCGTTGATGGTGAAGTCGCGGCGCAGCGCGTCCTCGTAGGGCTCGCCGAAGACGTTGTCGTGGCGGATGAGCAGGTCGGCCTCGTCGTCGCGCGGCTTGAGGCGCGGCGCGATGACGCTCGATCCCTCGGTGTCGCCCTCGCCGATCTCGGCGAAAGCGTCGCCGTCGTCGCTCGCGCTCGGGTCGCGGCGGAACGTCGCGGTCTCGATGATCTTGCCGCCCGAGAAGAGGATGTGCGCGAGCCGGAATCGGCGGCCGATGATCCGGCAGTTGCGGAAGACCTGCTTCACGTCGTTCGGGCGGGCGCTCGTCGCCACGTCGAAGTCCTTCGGCTTGCGGCCGAGGAGCAGGTCGCGGACCCCGCCGCCGACGAGGTACGCGGTGTGGCCGGCGCGATGCAGTCGCCGCAGGACCTTGGCGGCATCCTCGTCGATGTGGCCGGCGGGGAAGACGCGCTCGTACACGGCGGGACGGGGACCGTCCGCGAAGCGATCCGCCTCGGGCTCGCCGTCGGGCGTGCTCGCGGCTTCGAGGAGGTCGTCGTTGGGCGCTTGCGCGCGGAGGGGACGGGTCTCGCCGTCCGGAGAAAATCGATCGTTCATCTTGGCTGGGCCCGCAACGGGGCCGTCTCTTTCGTGGCGCCCGTCCCAGCGTCGGTGACCGATCCGGGACAGTTCCCTGGGGCGCTCGCGCGGCCCGACCAGGGTTGCTCCCCGAGCCGACGACCTCTTCGGTCGGGCGGGCCGGAGGTTCGTCCTCGGGCTCGCGCTCGCACGTCGGGGAGGCGTGCGAACGACGGAGAAATAGCGTCGGGACGCCCTCGTGGCAAGGGCCCGCACCGGCGCGGCGGTTGACTCCCGGCTCGCCGCCCCTAGAATCGCCGCCCTCGTGCCCCTCGGCCGAGGACGAGGTCGCACCCATGAGCAATCAGGAATTCCTCTTCGACAAGCGCATCGTCGCGCGCAACGTGGCCCTCGGCCTCGTCGACCAGAAGGCCGTCGACAAGCAGATCGCGGCCCTGCCGGACCGCGAGGCGAACGCGGCGATCAGCCAGCCGAACGAGCAGGACAACGCTCGTCCGGCGCGCGCGAGCGCCGATGCCGAGGACGACGCCGGCGCGGGCGCGGCGGACGACGACGAGGAGTGAGCCGGTGAGCGCGCGCTCGAAGGGCGCTGGGCGCTCCAAGGCCGACGAAGGCGAGCTGCCGGGCTCGGACGGCACGCCGCCGATCGACTTCGCCACGTTCGTCCTCTCGATGAGCACGTCGTGCATGATCCAGCTCGGCGAGCTGGCGAGCCCGGATGGCGCTCAGGACGAGGACCTCGCGATGGCCCGTCAGACGCTGGAGATCCTCCTCATGCTCGAGGAGAAGACCCGGGGCAATCTCTCCGGCGACGAAGAGCGGGTCCTCGATCACGTCGTCGACGACCTGCGCGCACGCTACGTCGCCAAGCATGAGCGGAAGGCGAAGTAGCCTCTCGGCTCTCGCGCTGCTGGCCGCTCTCGTGGGCGGCGTCGCGCACGCGCAGAGCGACCCGCAGACGGTGCTCGCCCCGGAGAGCCCGCGAACGGGAGGGGGCGAGCCGACCCGCGCGCGGCGCGCGCCCTCGTCCGCCGGGATCGATGGCCCGCGCGCGGTCGCGTGGATCGATGCGCGGATCAGCGCCGCGCGGCGAGGGCACGCCGATCTCGTGCAGCTTCCGGTCGCGATGGCGTCGCTCGGATGGGGCTGCACGTGCCCGCCGAGCTACGTCGGCTGGTCGCCCGACGTGGGCGACACGCCGTCGTGGCTGGAGCTCACGCTCGCGCCGGGGGTGACGCTGCCGGAGGTCGGGCGGCGCGGCGCGGTGTGGATGCTCGAGGGCGTGCTCACCGGAAACGTCTCGCGCTTCGAGGGCGACCCGGGCCAGCTCTACTCGGTCCGGGAATTCGTCGTCACGCGCCTGGTGGCCCCGCACGTCTCCGAGAGCCCGCGCATGCGCCTCGTCCGCGAGGACGCCGCGAGCTGCACGAGCGTCGTGACCGACACGACGCCGCTGCACGTGCGCGAACGGAGCAGCGCGTCCTCGGCGGTCCTGGGCGATCTCGATCCGGGCACGCAGGTGAGCATCGCGCGCGTGCGCGGCGACTGGCTCTCGCTCGGCGCTCCCCGGACCGGCTGGGTGTACGGGCCGGCCGTGACGACGACCTGCACGCTGCGCGAGGCCGCTCCATCGGCGGCGCCGTGACCGCGGCCGCCCGAAGCGATAGCGTCGGGGCCGTGGCGCGCGAACCGTTTCCGCGAGGAGGGCTGAGCGACCGCATCGGCTGGATCGCCCTCGCCAGCATCGCGACCGCGGTGATCGTCACCGCCGCGCGCCTGACGCCCGACCCGCTCCAGGGCTCGAGCCGGCAGCTCGGCCTCGCGCCGTGTGGATTCTACGAGTTCACGGGCTTCCGCTGTCCCGCGTGCGGGCTGACCACCGCGTTCGCGTACATGGCCCACTTCGATCCGGCGGGCGCGTGGCACGCCAACGCCTTCGGCATCCTGCTCTTCTCGCTCACCGTGCTCTTCGTCCCCTTCGCGGCGCTCGCCGCCGCGCGAGGCTACGGTCTCGCCGGCACGCTCGAGCGCCTCTACGCCGAGGAGCTCTCGATCGCGCTCGCGCTGATCGCGCTCGCCTACTGGCTCGTGCGCGCGATGCTCGAGTGGCCGACCGTCGGGATCTGATCCGCCAACCGCCAGAATCGTCGCGTCCCGACCGCCGGCGGGCGCCCGATCGCAAGCCTCCGATCAGAGGTCCCGATCAGAAGTAGAGCGCCGAGCCCAGGTGCAGGCTCAGCTCGTGGACGGTCGTCCACGTCGGCTGCACCTCCGCGGTCTGCATCGTCGGCGTGTCGTCGGTGAACGCGAGGCCGCCGATGCGGCCGAAGCCGACGGCGTAGCGGAGCGCGAACGTCTGCGCGAACACGATCGTCTCCGCCTGCTCGTCCTCGCCGAGCGCGTGCGGCGTGTGGATCTCGAGGCCGAGCGAGCCGCCCAGGAAGTCGATCTGCGTCTGTCCGTAGCGCGTGATGCGCCGGGTGGGGGACACGTCGGTGAACATGCCGCCGCCGATCGAGACGTTCTGGTCGATCCACAGGCGCGCGCCGACGTGGGCGTTGGCAACCCAGCGCCGCTCGATGTTGAGCTCCGGCACGATCCACTCGTGCGCGACCTCGAAGTCCACGCCGAGCCACCACGCGTCGGCGCGGAACGCCGCCCCGACGCGCAGCCGGGTGGGCGTGATGAGGCCGACGTTCGGGACCAGCCCCGACGAGTCGGTCGGCTCGAACATCAGCTCGCCGCCGCGGATCGAGGTGATCATCGACGACGTCGAGCGGAACAGCGATCCGAGCTGCAGGTCCGGCGAGCGCAGCGTCGCGGCGAGGGTCAGGTGGTCGGTCACGTCCCACTGCACGCCCACCGCGAGGGCGACACCGACGGACTGCAGCGAGCTGAGGCTCGAGCTGCCGACCGCGAACAGATCCATTCCGTCGGCGGCCGTGGCGCCGCCGAAGAAGTGCGTGCTGAGCGTCTCTTGCCGATAGAGCCCGAACACCGTGCCGCCGATCCGGAGGTCCCGCGCGAGCTGATAGCCGAGCGAGAGCCCGGCGTACGTGCTCTGCGTGTTCTCCTGCTGCACGAGCTGCCAGCGCGAGGTGAGGCCGTTCACGGTGTCGGTGAGCCCCACGCGATCGGTGTGGTTGGTGAGCTGCGGCGTGAAGATGCCGAAGCCGAACGCCAGGCGCGGCTCGAGCAAGCGCACCACCGTCACCGCGCTCGGGATGCCGAGCACCTCGATGTAGCCGCCGTCCGCCGCGCGTCCCGTCGTGTCCGACGAGAGCAAGCGAGGCGTGTCGGCGATGCGGAGCACCGTCGCGCTGCCGCTGAGGTCGAGCTGACCGCGCGTGACGGCCGCGAGCCCGGCCGGGTCGTACCACATGGCACTGCCGTCGCTCGTGACGGCGGAGACCGCGCCGCCCGTCATCGCCGCTTCGTTGCCGAGCAGCACGCCTTCGTCGTTGCCCGCGTGCGCGTGCGACGGAGCGAGCGCCATAAGCACGGTCGCGAGCGATGCGAGGGGCGCGAGCGAAGAACGCACGACGCGCCTTCAAACCATGCGTCCGCCCTCACGGCAACCCGCGGTCCTGGCTTGACGGTGGGGCAGCCTGGATCATCTTTCGCGCGCCTTTCACAGGGGAGCTCGAGTTCCAATGAACCTTCGTCGATCCACCGTCGCGATCCTCGCGGCCGGCCTCGCACTCGTCACGCTGGCGCCTTCGTCGCATGCCGAGGCGCAAGCGGCCGGGGCCTCGCAGTTCGCCGAGACGACGGCCGCTCCGCCGGCGGCCGACGCCGACGACACCGTCTGGACGCTGACCGCGCAGGGGCAGCTCAACTACGGCAACGCGCGGAGCCTGTCGCTCAGCCTGAACAACCACTTCCTGGTTCGACGCGACATCCACATGTTCACGCTCGACCTGACGTTCGCGTACGGCGCGGCGTCGCTGCGCAACGCGGCCAACGGCCAGTTCGGCCCGTGGAACGCCAACGCGCAGAACCTGCTCGGGCGCCTCCGCTACGACGTCTTCCTCGACGCGGACGACTCGCTCTTCGCCGTCGTGATCGGCCGCAACGATCCGTTCGCCGGTCTCGACTTCCGCTTCCAGGGCCAGCTCGGCTGGGCGCGCAACCTCTTCTCGGAGGCCGAGGCGCACCACCGGATCTGGTTCGAGATCGGCGCCGACGTCACGTACGACGATCGCTACCCGAACCCGCTCTGCCGCGTGGCGGGCGCGGGCGTGACGGTGGACCCCGCGACCTGCACGGGCTCGGACATGATGAGCTACCTCGTGCCGGGCGACGAAGTGCAGCCCTCGGGCCGCCTCTTCCTCGGCTACGACAACCACATGAACGACAGCTGGACGTTCATGACGGGCGTCGAGGGCTTGGTCGACTTCCGCGGCGACCCCCACTGGGGCAACGTGCGCCTGAACTGGCGCAACACCCTCACGGTCACGCTCGACCAGAACCTCTCGGCCAACGTGTCGTTCAACTTCCTGTACGACGGCGAGCCGGTGCCCGGCTTCCAGGAAGTCGACACGCAGACGATGGTCGGCCTCAACTACACCTTGTTGTAGGAGGCCTGGAGCGGCCTCCTCGGCTAGGAGGCCTGGAGCGGCCTCCTCGGCTCGGAGGCCTGGAGCGGCCTCCTCGGCGGACCGGCGGAGCCGGCTCCGCCTCACCTCCCCTCCGCCTCGTCGCTTTGCTCCTCGCGAGCGACTGGGCTCGGGGGTGCTCGGGGGTCGGATCGTCGCCGCGGCAGCGGGGGCTCTGCCGGTACGCTCGTCGTAGGAGGCCTGCCGCGGCCTCCTCGCGGACCGGCGGAGACGAATCTCGTGACTGGTGATTCCAGCATCGCTTGACAGAACGCCCCGGCGACGCTAACCCCACGACCCTCTTCACTTCCGTTCTCGATCCTGCTTGGTGTCGTCGTTTTTCTCGGGGCGTAGCGCAGCCTGGTAGCGCACACGGTTCGGGACCGTGGAGTCGAAGGTTCAAATCCTTTCGCCCCGACTCTTCCTCTCTCCCACTTCGACCAAGGACCCGTCGGGGGGCTTCAGACCCCGTCTCGCACCGTAGTACGAGCATGGCTGAAGGTACCGAACGCACCCCGACCACCGGCGCCGCCGTGAAGGTGCTCGTCGTCGACGACGATCCCGCCATCGGCGAGTACATGGAGACCTTCCTCGGCAAGGATGGTTTCACGGTCAAGACGCAGAACGATCCGACCGCGGTCGAGGCCGACGTCAAGAACGGCGGCTATCACCTCGTCGTGCTCGATCTGATGATGCCGAAGATGGACGGCCTGGAGGTCCTGCGGCGCATCCGCAAGATCGACAGCGACGTCGCCGTCGTCATCTTCACCGGCTACCCGTCGTTCGAGTCGGCGGTGCAGGGCATGAAGCTCGACGCGGTCGACTACGTCCGCAAGCCCTTCAACCCGGAAGAGTTCCGCGCAGTCCTCGATCGCGTGATGCGCAAGAAGGGCCTCATCCGCTCGCCGGAAGAGAGCCTCCACAAGCACATCGGCGAGACGATCCGCGGTCTGCGCAAGGAGCGCGACCTGACGCTCAAGCAGCTCTCGCGGCGCACGAGCCTCAGCGTCTCGCTGCTGAGCCAGATCGAGCGCGCCGAGTCGAGCGCGTCGATCGGATCGCTCTACAAGATCGCGGTCGCGCTCGACGTGAAGATGGCCGACCTCTTCGGCGACTTCTGAGAGGGTGACAGGAAACCTGTCGCCCTCTCTCGCGGAGCGATATGAGGGGGAGGCTCCATCGGGATTCACTCCCGATGGAGGGGGCCGCGTATCGGCCCCCGAGGACCGAGCGCATCCCGAGCGCCCGGCTCCGCGAGCGCCGCTCCGGAGCCTGCGCTGGAAGGGCGGCGGCATGAGGATCGTGGTCCGTTTCTCGGCTCGTGCGCTCGCCGGCGGGAACGCCGGTCTCGATCTCGTCGCGAGCAGCGCCCGCTATCGCGACGCATTGGTTCGCGCCCTCGAGGCCGACTTCGCCGGCGCCGAGATCGACGTCGAGCGCGACGACGAACGCGCCTGGATCGCGGCCGAGGGCGTGGAAGGACCGCGGCGCATCGAGGTCGAACGAACCGTCGCCGATCTGGCCTGGGTCGTGAAACAGTGCGCCCCATGGGGCGTCGTAGGCAGCTGATCGGCGATCGTCGGGGCGCGGGGAACCCGGGCCACGGGGTGGTGTCGGGACCGAGCGTGCACGTGCTCTCACGTCCCTTCGCGCTCGCGCTGTTCATCTCGATCTCTGCGCTCCTCGCGGCGCCCGCGCAGGCGCAGCCGTCGCGCGCCGAGACGGGCTACGAGCTGGCGCTCTCGGGACCGACGGTCGTCCGCACCGGCCGCGAGACGCGCTTTCGCGGGGTCGCCTATCGCGTGCGCGGTCTCTCGACGCTCGTGCCCTTCGTCGGAACGGTCCGCGCGCACTTCGAGTCGGAGACGACCTCGGGGGAAGAGCGCGTGTTGCGCACCGATGCGGCGGGCCGCTTCGAGGTCGCCGTCCCCGTGCCCGCGACCGGCGGCGCCTCGCCTCGCCTCGTCGTCGAGATGGGGCCAGAGGGCTCGGGGCGCCGCTTCGAGCTGCCTCTCTCGCTGACCCACGGGACCCAGCTCGTCCTCTACACGGACCGCGTGCTCTACGAGCCCAGCGAGCCGATCCACCTCTGGGCGCTCTTGACCGACGTGGCCTCGGGAGCGCCGATTCCCCACCAGGCCGTGCGCTACGTCGTGGAGGGACCGGCGGTCGGTCGCGTCGAGCGCGACGTCGAGACCGACGTCTCGGGCGTGGCCTCGTTCGACATCCCGCTCGACGATCACGCCACCGAGGGCTGGCTCTCCGTCACCGCACGCGCGCTCGACGCGTACGGCTCCCGCAGCTGTCGGGTCGGGCAGCGCACCTGGGAGCGCCTGTTCGCGCACGCAGAGATCGAGCCGCGCGAAGTGGCGCCCGGCGCCGAGGCGGTCCTCCGCGTCGCCGTGACGACGCCCGACGCGAGCCCCGTGCGCGACGCCGCGGTCTCGGTCGAGGTCGAAGGACAGTACGCGGGCTCCGGGACCACCGACGCGGCGGGCGAAGCGCGCATCGTCGTGCACGCGCCGGCCTACCTCGCCGGGGACGTCGGCGTGGCGTCGGCCGTCGCGCACGTCGTCCACGCGGCGCACGGGTCGATCGACGTCCGTGCGCAGATGCGGCTCGCGGTGCCCCTCTCGCTCTCGATCGACGTCGTCGCCTCGCACGGGACGCTGGTCCCGGAGGTCGACGACGTCGTCTTCGTGCAGCTGCACGACGCGCTCGGCGATCCGCCTCCGGCCGGCACCGCCGTGGAGGTCTCGGGCGCGGCCGTCCCGGGCGGCTCGGCCCAGGCGCACACCGATCGCCACGGCTTGGCGGAGATCGGGGTGCGCCTGCCGCTCGGCGCGAGCGCCGGGCCCTACGAGTCGCGGCGCGCCTCGCTCTCGGTGCACGTGCTCGGCGGGCCGCTCGAGCGGATGGCGCGGGTGGAGGTCCCCGTCTCCCTCGCGCCCGAGATCGTCCCCACGCTCCCGCATCCCGTCGTGGCGCCCGGGGCCCGTCTCGACGTCGCGCTGGCGCATCGCGCCGGCGTTCGCGGCGCCGGCGTCGTCGTCGAGCTGCTCGATCCGCGCAGCGAGCCGGTGGACGTCGTGCGGGTCGGGCTCGCCGCGAGCACCGCGCGCATCACCGTTCCGCCCGATCGCATCGGGACGTTCACGGTGCGCGCCCGCGTCGAGCACGCCGACGAGAGCCTCGAGGGCGTCGGCGCGAGCGCGCCGCTGCTCGTGGTCCCCGAGCATCCGGACTTCGTCTCGCTCGTGCCCGAGCGGGCGCGCTGGCAGGTCGGCGAGCGCGCGCAGGTCGATCTGGTCTCGCTGCCCAACGGCCCGCGCGCGTGGGGCGCCTTGCTCGTCCGCGACCTCGCCGCGCACGGCGGCGAGCTCGACTTCGCGGCGTGGTATCTCGAGCGCGAGTTCGACGAGGCGCTGCTGCATCCGGAGGACGCCGAAGGGGAGCGCCTGGTCCGCGCCGCGCTCGCGGCGGCCACCCGCGCCGACGGCGAGCTCGCGCTCGCTCCGCCGGTCGTCGATGCGCTCGGCCTGCCCGACGACAGCTCGGAGGTCTCGGACAGCGCGTCGGACCGCGACGTGCTCCGGGATCCCTGGCCGCTGGCGCGGGAGCTCGAGCGTCGCGGCATCGGCCCTTCGGAGACGTACCTCGAGGCCCGCCTCGAGGAGGCGCTCGCCTCCGGCGCGCTGGACGACGTGACGACCGGGACGGGCGCGCAGCGTCACTTCGCCGACGATCTGCTCGACCCCTCGGAGCACCCGACGCTCGGCGAGGGCCGCCTGACGGCGGCCATGATCACCGACGTCGATCCCAGCTTCACCTACGAGAACGTCTCGCGCCGGGTCGCACGGATGCGGCTCGTGTTCCTGCTCTCGGCGCTCGCCGCGTACCTCGACCCGGGTGACGACGCGTCGCTCGCGGCGCGCACCGCGTACCGCGAGCCGTGGCAGCGCTGGCTCGCCCGCATGGTGGAGCGCGGCGTCATCGAGAGCCAAGCGCTCGACGATCCCTGGGGCGGTCGATTCGCGCTCGTCGCCAGCGCCCACCCGACGTTCATGCTCTCGACCGCGGCGACGGGCGTCGAGCTCGTCTCCCCGGGGCCGGACGGGCGCGTCGGGACCGCCGACGACGTGCGCGACCCCTTCGCTCGCGTCGTGCCGGCCGGCACGCCCTACGCCGTCGCGTCCGGTGAGGACGCCCTGATGCGCTCGCTCGCCATTCTCTCGCCCGTCGAGCGGACGTTGTTCGCGCTGCGAGACGCGTATCGCCGGATCAGCGCCGAGATGACCGAGGACCTGATCGGCGACGCCGTGCACGCATCGGTGAGCGAGGGGACCATCATGGCGGGGGACCTCTCGTTGAGCGGCGCCGGGAGCGGCGGGGGCGGCACTGGCTACGGCTACGGCGGCGGGTCCGGCTCCATGGGCACCATCGGGCACGGCGGCGGCGTCGGCACCGTCAGCGGCGGCGCGAACCTCGCGCGGCTCGTCCGCGAGCGCTTCCCTCCGACGGTCCTGTTCACGCCCTCGTTCGAGCTCGATGCGTCGGGGCACACGCGCCTCGAGATTCCGCTCGCCGACGCCGTCACGACGTACCGCGTCGAAGTGATCGTCTGGCGCGAGGACGGCTGGATCTGGTCGGCGCGGACCGAGATCGCCTCCGACCGCGAGATCGTCGTCGACGCGCCCATCCCGAACCTCGCGCGGCTCGGCGATCGGCTCGTGCTGCCGCTCCGCGTGTCGAACCGCGGCACCCGCGAGCGCACGCTGCGGGTGGCGCTGATCGGGGACGAGGCCATCGGCGTGCCCGACGCCGCGCCCGTCGAGGTCGTGGTCCCGGCCGGCGGCGCCGTCGCGGTCCCGTTCGTCGTGGAGCCCACCCGGCGCGCCAGCGGCAGCCTGCGTGTCGTCGCCAGCGACGAGAGCGGAAACGTCGTCGATGCCGTCCGGCGACCGATCGAGATCGTGCGTCCCTCGCGGACCGTGCGCGTGACCCGCGACGCGCTCGTCGAGGGCGCAGGACGAATCGTGCTCGAGGTGCCCGAGGGGGCCGACGCGCTCGCGGGACACCTCTCGCTGGCCGTCGGGACCGCCCTCTTCGACGACGCGAGCCACGGGCTCTACGGCGCCTGGGCGAGCTCCCCCGGGACGGCCGATCCGCGCGCCGAGGAGTCGAGCATCGCGAGCGCGCTCGAAGGGAGCGATGCGCCGACGCTCGCCTTCGCGATCGGGGCGGCGTACGAGCGGCCGGTCTTCGACGACGAGACGCTGCGCGCCGCGGCCGAGCGCCTCACCGCCTCCCTCGCCGGCATCCCGGCCCCCGAGCATCGCCTCGGCCCCACGTCGCAGGCGCTGCTCGGGCTCTCGCCGATGAGCGCTCGCGTCGATGCGCGGCCGGCGCTCGCTGCCGACATGGGGCGGCTGGTGGAGCGGCTCGCGCGGGAGGTGGGCGACACGGCGACGCTGCTCGATGGCGACACGTCCGCGCGCGCGCTCGCGGCCGCCGCGCTGGCGCGCGCGGGAGGCGAGCGTGGCAGGGCGCGCGCCGCGGAGCTCTTGCGGCGCGCCGAGCCGGATCTCGTGGCGGTCGGGGACGAGCTCTGGGTCGCGGTGCCGGAGGCGACGTCGTGGACGACGATCACCTTCGCCGCGGCCGAGGCGGCGCTCGGTCACCGCCAGCGCGCGTTCGCCCTGCTCGCGACCGTCGCACGCTGGCGCGCGCGCGGAAGGACCGTCGGCGCGCCCGAGCTCGCCCTCGCGCGATCGGTCTCTCTCGAGCTCGAGGGCGATGGCGCCCCGGAGCACGCCCTCGTCACCGTCGACGGCGAGCGAGCCGAGCGCCCGCTCGTGGGCGGACGCGACCTCTTCGATGCGGCCTCGCTCGCCGCGCCCGGGACGCACCACGTGGACGTCGACGCCGGCGCTCACACGTCGGTGCATGCGTCGCTCAGCGTCGAGTACGGCGTGCCCTGGAGCGCGCCCGCCGAGCGGGAGGGGCCGTACACCCTGGTCATCGAGGGGGAAGCGCACGGCCAGGACGAGGTCTCCGGGCAGACGCTGGTCGTCACCAACCGCTCGCCGCGCTGGATCGCCGGTACGGTGGTGGAGATCTCGCTGCCGACGGGCGCCGAGCTGACGGCCGCCGCGCTCGCCGAGGTGCAGGACGAAGCGCGCTCGGCCGACGCGACGCCGACCTTGCTGCGGGTCGTGCTCCGCTCGCTCGCTCCGGGCGCCGAGGCGCGCATCCCACTCCACGTGCGCTGGTCGATCGCCGGTCGGCTCGACGGGCCCGGTGTCGCCGCGTGGGCGACGGATCGCGACGATGCCGTGAGCCTTCGGGCGCCCGAGCCCATCGAGATCGCGCCGCTGGCGGGAGGTGCACCGTGAAGCGCGTGACGTATCGGGCGCTCGCTGCCGTGGCGCTCCTCCTCCTCGCCCCGGCCTCGGGCGCCTCGGCGCAGACGGCGGCGCGGCGCCTGGTCGGCCCCGGCGAAGTGACGGGCCTCGAGATGTCGATCGACGGCGCGCTGCACGCGCCTCCGGGCGGCACCGTGCGCTGGCTGGTGACGACCTACGAGGTGCTGCGTCGCCGCGATCTCCGCGTGGCGGCAGGTGTCCAGCTCTCGGTCACGGCGTCCCACGCCGACGGCCCGGCGCTGTTCACCACGCGCAGCGACGCATCGGGGCACGCGGTGGTCGAGCTCACGCTGCCCTCGGATCTCGACGAGCGCACGCAGATCGCCGTCGAGGCCATCTCCCCGCGCGGCGTGCGGCGCGTCTTCGATGCGCCCATCGAGATCGATCCCGTCGAGACGGTCGCGCTCGTGACGGACCGCTCCAGCGCCCCACCCGGTGGTAGCGTCGCCGTGGTCGGTCGCGTCACGGGCACGGCCGACGGCCGACCCCGCGCCGGCATCGCGATCACGCTCGCGCTCCGGAGCTCGGTGCTGGTGCGGGCGCCGCTCGCGCTGGTCACCGACGCGTCGGGGCTCTTCGCGGCCGAGGTCGCGCTCCCGGCGGTGACCGGGTCGTACACGATCGAGGCCCGCACCGAGCGTGCCGGTGCCAGCGCGTCGCAGACGATCGAGGTGGGCGCCGACGCTCCGCCCGCGCTCTGGGCGCGTGTCGAGAGCAGCCGACCTCTGGCGCGCCCGGGGGAGAGCGTCCCGATCGACGTCCTGGTGCTGGCCGAGGACGGCTCGCCGGTCAGCGGCGCACGGGTCGACTGGGAGAACGACCCGGCGGACGAGCGCGACGTCGTGGTGCGCACCGACGCCAGCGGCCATGCGACGTTGCAGTGGCTGATCGAGCGCACCGCCGCACCCGGAGGCGCCACGCAGGAGCGGACGCGCGAGGTGGTGATCGTGCACGCCGCGCACGGGGCCACCCGAGGCACCGCGCATCTGCGCATCGCGCGCGAGTCGAGCTACGTGGTGTGGTCGGTGAGCGGAGGGGCGCTCGTTCCGGGCATCCGGTCCTCGCTCTTCGTGCGCGTGGTGTCGGGCGAAGGCGCTCCGCGCGAAGGGCTCGCCGTCTCGCTCGCGGCGGGCGACGCCGGGGCCGCCGCCACGAGCGCGACCGACGCCGACGGAGTCGCCGAGCTCCCGGTGACCGCCGCCGAGACACGGCCCGAGGTGGATGGCTGCGGCGGCCCGACGACCGTCGCGGCGCGGATCACGGTGGACCGGACCGAGCAGCAGCTCTGTCTTCCCGTCGAGCCGGACGCGCTCGTGGCGGTGAGCGCAGAGCCGGGCGAGGGCGGGCTCGTCGTCTCGCTCGCGCGGCGCCCGGAGGTCGAGACGCGCACGCTCAGCGTGGTCGCGCTCGTGCGGCGCGGCGAGGCGTGGCAACCGCTCGCCCGCGCGTTCGCCGGGCCGCACGAAGCGCGCGTCGCGCTGCCACTGCCGCCGCTCGGCGCCGAGGAGGTGTGGGTCCGGGCGCGCGTGATCGTCGATGCGCAGGAGGCCGTCGGCGGGAGCACCTTGATCTCGGTGGGGACCACGCCGGCGCAGCCCGCGCTCGAGGTGGGGCCCGAGGGCGCACGCATCGCCGCGAGCGCGAGCTCTTCGGTGGCGCTCGCGGTGCCGGCCTCGTCGGCGCCCGCGCTCGAGCTCGGCTTCGGCGCCCTCGCGACGCCGCTCGCCCTCGCGCTCGCGCGAGGTCACGGCATGCCGTTCGTGCGCGGCCTGGCCGCCGCGCGCACGCCGCGGGACACCGCAGCGCCGGTCGTTCTGCGCGAGGGCGCGCTCGTGCCGCTGACGATGCCGGACGACGCGGTGACGCAGGGCCTGCTCCGCGATCCGTGGCGCACGCGCGCGCGCTTCGTTCGTGGGCGCCTCGGGGCCCTGATGCGCGCGGTGGAGCAGCTCGTGGACCAGCGCGTGCCGGACCGAATCGATCAGGTCGGCGTGCGCGAGGGCGGGCACTGGCGCTTCGATCGCGAGATGCTCGAAGCGGCGATGGTCGAGGCCGGGCTGGGCGACGAGCGTGCCGCGGCGCTCGACGGAGAGCCGCTCGACATCGACGCCCTCACGACGCTCGATCCCGACTTCACCTACGACCACGTCGCGCGTCGCATCACGCGCGAGCGCCTGTTCCGCGTGCTCTGGTTCCTGCGCCAGCTCGTGCGCGAGCGGGAGCTCGACCTCGCGTGGGCGCGCCGTGGCGATCCGCGCGAGTACGTCGTCGCGCTGCTCGACGGCTCGATCGGCTTCGAGTCCGAGTATCCCGAGCGTGGCCACCTCTTCGACGGGTGGGGACATCCCTTCGTGCTCGTCCCGGTGCGCAGCGGGCATCCGCGCTTCGATCGCTTCCAGCCGGTGCCGGGCTACGAGCTCGTGAGCCCGGGCCCCGACGGGCAGGTGGGCAACGGCGACGACGTCTTCGATCCTTTCGCGCGCGTGCTCACGAGCGGCAGCGTCTATGCCGAGGCGGTGCAGGAGGACGAGCTCGTCGCGCGCCTCGGCGGAGTCGAGCTCGGGCGTGCGACCATCGAGACGCTGGCCGAGTCGTTCTCGATGGAGCCCATCGTGGCCTACGAGGTCGACGCCGTGGGCGCGACGGCCACGTGGGGAAGCGAGCCCGCGCCGCTCGACGCGACGCCGCTTCCCTTCGCGCCGATCCCGAGCTTGGCCCGCGCGCTCTTCGCGGGCGCCGGTTCCCCCGACGCCGCGCTCGCAGGGACGTGGGCGCCGCCGAGCGAGCTGCGTCGGTACGTGAGCTTCGGGCTCGCGATGGATGCCGCTGGTGGGCTCGCCATCGCCCGCCGCACGTTCGAGGCCGGTGCGCCGACGGTCGCGCACGCCGACGTGCCGACGCTGCTCCGCGTGGGCGACGCCGTCCGCTTGCCGATCCGCTTCGTCCCGCTCACCCGCGAAGAGACACCCGACGCGAGCGCGGTGGCGACGAGCTCGAGCGAGGCCCTCTCGGCGCGGGTCGAAGGGCGGGAGCTGGTGCTTCGAGCGCGCAGCGTCGGCGTCGCACGCCTGAGCGTGACGCTCGGGGTGCCGGGCGCGCCTCCCTACGAGACCCAGTCTCCACCGGGCGCGCGCTCCGCGGCGATCCCTTGTTCCGCGAGGGCGAGGGCCACGACGCCGCGCTCTCGGCGTGGGCCGACGTGCTCGCCGGGTCGACGCCGACGCCCGACGATCTCGCGGCGCTCGAAGGAGCCGTGACGGCCGAGCCGCGGGCCCTGCACTCGGCGTGCGCGCTGGTCGCGTGGGCGACGGTCGATGCGGACCTCTCGCACCACCGCCACTTCCACCGCGTCGTGGGGGGCCTCGAGGAAGTGCTCCCGCCCGCGCTCTCGTCGCGCGCGGCCGTCCTCGCCGCGCTGGCGCCGGTCGCGCCCTCTCCGGGTGATCCCGGGAGCTCGCAGGTCTCGTTGGTCGTCTCCGAGCTGCGCGAGGATGCCTGGCGCGCGCTCGCGACCGAGCGGGACTCGCCGGCGACGCTGGCCGAGATGGCGGCGGCGCTGCTCCTCGTCGACCGCGACGACGTGGTGGCGCGCGCGTTGTTCGAGCGCGCGCGGGCCTCGGCGAGCCCGACCGGCGGCTTCGGGTCGGACGTGCACGACGCCGTCGCCGGCACGCTCGCGCTCGTCGTCGCCGCGCGGCAGCTCGGCGAAGACGCCCTGGCCGATGGGCTCGCCACGGCGGTCGTCGGACGGCTCTACCTCGCGCCGCGGCTCGGGGCCGAGACCGTCTTCTGGGCACTGGCCGCCTCGACGTTCGGCGCGCTCGGGGCCGACGGGGCGAGCTCCGCCATCGTCGAGGTCGACGGCGCCACGCGCGAGATCTCCCTCGCCGACGGGCCCGTCGTGCTGGACGATCTTCCGCCGGGCGCGCGCCCGCGCGTGCGCGCTGCGACGCCGGTCGTGGTCCGCGGCGAGCTGAGGGCCCTCGCCCCCTATCGCCGCGAGGATGGGCTCCCCGTCGACGTGCGGATCGAGGGCGAGGTGGGCGTCCTCGGCGAGCGCGCGTCGCTCGAGCTCGTCGTCGAGTCGACGACGGACGATCCGATCGACGATCTCGTCGTCGAGCTCGCGCTGCCCGCGGCCGCCGTGCTCGACACCACGGCACGCGAGGCCATCGCGACGGCGGCCGGTCGATCGGTCCTCGGGGTGGACGGCGCCGGCGTGCTCCGCATCGCGCTCTCCGAGCTGCGCGGTCGGACCACGCGCCGCATCCCGCTGCCTTGGCGCTGGCGAGCGGTCGGCACGAGCCGCGGGCTCGGGATCAGCGCCTACTCGGCCGCGGCGCCCTGGAACCTGACCATCCGTCCGGACCGCATCGTGGAGACGACCTCGCCATGACACGCACGCTCACACGCCTGCTCGCGCTCTCCCTCGGTCTGGCGACGCTCGCCTCCGCGTGCGGCGGCCCGGCGCCGGCCCGTCGGCACGAAGGGCCGGACGTGGTCACCGCCGAGTGGACGAGCGGCGACGACGCGGTGATCGCGCCCTCGGACGCCGGAGCGCCCTGACGTCCCTACGCCGATCCCACCCGGGCCGCGATCGCTGGTTGGCACCCGCACGGAACCATGCGATCACCTCCCCCGATGGCGGAGCCGGAGCCCGGGGGAAACGTCTCGCGCGGCGCGTCGATGGGGCTGCTCGTCGCGACCTTCTTCGCCGGCTTGGTCGTGATGGCGCTCGAGCTGGTCGCGTTCCGGCTCTACGCGCCGCACTTCGGCTACGCCGAGGACGTGTGGGGCTCGATGATCGGCGTGGTGCTGCTCGCGCTCACGCTGGGGTACGCGCTCGGCGGCCGCCTCGCCGATCGCAGCAAGGACGCCGGCCCGCTCTTCGCTGCCATCGGCGCGAGCGCGATCTACCAGGCGGCGATCCTCGGGATCGTCATCGACCTGCTCGAGTGGTGCGCCGACCTTCCGCCGCGGACGGGGCCGGTCGTCGCGACGCTGTTGATATTCATGGCGCCGATGACGCTGCTGGCGATGACCGGCCCGTACGTGACGCGCCTCTTGGCCCGTGACGCACACGTCGGATCCGTCGCGGGCAACGTGTCGGCCGTCTCCACGGTCGGGAGCATCGTCGGTGTCTTCGGCACGAGCTTCTGGTACGTGCCCACCTTCGGCGTGCGCGCGACGCTCGTCGCTTGCGTCGTGGTCAGCGCGGTGATCGCGCTCGCGGGCCTGGCCGCGATGCGGCGCCGCAGCGCGCTCGTCGGGATCGTCCCGCTCGTCATCCTCCCCTTCCTGCCGCCCTTCGGCTGGGGCGAGGGCACGGTCTACGTGCGCGAGTCCGAGTACAACCTCGTGCGCGTCTTCGAGCGCAACGGCGTCCGCTTCCTCGCACTGAACGACGAGCGGACGGCGCAGACGATCCGCCCGGTCGACGGGAGCCTTGGTCATCGCTACTTCGATCTCTTCATGTTCGGTCCGGCGCTCGCGCACGGAGACCGCACGCTCGTGCTCGGCATGGGCGCGGGCGGCAGCGTGTGGGCGACACGCCTGGCCGCGCCGACGGCGGAGATCGACGCCGTGGAGATCGATCCGGAGGTCGTCGAGGCCGCGCGTCTCTTCTTCGAGCTGCCCACCGATGGCCGCATGCACGTGCACACCGAGGACGCGCGCCGGTATCTGCGCGACACGCGCGCCCGCTACGACGTGGTGCACGTCGATCTCTACCAAGGCGGCAACGTGCAGCCGTTCTACCTCGTCACGCGCGAGACGTTCGCGCGCATCCGGGACGTGCTGCACGACGACGGCGTGATGGTGATGAACGTGTACGACGGCGCGAGCGCGCAGCGCCTGTTGGCGTCGGTCGTCCGCACGATCCACGCGTCGTTCCCGTCGGTCTACGTGATCGACGCCGGCCTCCGGAACCACGTGGTCTTCGCGTTCCCTCGAGAGACGAGCCTGGACGACATCGAGGCGCGCCTGGTGCGCGACCTCGAGGCGGAGGGGATGCCGCACGTCGCCGCCGACTTCGTGCACAAGGAGCGCGGCAACTTCGAGCCGGCGTGGATCGACGAGAGCGCGCCCATCTTCACCGACGACCTCGCGCCCGTGGAGCGCATCACGCGCGAGATGATCGAGCAGCAGCTGCGCGAGAATCCGCCGCGCCCGCGCAGCTGACCCGCACGCTCGCCGTCCGACGCTCGTCAGACGATCTTCTTCGGCTCGGTGCGCATGGCCGCCTCGAGCGCCTTCTCGAGCTGCGCGCGCTCCACCGGCTTGCGCAGGAACCCGTTCATCCCGGCGTTGCGGCACCGGCGCAGCTCCGCGAGCGAGTCGTGGGCGGTGAAGCCGAGGACCGGCACGCTCGCGCCCCTCGCCCGCAACTGCCGCGTGGCCTCGAGCCCGTCGAGCTTGGGCATCTCGATGTCCATGATCACGAGATCGAACGTGCGCGTCTCCCACGTCGCGATCGCCTGCTCGCCGTCGATCGCCTGGATCACCTCGTGCCCGAGGGCCTCCAGGAAGCGCGCGACCACGAGCCGGTTGGTGATTGCGTCGTCGACGAGCAGCACTCGCATGTCGAAGGGGTCATCGGACGGACGGGCCGAGACCTGGAGCCGGTTCGCACGGACCGCGCGAGGCCTTCGCCGCGCTCGGCCCGAGCGGGTCCCCGCTCTTGGACGGCGCTACTTCGGCCCGTTCCAGCCGCCGACGTCCGCCACGAGCCGATCCGCCTGCGGTGGGCCCCACGTGCCGGCCTCGTACTCGTACATCGGGCTCGGTCCGTGCAGGACCGGATCGACGATGGCCCACGCCGCCTCGACCACGTCCTGGCGCGCGAAGAGCGTCGAGTCGCCCGCCATGGCGTCTCCGAGCAGTCGCTCGTAGTCGCCGAGGCGCTCGCCGCCGTCACCGTCCTTGGCCTCGTCGACGACCGAGAGCTCGACGGGCCGTCCGGCCATGCCTTCGCCGTGCCGCTTGGCGCGCGCGCCGAGCGCGATCACGACCTGCGGGCTGAGCTGGAAGCGCACGTAGTTGCCCATCGACGGCGTCGCCTCCTTGAAGACGACCTGCGGCGGGTTCTTCAGCTCGATGCACACCTCGGTCGTGGTCTTCGCGAGCGCCTTGCCCGCGCGCACGTAGAAGGGCACGCCCTCCCAGCGCCACGAGTCGACGTAGAGGCGCAGCGCCGCGTACGTCGCCATGTACGAGTCCTTGCTGACGCCAGGCTCGTCGCGATAGCCGCGGAATTGGCCCCGCACCATGTTCTCCACGCTGAGTGGCCGCACCGTGCGGAGCACCTTCGCCTGCTCGTCGCGGATCGCCTCCGGGTAGGTCGAGCTCGGCGCCTCCATCGCGAGGTAGCTGACGACCTGCAGCAGGTGGTTCTGGATGACGTCGCGGATGACGCCGGTCTCCTCGTAGAACTTGCCGCGCCCCTTCACGCCGAAGTTCTCCGCCATCGTGATCTGCACGTTCTCGACGTAGTGGCGGTTCCACACCGGCTCGAGGAACGCGTTCGCGAAGCGGAAGTAGAGGATGTTCTGGACGGCGTGCTTTCCGAGGTAGTGATCGATGCGGTAGATGTCGGCTTCGGCGAACACGCCGTGGATCACGCGGTTCAGCTCGCTCGCCGACGCGAGATCGCGCCCGAACGGCTTCTCGACGATCACGCGGCCGCCCTCGGCGCAGCCCGACTGCTTCAGGTTCGTGACCACCGTCGGGAACATGCTCGGCGGGATCGCGAGGTAGTGTGCCGGGCGCTTGGCGCTCCCGAGGTCGCCGCGCAGCTTGGCGAACGTCGCCGGATCGCCGTAGTCGCCGTCGATGTAGTGCAGGTGCGAGGCGAGGATCGCGAAGGCCTTCTCGTCGAGGCCGCCGTACTCCGTGCAGCTCGCCTTCGCGCGCTCGACGAGCTTGTCGCGCGTGTAGTCGCCGCGCGCGACGCCGATGACCGGGAAGTCCATCTTCCCGCGCCGCGCGATCGACTGCAGCGCGGGGAAGATCTTCTTGTAGGCGAGGTCGCCCGTCGCGCCGAAGAAGACGAGCGCGTCCGCGCGCGCCTTCTCGCTCTGCGAGTCGGGCATCACTTCTTCTCCGCGTGCTTCTCGACGTGCCCCCCGAAGCCGAAGCGCATCGCCGAGAGCACCTTGTTCTGGAACTGATCGAGGTCGCGCGAGGCGAAGCGCTCGAAGAGCGAGGCCGTGAGCACGTGCGCCGGCACGCCGATGTCGTTCGCGGCCGCCACCGTCCAGCGGCCCTCGCCGGAGTCGGAGACGCGCCCGCCGAACTTGTCGAGCTTGGGATCGCGCACGAGCGCCTGCGCGGTGAGGTCGAGGAGCCACGAGCTGATCACGCTTCCGCGGCGCCAGAGCTCGGTGACGGAGCCGAGATCGAAGTCGTACTGGTAGTGCTCCGGGTTGCGGAGCGGCGTCGTCTCGGCGTCCTTGGCGTGCGTGCGCTTGCCGATGTCGGCGTTGGCCAGGATGTTCAGGCCCTCGGCGTACGCAGCCATGATCCCGTACTCGATCCCGTTGTGGATCATCTTCACGAAGTGGCCGGCGCCTGCGGGGCCGCAGTGGAGGTAGCCTTCTTCGCTCGTGCCGCCCGCGGCCTCGCGGCCCGGCGTGCGCGGGATGTTGCCGCGGCCGGGCGCGAGCGTCTTGAAGATGGGATCGAGGCCGAGGACGACGTCCTTCTCGCCGCCGATCATCAGGCAGTAGCCACGCTCGAGGCCCCACACGCCGCCGCTCGTCCCCATGTCGACGTAGTGGATGCCCTTCTCGGCCAGGCGCTTGCTGCGCGCGATGTCGTCCTGGTAGTGCGAGTTGCCGCCGTCGATGATCGTGTCGCCCTTCGAGAGGACGGCGGCGAGCTTGTCGATGAGCCCGTCGACGAGCGCCGCCGGCACCATCAAGCAGATGGCGCGCGGGCCCGTCATCAGCTTCGGCAGCTCCTCGAGCGAGGTCGTGCCGCCCTTGGCGCCTTCCTTCACGAGCGCGTCGACCGCGTCCTTGTTGACGTCCTGCACGTAGCAGTCGTGCCCCGCCCGCATGAGCCGGCGCACCATGTTCGCGCCCATCCGCCCCAGGCCCACCATTCCGAGCTGCATCGCGCCTCCCTGTGTTCGAGTTGGGGGGCAGCGTACCGAGGTGGCCCGGCGATCGGAAGCAGCGTTTGTCCGCTTCGAGCGGCGCGTGTCCCCGTGCGCCGGGTAAGATGCGCGCGTGCCGCGGACCGCTCTCGTGCTCGGCCTCGTCCTCGCGGCGTGCGATGCGCCGCCGGCGCTGCGTGCCGCCGAGGCCCACGGCACCGACGAAGCGCCGCCCTCGTCCGTGCCGACCTCGGGCCCTCGCGTTCGCTTCACGCCCGCGGGGGAGGGCGAGCTCTCGGCGTTGGTCCGCACCTTCGCCGCGAGCGCGCGCGCCGAGGGGCGCATTCCGCTCGTCTACGTCGGCGCGACTTGGTGCGAGCCCTGCCAGTACTTCCATCGCGCGGCCGAGAACGGCGAGCTCGACGGCGAGCTGCCCGCGCTCGCGCTGCTCGAGCTCGATCTCGATCGCGACGGAGATCGCATCGCGGCCGCGGGCTACGGCTCGCGCATGGTCCCGCTCTTCGCGGTGCCTGGCGCGGATGGGCGCGGCACCGATCAGCGCATCGAAGGCTCCATCCACGGGCCTGGCAGTCCCCAGCAGATCGCGCCGCGCTTGCGTGCGATCCTCGGTCCCGTTCCCTGAGCGAGAGGATGCACCGATGACCTACGAGCTGTTGGAGGACGAACGCCCGGCGGATGTCTTGGTGCCGGAGCTGGTCTCGATGGCGCGCGAGGCGATCGCCGCGCGCGGGCGCTTCTCGATCGCGCTGCCGGGCGGCTCGGTCGCGACCACGTGCTTTCCGCGCTTCGCCGAGGCGCCGGTCGACTGGTCGCGCGTGCACTTCTTCTGGGGCGACGAGCGCGCCGTCGCGCCGACCGACGAGAGCTCGAACTACGGCCTCGCCGAGCGCCTCTGGCTCGAGCGCATCACCAAGCTCGAGCCGACCATCCATCGCATGGAGGCCGAGCGCGCCGATCTCGAGCAAGCGAGCGAGCGCTACGAGCAAGCGCTCCGCCGGAACGGGCCGCTCGATCTCGCTTTGCTCGGCATGGGGCCCGACGGGCACGTCTGCTCTCTCTTCGCCGGCCATCCGCTGCTCGACGAGCGGGCGCGGCTCGTGGCGGCGATCACGGACTCGCCCAAGCCACCGCCCAGGCGCCTGACGCTGACGCTCCCCGCGCTCCACGCCTCGCGCAACGTCTTCGTGGTCGCGACCGGCGAGGCCAAGGCCGATGCCGTCCGACGCGTGCGCGCAGGCGAGGCCCTGCCCGCCCTGCGCGCGCTGAGCGGCCCGCATCGATCGCGCTTGCTGGTCGATCGCGCCGCGCTCGGTCGTTGACTCGACTCCCGACGGATCCGATCACTCGCCCACGAGCGAGCGCGCGATGCCGCGGCGCATGTCGCTCGCGACGTACGAGAAGGCCGCCGCCGTCGGGCTCAGCGAGGGATCGGGCGCACGCCCCTCGCCGAGGCGCGCGATCTGGGCGACGTAGAAGCCGGTCTCGGCCGCGGCTTCGAGCAGCGCGAGGCTCGCCCTCGGACGCTCCAGCTTCGCGGCACCCTCGGCGCTGCCGTCGAGGAGGCGCCGCGGCAGGTCCGGCTCGACGCAGAGCGGGCGGGCGAGCCCGATCACGTCGACGGCTCCGCTCGCGAGCGCGCCGTCCATCACGCTGCGCGTACGAAAGCCGCCGGTGAGCATCACGGGCACGCGCGTCTGCGCGCGCGCCTGGGCGGCGTACTCGAGGAAGTAGCCTTCGCGCGCACGGGTCGAGGCGCGCTCGTCGAGCCCGAGGAGCGCCAGGCTCTCGTAGTTGCCGCCGCTCAGCTCGAGCAGGTCGATCCCGGCGCCGTCGAGCATGCGCACGACCTCCATCGCGTCCTCCGGCGAGAAGCCCCCGCGCTGGAAGTCCGACGAGTTGAGCTTCACCGCGACCGTGCGCGACGCGCCGAGCGCCCCGCGTACGCGACGCACCGCCTCCATCAGGAAGCGCGCGCGGTTCTCGAGCGCGCCGCCCCATCGATCCTGACGCCGGTTCACGAGGGGCGAGAGGAACTGGCTGATGAGATAGCCGTGGGCGGCGTGGATCTGCACGCCGTCGAAGCCGGCCTCGACGACGATCTCGGCGGCGCGCACGAACGCCGCGAGGATCGCCTCGATCTCGTCCTCGCGGAGCGCGCGTGGCGCTGCGAAGCTGCCGGCGATCGCGACGGCCGGTCCTTCGCTCGGCGCCACCGGATCGCTCGCCACGTGGCGCATGCACTGCCGCCCCGGATGGCTGATCTGGACCAGCGCCGCGTTGCCGGCCGTCTTCGCGGCGCGGGCGATGCGCGCGAGCGCGCCGCGGTCGCTCTTCTCGTCGAGCACCACGTTGCCCATGCGCTCGCGGTAGCGGCGCACGACCATCATGTTGCCGGTGAGGATCAGCCCGGCGCCGCCCTCCGACCACGCGCGGTAGACGCGCTCGAGAGCCTCGTTGCCGTCGCCACGCGTGCCGAGGCTCTCGCTCGTCGAGGCCTTCGCGAGACGGTTCCCGAGGACGAGCCCCGACGCGAGCGTCAGGGACGACGCGAGCCCTCCCGATCCCGTCTCGCTCGTTCCGGCGCGCAGCGTCATCGGCAATCCTCCACTCGCGTCGAGGATAGGCGAGCTCCTCGCGCCGCGGATCGGCCGATTTCTTCGCATCGCGCGGGCTTCTGGGTCACATCCAGGTCGATGCGCTCGTCGCCGCCGCCTTCGCCGCTCGTCTTCGACGATCCCCACTTCCGGATCGCCTCGTCGGGCCCGGTCGTGGTCGCGCGCTGGCTGGCCGCGCCGACCGCGGGCGACATCCAGCGCATGCGCGCGGTGCTGCGGCCCTTCGTCTCGCGTTTCGACGCGTTCTGCTCGCTCAACGTCGTCGACATCGCGCACGCCTCCTCGCCCATGCCGGACGACGCGCGCCGCGAGGTGGCGAGCACGCAGCGCGAGTTCGAGAGCCGCCAGCGCGGCTTGGCGAACGTGATCGAGGGCGAAGGCTTCTGGGCCGCCAGCCTGCGCAGCGTGGCGTCGGGCCTGGCGTTCATGAGCCGTGTGAAGTTCGAGCAGCGGATCTTCGACACGCTCGATCCGGCGGCGCGCTGGCTCGGGACGCTGATGCCGCCGCAAGCGGTGGACGTCGCCGACGTGATCCGGGTCGGGGCGCGCCTGCGTGGCGAACCGGGCTGAGCCGCCGGCGCCTGCGCTCGCGACGCCACTCGCCGAGCCCCGCGATCAGAAGGTGCCGAGCAGCACCTCGAGCCCGAGGAAGATCTGCAGCGCGAGGTTGGCCCCGAAGCCGTCGCTCCGACGCACACCGTCGCGCGTGGCGAAGAAGCTCGTCGCGAAGGTCCAGAGCTCGACGCCGAGATCCAGGGCCAGGACGTCGCTCAGCTCGATCTCGGTGCCCGCGCTCAGCGTGACCGAGCCGCCCACGGCGGCGACCGTGATCGTGTCCCCGAACGCGAGGAAGCCGGCGAGCGCCTCCACGTAGGGATGCACGTTGGTCGCCGCGTCGATCACGTAGCGCGCGCCGATGCGCACCGAGTGCATGATGCCGATCTCGTAGAGCGCCCCCGCGTCCAGGATCCACACGTCGTAGCGGGAGAGGAAGCCCCAGCCGTCGGCCCAGCGCCGCTCGACGCCGACGCTCACGCCGACGCCGCCGTTGAGCACGCACTGGTGGTTGCCGGGGCAGAGCGTGTCGCGGAAGAGAGGCACGATCGCCGCGCCCCGGATGTCGAGGTTCACGTCCGGCGGCAGCGCCTCGGGCGGGGGAGGGGGCTCGATCCGGTGATGGGTGACGGGCTCGGCCTCCGCGCTCGCCGGAACGTCCTGCGCAGTCGCGGGAGTCGCGGCAAGCGCGGCCGCGAGCGCGACGGCGAAGAGGAGCTCGGAAAGAGACGGGGACCCGCGCACCGGGCCAGCCTAGTACATCGGCCCGGCAGTTCGATCCGCGTTCCGCGAATCGACCCCCGCACCGACGTACTCGCGGAGAGGGCCACTACGCTTGCGGAGCAAGCTCGTGCCCTCCCCGCGGGCCCCACCGAGGAAGGGCCGCGGGCCCTCCCTCGGGCTCCCACCCGCACGTCCGATGACCCGGATCGGAGCTCCGGGTCGTCGGACTCGCCGATTGCAGGCGTCCAGCGACTTTGGGCACTTTCGTCTTTGATCCTCGGCCCCATGGGGTGTATGCGTTCGCCCCGAGCCGCGTACCCCCCTCCCTTCCCGGGAGCTCCGAGCGCGCGCCGAGCGGTAGAAAGACATGCAGAAGGCTCTGACTCTGGTCGACACGACCGTCGGCAAGAAGGCGATCGTCGGTGTGACGGGCGTGATCTTGTTCGGCTTCGTGATCGGTCACCTCGCAGGAAACCTGCTCGTGTTCGCCGGCCAAGAGGCCCTCGACGACTACGGGCACATGCTGCACGCGATCCCGGAGCTGCTCTGGGCGGTGCGGATCACGCTCTTGCTCTCGCTCGTGACGCACGTGGTGCTCACGATCGACGTCAACGCGCGGGCGCGAGCGGCGCGCAAGACTCGCTACCGCGACTACAAGGAAGCCGCGCCGATGAGCTTCCTGCAGACGCTCGGGCGCACGACGATGCCGCTCACGGGGCTGTTCCTTCTCGCGTACGTGGTGTTTCACCTCGCCCACCTGACCGGCGGCGCGCCCGTGGTGCCGGGCTACGAGTTCCAGGAGGGCCACGTGTACGAGAACCTCGTGCACGGCTTCCGGATCTGGTGGATCACGGCTTTCTACATGGCGGCCAATGCGCTGCTCTGCCTGCACCTCTTCCACGGCGGGCAGGCGCTCTTCCAGAGCATCGGGTTCAACCACCCGCGCTACCGGCCGACGCTCCAGCGCGGCGCGGCTGCGTTCGCGACCTTCGTGGGCCTGGGCAACGTGCTCATTCCTCTCCTCGTCCTCGCCCGCGTCGTCGGGGCGGACGTTCCGTGATCGCAGGAGCCTGATCGATGGAACTGAAGAGCAACGTCCCCACCGGGCCGATCGAGAAGCGCTGGAGCCAGCGCAAGTTCGACGCTGCGTTTCTGCGCGCCGCAAGCGGCGCACGCGGGGGCCCTTCGGGCACCCCGAGCCCCCGTACGACCTCGCAGGCTGGAGCCTGACCCATGGAACTGAAGAGCAACGTCCCCACCGGGCCGATCGAGAAGCGCTGGAGCCAGCGCAAGTTCGACAACAAGCTCGTGAACCCCGCGAACAAGCGGAAGTTCAAGATCATCATGGTCGGCACGGGCCTGGCGGGCGCGGCCGGCGCTTCGTCGCTCGCCGATCTCGGCTACGAGGTCGACGCGTTCTGCTACCAGGACTCGCCGCGCCGCGCGCACTCGATCGCCGCCCAGGGCGGCATCAACGCCGCGAAGAACTACCAGGGCGACGGCGACAGCACCTACCGCCTCTTCTACGACACGGTGAAGGGCGGCGACTTCCGCGCGCGAGAGAGCAACGTGTATCGCCTCGCCGAGGTGAGCGCGAACATCATCGACCAGTGCGTCGCGCTGGGCGTGCCGTTCGCCCGCGAGTACGGCGGCTTGCTCGCCAACCGCAGCTTCGGCGGCGCGCAGGTCTCGCGCACGTTCTACGCGCGCGGCCAGACGGGCCAGCAGCTGCTCCTCGGCGCCTACTCGTCGCTCGAGCGCACGATCGCGAGCGGCAAGGTGAAGATGCACACCCGCTGCGAGATGATCGACGTGATCGTCCACGAGGGGCGCGCGCGCGGCATCGTCACGCGCGACCTCGTCACCGGGAAGATCGAGTCGCACCTCGCCGACGTCGTGATCCTCGCGACGGGCGGCTACGGCAACGTCTTCTACCTCTCGACGAACGCCAAGGGCTGCAACACCACGGCCATCTGGCGCGCGCACAAGCGCGGCGCGGCGTTCGCGAACCCCTGCTTCACGCAGATCCACCCGACCTGCATCCCGCAGGCGGGCGAGTACCAGAGCAAGCTCACGCTGATGAGCGAGTCGCTCCGCAACGACGGGCGCGTCTGGGTGCCGAAGAAGAAGGAAGACTGCACCAAGGACCCGAAGTCGATCCCCGAGGGCGACCGCGACTACTACCTCGAGCGCGTCTACCCGAGCTTCGGCAACCTCGCGCCGCGCGACGTCAGCTCGCGCCAGGCGAAGTTCCGCTGCGACGAGGGCCTCGGCGTCGGCCCCGAGATCATGGGCGTGCGCCGCGGCGTCTACCTCGACTTCGCCGACGCGATCGCACGCGACGGTCGCCAGACCATCGCCGAGAAGTACGGCAACCTCTTCGAGATGTACGAGCGCATCACGGGCGACGACCCGTTCGAGACGCCGATGCGCATCTACCCGGCGACGCACTACACGATGGGCGGCCTCTGGGTCGACTACGACCTCCAGAGCACGATCCCGGGCCTCTTCGTCGCGGGCGAAGCGAACTTCAGCGACCACGGCGCCAATCGATTGGGCGCCAGCGCGCTGATGCAGGGCCTCGCGGACGGCTACTTCGTGCTGCCCTACGTGATCGGCAACTACCTCGCCGGCGCGACCAAGACGCTCAAGGACCAGCCGGTGAGCGAGTCCACGGCGTCGGTGAAGAGCACGCACAAGGAAGCGAGCGCGCGCTACCAGAAGCTCGTGGACGCGGGCCAGAAGGGCAAGCACACGGTCGACCACTTCCACCGGCGCCTGGGCTCGATCATCTGGGACTACTGCGGCATGGAGCGCAGCGCCGAGGGCCTGAAGACGGCGCTCGCGGAGATCCCGAAGCTGCGCGACGAGTTCCACGCCGACATGAAGATCGTGGGCGGCGGCGAGTCGCTCAACCGCGAGCTCGAGAAGGCGGGCCGCGTGGCGGACTTCATGGAGCTCGGCGAGCTCATGTGCCGCGACGCGCTCGAGCGCGACGAGAGCTGCGGCTGTCACTTCCGCGTCGAGCACCAGAAGGACGGCGAGTGCGTGCGCGACGACGACAAGTTCGCGCACGTGGCCGCCTGGGAGTGGAAGGGAAGCGGCGTCGACGCGCGCGAGGGCAACCACGTGCGTCACGCCGAGAAGCTCGAGTTCGAGAACGTTCACCTCGCGACCAGGAGCTACAAGTGAGCGAGACGATCGATCTGAAGCTGCACGTCTGGCGCCAGAACGGGCCGAAGGACGCCGGCAAGTTCGAGGACTACTCGCAGTACGCGAAGGAGATCTCGACGCACGCGTCGTTCCTCGAGTTCCTCGACGTCGTCAACGAGCGCCTCGTCGAGCTGGGCAAGGATCCGATCGTCTTCGATCACGACTGCCGTGAGGGCATCTGCGGGATGTGCGGCATGGTCGTGAACGGCCGGCCGCACGGCCCGCAGAAGGCGACGACGACCTGCCAGCTGCACATGCGGCACTTCAAGACCGGCGAAGAGGTGTGGGTCGAGCCGTGGCGCGCCGAGGCGTTCCCGGTGATCAAGGACCTCGCGGTCGATCGCACCGGCTTCGACAAGATCATCCAGGCGGGCGGCTTCATCACCGCGCGCGCCGGCTCGGCCGTCGACGCCAACGTGCACCCGATCCCCAAGCCCATCGCCGACGAGGCGATGGATGCGGCCGCGTGCATCGGCTGCGGCGCTTGCGTGGCGGCGTGCCCGAACGCGAGCGCGAGCCTGTTCATGGGCGCGAAGATCAGCCACCTGGGCTTGCTCCCGCAGGGCCAGGCCGAGCGCGACGCGCGCGTCCTCAAGATGGTCAAGACGCACGAGGAGCTCGGCTTCGGCGGCTGCTCGAACCACTACGAGTGCGAAGCGGCGTGCCCCAAGCAGATCAGCGTGGCCTTCATCGCGCGCATGAACCGCGACTACGTCAAGGCGGCGCTCACGTACGTCGAGCCTTCGGGCAAGGGCGAGGGCGGCGGCTGACCGCGTCGATTGCCTGGCTCGGCGGGCGAGGCCCCACGTCCGGCCTCGCGCCTCGTGGGCGAGGGCGCTGGGTCGTCGGAAGCCGTGGCTCGGCACCGAGCCGGCGCGTCGTGATCGGCGCGTGAGAGGCTGGTCACGCCGAATGGCGCGGCTTTTCGCCTCTCGGGCGCGGACTTGCTACCCTCGACCGACCAGGGGTACAGCATGCGCGCCTCCGCTTCGTTCTTCGCTTTCCGCTCCCTCGCTCTGGCTTCGGTCTCGCTGGCGATCGTGGCCTCGGGCTGTGGCGTCCGCACCGGGCTCCACCTCGCCGAGCCCGACACCGGGCCCCGCTCCGACGCTGGCCCGCGCGACGTCGGCTTCCCCGACTCCTCGAGCGATGGCGGCCGCTGCAACAGCGATCGGGACTGCGACGACAACCTCGTCTGCAACGGCTTCGAGGCGTGCGTCGGCGGTCAGTGCCTGCGTACGCCGCCGCCTTCGTGCGAGGACGGAGTGCGGTGCACCACGGACGAATGCGTCGAGGGCGCCGGCTGCGTCTCGCGGCCGGACGACAACCTCTGCCCGCCGAACAACCGCTGCGTTCCGAACGTGGGCTGCGTTCCGACGACCACGGGCTGCCGCAGCGACCTGGACTGCGACGACGGCTTGCAGTGCAACGGTCGCGAGGTCTGCGACCTCTCGACGGCGCTGTGCACCACGCTTCCGCCGATGGACTGCAGCGACGGCGTCAGCTGCACCGACGACGTCTGCATCGAGGGCTTCGGCTGCGCGCACCAGGCCAACTCCGGCGAGTGCTCGCCCGGGCAGGTCTGTGATCCGATGATCGGCTGCCAGATCCGTCCCTGCGGGCCCGGCGGCTTCTGCGACGACGGCGACCCGTGCAACGGCGTCGAGTTCTGCGCAGCCGACGGCCGATGCCAGGGCGGCTCGCCGCTGCGCTGCGACGACGGCAACTCGTGCACGATGGACTTCTGCGTGACGGGCGCCGGCTGCGTCTCGTCGGTCACGCCGGAGTCCTGCCGCGACGGCGTCGACAACGACTGCAACGGCCTGGTCGACTGCTCGGACTTCGCCTGCCTCAGCCGGCCGGAGTGCAACGTCTGCGAGCCCTTCGAGTCGAGCTGCTTCGACGGGCGCGACAACGACTGCAACGGCTTGCCGGACTGCGCGGACCCCGCGTGCACCACGCAGTGCGGGTGCGTCCCCCGCGCGCCCTTCGAGCAGTTCTGCTTCGACGGGCAGGACGACGACTGCAACGGCCTCTTCGACTGCACCGATCCCGCCTGCGGCATGCAGTGCGGCTGCGTTCCGACCGCGCCCTTCGAGCAGTTCTGCTTCGACGGGCAGGACGACGACTGCAACGGCCTCTTCGACTGCCTCGATCCGATCTGCGCGCGCCAGCCCGGCTGCGGCATGACCTGCGTGCCGACGGCCCCCATCGAGGTGAACTGCCTCGACATGCGCGACGACGACTGCAACGGCCTCTTCGATTGCAGCGATCCGCAGTGCGCGCGCACCCCGATGTGCGGCGTCTGCACGTTCCCCGAGGTCTGCAACAACGGCCTCGACGACGACTGCAACGGCCTGTTCGACTGCGAGGATCCGTTCTGCGCCGGCCGGGACCCCTCGTGCCCGCCGATCTGCACGCCGACCTCGCGCACCGAGCGGCGCTGCACCGACTTCATCGACGACGACTGCGACGGCCTCGTGGACTGCGCGGACAACGACTGCCGCAATCGCCCGGGCTGCGGCCTCGTGGACGCTGGCCCGCGCGATGCCGGGCCGCCCCTCGACGGTGGCCCCGTCATCCAGAACGAGCTCGGCGTCGCGGCCTGCACGAACGGCGTCGACGACGACCGCGACGGGCGCGCCGACTGCGCCGATCCCGACTGCTCGCCCTTCGGGCCGATGGGGGAGTGCTGCAACGGGCGCGACGACAACGGCGACGGCAACGCCGACGAGTTCACCTGCCGCTGCTTCGACCAGTCGTTCTGCGGCTCGGTCGGGACGCTGGAGCAGACGTGCTGGACGGGGAGCTACAGCATCTGCGCGCCGCGCTGCAATTTCTACGGCGGCAACTCCTTCTGCCAGATGCTCTTGCCCGGCATGCCGACGTGCAACGCGATGACGGGCGAGTGCCAGTGAGCGGACGCGAGGCGTGAGCCGCCAGTGAGCGGACGCGAGGCGTGAGCCGCCAGTGAGCGGACGCGAGGCGTGAGCTGGACGGGTGGTCGCGGACCACCGTCGGCGATCCCACCCGCCTCATCCTTCCAGGATGCCGGCGGCCGCGCCGAGCGGTACACTCGTCTGGATGCTTCTTCGCTTGCTCGCGATGGCGGTCCTCTTCGGAGGCGTCGCGGTCGGGTGCTCGGGCCCCACCTACGTCACCCTGGACGCAGGCTCGTCCGACGCCGCGACGCTCCCCAACGGCGCTCTCGCGCTCGTCTCGCCGGCGTCCGTCACGCTGCGCAACGCCGAGCGCGCGACGATCGAGGTCCGCTACACCGACGCCGCCGGGATCCCGCGCTCCGGCATCGCGATCACGGCCGCGATCGACGGCGCCGCGCAGGACTCGACGCTCTCCGCTCTCTCGGCCACGACCGACGAGACCGGGCTCGCGCACGTGGACGTCGTCGCCGGCAGCGAGGTCTCGAGCTTCCGCGTGCGGCTCTCGGCGCGCGAGGCGCCTGCAGCCGTCTACGTGGACGTGGGCGTCGGCACGAGCTTCGGGAACCTCACGGTGCACGCTCCCTACACGGGCATGCGCGCGGTGACGCACCGGGTGATCGATCTCGTCCCCGGCACGACCTGCGGCCAGCTGACCTCGATGCCGCCGACCAGCGGCGGCCGCACCGTCTCGTCGTCTACCGACGACGTCGTCTTGCGCGGCCTACCGACCACGCTCACCTACGCGCTGCTCGTCCGCGCGCAGGGCGAGCTCGCGACGGAAGCGGTCGGCTGCGTCTCGGGCGTGATGGCGGTTCGCGATCAGACCACCGTGGTCGACGTGGTCTTGCTCGACGTGCCCCTCGGCGTCGACGGCGCCTACGACGTCGACTTCGCGATCACGAGCGGCGGCGCGGTCGGCGAGCCGCTCGTCGCGTGGGCCACGAGCCTGCGCGATGCGAGCGCCGCCCGTGGCGGCGACGCGACGCTCCTGCTCGACGCCGTGGAGGCCGAGCTCGTCCGCGGGGGCGGAACGACCGACGCGGCGCTCTTGCACGCGCTGCGCGGGACGGAGGCGATCGACCTCGCCCTCGGGGCGCGGCTCGATACGGACGGAACGGCGCCGAGCAGCGTGCTGGCGGCGCTGCTCGATCGCGCCGCGGTGGCGCTCGATGCGCCGACGGCGCACCTCGGAGTGACCCTCGGGCTCGCCGGCGGCGGGCTCGTGACGACCGATCGCTTCGACTGTGACGACGGAGAGGGCCACACGCTGACGCTGGTGCAGCTCGCTCCGATGGCGCGTGTGCTTCGTTTCGATGCCGATCCGGCAGGCCAGTCCATCACCATCGCGTCGGCGCCGCTCGATGCGCCCATCGGGACGCTGGCGATGGCATGGATGGAGGCGGCCGCGGTGGCCGGCGGCGCCGAGAGCCTCGCGGGCTTGCTCGAAGAGGCGTGCGTGTCGCTCGATGGGTTCGCGGGCGATGCGACCGGGACCGTCGCGCTCGTCAGCTGCGAGGCGAGCTGCCGCCGTGCAGCCTGCCTCGCCGTGCTCGAGGATCTGAGCGGCGGCCTCACCCGGCGCGCCACCGAGCTCGATCTGACGATCGCCGGCGCCGAGCTGCATGGCGAGCTCGCTGCGCACGACGACGACGGAGATGCGCGGGTCGATCGCCTCGAGGGCATGCTCGCGGGCGACTGGCTGGATGCGACGGCGACGCCGGTCGGGACCGCCGATGCGACGGTCCACGGCGCGCGCAGCGGTAGCGTGCCGTGAGCGACGGCCTGCGTGCGCTCGCGAGCTCGCTCGGGGCGCAGCAGGAGGAGCGGACGCGTGCCCTCGCGGAGGCGAGCGC
>JBGALT010000176.1:0-16407 GCA_044223665.1 Sandaracinaceae bacterium | reverse complement strand
GGCGCGCTGGTAGTACTGGTGGGCGCGGTCGAGCGAGGGCGCCGTGCTCAGCGCGCCGGTCTCGTAGAGGCGCGCCATGTTGAAGCAGCCGCGCCCTTCGCCGCCGTCGCAGGCGCGTCGGTAGAGGTCGGTCGCTCGCCGCATGTCGACGTTCGCGACGCCCGTGCCCGTCTCGTAGAGCGAGCCGAGGTTGGAGCAGGCCAGCATGTTGCCGCCCTGGCACGCGTGGTCGAAGAGCGGGACCGCGCGCGCCGGATCCCGCGGCACGCCCGCGCCGCGCGTGTAGAGCGTGCCGAGGCTGGTGCAGCCGGCGAGGATCGCTCCGTCGCACGCGCGCCGGTACAGCGTGGCGGCGCGCGTGGCGTCTTCCGGGACCGAGCGGGCGTGCTCGAGCATGTAGCCGAGCGCGTTGCAGCCGCGCAGATCACCGCCGTCACACGCCTCCGTGAAGAGCTGCACCGCGTGGGCGTCGTCCGCGGTCACGCCGGTGCCCGATCGGTACAAGAGGCCCAGGCGCGTGCAGCCGTAGAGCTCGTGGTGCTCGCAGGCGGTCTGGTACGCGCGCAGCGCGCGGCGCAGATCGCGCTCGACGCCGCGCGCCTCTTCGTAGAGCACGGCGACGTTCACGCAGCCGAGCTGATCGCCTCCGTCGCACGCCTGCTGGTGCAGCTCGCGCGCGCGCGCGAGGTCGGCCGTGACGCCGTGGCCCGTCTCGTAGAGCAGGCCGAGCATCGTGCAGCCGAGCATCTCGCCCTGATCGCACGCGGTGTCGTAGAGGCGCACGGAGTCGGCGTAGCTCTGCGGGCGACCGCGGCCGTCCTCCGCCATCCGGCCCAGGTTCACGCAGCCGAGCTGATCGGCGTGAGAGCAGGCGCGGCCGAAGAGCTCGACCGCCGTCGCGACGCTCTGCTCGACGCCACGCCCTTCCTCATGCAGCAGCCCGAGGCTGACGCAGCCGCCGCCATCGCCCCCATCGCATCCGCGCTGGTAGTGCTGGACCGCGGAGGCCATGTCCTGCGCCACACCCTCCGCGCCCGACTCGAGCAGGTGCCCGAGGTTCGAGCAGCCCACCGGCTCGCCGTGCTCGCACGCGTTGGTGTAGTAGGCGGCGGCGCGCTCGGCGTCGCCCCCCGCTTCGTCGAGCAGGCCGAGGTCGTTGCAGGCGCTCGGGTGCTCTCCGGCCTCGCAGGCCTGGGTGAGGAATCGGCGCGCCCGAGTCGGATCGGCCCGCACGCCGGTGCCGCCCTCGGCCAGCAGCGCTCCGAGGCGCTCGCATCCGTCGAGCTCGTCGTGCTGGCAGGCGCGCTCGTACATGCGGCTCGCGCGCGCGAGATCCTGCGACGCGCCGCGGCCCTCGGCGAGCATGTCGCCGAGCATCCAGCAGGCCGGCGGATCGAGCGAGGTGCCGTGCCCCTGGCACGCCGAGGTGAAGAAGCGCACGGCGTCCGCGCGCTCGCGATCGCCATCGCTCGGCGCCAGCGCCTCGCCGAGGTGGGTGCACGCCTCCCAGTACTGCGCGGTGCAGCCGCGCTCGAGCCAGCGGCGCGCGGTGACGAAGTCCTCGGTGACGGCGAGCGGGCGCTCGAAGAGGCGCGCCAGCTGGAAGCAGGCCTCGCCGTCATGCGCCTCGCACGCGGTCTGCAAGTTCACGCGTGCCTGCGTGCGGTCCTGGGTGACGCCGCTGGTCCCCTCCAGGAACATGACGCCGATGCGCCGGCACGACTCGGCGTGGTGCGCCGCGCAGCCGCGGCGGTAGAGGTCGACGGCGCGCGGCACGTCGGCGGTGACGCCGGTGCCGCTCTCGTACGCGACGCCGGCCTGCGCGCACGCGTCGGCGTGATCGGGCCCGCAGCGCTCGGCCAGCGCCTCCGGAGTCGCTGCGGCGCCGCCCCGGCGCTGCGCGAGGGCGCTCGATGCGCTGCAGAGCAGCGCGGAGAGGAGAAGAAGCGAACTGACGGATCCCACCCCGAGACGCGACATGGCCCGATCGTAGACGAGCCCGGGCCTCGCGCTCTTCAGAATCGCGAGGGCGTCACACTTCGAAGCACGAGGGGCGCCCTGCCCCGAGCGCCGGCCCGATCGCCGATCGGCTCGCCCGCTGCGGCCCCTTCCGTCCGCGGGCTTCGCCCGCTTCCGTCCGGAGCCTCCGGGGCGAGTAGTCCTGGCTGACCGCCGGGGTGGCGCGCCACCCCGCGAACGGGACTTTGCAGCCGAGCGGCTCGAGGCCGGAGGGGAGCCGCCGAGCGGCTCGGGCACCGAGAACACGCCGCTGAGGAATGCAGGAATGCAGGAACAGATTCCGCCTCGTTGGCAGTCCCTGCCCTCCTACCTTCCTCAGCTCGAGGAGCGTCGCAACGCCGCGGCCGCGCCGGACGCCTGGTCGGTCGGCGATGGCGCTCTTCTTCGTAGAGGATCCGCAGGCAGTGCATGCAGGTCATGATCTCGGTCGCCTTCGACAGCTGCTGGAAGCGGTTGGGGGCGATCGAGATGCGGCACGCGAGGCAGGTCTCGTTGGCGGCCTCGGCGACCGGCGGCGAGAGCTTGGTGCGCAGCCGCTCGTACAGGCGCAGGTGCTGCTTGTCGATCTTGGCGGCGACCTCGCTGCGGCCGACCAGCGTCTTCTCGCGCTCGATGCGCAGCTCGGCGAGCTTGCCCTCGGCGGCGGCCGCGGCGGCCGTCAGCTCGGTCTTCTGCTCGGCCAGCGCCTTCTCGGGCTCCACCAGGCCGGCCCGCGTCTTCTCGATGCGCTCCTTGAGCCGGTCGCGCTCGCCCTCGCCGTCCTTGATGGAGCGGCGCACCGTCTCGAGCTCGCGCTCGGCCGCCTCGGCCTCGCGCATCGTGCGCGCCTTGGCGCTCTTGCTGCGCGACTTGCCGAGCTGGTCGTTGCGCGTCGCGAGGTCGGTCTCCTGCTGCGTGTGCAGGCGCTCGGCCTCGGCGATGCCGGCCTTCTGGCGGGCGACGAGATCCTCGAGGCGCCGCACACCGCTCCGACGCTCCTCGAGCTCGGCGGGGATCCCCTTCAGGCGATCGTCGATGTGCTTCGCGAGGGAGTCGATCTCAGCAAGCTTGACCAGCGCCTTCAGTTGATCCCTCACGCCGCGCGACTCCTTCTCTGCTGCTCGGGTTCTCTGCTGCTCGGGGAAAGGCTTGGTACCGCTTCACGCGCCGCGTGGCAAGCGGGAAGCAGCGGTCGGCACGGTTCTGGCCTATCACGCGACCCACGCTCGCCCGGCGTTCCTGTACCCTAGCGGGCGATGCTCGCGGCGCCGCCGCCCCTCAGTGATCGAGACGAGGTGCTCGCCCTCTTGCGCGCGCTGCACGGCGAGAGCCCCGGCACACGACGCGACCCGGCGCAGCTGAAGATCCGGTCGATCGTCGCGACCCCGGTGCATCGCATCGCGATCACCCGCGTGGCCGAGAACCGCGGCCTGCAGGTCCAGGCGCGGATGCCGGCCCCGCGGCGTCCGCCTTCGCCGCAGGCGATCGTGGACGCCTGGCAGATGCCCGAGCTGGACCTGCCCGAAGGGAGCCCGGTCGGGCGTCGCGTCGAGAAGCTGCTCGAGCACCTGCCCGAGCGCGTGTCGGACTGCGAGCGCTGCCGCGGGGCGGGCAAAGTCACCTGCACGGCGTGCACCGGCACCGGCGTGCGCGGTCACGGCAAGCATCGCCACGTCTGCGGCGCGTGCTCCGGCCACGGCTCCACGGGGTGCGTGCCCTGCCACGGCCTCGGCGGCTTCTCGGGCCCGCCCGTCGCGTGGTCGGCGATCGTCGAAGGGACGGCGACGCGCATCGTACGCGCGGCCGGGATCTCCGACGAGGCGGCCCTCGACATCGACGCGGTGCTGAGCAAGGGCCGCGGCACGGTGGTGGTGCGCGACGACGCGTGGAGCGGCGGCATCGACACGAGCCTCGGCTACCGCGACGCGGGCCAGGCCACCGCGATCGGCGAAGAGGTCCGCGCGCTGCTCGCGGAGATCGAGCAGACCACGATGGGGCGCGTGCGCGGGCACAAGCTCGAGATCCGCCGCGCCGCCGTCTACACCGTGACGCTCGAGGACGGCACGAGCTTCGTCGTGTGGGGCACGCCCGCCAAGATCGCCCCCGAGGGCGCGCTCGACATCCGCGGCGCCGAGCTCCGGCGCGTGCTCGGGCTGCTCCTGATCGGCGTCGTCATCGCGCTGGCGTTCTTCTGGCTCGGGCGACATCGATAGCCTCGAGCGCGACCTCGACCGCCTCCCACCCCCCGCGCTACAAACGCGACCCTCTCCGGGCCCATAGCTCAACCGGTCAGAGCTCCCCGCTCATAACGGGGCGTGTGCTGGTTCGAATCCAGCTGGGCCCACTGCTTTCGCTTCACGCGGCGTCGCGCTCGACGGCGGGCGCGGCGGGCTCGCTCGCGGGGGCCAGGCGCGCGAGGGTCGCGCCGAGGTCGGCGGGCTCCACGGCGCACAGGCGGGCGTGGCGCTCGGCACCGGTGGCGACCCGCTCGAAGCGCGCATCGTGCTCGAGGGCGTCGTCGATGGCCGTCCCGCGTGCGGTCACGACGAGCAGGCCGAAGCGGGGGCCGCGGAGCGAGCGGGTGCGGACCACGACGTCGGCGCGCAGCACGCCCTCGGCGTGGGCGTGGGCGAGGCGCAGGCGCGCATCCTGCGGTACGCCGCGCACGTCGAGGTGGACGACGGGCATCAGCGCGATCGGGGGGCCCTCGCCGAGAGCCACGCGCGCGCGCGAGGCGAAGGCGAGCAGGCGCGAGAGCGACGCGAGCGGGGGCTCGGCGCGGCGCACGCGCGGCGCATCCAGCATCGCGGCCAGGACGCCCGGGTGGGCGACGGCGTTCTCGCCCCCGGCGGCGGCCGGCGCGCGCCACGCCGCAGCCACCGCGCGCGCGAGGACGATCACGCCCGGCACGGTGGTCGCGTCCAGCCACGCGTCCAGGCCGATCCAGCGTCGCCACCGAGCCCGGCGAGCCGCAGGCGGATCGGGCGTAGCGTGGCGGAACGAAGCCCAGCTTCGGCGTGGCGAGCTGCGGCGCCCGGCGCGAGACCCCGAGCGCGGCGAGCGCAAGCGCGAGCACGGCGACGTAGAGCGCGCCGCGTCCCACCAGCGCGACGCCGAGCAGCGCGGCACCGAGCGCCAGCGCGAGCAGCGCGCGGGCCGGATCGGGCAGCGTCACGAGAGGCTGCTCCTCGACGCGCTCGTCGCGCTCGCGGGCAGCGCGTCACCCTGGCGCGCGCAGCGCGACCACCACGCTCGCGAGCGCGAGCGCGATCCCACCCTGCCAAGGCGCCAGGGGCGCGCTCGGCTCGCTCGAGGCGAGCGGGCGCGCGACTGGCTCCGGTGCGCGCGTGGCGATGCCGGCGTCGAGCACGCCGTCCGGCACGCGGATCTCGATCGGCCACTCGCGCGTGCGCGCGAGGTGGGCTCGAGGTGAGCGTCCAGACGGAGCGCCCCGTCCACGAGCGCGCTCTCGCTCGCGATCTCGTCCTCCTCCGCGAGCACGGGCTCGGCGCCCGGGGGCAACGTCAGCGCGACGACGACCGAGTCGAGGCCGTGCCGCCATGCCGGGAACGTCCAGTGCACGTGCGCGCCGTCGTCCGCGAGGGCCGCTCGATCGGCGACGCTCGCGTCGTAGGCGAGGTGCACGAGGTACTCGCCCCGCCGCGGCGAGCTCCGCCGGCGCGGGAAGGACAGGACGAGCACGCCGTCGTCGCGCAGCGTGACCGTAGGCTCGAGCGGCTCGGGCGCCTCCCCGGCCGCGCGCTCGTCGGGCGTCGGCTGCGTCGTCATCGTGACGGGATCGGCCGGATCGAGCGTCAGCCCCGGATCGAGCCCGTCGATCTCGAGCGCCTCGAGCCAGCCTCCGTCGATGCGCAGGGTCGCGTCGATGGCCACGTGCGCGTGGGCGTGCTCGTCGATGGAGACCTGCGCGCTCGCCGAGCGCACGGTCGCGTCGACCCACGCGTGGGCCCGATCCGGGAGCGCGACGAGCAGAAGCAAGCCGAGGGCGAAGACACGCACTGCGGCTCGACCCTACGCGGGGCCCGCGCGCGCACGCAAAGAAACGTCTCGCCCCCTCGCCCGCCCTCGGAGCCCGCGGTCGCGAGCGGACGGCGCGCGCCGCCGCGCCCCGGGATCGGGACGGCCAGCGCGCGCGAGACCGGCGGGCCTGGCTCAGTACTGCCCTTGCGGGATCAGCTCGCGACCGCCGGGGCACGCGATCTGATCCCGCGTCATCGTCTGGCCGTCCGTCGTGCGCAGGATGCGGAACTCGACGCGGCGGTTCTGGTTCCACGCCTCTTCGTTGTGCCGCGGATCGACCGGGCAGCGCTCGCCGTAGCCGGCGCTGCGCAGGCGGTCGCGCGCGATGCCGCGCGAGACGAGGGCCTCGAGCACGGCCGCGGCGCGGTCGGTCGTGAGGCGGATGTTGTAGTCGTCGCTGGAGCGCTCGTCGGCGTGACCCTGGACCTCGATGAAGAGGATCTGCGGGTTGCCGACCAGCGTCGCGGCGACGGCATCCACGATCGGGAACGACTCCGGCAGGATCTCGGCGCTGTCGCGCTCGAAGAGGATCTGCTGGAGGATCTGGATGCCGGTCTCGGTCACGATGACCGGGCCGCGATCCGGGCAGCCGTCCTCGTCCTCGGTGCCGTTGTACGTCTCGGGATCGTTCGGGCAGCTGTCGTCGTGATCGAGGATGCGGTCGGCGTCGTTGTCCGGGTCGGGGCAGCCGTCCTCGTCCTGGAAGCCGTCGCGATCCTCGGGGTCGTTCGGGCAGAGGTCGTCCACGTCGAGGATGCCGTCGCGGTCGTTGTCCGGATCCGGGCAGCCGTCCTCGTCCTCGAAGCCGTCGCGGTCCTCCGGGTCGTCGGGGCACTGGTCGTCGGCGTCGAGGATGCCGTCGCCGTCGCGGTCGCCTTCGTTGCCCTCGGGGCAGCCGTCCTCGTCGTGATCGCCATCGCGATCCTCGGGGACCATGTCGCACTCGTCGTCGACGTCGAGGATGCCGTCGCGGTCGTTGTCCGGATCCGGGCAGCCGTCCTCGTCGGCGAAGTTGTCGAAGTCCTCGGGCTCGTTCGGGCACTCGTCGGTGTCGTCGCGGTAGCCGTCGCCGTCGCGATCGCCGATGGAGGGCTCGAAGATGAAGCCGAGCATGCCGCGCACGTCGGCCTGCTGGATGCCGCCGACCGGGAGGCCGCCGCCGCCCGCGAGGACGAGGTAGCTGTTCCTGTCGACGAAGATCTTCATGCCGCCCATCGCCTCGAGCGAGGTGCCGCCCTGCGTGCCGAAGGCGTTGAAGATGCTGGCGCCGTAGACCTCGGCCGTGAGCTCGATCGGCGAGTCGCCGAGGCGGAAGCCCGCGCCGAGGCCGTAGGTGAGGAACGAGCCGTAGTTCACCGCCGAGAAGCTGCCGGGGTTGATCGTACAGGTCTGGCCGAGGCTCTGGGCGCAGGTGTGCATCGTCGGGATGGCCGTCGAGCCGCCGGCCGGGATGCCGTTCGTGCCGCTCGTGAACAGGCGCGCGCCGACGTTGAGGCCGATGCGGATGAGGCGATCCGGGCGCCACTCCCCGAGCACCATCGGCCAGAACACGACGTCGCCTTCGCCGACGAACTGGCTCGGCGAGCCGCTCGGGAACTCGACCTGCAGGCCGACGCCGAGGCCCAGGCCGCTGTTGCGCTCGGCGCGCAGGATGCGGAGCTTGGCGTGCAGCACGATGCCGCCGAAGCCCTGGTAGCTGTCGGCGGCGGGGTTGCCCATCGTCGGATCGTTGAAGATGCCGGGGATGGTGACGTTGCGGCCGCCGACGAAGCCGACCGGGACCTGCGCGCCGACCTCGAGGAGGTTGAACAGGCCGAGGTTGAACTGGAGGGTACCGGTCGCGACGTAGTCGATCGCGCGGCCGCAGAGCAGGTCACGCCCGCAGTACGTGCTCGGCGTGAGACCCGCGACGGGCTGCGTCGCGTCGTTGACGAAGCCGTTGTACGGCATGAGGCCACCGCCCATGTCGACGACGAGACCGAACGCGAAGTCGAGGTGGCCGAGGATGTCGGTGCCGTTCACCGACAGGTAGCCCTTCGAGTCCATCGCCGGACGGAAGAGGTGGAGGTCCATGCCGCCCGAGCGAAGGCGACCCGCCTGCGCTTCGGCACGTTCTCCGTGACCGGTGATCGCCGGCCCGAGGAGCAGCGCGAGTGCGAGAGCGAAGAGCCCGAAGGCGCGGGCACACTGGAATAGCCGAGACATGAGAGCTCCGTGGTCGCCGCGGCACGCACACGTACAAAACGCGCGCGATTCCGCGGGGCGGCCGCGATTATCGCCGAGCCTCGGAGGCTGTCAACGACGCGACGTGCTGCAGCGGGACCGCCGAGGCGGAACGGCGCTCGCCGCCGTTGCGCTCACGGGCACTCGGTCACTGACACTGCGCAGCGGAGTACTGTCGGATCTGCGCCTGCTGCGCGGCCGTCACACCGGGGGCCGTGAGCAGCTGGCGCGCGGTCTGGCAGGCGCCGGCGCGATCGCCCGCGGCACGCTGGGCTCCGAGGAGCGCCCGCAGCTCGGCCGCGGAGTGGGCACGGCCACGCAGCTGGTCGATGACGCAGTTGTTGTCCCCGGCCGCGAGGCAGCGCTGCCACTCGGCGCCCGCCGACACGCTCGGCGGCGGAGCCGTCGACGTCGGCGGAGGCGCGGCGACCCGCGTCGTCGGCGGAGGCGCGACCCGCGTCGTCGGCGGAGGCGCGACCACGCGCGTCGTCGGCGGAGGCGCGATCACGCGCGTCGTCGGCGGAGGCGCGACCAGCACCGGGCGATGCACGCCCGTGTGCGCGACGCCGCGCGGGCGCGTGCGCCGCTCGACGTCCTCGGCCCGGGCCGTGAGCGCCGGATCGATGCCCGTCATCACCAGGACGCTGGCCGCGAGGCGGTTGGCCTCCGTGGGGTTCGAGTCGGCGAGCGCCTCGGCCTGCACGACGGACTCGCTGGCGAAGTGCGCCATCGTCTCGCCGACCTCGGGGCGCCCGCGGTAGGCGCTGTCGACCGGCAGCGACTCGAAGGCTACGTAGGCCGCCTGCCAGTCGCCGTTCTGCATGTGGGCCAAGCCGGCCGCGAAGGTGGCGCCTTCGTCGCGCTCGGCCGTCGCGCGCTGCTGGCACTCGAGCGCGGAGGGATCGCCCGGCCGGTACTGCAGCGCCTCGGCCGCGTGCGCGAGCGCGCCGTCGAGATCGCCCGAGTTGAGCGAGGTGTTGCACGCGGCGATCGCCGCCGACGCGAGGACGTTCGGGTCGGCCACCGGAGCGACGGTCGTCGGCGGCGGCCCCGGATCGGTCACCGAGACGACGACCGACGTCGGCGGCAGCGCGACGGGCGTGGGCTCGTCGCCGTTGCCGCCGCTGAAGATCACGATCGCGCCGCCGAGCAGCGCCAGCACCAGGATCGCGCCGGCGGCGTACATCGCCGTGCGGTTGGGCGTCGGGCTCTCGCTCGGCAGCGAGAGGGCGTCCATCTGGATCGTCCGGCCCTCGTCGAACGTGAAGGCCTCGCCGGCCGGCACGAAGCGGAAGCGCACCTGCCCGAGCTCGACCACGTCGCCGGGCTTGAGCTCGTGCGACTTCGTCTCCGCGCCGTTGACGCGCAGGCCGTTGGCGCTCGCGAGGTCCTTGATGATGAGGCGCCCGCCCTCGTTCACGACCTCGGCGTGCTCGCGCGAGATGGAGCGGTGGTTGACCCAGATCTCGAGGTCCTCGGCGCGACCGATGCGCATCCGCTCGCGCGAGAGCGCGTACTCGGCGCCCGGCGCCGGCGGCGACATCATCACGAAGCGCGCGGGCGGCCCCATCGCCGGGGCCGGCGCGCTGATCATCGCGGTGACGACCTCGGTCTGTGCGAGGGCCGCGCTCGGCGCCGTCTGCTCGGGGAGCGTGGCGCTCGCCGTGTCTCCGTCCAGCTGCAGCGCGAGCTGGTAGTCCCCGATGAGGATCTGATCGCCGGGCTTGAGCGCCGTCTCGGCGCCGATCTTCTTCCCGTTGACCTTGACGCCGTTGTAGGACGAGAGGTCCTCGAGCACGAAGGCACCGTTGCTGCGGCGGAGCTTCGCGTGCTTGCGCGAGATGTTCCGCTCCGTCAGGCGGATCGTGTTGCCTTCTTTGCGACCGATCGTGATCTCGTCGCGAACGAGCGGGACGACCGTGGTCTTCCCTTCGTCGTCGGCGATCAGGAGCTTGAACATTCCGGCCACGATGACGCTCGCTCCATCGGCAGGAGCACGTGACGGAGGATGGTCGGTCCGTGGCTCGAGTGTCAACGACGTACCGCTCCCCGGCTCTCTTCCCCCGCCGATTTGTCGGCGGCGGAGCCGATGGGTGGGACCACGCGCGCCGGGCGAGCTTGGGGCCCATGTGCGAAGATGCGGCGTGCGCTGGCGGTTCGCGCTCCTCGTCGTGGCGCTCGCGGGCTGTAGTGGGCCCCGCGCCGGGCTCTCGCTCGACGCGCAGGTGCGGCGCGACGGCGCGCTCCTGCGCGACGGCGCGGGCGGCCCCACCGACGCCGGCTACCAGCGGCCCGACGCGCCGCGTCTGCCGCCCGCGGACCTCGAGGTCACCCTTCCCTTCGAGGGCCCCGAGGCCACGACGGATCTCGAGGCGAGCGCGGCGCTCGGGCGCCTCGACGTCGTCTTCTCCATCGACGCGACCGGCAGCTACGGCGGCGAGATCGACGAGCTGCAGGGCGCGCTCGTCGACGTCGTGGTGCCGGGCCTGACGGCGAGCGTCCCCGACGTGGCGTTCGCCGTGGTGCGCTTCGAGGACGTGCCCTTCGCGCCGTTCGGCGAAGCGACCGACCGGGCCTACACGCTCCTGTCGCCGATGACGAGCGACGCCGCGCGCGTCCAGGGCGCCGTCGCGCAGCTCGACAGCCCTCTCGGCGCGGGCGGTGACGAGCCGGAGGCCGGCATCGAAGCGCTCTATCAGATCGCGCGCGGCACGGGCCTCGTCGTGGATGGCCAGGTGCTCGCCGCGCCCTGGTCGGGACAGGGCGCCGCGGGAGGCGGCAGCGTGCCGGGCGTCGGCTTCCGGAGCGATGCCTTCCGCGTGGTCGTGCACGCGACCGACGCGCCCTCGCACGACGCGAGCGACTACGGCAGCGCCGTGCCCGGTGCCCACGCGCGGGCCGAGACCCTGGCCGCGCTCGCGGCCTCGCACGTCCGCGTGATCGGGATCGCGTCGAGCGATCGCGCCCGGCCCGACCTCGAGTCGTTCGCGCGGGGGACGGGCGCGGTGGTGCCCGCGACGGGCGGCCGCTGCGCGACGGGAGTGCGTGGTGCCGCGCGCAGCCCCGACGCGGATGGCTCCTGTCCGCTCGTCTACGACATCGACGAGAACGGCGTCGGCCTCTCGCGGACGGTCGTCCAGGCCATCGGCGCCGTGACCGACGCGCTCACCTACGACGAGGTCTGGGGCGAGGCCGAGGACGACCGGCTCGGCTTCGTCCAGGCGGTCGAGGCCGTCCGCGCGACGCCACCCGCCGGCGGCACGGCGCCCACGAGCGCCGACCGGCGCCCGGCCGGGGACGGCATCGAGGACACGTTCGAGCACGTCCGCTCCGGCACCACGCTCCTCTTCACCGCGCATCTCGCGAACACGACCGTGGCGCCCGCCGACTACGACCAGACCTTCACGGTCACGATCGTCCTGCGCGGCGACGGCCTCGAGCTCGTGCGGCGAACGGTCCGCGTGATCGTGCCGCGCGGGCGCCTCGACGCGGGCCGCCACCCGAGCGACGCCGGGATGCCGCTCGATGCGCCCGATCCCGGCGACGCCGGCTGATCGCGCGGCGTACGCGCGTCAGCGGGTGGCGAGATAGAGCGCGAGCAGCACCACACCGAGCAGGACCCCGAGCGCGACGCCGCCCGCGATCCAGAGCCCCGTCGCGCTCCGTGGCTGGGCGCGGGTCTCGGGAAAGCGCGCCTGCGAGGCCTCGAACGCCGCGCGCACGCTGGGATCGGAGAGCGCCGGTGACTCGGTCGACGGCTCGGTCGCCTTGAGCGCGTCGAGCACGTCGGGCGCGAGCTGGGTCCGCGTGGTCGCGGGATCGGAGACCGCCATCCCGAGGTCCATCACCGGCGTCCGATCGGTGACGCCGCCGCTCGGCGAGCGCGTGCGCGTCGGATCGCTCGCGCTGGCGGGTGTCGGCTCGCCGCCGCTGGCAACGGCCGGGCGCGGCCCCTGGGCGAGGGCCGTGGCCGCCACGAAGGGCTGCGACGCATCGGAGCGACGGTTCCCCGTCGCGCGCTTGACCAGGTCGCCGAGGATCTTGCGCGACGTCGGCGGCGGCGCGATCTCGACGAGCGCGTCGAGCAGATCGGCGGCCGACGCGAAGCGCCGATCGGGCGAGGGCTCGATGAGCCGCTCCACGATCGACACCAGCGCCGGCATCGTCCCGGGCACGAGGTCGGCGAGCGGCGCGCGGCGCCCCGACTGGATCAGCGTCAGCGTCTCGAGATCGGTGCGCCCCTCGTAGGGCCGCCGACCGGCCAGCACCTCGTAGAGCATCACGCCGAGCGCGAAGAGATCGCAGCGCGGATCGAAGCGCCCCTCCATCGCGTACTCGGGCGCCATGTACGGCACCTTGCCCTTGATCATCGCGGTCGTCGTGGCCTTGCGCGAGCCGCGCAGCACCTTCGCGATGCCGAAGTCCGAGAGCTTCACCTCACCCGCGCGCGAGACGAGCACGTTCGAGGGCGAGATGTCGCGGTGCACGACCGGCTGCGGGCGCTTGCCGTGCGCGTGCTCGAGCGCGCTCGCCAGCTCGGCGGCGAGGTAGACGGCGAGGCCGGGCGTCATCCGCTCGCCGTTCGCGCGCTGCCACTCGAGCAGCGAGTAGAGGTCCATCCCGTCCACGAGCTCGAGGACGAGGAACGGCGAGCCGTCGACCACCCCGAAGTCCAGCACCGAGACGACGTTCGCGTGGCGGAGGCTGGCCGAGACCCGGGCCTCGTCCTGGAACTGCGCGACGAAGCTCGGGTCCTCCTCGAGCGCCGGCAGGATGCGCTTGACGCAGACTTCCTGCGCGAAGCCCGCGGGGCCCACGCGCGTCGCGACGAACGTCTCGGCCATCCCGCCGCGCCCGAGGCGCCGAACCAGCGCGTAAGGTCCGAACTGCTGCTGCTGCGCGGCTTGCATCCCGCCCGGGCGCGAACCTATCACGCGGGCGGCGCGCGCTCACCGATCGTAGCGACGCGCGTCGGGGAGGGGCCGCTGGTCCTGCACGGCCTGCGCGACCTCGAGCACGAGCGGCAGATCGGCGGCCGCGTACCAGGCCTGCTCGAGCGTGCCCTCGCCGCGGTAGACGGCGAGCGTCGGGCCGTGGCCGCACGCGCCCAGACAACCCGCCTCGGTCAGGCGAACGGTGCCGCCTTCCTTGTAGTACGCGAGCCGGCGCCGCTCGAGGGCGTCGGTCGCGTGCCGGAACAGTCGGGCGCTGCCGGCGCGCTCGCAGCGCGGCCCGACGCAGAGAAAGAGGTGTCCGCGGGTCGGAAAGTACGGGGGGAGATCCACGAAGAACGCATGATACTGTCCCCGGCGATGGCGGACCCCAAGGACCCCAAGCGGAACAAGAAGAACAACACGACACCCGGCTTCGGGCAGTCGGAGTCTCTTCCTCCGATCGAGGTCGCCCAGGTCGCGCCGAGCGTCGACGACGAGGCGGCCGCCGCGTCGCAGGTGCTGGGCATGGAGCACGCGCCCCCCTCGGGGATGGTCGACATCGGCCACCTGGCCCCGCTCGTCGCCGCCCCGGTCGCGGCGCCCGCTCCGGCGCCCATGGCGATGCCGCCGCTCAAGCGCGTCAACACGCCGGCGGTCGACATCGACCTCGTGTACGAGAAGCGGTCGGCGCCCCTGCCGGACGCGCCCTGGACGTTCCTCGAGATCTGGACGCGCAACACCATCTACGCGCTCGATGCGCGCCTGCACTGCGTGGACGTGATCGATCAGGCCAGCAAGCGGAGCCTGCTCGACCACCCCCTGCGCGGCGCGCGCCTGGTCGGCGGCCAGGTCCGCGAGGGCGACGCCATGGAGCTCTCGCACCCCTTCCCCCGCCCGGGATCGGAGGCGGTGTTCGAGCAGGCGCAGGGACGCCACGTGCGCTTCTCGCAGACCTCGAGCGTCACGCGCGTGGTGATGCGCCTGCGCGTGCTGACCGTGACCCCCGACCAGCTGCTGCCCACCTGGGAAGAGGTGACCGGCAAGCACGAGGCGGTCGACATCCGCGGGAAGAAGTAGCGCGCCCGAGCGTAGACCGATCGCCCGCGAGAACTTCCATCCCTCTCGCGCGTCTGTCGCGCTCGTGCTCCTCCGCGTCCTCGGCCTGGCGTCCGCGCTGGCGGTCGCCTCGTTGGCTGCGCCTGCCGTGGGGCGAGCGCAGTCGCAGGCGGCCCTGCACCCGGTGAGCGACGCGATCTACGTGGGTGGACGCCTCGAGCCGGACGGAGCTTGGCTCGCCGCCTACGATCTCGACATCCTCGTGACGGATACCCGCTCGGGGCTCTCGCTCGGGCCGAGCGTCTCGTTCGCCTTCGGCGCGAGCGGAAGCAACGACCTCGGGCGCCGTCAGGAGTGGCTGCTCGCGGCGGACTTCCTGCGAGCGCGCGTCTCGTTGATGCAGGACTACGGTCTGCGCTTGATGGTCGTCGGCGGCCTCGGGATGTGGGTCGCCTCGCTCCCCGAGCAGACCAGCGCGCCGCGCCCCGTGCTCTTGCCCGACGGGACCACGGCCACCGGCGTCGATCACTTCGGATCGGCGTTCACGCCGGGCGGGCTCGTCACGCTGGGCGCGGCGGCCGACTGGTACTTCGATCCGAGCTGGGCGATCTCGGCCTACCTCGTGGGCCACATCCGCCTCGACCAGGAGAACCGCATGCCCGCGTTCTGGATGGAGCTCGGCGTGGGGTTCCGGCTGGGGTCGTGACGATGCGCTGCGCACGCATCACCGCGCTCGCGCTCGCCCTCGGCGTCCTCACGCCGGGATGCGGCTTTCTCTTCGTGTCGCTGCGGGGCGCGATCGAGGGCGCGGGAGGCCCGCTCGGCGAGAGCAGCCACGTGCACGGGCGGACGACGGGGTCGTTCGGCCGGCGCCCGATCTCGTGCGGCGCGGCATCGGGCTCACCGCAAGACGAGCACACGTTCGTCGCGCCACGCGCCGCGACGTACACGTTCGAGTCCATCACGAGCGACTACGACGGCGTGCTCGCGATCTTCGACGCCAACGGGAGCGAGCTCGGCTGCAACGACGATCACGGGTCGACGCGCGCCTCGGAGGTCGTGGTCACGCTCACCGAAGGCGCGAGCGTGCAGGTCGTGCAGGGCGGCTACGCGGGCGCGGCGGGGAGCTACGAGCTGTGGGTGACGGGCACCGGCGCCGCGACGCTCACCCTCGCCGACGGCACCGTCGTCCCGGCGCCGCCACCGGCTCCGCCCCAAGAGCTCCCGGCGAACGCCAGCGTGCAAGGCGACACGACGGGGCTCGGCGCGATCGCCGGGCTCTCGTGCCCCCCGGTCAGCCCGATGCAGGAGTGGCACTTCGCCGCGCCGGCCGATGGCCTCTACGTCCTCCAGGTCGACGCCAACTACGACGCGTACCTCGCCGTCGTCGACGACATCGGGACCGCGCTCGCATGCAACGACGACTTCGGCGACACGTCGCACTCGCGCGTCACCCTGGAGCTGGCCCAGGGCCAGGGCGCGCGGGTCGTGGTCGGCGGGTTCTCCGGCCAATCGGGGGCCTACTCGCTCACGGCGGTCGCGGCGAGCTCGGGCGGCCGCATCACGGTCGGGCAGCCCGTGCTCTTCGGCGCCGCCGCCACGAGCTACGAGCCCGACGTCTGCGGCGCGTTCGCCGGCTCCGCCGATCGCACCTTCACGTTCGCGCCGCGCGCGGAAGCGTTCTATGCATTCACCCTCGACACGAGCGCGATCCTCGTCGTGAGCGACGGGCGCCACGAGACCGCGTGCATTCCGCTCGACGGAAGCCACCGCGCCGGCATGGTGCTCAAGGCGGGCCGCACTTACCGGCTCGTCCTCGAGCTCGGTTCGTCGGACGGGCAGGCCCACACGTTCGCGATCGACCGCGTCGATCCAGACGCGGCGGACTGGCAGATCCCACCGGCGGCGCCGCCGATCACCGCGTTCACGACGCCGGCCGCACCGGCCACCTCCGCGCCGTGACGCGCCGCGCGCGCGAACAGTCGCCCGCGCGCGCGGCGTTTGGCTGTATCTTCGCGCGTCGATGATCTCCAGCCTCTCGGAGCTGCTCCGTCGAGAAGGCCTCCTGGTCGACGGCGACGACGTCTCCATCGGGCGCGCCATCGAGCGCGGGGTGCTCGGCGAGGACGTCCTCGCGGATCTGCTCGCGCGCGAG
>JBGALT010000007.1:0-103025 GCA_044223665.1 Sandaracinaceae bacterium | reverse complement strand
GAGCTCGGTGAGGCCCAGGTTCGCCGGCACGCGCCCGGTGCGCACCGCGTGCACCGCGAACACGGCGCTCGTCGCGCCCGCGCCCCCGAGCTGGTGGCCGGTGAAGGCCTTCGTCGACACGACCGGCACGCTCGTCCCGAGCGACGCCTCGATGGCCGCGCTCTCGGCGGTGTCGTTCTGGGGCGTCGCGGTCCCGTGCGCGAGCAGCAGATCGACCTCGTCGGGCATGAGCCCCGCGAGCGCGAGCGCGCGTCCCATCGCCTCGCGCGCGCCGCGGCCCGTGGGCTCGGGCGAGCTCATGTTGTACGCGTCCGACGACTCCCCCACGCCGAGCACGTGCACGTCGGAGAGCGATGGATCTCGCTCGATCAGCATGAGCGCGCCGCCCTCGCCGATGTTGATGCCCGAGCGCGCGCGATCGAAGGGGCGACAGCGCTGGGTGTCGAGGATCCCCAGGCCGCGGAACCCGTGCAGCGTCATCCGGCAGAGGCTGTCGACGCCACCGACGAGCGCCGCGTCGATCACACCGGCGCGCATCAATCGCATCGCCGATGCGTGCACCTTGCCGCTCGAGCTGCAGGCGGTGCTGATCACGTAGATGGGCCCGGCCGCGCCGGTGACCTTGCCGATCGCCGTGCCCACGGCGTTGAAGTCGTGGCGCGTCTCGAGCCGATAGCTCGGCGGCAGCGCCCCGCTCTCGGCCCACGTCCGGTACGCGACCTCGGTGGCGTCGAGCCCACCCGTCGAGGTCCCGAGCAGGATCGCCACCCGCCGCTTGCCCCAGCGCACGAGCGCGCGATCGAGCGGATCGCGGACGTCGGCGAGCGCCATGAGCCCGATCCGCGCGATGCGCGTGTCGTAGGCGGCGACCGCGGTCGGCAGCGGGGCCAGCTCCCCGGGAATGGCGCCCACGACGGTGTCGATGGGCAGCGGGAACCGGGGCGCGGCGAGCCCCGAGCGTCCTTCGTCGAGCGCGCTCAGCACCTCCGCCGTGGACCGGCCCATCGCGTTCACGGCGGCGAGGCCGGTGATCGCGGCGGGCTTGGCCTGTGGCGCGGAGCTCCCCATCGCGCCGTCTATAACACCGCCGGCCGCCGCCATCGAATCGACTCGACCGGGCCCGGCGGCGTCGGCATCATGATCGTCTCGGAATGTCTCGGGTCATCGGCATCGACCTCGGCACGACCAACTGCTGCGTCGCGGTCATCGAGGCCAACAAGCCCAACGTGCTGGCCAACCGCGCGGGCTACAAGACGACGCCCTCCGTCGTCGCCGTCACGGAGGACGGCCGGCGCCTGGTCGGCCAGCTCGCCGTCCGGCAGGCGGTCACCAACGCCGAGCACACCGTCTACGCCACCAAGCGCCTGATCGGGCGCACGTGGGACAGCAGAGAGGTCCAGCACGCCGTCCAGCACTGCACGTACAAGATCGTGCAGGGCCCGAACAACGACGCCCGCATCGAGCTGCGAGGCAAGATGCTCGCGATCCCGGAGATCAGCGCGATGCTGCTCTCGGAGATGCGCCTGATCGCCGAAGACCACCTCGGCGAGCCGGTCGAGCGCGCGGTCGTGACGGTGCCCGCGTACTTCAACGACAACCAGCGCCAGGCCGTGCGCGACGCCGGGCGCATCGCCGGCCTGGACGTGCTGCGCATCCTGAACGAGCCCACGGCGGCCGCGATCGCCTACGGCTTCCGCACCAGCGAGCGCCGCACGATCGTCGTCTACGACATGGGCGGCGGCACGTTCGACGTGTCCATCGTCACGCTCGACCCCGAGCGCGGCTTCGACGTGGTGGCGACGACGGGCGACTCGTACCTCGGCGGCGAGGACTTCGACGATCGCCTCGTCGAGTGGATGAGCAAGCGCTTCGAGGGCGAGCACGGCGTGAGCGTCGCCGGCAACGCCCTGGCGCTCTCGCGCATGCGGCAGGCCGCGCAGAAGGCCAAGGCCGAGCTCTCCGATCTCACCACGACCGAGATCCAGCTGCCGTTCCTCGCCACGGGCGGCGCCGGGCCCGTGCACTTCGAAGTCCACCTCTCGCGGGCCGATCTCGAGCAGATGACGGCCCACCTCGTCACGCGGAGCCTGGCCATCTGCGAGAAGGCGCTCTCGCTGGCCGGGCTGAAGATCGCGCACATCGACGAGGTCGTGCTCGTCGGCGGCATGACGCGCATGCCGGCCATCCAGCGCGCGGTCGCCGGCTTCTTCGAGCGCGACCCCTGCAAAGGGGTGCATCCCGACGAGGTCGTCGCGATCGGCGCCGCGATCCACGGGCAAGCGATCGCCAACGAGGTCGAGGGCACCGCCAGCATGCCGCCCTTGCACGACGTGACGGCACACTCGCTCGGCATCATGACCGCCGGCGGGCGCTTCGATCCCGTCATCCCCGGCAACACGACCGTCCCCACGCGCATCGCCAACGTGTTCAGCACGAGCCGTGACGGACAGGACACGGTGAAGATCGTCGTGCTCCAGGGCGAGCACGACATGGCGAAGGAGAACGAGTTCCTCGGCCAGTTCGCGCTCACGGGCCTGCGCTCGGCCCCGGCCGGCGACGTGGAGATCGAGGTCGTCTTCGAGATCGACGCCGACGGCATCTTCCGCGTGGCCGCCATCGACCGCGAGACGGGCGAGGCCAAGCAGATCGAGGTGCTCGCGCAGGGTGGGCTGCACGAGGACGAGGTCGCCGCGATGATGGAGGATGCGAGCGCCTACATCGCCGAGCGGCGGCTCGCCGAGCAGACCGAGAAGGCGCGTCAGGGCGTCGAGGTGCTGCTCGCGGATCTCGAGCGGATGCTCCCCGAGGCCGAGCGCAAGGTGGCGGGGACGCCGGTCGCGGTGGCCGCGCTCACGAAGGCGCGAAAGGCCGTGGAGCACGTACGCGCGCACGTCCGCGACGCCGACGGCGAGAAGCTCGGCAACGACATGGCGGCCCTGCAGAAGCTGAGCGGGATGCTCAAGCAGGTGCTCGCGCGCTGACGGCGACGTGAACGCGCGCGGCGCCGCGAGGGATCAGGCGGCGCTCGCGGCCGTCTCGGTGGCGTCGAGGAACGTGACCTGGCCGCTGTCGAGGGCGTACTCGGCGCCGACCACCACGAGACGTCCGTCGGACACCCGCTGCTCGAGGATCGAGCTGCCGTGCCGCAGCTTGTCCACCGAGGCGCGGACGTTGGCGTGCGTGGCGCGGTGGAGGATCTGCGCGCGCTCCTCGCCCGGGTGATGGAGCACGCTCCGCACGGCCGGCGAGATGCGGTCGACGAGGTCGCGCAGGTTCGGCGAAGGCGGCGTCGCGCCCTCGACCACGTCGAGCGTCGCGGCGATCGCGCCGCAGCGGGTGTGCCCCATGACGACCACGAGCCGCGTCCCGAACGTGGAGACCGCGAACTCGATGCTCCCGACGAGCGATGGCGCGACCACGTTCCCGGCGACGCGGACGACGAAGAGGTCGCCGAGGCCACAGTCGAAGACGAGCTCCGACGGAACACGAGAGTCCGAGCACGAGAGGATCACGGCGAAGGGCGACTGGCCCTCGACGAGGGCCGCGCGGCGATGGCGTCCGCCCAGCGACTCGAGGCTTCGCAGCTCCTGGACGAAGCGCGCGTTGCCGGCGCGCATGCGCTCGAGCGCGGCGGAGGGAGAGACGGGATGGAGGGCTTCCGGCTGGGCCATGGCGGGATCCTTTCGTGGATGAAGGAAGAGACGCACTCCCACCCTGCGGCCACGCGCATCGTGCGACAATCAGATAGTTTCGACTCGTTCGTTCGACAGGACCTAACGATGAAGTGGCTCAACTACCACCACCTGCACTACTTCTGGCTCGTCGCCCGTGAGGGCGGTCTCGGCCCGGCCGCGAGCGTCCTGCGGCTCTCGCGTCCCACGCTGAGCGCGCAGATCCGCGCGCTCGAGGGCTCGCTCGGCGAGCGTCTCTTCGCCCGCAAGGGGCGGCGCCTGGTGCTGACCGAGGTCGGGCGTGTGGCGTATCGATACGCCGATCAGATCTTCGCCCTCGGGCGCGAGATGGTCGAGAGCGTGGAGGGGCGCGCGACCCTCGCGCGACGCCTCGACGTCGGCATCACCGACGTGGTGGCCAAGCTCGTGGTCGCGCGCATCCTCGCGCCCGTGCTCGCCCTCGAGCCGCCGACGCACCTCGTCTGTCACGAGGACGCGCACGAGCGCCTCGTGACGCGGCTGGCCGCCCACGAGCTCGACGTGATGATCGCCGACGCGCCGCTTCCACCGGGCAGCGCCGTGCGCGCCTTCAACCACTTGCTCGGCGAGTGCGGCGTCACGTTCTTCGCGTCGGCGGCGCACGCGACGCGCAAGAAGGGGTTCCCCCGCTCGCTCGCGGGCGCGCCGATGCTGATGCCGATCAGCGGCGCGCCCCTGCGGCGCTCGATCGACCAGTGGCTGGCCGCCCGCGAGATCGTCCCGCGCATCGTGATGGAGTCGGAGGACAGCGCGCTGCTCAAGGCGTTCGGCAGCGAAGGCGCGGGGATCTTCGCGGCGCCCAGCCTCGTCGAGCGCGAGATCGCCGCCCAGTACCGGGTGTCGGTCGTCGCGCGCGTTCCGGAGATCCGCGAGCGCTTCTACGCGATCTCGATGGAGCGTCGCCTGAACCACCCGGCCGTCGCCGCCATCCAGCGCGCCGCCCAGGACGACCTCGCGTCGCTGTCGGCGCCACGCGCGCGGGGAGCCCCGATTCGATGACGTTCGTGTCAGTTCGCTGACTTTCGTCGATTGACTTTCGTCAGCGACGAGTCGTTTCGCTCCATTTGGCGCGGGTCGCTTGGCTTCCGAGGGGCGGCATGCGATGGAGCTTGGGTGGTGTCGCGCCCTCCCTCGCTGCCTGTCTGTTCGCGCATCGCCGGCACGGGCAGCTACGCCCCGGCACGGGCGCTGACCAACGCCGAGCTCGAGACGATGGTCGAGACCACGGACGCGTGGATCACCGAGCGCACCGGCATCAAGAGCCGGCGCATCGCGGCCGAGGGCGAGAACACGAGCGACATGGCGGCCGAGGCCGCCCGCCGCGCGCTCGTCGCTGCCGAGCTCGATCCGAGCGCCGTCGATCTCATCATCGTCGCGACGGTGACCGGCGACATGCCGCTACCGTCGACCGCGGTCCGCGTGCAGCAGAAGATCGGGGCCCGCAACGACTGCGCGGCCTTCGACGTCGCGGCCGCTTGTGCGGGGTTCTGCTACGCGCTGCGCCTGGCCGACCTGCACGTGCGCTGCGGCATGGCGGAGAACGTGCTCGTGGTGGGCGTGGAGCTGCTCTCGCGCGTGATCGACTGGACCGATCGTGGCACCTGCGTGCTCTTCGGCGACGGCGCCGGCGCCGTGATCGTGCGGCGCTCGATCGCCGAAGGCCGGGGCATCCTCGGCACGCACATCTTCGCCGATGGAAGCGGCGCCGACGCCCTCAGGATCCCGGCCGGCGGCAGCGCCGAGCCCACCACCACGCGCACGATCGAGCAGAAGGGCCACTTCGTGCAGATGAAGGGCAGCGAGATCTTCAAGGTCGCCGTGCGCAACCTGGTCTCCGCCTCGCAGGTCGCCGCCGAGAGCGCGGGGCTCGGCCCCGATCAGATCGACTGGGTGGTCCCTCATCAGGCCAACGCGCGGATCCTCTCGGCCGTCGCCGACCGCCTCGGCGTCCCGCTCTCGCGCTTCTATCTGAACCTCGAGAAGTACGGGAACACCTCGAGCGCTTCGATCCCGATCGCGCTCGACGAAGCGGTGCGTGACGGATCGATCCGCGCCGGTCAGACCGTGCTCTTCTGCGCGCTGGGCGGTGGCATCGCGTGGGGCAGCGCGATGCTGCGCTGGTGACACGGGCTGGTGACCGAAGTCTCGGCGCGGCACACCGGGCCCCCTCCGCGTTCGCTTGCGCGCCGCTCGGGAACGCGCATGGATCGGGCGCATGACCGATACGCGTGAGGGCGGTGGCGCCGTGGACGACTTCTTCGGGGTCGTCGATCGGCTTCCGTATCTCGGCTCGCTCAAGCGAGACCTCGAGCAGCTGCGGCGCCTTCTCTACGATCGACGCGCCGCGCGCGTGCTCGTCGTGGGCGCCGAAGGAAGCGGGCGCACGACCCTCGTCAACGGGCTCTTCGGCGCCGCGGCAGGAGAGATCGAGGCGCCGGCCGATCGGTGGGTGCGCATCGAGAACGCGGGTCGTCACCTCGACTGGCTCGAGGTGGCGAGCGGGCCACCGAGCGCGGCGCGGCTGGACATGCTCTCGGCGGCGATCGACGAGTCCGCGCCGGACGTGGTCGTGTACGTGGCGCGGGCCGACGCCGCCAGTGGCGCACCGAAGGCCGGCGAGCCCGAGGCGCTCTTGCAGGCGAGCGCTGCGCTCTCGACGCTCTTCGATGCGCGGAACCTCAAGCCTCGCGCGCTGGTCGTCCTGACCCAGGCCGATCTGCTCGTCGGCGACGGCGCGCGACCGCCCTACGACGCCGCACGGGCGGGCCGCATCGATGCGGCGACGTCGTCGTTCAAGAAGAAGCTCGACGAGGGTGGGCTCTCGTTGCCGCGCGCGATCCCTTGCGCCGCGCTCGCGCCGCAAGAAGCGCGCTGGAACCTGCGCGAGGTCGCCGACGAGCTCTGGGCACGCCTTCCCGAGCAGACGCACGTCGAAGCGGTGCGCGCGCTGCCGGTCGGACAAGAGCGCCGTCGCGAGCTCGCGCGCATCATCGCCAACCGCGCGGCCACGATCGGCGTCACCATCGGGCTGGCGCCGATCCCGTTCTCCGACGCGATCCTGCTGATGCCGCTGCAAGGCATGATGGTGACCGGCATCGCCTACGTCGCCGGGCAACCCTGGGATCGTCGCGCGGCGCTCGAGTGGCTGGGATCCGTCGGCTTGATGGGCGGCGCCGCGATCGGCCTGCGCTGGGGCGCCCAGCAGCTGCTCAAGCTGGTCCCCGGCGCCGGCACGCTCGTGTCGGCCTCGATCGCGGGCGCGGGGACGCTGGCGATCGGCCGCAGCGCGATCGCGTACTTCATCGACGGCCCGGGCTCGCGCGGCGTGAAGGCGCTGTTGCCGGCGACCGGAACGGCGATCGAGCCCGCCTGACGGCGTCGCGCTGAGCGTGAGCGTCAGCCCATCGAGTGCGTCAGCGTCAGCCCATCGAGTGCATCAGCGTCAGCCCATCGAGTCGCGGCGAGGCGCCGTGTGCTCGTGCAGCACGACGCCCTTCGTCGCGCGCAGGATCCGGCGGACCTCGTCGGCCGGCTGGGGCGCGCGCAGGTCCTTGATCGCGTGCAGCCCCTTGCCGGGATGGCAGACGAGGACCGGACCCTCGCCGGCGACCCACACGCTCACCAGGCCCATCCCGATGCGGGGCGGATCGCCGGGCTCCACTGCGAGCGCCGGGATCTCGTCGGCGCCCGGCTCCCAGCGCGCGCCGTCACCGACGAGCTTGGCCCACAGCGTTCCGAACCCCACGTCTTGCGTCGAGACCATGATCGCGCAGCGTACACCTAGTACCGCTGCCCGGAAGTGCGATCGCACTTCCGGGCGAGGGACGTGGGGTCCCCAGGCCGAGGGAGGGCCCGCGGCCCTTCCTCGGTGGGGCCCGCGGGGGAGGGCACGAGCTTGCGCACGCAAGCGAAGTGGCCCTCCCCGCGAAGTACCGCGGAACGGAAGTTCGGGCCGCATCGCAACGCGGCTCGAAATTCCGGCCCGCGGTACTAGGGCGCGCCGCTCGGGTATCCTCCCGCGCCATGACCAAGCCCGTCATCCACTTGGAGAACAAGGTCGCCCTCGTCACCGGCGCGAGCCGCGGCATCGGCGAGGCCATCGCCACGAGCTTCGCGGACGCGGGCGCGAAGCTCGTCCTCGCCTCGCGCAAGATCGAGAGCCTGAAGGAGGTCGAGGCCAAGATCCGCGCGGCCGGTGGCGAGGCCACCTCGATCGCCTGCCACACGGGCAGCCGCGAGCAGGTCGAGGCCCTCGTGAAGGGCGCGATCGACACCTACGGGCGCGTCGACGTGTTGGTGAACAACGCGGCGACGAACCCCTACTTCGGCCCGATGCTGAGCGTGGAGGAGGCCGCCTGGGACAAGACCTTCGAGGTCAACGTGAAGGGCTACTTCTACGCGGCCCGCGCCGTCGCCCAGGCCGCGATCGCGCGCGGCGCGCCAGCCTCGATCGTGAACGTCGCCAGCGTGGCCGGCGTGATGGCGATGCCGCTCCAGGGCGTCTACGCGATGACGAAGGCCGCCGTGATCTCGATGACCAAGACGCTCGCCGCCGAGCTCGGCCCTGCGAACGTGCGCATCAACGCCATCGCGCCGGGCCTGGTCGAGACGAAGTTCGCGAGCGCGCTCACCACGAGCCCCGAGATCAGCAAGATGGTGCTCGACAAGATGGCGCTGAAGCACTTCGCCAAGCCGCAGGACATCGCGGGCCTCGCGCTGCTGCTCGCCAGCGACCAGTCGAGCTACATGACGGGCGAGTGCGTCGTCATCGACGGCGGCTGGACCCTCTGAAGCAACCGTCGCTCGTCGGGGCGTCAGACCGTCTCGACGACGACCGTCGGATCGATCGCGAGCAGGTCGCCCGGATCGCTCGTGAGGACGGGCCAGTCCCGCTCGCGCGCGAGGAGGACGACGTGCGCGTCGATGGGGTCGGAGGTTCGGCTCCGCGCGAGCATTCGACCGATCACGCGGGCCACGCTGGCGTCGAGCGGCACGATGTCGGTGCGCTGCAAGACCAGGCCGACGGCAACCTGCGCGCCGCCCCCACCTCGCCAGATCTGCGCGACCACCGCCGCGGAGGTCCGGAGCGTCGTCCCGGCGGCCGCGTAGCGCGCAAACGCTCGGCGCAGGTGACGATCGCCGCGCTCGAGCGCGATCCACGCCCCCGCGTCGAGGACGACTCCACCGGTGCTCACGCCGCCCGCTTCCGCTTTCGTGGCTTCGTCGTTCGCTCGAAGAGGGCGTCGCCCGCACGTCGCTCGACCGCGCTCATCGGGACGTCCACGAAGTGCTCTTTCCAGAGCCGCTCGTAAGCGCCCTCGGTGAGGCGCTGCGACGCCAGCTCGGTGAACCACGCCGAGACGGGCTTGTCGCCCGCGGCCTTCTTCACCCTCTTGGCCAGCTCGCTCGGCATGCTGATCGTCACGCGCGTGATGGGCATAACATCAGCATAACACGCGCCTCGAGCGCGCGCGGGGGCTACGCCAGCTTGCTCAGGCGCTCGGTCAGGCGACCGATCTCCTTGAGCTGCGTCTCGTACTGACGGGTGAGCTCGCCGATGCGCTTGGCCGCGCCGACGGTCTGCTCGCTGTTGCGGGCCTGCAGGCGATGGCTCTGGTGGAGCTGGTTCACCATGCTCGAGATGTTCTCGATCGCCTGGCTGATCTGACGGCCGCCGCGGGCCTGCTCCTGCGAGCTGCGCTCCACGTGCTGCGTGATGAGCCGCATCTTCTCGGCGCTCTTCATGATGAGCTCCGAGCCGCGGGCCTGCTCGGCGGTGGCGGCGGCGATCTGCTGCACGGTCTCGGCGATGCGGCCGATGGCGTCGGTGACCTGCTTACTGCCCTTGGCCTGCTCGACCGTCGCGCGCGCGATGGCGCGCACCATGGCCGTCGACTTCTGCGAGCTGTCGAGGATCTTCTTGAGCGCCGTCTCCGCTTCGGCCGAGACCTCGACGCCGCGGTCGACCGTCTGTGCGCCCTTCTCGACGGCCGCGATGCCGCGCTTGGACTCGTTCTGGATGGCCTTGATCAGCTCGGCGATCTCGCGCGTGCTCGCGCCGGCCCGCTCGGCGAGATCCTTGATCTCGTCGGCGACGACGGCGAAGCCCTTGCCGTGCTCGCCGGCCTGCGCGGCGATGATGGCCGCGTTGAGCGCGAGCAGGTTCGTCTGCTCGGCGACGTCTTCGATGACGTCGAGGATGTCGCCGATCGCCTCGATGCGCGTTCCGAGGTTCGAGATGACGCTGACGGCCTCGCCCGAGGAGTCCTTGATCCGGTTGATCTCCTGGATGGTCTTGAGGATGGCGTCGGCGCCGATCTCGGCGTCTCGGGCGACCTGCTCCGAGAGCCGAGCGGTCTCGTTGGCGTTCGACTGCACCTGATCGATCGAGACGTCCATCTCGTTCATCGACGAGGAGGTCTCTTCCGCGGTGAGCGAGAGGGCGTCGACGTTCCGCGCGACCTCCTTGATGGAGTACGTCATCTCTTCGATCGAGCTGACGGTCTCGCGCACGCTCGACGCGAGGTTCGCGGTGTTCTCGGCCACCTCGTCGTTGGTGGCCGTCATCTCGAGGATGGAGCTCGAGCTCTCCTCGGCATTGCTCGCCAGCGCCTCGACGTTGGTCGAGAGCTGCTGGAGCTGTCCGTTCACTTCCTGCATCGAGCGCGTCGTCTGCTCGACCGCGCTCATCTGCTCTTCGAAGCCGGCGCCGAGATGATCGAGCTGGCCGGCGATGGCGATCGCCACCTCGGCCAGCGCCCGCTCGACGCGCTTGTGGTCCTCGTCGGCACGGGCGACGCGCACGTCGAGCTCGCCGCGGAGCGCCGCCAGCTGGTCGCGCTCGGCGAGGGCCTTGGCGAGCTTCTCTTCCGTCTGCTTGATCTCGGCGAGCGCGCGCTGGGCGCGCTCCTCGGCGTCGCGCACGCGGGCATCGGCGCTCTGCGCCTTCGCCTCGGCGTCGCGGACCTTCGTCTCGAGCTCCTCCTCCTCTTCGTCGGACTCCTCGACCGCGTCGGCGATCTCGTCCAGCGCGTCGAAGAGCTCGCTCTCGGCTTGCAAGAGCTCACCCGGGCGCCGGGGGCGCTTGCCGTCGCCGGCGTCGCGAATCGAGAGCACCGAGACGGCGGGCGCGCGCTCCTTGTCCGGCGGCACGAGCGCGACCGCGACGAGCGCGCCGAGAACCGCGACCAGCGTGCCGGAGAGGCCGCCGAGCCAGGGATTGACGAATGCGCCCAGCGCCCCGCCAGCGGCGGCTCCGAAGAAGAAGGACGCCACGATCACGAGGAAGAACGCGGGCGACCGGAAGAGGCGGGCGAGCATGCGCGATCGCGAGACTATCTGTCCGGACGCGGCGATCGCAAGATCAGCGCAGGGCCGGGGGGTGATCGGCGGCGCTGCTAGCGGCGACGCGCCGCGATCCCGGCCTCGCTGCCGCGATCACACCCGCAGGGCCGGGCCTGGGGTCAGAAGCGGTAGGTGACCTCGAGCGCGAAATCGAACGCCACCGCCACCCTGCCCACCGCCGGCAGGAAGTAGAACATCGGCGCCACGAGGTCGGCCCCGATCTCCCAGTTGGCGTCGAAGGCGTAGGCGATGCCCGCCGAGATACGGCCCGTCGGCCCGTTGTAGGGCAGGTAGCCCACGCCGAGCCGGATCGGGAGCGTGAGATCGAGCCCGGCCGAGGGGCGGATCCGGTACTCGGCGCCGATCTGGAAGTAGAAGTTGTTCTCGCGCTGCGCGCGACCCTCGAGGTTCACGTAGGCGAAGTAGGCGCCGATCATGAAGTCTCGGACGAGACGGATGTCGATGCGCGCGCCCGCGAAGTGGTTGTAGAAGCTGCCCTGCGTGGTCCCGATCGAGGACTCGGTCTGCAGGGTCACCGAGAAGCGGCGGATGTCCGGCTCGGGGCGGCGCCAGCGGCGTCCGTCGCGCCCCTCGGGCTGCGCGAGCTCGGTGCGGGCCCGGTGCGGCGTGCTCGCTTGGGGGCCGGTCGTCGGCGTGGCGCTCGGCCCGACGGTCGGCGCCGGCACTCCCTCCGGATGCCACTCGCCGACCCCGGGGAGGACGGTCTGCGTCAGCCGCGTGACCACCTCGCGGAGATCGTCGGACCCGGCGGTGTCACGGCCGAAGAAGGGCCCGGCACCGTCCACGCTGGCGACGACCATCTCGATCACGTAGCGGCCGCCCTCGGCCCAGATGCGGGCGAACACGCCGCGCTGCACCTGGGCGGCGTAGGTGGTCCGCCACAGATCGGCGGGCGTGGGCGGGTACGGCATGCGCGCGCGCTGTGCGATCGAGACGGTGGCCGCGCCGTCGACCACGCCGTAGCCCATCGTGGCCGCGGTGCGGCGGATGACGTCGGTCGCGACGCGCCCGACGATCGGGTCGATGCCGTAGCTGGCCGCGTCGATGACGAGCACGTTGAGCGCGGGGGCCGGCGGTGGCGTGGCCGACGCATCCCCCTCGCTGCCGGACGAGCCGTCGGTGGCCGTCGCTTCGGAGCTCGCCGCATCGGACGCGCTCGCCTCGGCCTCGCTCGCCTGCGCGTCGGCGCCGCCGCCCTCGCTCGCTTGCGCCTGCGCGTGCGTCGCGGGCCACGAGAGCACGGCGGCGAGCAACGACGAGGCGAGCAACGAGCGCATCTGCGCAGGGTTGTACCAGCCCGCATGCCTCGCGGAAAGGGAACGGCGGCAGATGCCGGGCTCCGAGGCGCGTGGCAAAGCTCGCCCGTGGCGGCGGGCCGTGAGATCGAGGGGATCGAGGGCGGCGTGCCGGCGCGCGGCGCGCAGGTGCGGGAACGCGGCTCGTCCCACGCGCGCGCCCTCGCCGGCGTGGCGTGCGCGCTCGTCTCGCTCGCCCCGGCCTGCGACGAGCCGGCGCGACGGGCGCATGGCCCGGCGGCGGAGGAGCGCGCGGCCGAGGCGGTCCCGAGCGATCACCCCGCGGGCTCCGCCGCGTCACCACGCACGCCCGACGACGCCTGCGCCGCGGCGCTCGCGGCCGGCACGCCCGAGCGGGTCCGCTCCACCCTCCACGCGATCGGATACGACGACGTGTTCCGCGACACGTGCCTGGCCGAGCGCGCCGAGCGCGACGCCGACGCGACGCTCTGCGAGCAGCTGGTGCTGCCCAGCCTCACGCGGCAGTGCATCGTCCGGGTCGCGGTGACCGTCGCGCGGCCCGAGGCGTGCCCGCAGGGCATCGACGAGGCGCGCGACCCGCTCTGCGTGGCGCTCGCCGCGCGCGATCGAAGGCTCTGTGCGGCCGCCAGCCTCGTGGATCGCGCGGTGTGCGAGGAGGCGCTCGGCCGCGAGCATCGCTGTAACCACCTCCCCGACGAAGTGCGCGGCGACTGCGATGCGCGAGGCCGGGCGCTCGCCGCGCTCGTCACGGGCGAGGTGACGACCAGCCCGCCGCTCGAGACGTCGCTCGTGGTGCACATCGCCGGCGAGGACGCGAGCATCGGCACCGGCGCGATCGAGCGCGGCGCCACGATCGACTGGAGCGGCTGCTCGCCGCGCCTGCACGTCGGAGACCCCGAGGCCCTGGCCCTTCCCTTCGGCAGCGGCGCGATCGCGCTGACGGCGCGCGTCGACGGGCCGACACCGACGAGCATCACCATCGGCCCCATCGTCGCCGGCGACGTCGGGGCGACGCTCGAGCTCGCGCCCGCGCGGGGCCGGCGCGCTCGCGCGAGCCAGGGGCAAGTCCGCGTGCGTACGCTCGAGCTCACCCTCGGCGGCATCGTCGAGGGCACGTTCGAAGCCACGCTCTCGGGCGCGGACGCGCAGGCGGACGGCACGTTCCACACGTTCGTCCGCGACCTCGCGCCGCGGCCGGCGTCGTGCGATCTCGCGGCACCGGCCACCGAGGCGACCCGAGGAGAGGGACCATGAGGACGATCGAGACGCTGGATCTGGCGGAGGCCCGTCGCGCGCTCATGGCGATGCGCGGCGAGCTCGAGCGGCGCGGCGCGGCGGCGGTGATCCTCGTCGCCGATGCCCACGGCGATCCCATCGCGCTCGAGCGTCTCGACGGAGCCCCGGCGAGCTCGGTCCGCATCGCGTCGCACAAGGCGTGGACCGCCGCGTGCCAGGCCACGCCCTCGCGCGCGATCGGCGACCGGGTACGCAGCGAAGAGCGGCTCGACGTCGCCTACTACGGCGATCCGCGCATCTGCGGCTGGGGCGGTGGGCTCCCGATCGTCCGAGGCGGCCACGTCGTCGGCGCCGTCGCGGTGAGCGGCCTGCCCGAGGACGAGGACGAGGCCGTCGCCGAGGTGGGCCGTCGCGCGCTCACGGGAGACTGAGCCTGGGGCCAGACGCGACCCACGAGAGAGAGCGCGCCGGAGGGGCTCGTCGGCGCGGACCGCGTCGATCACGTTGGTCGAGGAAACCGAAACCGACGTGATCCAGAGCGGACCCGACAGGGGATTTCGGTCGGAGGGCCCGCTACGCAGCTTGCCCTCCGGCCTCGTCCCAATCGCCGCGCCACGCGACGATACTGGACGTGGTAGATCAGTGCCCGGTGATCGCGCGCGATGCGCCGCTCATCGCGCTGCGCGTCGCGCTCGTGAGCGCTTGCTCGGCGAGGTAGCGCTCGCGGGCGGCGCGGGCCGCCGAGGTCGGAGCGGGCTCGGTGCCGGTCGCGGCGCCGTTCAGCGCGGCGCGGATGTTGTGCGTCGTGTCGTCCATGAGGACGAGCGACACCTCGCAGCGTACGCGCAGGTCGTGGCCGGCCGTCTCGCGGTGCACGCGGCTGATCGAGCCCTCGATGCGGTACTCGGGCAGGTGGCGCGCGGCGGCCTCGCGATCGGCCTCGCTGCGCGATCCGCCGACGTCGATGACCGCCACGTCGTGGAGACCGCCGAGCGCGCGGCGCACCTCGGTCCCGAGCACCGTCACGAGGCGCGCGTGCGCGAAGTCGCTGCGATCGCTCAGCGAGCCCACGAAGACCACGTAGCTCGTGCGCGACCAGTCGATGTGCCCGGTCGAGGGGAGCGGTGCCGCCGCAGGCGCGGGCGCCGGTGCTGCCGGAGCCGCCGCCGTCAGCGTGCGGAGCGCGCGCGTCGCGGCGTCGCGCACGCTGGCCGATCCGTCGTGCGTCGCGTGCTCGAGGGCGCTCCGCGTGCTCGGGACGGCCAAGCGTCCCAGCCCCTCGGCGCAGGCGGCGCGCACGGCGGCGTTGTCGTCGTGCGAGAGCGCGCGGACGAGCGCGTCGGCCATGTGCGGATCCCCGCTCGAGCCCAGCGCCATCGCCGCGCGCACGCGAAGCCGGAAGTCGCTGCCTTCCTCGAGCACGCGGACGACCGTGCTCCGGTCCTGCGCGACGATCGAGGGCACGCTCGCGCCGAGCACGAGCAACACTGCGGCGAGCAGCATCCACGATGCCCGCGCACGTGCTCCGCGCGCTCTCGACGACGTGCTCGCCCGACCCTTCGCCATCGCACCGCCCACGGAATCGTCGGACGCCCTGACCGACGCGCTCTTCACGCGAGACCAGATTCTCAGTGCGCCGAAGCACGAGTCAATGGAGGGCGCTCAGCGCGCGTGTAGGCAAATGAAGGTCAGCGCGCGAAGCGCTGCACCAGGGCGGCGATCGTCCGCTCCACGTGTGTCCGGTGGCCCAGCACGTACTTGGAGAAGACGCGTGCGAGCGGCGAGCGCACCGATCCACGCTCGGTCAGGGTCACGCGCGTGCCGTCGTCTTCGGGGACGAGCGTGTACGTCCAGCTCCCCTCGAAGACCATCCGGCGCGCCGGTGCCGTGCGCAGCACCAAGCTCGCGGGCGACTTCTCCGCTACCTCGAGCTCGAGCGTCCCCTGGGCGCCGTGCTCGCGGAAGCGGAGCCGCGGCTCCTCGGCCACGATGTCCACGCGGCGCACCGTCCGCCGCCACTTGGGGATCGCCCGCACGTCGGCGAGCAGCGCGTGCACGCGATCCGGCGCTGCCCGCACGTGCGCGCTCGCCGAAGCCTCGTGGTCGGCTGGCAGCGAGCGTCCCCAGACGACGAGCGCGATTGGCACGAGCACGAACGCGATCAGCGCCGGGATCGACACGACGGAGACGAAGAGGCTCACGCGCTCTCGCTCTCGCTCTCGCTCTCGCTCGCGGGCGCCGTCTCGCGTGGCAAGAGCTGACGCAAGTGCCAAGCGCTCGAGATCACGCGCCGCTCGGCCGCGACGAGCTCGTCCTTGAAGCGGCCCAAGAGCAGCGTCGGGGTGACGACCAGCGACAGGCTCGTGAGGAACAGGAAGAGCGGTGTGAGCCAGGGGTCGAAGCGCACCATGGGCGAGCGCACGATCATCGCGCCGTCGCTCGTGAACTCGTAGGGCGCGGGCAGGACGCCGGCGAGCTCGGCCGCGTAGGGCACGACGATCGCGCACAGGCCCAGGGCGACCACCCACTTGCGGACCTCGCGCGGCGCGTCGAGCGCGAAGAACATCGCGTTCGTCACGACGAAGCCGGGAACGAGCACGAGCGGGCCGAAGATCAGGCTGAGCGTACCGATCGTGACGACGCTCGCGACGTAGAACGTGAAGAAGGCCGCGTCGCCCGTCCGCTTCGTGCGCCAGATCCCCATCGCGAGCAGCGCCGTTCCGAGCACCGCCGCGATCGCGGTCGCGCCGTACGCCCAGTTCGTGACGCCGAACGCGACCACGAGCGGCATCGCCAGGAGCCAGGTGAGCGTCCGCATGGCGGTGGCGCGCAGCACGTTCGTGCGACGCGACCGCGCGCGCTCGGCCAGCTCGCGGGCCGCGCCTTCCGGCAGCTCGTCGGGAACGTCGGTGAGGAGGCGCTCGAGGGTCGTCAGCGCGCCGGCGTGCGTGGGATCGAGCGCGAGCGCTCGGCCGAGCTCGCGCATCGCCTCGGCCGGGGGCGCCGCTCCCTTCGTGCGGCCCGCGTCACGCAGGATCGCCTCGGCGCGCTCGACGTGCTCGCGGGCGAGCTCGCGCCGGCGCGCCTCGTCGCGCTCGCCGTCGAGATAGCGCTCGAGCGCCTCGGCGAGCTCGCGCGCGCTCGCGTAGCGCTCCTCACGCGCGAGCGAGACGGCCCGCCGGCAGATCGCCTCGAGCTCGGGCGGCACGTCGGCGCGCCGGGCGCGGCCTTCGAACACCGCCGGCTGCATCGTGCTCGTGAGCCGCCCGATGGCGTTCCCTCGGTGCAGCGGCTCGAGGTAGAGCAGGTCGAAGAGGATCACCCCGAGCGCGTAGACGTCGCTCCGCGCGTCGAGGACGTCGATGCGGCCCTGCGCTTGCTCGGGCGCCATGTACCCGGGCGTTCCCATCAACGAGCCGACCATCGTCGCCTCGCCCCTGGAGTCGATCTCCACCCGGCCCGCGTCGTGGCCCTCGGGGTCGCTCGGCATCGAGAGCACCTTGGCCACGCCCCAGTCGAGCACGTGCACCTCGCCGAACTCGCCGAGCATGATGTTGGCCGGCTTGAGATCGCGATGGAGCACGCCGCGCGCGTGCGCGAAGTCGATGGCGAGGCAGACGGTGCGGAACGCGTCGAGCAGACGCCGGCGCCCGAAGCGCGCGCGCATCTCCGGATCGCCATCGGCCAGCGCGCGGACGATCGCATCGAGCGCGTCGCCCCGGACCCGCTTCATGGTGAAGTACGTGCGACCGTCGGGCGCGATCCCGAGGTCGTGCACGGGGACCACGGCGGGGTGCTCGAGCTGCCCCTGCACCCGCGCCTCGCGCACGAAGCGCTCGATCACCGCTGCGCCCGCGCCGCTCTCGCCCTCGCCCTTGATTCGCTTGAGCGCGACGTCGCGCCCGATCGTGCGGTCCCGGCAGAGCATCACCTCGCCCATGCCTCCCTGGCCGAGCATCGAGCGGGCCTCGTAGCGTCGATCGAACGCGCTCTCGCGCAGGTCCACGCCCGCGCCGTCGACCTGGCTCGGGATCGAGGAGCCGCCGCTCGACACGATCAGCGTCTCGGCGAGCGCCGCGCCGGAGGGCGAGTGGAGCGTCGGTGCGAGAGCATCGTTCGGAGGGGCCTGCCGCATGTCGCTCATGGGGGCGCAGCGTATCGCGAAGCGCGGCCCGGTTCTGCACGCCGGAGCGCGCCGGATCGCGGTTTTCGTCGGGCACCGAGCGCCTCGTGATAGAGGTTCGTGCGTGAAGACGGACCGAGCCCCCACGTCGCGAACGCCGCGCCTGCTCGCGGCGCTCGGGCTGGCGCTCGTGCTGATCTCGTGCGGCGGTGCGCGCCGCACTCACGTCCGCATCGCCACCGGCATGCGGGGAGGCACGTTCCTGCCGCTGGGCGAGACGCTGGCCAGCGGCTTCTCGCACGACGTCCGCGGCGCTTCGTTCGAGGCGATCGAGAGCCCGGGCAGCGTCGCGTCGCTCGAGATGCTCGATCGGGGGGAAGCCGAGCTCGCGCTCGTCTCGAACCACGTGCCGGCCTCGAGCCACGTGCGCCTCGTCGCCGTGCTCTACGAAGAGACGCTCCAGGTGATCGTGCGGAGCGGGTCGGGGATCGCGACGCCCTTCGATCTCCGCGGTCGTCGCGTGAGCGTGGGCGCCGCCGGGAGCGGCACCGAGAGCATCGCGGCGACCGTGCTGCATCACTTCGGCATCGCCGACGGCGAGCTCGACCGCCGCAACACCACCACCACCGATGCCGCCGACCAGCTCGAGCGCGGCGAGCTCGACGCGGCGTTCTTCGTGGCCGGCATGCGCACGCCGATCGTCGATCGGCTGCTCGCGCGCGGCGACATGCAGCTGCTCTCGCTGGGCTCGCCAGGGCTCGTGGGAGGCCCCCTCGAGGGCATCCGGCTCGATGCCCCTTACTTCTCGGTCGCGACGATCCCGGTCAATGCGTACGGCGCGCGACCGACCGAGCCCATCGGCACGATCACCGTGCGCGCGCTCCTGGTCGCCCGCGCGAGCCTGGACGAGGAGCTCGTCTACCGCATCACGGAGTCGCTCTTCGATCACAAGGTCGAGCTCGCCGCCGAGCAGCGCCTGCTCGCGCACCTGACCGAGCAATTCGATCGCGGCCTCTCGCCCTACGCGCTCCATGCCGGATCCGACCGCTACTACCGGCGCGACGACCCCTCGTTCGTGCAGCGCTACGCCGACGAGATCAGCCTCTTCTTCACGCTGGCGGCGATCTTCTGGTCGGGCCTGACCGCCCTGCAGAGCTGGCGCCGCGTGAGCCGGCGTGATCGCGTCGAGGAGCGCATCGCCGAGGTGCACGCCATCGCGACCCAGGGCGCAGCGCGGCGCGAGCCTGGCGAGCGACGAGAGGCCGTGCGGCAGCTCATCGCCGCGCGGGATCGGGCCATCGCCGAGCTGGCCGCCGAGAAGCTCGAGCCCAACGAGTCCTTCGTCATCCTGCAGCAGTACGTGGCCGCGCGGATCGCCGAGCTCTCGCAGCCCGCGGTGACCGAGCCTGCTCCCGCCGAGCCCGCCACCCCGCGCGGGACGGACGAGCCTCCGGCGTGACGCGCAGAGCGAGCGGATCGCCGCGCGAGCGCCTGCTCCGCTGGTACGACGCGAGCGCGCGCGATCTCCCGTGGCGGCGCACGCGCGATCCGTACGCGATCTGGGTCTCGGAGATCATGCTCCAGCAGACGCGGGTCGAGACCGTGATCCCGTACTTCGAGCGCTTCCTCGCGCGCTTCCCGACGGTCACGCACCTGGCCCGCGCCGGCGAGGACGAGGTGCTCTCGCTCTGGAGCGGGCTCGGGTACTACCGACGGGCGCGCCTGCTCCATCGCGGGGCGCGCGTGGTGCTCGAAGAGCACGGGGGCCAGGTCCCGGAGCCGCCTGAAGCGCGCGCCGCGCTGCCCGGGATCGGTCGCTACACCGCGGGCGCGATCGGCTCGATCGCCTTCGATCGGCAGGAGCCGATCGTCGACGGGAACGTGGCGCGGGTGCTCTCGCGCCTGGGCGGGATCGAGACGCCGCTCGGCAAGCGCGAGACCGAAGAGCGGCTCTGGCGCGAGGCCGAGACCTGGGTGCGCGGCCCGCGTCCGGGCGCGCTGAACCAGGCGCTGATGGAGCTCGGCGCGCTCGTCTGCACCCCGCTGACGCCGCGCTGCGAGAGCTGCCCGCTCGCGCGAGACTGCGTCGCGCGCCGCACGGGGCGCGAGACCGAGCTGCCGGTCGCGCGCGCCAAGCGCGCCCCGCGGGCCGTGACGTGGACGGCCGTGATCGCCTCGCCTGCTGGCGACGAGCGCGTCTGGCTCGTGCGCGGCGAGGGCACGCTCTTCGGGGGCCTCTTCGGCGTGCCCTCGATCGAGGCGGACGACGCGAGCGCGCCGGCCGCCGCCCTCGAGGCGCACGGGCTCGAGGCACGCGCGCTCGAGGCACGCGGGGCGCTGACCCACGTGCTCACCCATCGAGCCCTCGACGTCCGCGTGTGGGTGGCGACCGTTCGTGCCGCGCGTGCCACGCGTGCGCGCCGCCTCGTGCGCGCCGACGCACCGGGCGACGTCGGTGTCTCCACGCTGACGCGGAAGATCCTGCGCGCGGCCCGAGATCAGGCCGCGAGCGCGCCGCGTCACTCGGCCAGGCGGGGTGATTGAGAGCCGCCCGATGCATCGAGGCACGAGCACGGCGAGAGGCGCGGCTCGGCTCCCGCGCCGGCTCGCCTCGGAGCGCCCCAGCGCGTAGCCTCGATCGCATGGCCGGGGCGGTCGCAGGGGTCTTGGTGCGCAACGCCACCTTGGAGGATGCCGAGGCGATCGCGCACGTCGAGGTCACGACCTGGCAGGCCACCTATGCCGGCTTGCTCCCGACCGAGCTGCTCGCCGGCATGTCGGTGGCGCGCGCGCACGCGCGATGGCTCCGCGGCATCGGCATGTCCTCGCGGCCCTCTTCCACCTACGTCGTGCTCGTGGCAGAGGTCGCCGGCGCGGTGGTCGCGATCGCGAGCGGGTCGGCCCATCGCGGTGCCAGCAGGATGGCGCGCCTCGACATGCTCTACGTGCTCCCGGACTTCCAGGGGCTGGGCGCGGGGGGAGCACTGCTCGAGGCGTTCGCGAGCCGCATGAGCGACGCCGCGGTGACCGCGCTCTCGAGCTCTCGCGCACGTGGACGTTCTTCGGCACCAAGCCCGTGGTCGTGGTGGCCTACGGCTGGTCGCTGCCCGACGGCATCGCGCGCATCGCTCGCTGAGGGCCTCGCCCGGCCCGCGAGCGGGTAGATTCGGCTCCGTGGACAAGCACGTCTACGTGTGGCGCCCGCCGGAGAGCGAGATCCGCATCTTCGCGCGGGCGGGGCGAGACGCGGTGGAGAGGCGCCTGGACGGCACCGGGATCGCCGGCCTCGTGGTCCACACGACGACGCTCGTCCCGCCGAGGGTCTCGCTGGTCCCCTTTCGTCGCACGCCGATGGCGCTCGTCTCGGTGCACGGCGAGGAGGCGGCGCTCGCCGAGGCGGGCCGCCGCCTGGCGACGCTTCCCGGGACGCTCGAAGGCTACGCGGTCGACGAGACCGTCCCGGTTCCGCGCCGCAGCGAGGCCGCAGCGACGCTGGTCACGCTCTTCCGTCGCGCGCCGCGCGTCTCGCCGGAGCTGTTCCTCCGTCGCTGGCACGAGGAGCACACGGCGATGACGCTCGAGATCCACCCGGTGGTCGGCTACGTGCGGAACGTCGTGCGGGCTCCGCTCGTGCCGAGCGCGGCTCCGTGGGACGGAATCGTCACCGAGGACTTCGCCTCGCTCGCGGACCTCACCACGCTCCGCCTCTTCGGCCGCGGGCCGCGCGCGCTCGTGAACGTGCTGCGGATCGCGCGCCACGTGCCGACGTTCCTCGACCTGTCGACGCTCGAGGCGTACCTGACGAGCGCGCACGAGCCGCTCGCCGACGGAGGTCAGAACACGTCGATGACGGGGGCGCAGTAGCCGCCGCTACAGAACTCGCCGCCCGGGCACTCGCCGTCGCTCGAGCACTCGGTGTTGATCGGCTCGAAGTCCATGCCGCCGGTGTAGCCGTAGGAAACCACGCCCTCGCCCCAGCCCTCGACGAGCAGGCCGACCGGCGCGCTCGCGACGAGGTGGTGCTGGCCGTCCCCGAGCGTGCAGTGGAGCGCCTCGTAGGTGCTGCCCATCACCTCGCCCAGCGCGGCGCGCGTGCACGACGCTGGCGCGTCGTCGATGGTCAGCGTCGCGCCGACGGGCGCGGCGATGTTCGCGTAGTCGTTCGCGTAGCCGCTCGGGACGACGAAGCGGTACTCGCTCCGGAACTGGGCGACCGGCGGAACCGTGAGGAACGAGGGATCCCCGATCTGCTCGCCGGCATCGATCACCTCGTGCGTGAACGGGTCCTCGACGGGCGGGTGGATGGCCTCGCCGCTCACGAGGAACTGCGCGACGACGACGGGATGCGTGGCGGTGAGCGTGAAGCTCGAGGCCGTGTAGATCAGCCGCGCCTCGCCTCGCGCGAGCGCGAACGACGCGTCGCCGCCGGGGAGCGAGGTCGTCACCGTCGTGCCGTCCTCGATCGCGAGGACCTTGAAGTAGTCCTCCTCCGGCGCGCCGACGCTCGAGGGGCGGCGCACGGCCGAACGCACCACCGCGTAGTCCGCGCCGAGCGACGAGCGCGGCAAGAGCTGCTCCTCGAGGTGGTCGGCGCAGCACGAGCTGTCGTTCGGCGGGCTGATGTTGATCGCCTCGACACCGGAGAAGACCGCGACCCTCCGATCGGCCACCACGAGCGAGCCCGTGAAGTCGGTGGGCCCCGCGGTGGCGACGTCGGCGCCCTGGACGTGGAGCACGCCGAACTGGTCGAGGGCGACCTCGAGGGGCTCGCCCGCTGCGAGCGCGGGCACACCGTCGCCCGGCTGGACGGCCGTGCTCGGCACCAAGCGGACGTGGGTGTCCGGCTCGGTCGCGACGATGGTGAGGAAGGAGCGGTTGTCGGCCGGCACGTTGCCGGGCCCGTCGTCGCCGCGCCCAGGCCACCCGATCGCGAGATAGCTCTCGTCGAGGGAGTGCACGGGAACGAGCAGAGAAGCGTCGTCCGAGAAGATGTCCTGGTTGGCGAGCGGGTTGAACTGGTAGGCGACCGTCGGCAGCGTGCTCGTGATCCGGTACGCACCGTTCGTCACGGCCGAGTGGCTCGGCGGTCCCTGGTCGTCGGCGAGCCCGTCGACCTCGCGCGTCGGCAGCGGGAACAGCTGCACGGTGTTGCCGGCGAGGCTCGCCTCGATGACCACGGTCTCGGTCACGCCGCTGCCGGGCGCCGCGTCGTTGCGCGTGATGCGGATGTCGGCCGGATCCGGCCACGGGTTCGAGATCGCGACGCCCCACTCGGCGCTCCACGGATGCCCGAGCACCAGCGGCCACGACGTGACGCGCGGCTGCGGCAGGTCCACGGCGAAGTACTCGCAGCCCATGCTGGAGCGCTCGAGCGCCGCGCGCTGGCAGGGGCTCGGCTCGATGCAGCCGGCGGTCGGGTCGCAGACCTGGCTCGCGCCGTCGCAGGTGGCGGCCGTCGTCCACGCGCCGGCTTCGCACCGCTCGAACACGACCCCGGTGCAGCGCGTGCCGCTGCCGGTGCATGCGCCGCCGGTGCCGACGTCGGAGCCGGTCCCGGGGCCGCCGTCCGCCGCGGCCGAGCGGCCGACCGTGCATGCGGGGGCACAGAGAAGAAAGGAGATCGCGAGAGCCCGAGCCACGGTGGAGAAGCGCATCGCGTCCAACGGAGCACGGGGCGTTCCATCGCTGCTCGCGCGGGAATCGCGCTCCTCGCCGCAGCGGGTGTCGACCCCGGTCGACGGTCCGCCGACCCCGGTCGGCGAGGCCGGGCTCGCGTGGCTCCGCCGTCGCTCTCCCCCGAGGCCCGAGAGGCACGTAGACTCCCGGCTGGTGGCGGTGGAGGAAGAGGAGCGGGGGACCTGGATCCGGCACGACCCGTCGCGCGGGGACGAAGCGCGCGTGCGCTCGGTCCGGCTCGAGGTGGTGGCCGGCCCCGATCAGGGCAAGACCGTCCGGGTCGCGGCGCCGCGCGTGCGCATCGGGCGCGAGCACGGCGACCTGCGGCTCGACGACCGGCGGGTCTCGGCCGTGCACGCCGAGATCGAGCTGGACGGGCGTGGCTTCCGCCTGCGCGACCTGGGGTCGACGAACGGCACGTTCCTCGGCGGTGCGCGCATCCTCGATGCCTATCTCCCACGCGAGGCGACGTTCGAGGTCGGTGACGATCGCCTGCGCTTCGTGGCCGAGCAGAGCTCGATCGCGCTGCCGCTCCACGGGGGCCAGAAGCTCGGCGGGCTCGTCGGCTCGAGCGCGGCGATGCGGCGCATGTTCGCCGATCTCGATCGCATCGCGTCGACCGACGCGACGGTGCTGGTCACGGGCGAGACGGGCGTGGGCAAGGAGCGCGTCGCCGAGGCGCTCCACGATCTGTCGGCCCGGAGCGAGGGCCCGTTCGTGGTGCTCGACTGCGGCGCGGTCTCCCCGCAGCTCTTCGAGTCGCAGCTCTTCGGGCACGAGGCCGGCGCGTTCACCGACGCCAAGAAGGCGAGCCCCGGCGTGTTCGAGCTGGCCGAGGGCGGCACCGTCTTCCTCGACGAGATCGGCGAGCTGCCGCTCGAGCTCCAGACGCGCCTCTTGCGCGTGGTGGAGACCCGCACCGTGCGCCGCCTCGGTGCGCAGAAGCAGCGCGAGCTCGACGTGCGCATCGTGGCCGCCACCAACCGCGACCTCGCGGTGGAGGTGAACCGGCAGACGTTCCGCAGCGATCTCTACTACCGGCTCTCGGTGGTCGAGCTGCACGTGCCGCCGCTGCGAGACCGGCCCGAGGACGTGCCCGTCCTGATCGAGCACTTCGTGGCGGAGCTCGATCCGAAGGGGCGCGCCGCGCTCCCGCCGGACTTCCTCGCCTGGGCGTGCACGCATCCCTGGCCCGGCAACGTGAGGCAGCTGCGCAACGCGGTCGAGCGCGCGCTCCTGCTCGGCGTCGCCCCGCCGCCTCCGGACGCACGCGCATCGAGCGGCGCGCCGCAGGGCGCGATCGACATCGACCTCGCCGTGCCGTTCCGCGTGGCCAAGCAGCGCCTGGTCGACGAGTTCGATCGCCGCTACATCGGCGCGCTGCTCGCCCAGCACCGCGGCAACGTGACGGCGGCCGCGCGCGCCGCCGGCGTCGACCGGATGTCGATCTACAAGGCGATGCAGCGCCTGAACCTCCGCGAGGGCGAGACCTCGTGACGCGTGCACGCCGCGAGCGCGCGCCCGCACCTTGAGCGCGGACGACGCCACGCCGGCGATCGGCGAGGGCGAGCGCCGACGGGCCTACGGCGCGCTGGCGGGCGCAGCGCTGGTGGCGCTTCCGATCGTGCACGGGCTCGCGCGGGCCCCCGCTGCCGCCCAGGCGGCGGTCGCGGCGTGCCTGGCTCTCGCGCTCGCGCTGGGGCTGCTCGCCGCCCTCGAAGGTCGCGCCTCGCGCGGCGTCGATCACGCGCGCACCGTGCTCTCGGTGCTCGCGGCCGCGTGCACGGCGCCGCTCGGCTGGGTCTTCGGGCCCAACGCGGGCTTCGAGGCCGTCGTCTCGCTGCTGGTGCTGCTCGCCGGCCTCTTCTCGCGCGCCGAGCGCCCTCACCGCAGCGTCCTGGTCTACGCGACGCTCGCCGGTGGGCAGCTCGGCGTGCTCGTGCTCGTGCTCGCCCTCGCGCTGCCCGACGAGTCGCTCGCGCCGGTGCTCGTCCCCGGCCATCCGCTCTGGCACCACCTGCTCGCGCACTTCGCCACCCAGGGCGTGGACCTGGCGGCGTTTCTCGCCGGTCGCGCGCTCCGTGCGCGGTACGCCGAGGTCACCGGCGAGATCGCGCGTACGGTGCGCGCGACGGCCATCAAGAAGCTCCTCGTGGAGGAAGCTCGCGAGGACTATCGCCGCGTCCTGCGCGCGGTGCGCCGCGCGCAGCCCCTCGCGGACGGCACGGCGCTCGCGCACGCCGAGGGGGCTGCGAGCGCTGCGTCTCCGCCGCCCCCGTCCGCGGCGGGGGCGAGCCCGGAAGCGCCAGCGCCGGCGCCCCGCCCCGAGGAGCGCGGCGCCTCGACGACCCAGCGTGCACGCGCGCTCTGGATGGACGCGTACCGGACGCGCATGACCGGACAGGTCCGCTTCGTGCTCGCGCTCTGCCTCGCGGGAGGAGGCGTCCTGGCGGCCATCGGGCGCGAGCCCGCGCCGCGGGCCGTGGGGCTGATCGCGATCGGAGCCATCCTCGTCGTGACGATGTCGTCGCGCACGCGCGGGCGCGACGAGCGCGCGAGCTACGCCTCGTGGACGCTCGTCGCGATCCTCTCGGTCGGCCCTGCCTACGCGTTCGGCCTGCACTCCGCGTTCGCGTCGGTGATCGCCGCGCTGCTCTTCGTGGGCGCAGCGTTCGGCGCGGGGCCTGGCGCTGCGCGCGTCGCGCGCCGCTTGCCGGTCTGGCTCGGCGTCGCGCTGGCCCACGGCGCGCTCTTCGCCGCGATCGCGACCGGCCTCGTTCCCGACGAAGGAAACCTCGCCGTCCTGGTCCCGGGGCACCCGTGGCACGAGGCGCTCGCGCTGCACGCGATGCTCCAGGCGGCCTACCTCGCGGCGTTCGCGAGTGGCCTCGCGCTCGACGCGCGCTTCGAGCAGCTCACGCGCCGGGCGGCGACGGCCGAGGCGCAGCTCGCCGGATCGGAGGCCGAGCTCTCGCGAACCGACCGCGACATCGCGCGCGCGCTCGCCGGCGAGCCGAGCGACCTGTTCACGGGAGAGACGCTCGGCCGCTACCGCGTGGGCCCGCGCATCGCCTCGGGCGCGATGGGCGACGTGTACGCGGCCAGCCGCGACGACGGCCTCGCCGTCGCGATCAAGCTGGTGCGCCGCGAGCGGGTCGGCGAGGCCTGGGCCCTCGAGCTCTTCGCGCGCGAGGCCCGCGCGCTCGCGCGGGTGCAGAGCCCGGCCGTCGCCCGCATCCACGAGTCGGGCGTCGATCGCGACGTCCCCTACGTCGTCATGGAGCGAATCGAGGGCCGCTCGCTGGCCGCGGAGCTGCGGACGCGCGGCGCGCTCGATCGCGACGAGCTCAGGGTGCTGGTCCGCGATCTCTGCCGCGGGGTCCGCGACATCCACGACGCCGGCCTGGTCCACCGCGATCTCAAGCCGCAGAACGTGCTCCGCGCGAGTGAGGGCGCGCCCGAGAGCGACTGCCGCTGGAAGATCGTGGACTTCGGCCTGGCGCTGCACGGGGCCGAAGGACGCGAGACGACGGGCGGCACGGCCGGCTACGTCGCGCCCGAGCAAGCGCTCGGCGAGCGCGTCGACACCCGGGCCGACCTCTACTCGCTCGGGCTCGTGATCTACCGCGCGCTCACCGGTCGGCCGGCGTTCGTCGGCGCCGATGCAGTGGCGATCGCCTTGCGCGCACGGCAGTCCGGGCCACCCGACCCCAAGCGCAACGTCGAGGTGCCGCGGGAGCTCGAGCTCGTGCTCCGCATCGCGCTCGCCGCCCGACCCGAGGGCCGCTTCGCGACCGCCCGCGAGCTCGGTGCGGCGCTCGCAGCGGCGCTGGAAGGCCGCATCTCGGACGCCCACCGCGCACGCGGCGAGCGCCTGCTCGAGAGCGCGCCCTGGTCGGCGCCGCCCTGACCGACGACGGCGAGCGTGGCATCGACGGCCCATGGCCGCCGCGCTCGCCCGCGCGCTGCGCCGCCGCTCGACTCGCGGGCGGGCGCGCCGCACGCCGGACGCGCAGCCGATGCTACCCTGCTCGCCATGAGCGTCGTGAGCCTGCCCGCGCACGCCCCGGCGATCGCCCGCTTGGACACGCCGGATGCCGTCGTGCGCCCCGGCCGGCGGCGCGGCGACGGCCGGCGGCGCGGCGACGCGGATGGTCGTGACCGTGCGCGAGCCCGCGGCGTCCGTCGTCGCGGCGCTCGGAGAGCGCGGGCTCGCTCCGTGGCGCTACAAGCTGGCCAAGCCGCTGGACCGCCGCATCGCGTAGCGCGCGCGGCACCCGGGACCTGGTGGGCGCGACGGTTCCCACGGCCGGTGCCCGTCGTGCACGAAGTCGCCTCATCCAGGGTCGGTCGACCTCGGCCGCGCGATCGCGCGCTGCGCGAGGGCGACGAGCACGCCGTCCCGGGAGCCGAGCATACGCTCCTCCGCGGCGCGATCACCGACGCGCACGATGCGATCGACGATGCGGTAGCGCTCGCGATCGGCACGCGCCTCCTCGACGTAGGTGACCAGCTCGGACCAGAGCGGCAGCCGTCGCTGCTCGACCAACGCAGCGAGGCGCTCGCCCGGGCCGTTCTCGGGATCCCAGGGCTGCGGGCGAGCGCTCCCGTAGGCTGCGAGATCGGTGAGCAGCGCGCGAAGACGCTCGGTGAGGTCGAGCTGGAGGCTCGCCATCCCACGCGCGCCCAGCTCGAACAGGACCGGCCAGTCCTCGGCGAAGGGTGCCGCGAAGGCACGCCACAGACGCTGAGCATGCTCGGGCGGCGCGCTCGCGGCGATGCGCATCGCGACCTCGCGCATCGGCTGCGCGAAGCGGCTCTCGCGCGCGTGCTCCAGCACCTCGAGGGCGATCGGCAGCGCGCGTGCAGGCGCGTGCTCGGAGAGCACGAAGAGCGCGACGGCACGGTGGTCGTTGCTCCGCGCCTCGGTGAGCAGCCTCCGCGTCTGCCTGACGAGGAAGCGCTCCGGCCGGCCACGGCCATCGACGACGCGGCCGTGATGGAGCTTCGCGAGCCTCGTGAGCGCGCGGTCGGGGCAGTCTGCGAGCGCGTCGATCACCCGTGCGTGAAGCGCGGCCAGACCCGGATCGAGCGCCGCCCCTTCCGCGAGCCATCGATCGAGGCTGGCGAGCTCCGGATGCAGCAGGGCGTCGAGCGCGCGCGCGCGCCTCTGGAACGCGCGGTATCCGGCTCCATACGCCGCGCGCGCATCGGCGCCGTCGAGCTTCTCCTCGCGCGAGCTCCCACCTCCGACGACGAGACGATGAGCCCGCCCGTCGGGCTCGGCGTCGCCCGTCTCGAGAAAGAAGATCTCGCCCTCCGCGCCGTGTCGCTCGCCCTCGCGCAAGAGCCCCGCCACGTCGGCGACGTGCTCCTCGAAGCCCGCACCGTCCTCTTCGTACGTGAGCGTGACCGTCGCGCCCTCGATCGCGACCGAGAAGACGCCGCGGATCCGTGCGCTCAGCGCGACGAGGCGATCGGCGACCGGGCCCTCGCAGAGCGTCGGGAGGCCGAGCACCCGACCGTCACCAGGCGCACGCGCATCGACCTCCGCGTCTCGCCACGAGGTGAGCGCTTCGCTCGAAGGAAAGCGGAGCGTGCCGTAGCCGCCCGCGCGTGAACCGCCCATGGCGCGAGCTTATCCGAGGCATCTGTCCCGGTGCCCGCTCTGGGCGTCGACTGCGGTCGACACGCCGCCGACCGCGGTCGGCGCCCGCCGACGCGAAAACCCCGTCGATCGTCGTCGATCGCGTGAGCACGGCGCTTGCGAACGAGGGGACATGCGCCTCGCACTCGCCCCGCTGGCCCTCGCCCTGCTCGCCCTCGTCCCGCTCGCCGGCTGCTCCGCGCCCGGCGCCGCCACCGACGCCGGGGGGGGCTCCGATGCGTCTCGGCCGACCTCCGACGCGGGGCCGATCGCCCTACCCGACGCGCGCACCGCGCCCGACGCGGCCCTCGTGCCCGACGCCGGGCCGCCCCCGGACGCGTGGACGGGACCCGACGCGTGGCTTCCGCCGCGCGACGTCCGCTGCGGCGACGCGGCCCCCGCGGACGCCGTCATGCCTCCGCCCCTTCCGGCCTACTCGGGCGGCAGCTGCCCGGTGCTCGTCCCCGGTCGCAACGCGATCACCAGCGGCGGCGTGACGCGCGAGCTGCTCCTCGTCGTTCCGAGCGACTACGACCCGGCAACCGAGCACCTGCCCGTCATCTTCATGTGGCACTACCTCGGTGGCTCGGCCGACTCGATGCTCACGAACGGGCAAGCGCAAGAGAGCGCCGACGCGCTCCGGTTCATCGCCGTCATTCCCGAGAAGCGCGGAGACCTCGGCATCGAGATCCCCTTCGCCGGCACCTTCGATCCCGCCTGGCCCTACCTCGAGAGCGCGAGCGAGGCGCGGGTCGAGGAAGAGCTCACGTTCTTCGACGACATGCTCACCTGCGTCGCGCAGAGCTACGCGATCGACGAGAGCTGCGTGTCGACGGTCGGCGTGAGCGCCGGTGCGCTCTGGACCTCGCAGCTGGCGATGCGCCGGAGCGAGCGCCTCGCGAGCGCGATCGTGATGTCGGGCGGGATCGGGCCCGCCACCAGCGGGATCGGCGCGAGCCTCGGCCTGGAGGTGCGAGGCTGGACGGAGCCGGCCCGCCCCATCCCCGTGATCGTCGGCTGGGGCGGCCCGCGCGATCAGTGTGGCCTCGCGTTCGAGCGCGCCTCCCACAACCTCGAGGCCGAGATGGGCGATCACTTCGTCCTCGAGTGCGTCCACAACTGCGGCCACGCCGTTCCCCCGGTCGATCAGGCGGTGGGCCTCCAGGTGCTCTATCGGTTCGCCCTCGACCACCCGTACTGGCTGCGGCCGGGCGAGTCCCCGTACCTGGTCCGTGGGCTGCCGGACGGAACCCCGGACTGGTGCTCGATCGGCATCGGAAACGCGGTGGCGCGCACGGGCGCCTGCAGCGCCGGCGGCGGCGGGCTGAGCTCGTGCCCGGTCCCCGCGCTCTGATCCGTCTCCTTCCTGGCCCATCCTCGGTCCCCCCCTACTCGGATCGGGTGTGATCCGCACCAGTTGGTGAAGTCGTGCGACAAGACTGCTGCGCAGAACGGTCGAGGCTTCTGGCATGTCGCGTCGCGAGACCGGCCTTCAGGCGTCGCCTGGCGGCGGGGCCTATAGCCAGTCGGCTATAGGCCTCGCCTTCCCGAGGACGCAGCGCAGCGGCCGACCGGCCGTGAGCAGCGACCGCAGGGTGCGGTGGCGAGCGTCCGAGCTCGCTCGGACGCGGCATCAAGGCCGGGATCGCGGCGCGTGCCCGCTGAGCAACCATCCGCGATCACACCCCTCGGATCGCTCTCGCTGGGCGCGTGCTACGGTGGGCCGATGCGCAGGGGCAGTGCTCGATCGCCAGAGCCGGGTTCGGAGCTGGCGCCTCGCCTCGCGCCGCCTGCCTGGGTGGCGCTCCTCTTTCTTCTCTGTCTCGCTCCACGCGTCGCGACGGCGCAGCAGCGCACGGTCACCATCGAGCTGACCCCGACGGTGCGCACGCAGCTCGCGATCTGGATCGAGAGCGCCGACGGCTCCGTGTTCCGCACCCTCCGGCTGACCGACGCCGTCGCGTATCGCGGCATCGGCAACCGCCCGGGCGCGATGCAGATGGACTCCGGCTACCACTGGCCCTACGGCCGCCGCGAGGGCGTGCTGCCGATCTGGGCGCACCGTCGCTTCGACGCGACGGGCCAGGCGTGGCGCCGCGTGATCTTCGTCGACCGCCCGGAGGGCTACGCCTCTCGCGCCGGCGACGAGTACTTCAACACGCCCGATCACTTCTTCTGTCTCTCGTTCCGCGGTCACGAGACCGTCGACGCCGTCAGCTGCGCGAGCGTCTTCAACAGCAACAAGGGCCGCTTCATGACGGAAGCCGACGTCGCCGCGTCGTACGCCGAGCCCTTCGAGGACGCGCCCGGGACGGCGCACATGCGCACGATGCCGGTCGAGTCGCTCTATCCGCCGCGGGGCGACGTGACGACCCCGGTGCCGTACTGCGAGGAGTGCGCCGACCACCACCACGATCACGAGGACCTGCTCGCCTTCGCGGAAGAGCGCGCGCGCGTGATGCCGGACCTCGACGCGGTGACGATGGCGACGCCGCCGCGCGACGTGCCCTACGCCTACACGTTCGACGTCCCGGACGACTGGGCCGACGGCGACTACGTCCTCTTCGTCGAGGCGGCGACCGAGTTCGATTTCGCTCCGCCCGAGTGGCAGCGCGAGTCGCCGAGCGGTCCGGCGGGCGCCTGGGATTGTTATGCGATCAGCCAGGGCGGCTGCGACTACGGCGGCCCCTACCGCGGGCAGCCCTCGGTGCTCTACCGCGTCGACTTCGCCATCGGCGGCGGCTCCGCGGACGGCGTCTACACCGCGTCGGAGCCGGTGGGCCACGGCGACCTCTACGGCCTCAGCGGCGACGTGAGCGCGATGGACGGTAGCGGCGTGATCGACGACCCGGCGGGACACCCCGGCAGCGGCGCCGATCGCCTCCGCGCGAGCGAGACCGACGGCGTGCGCCTGCGCGTGACCGTGCCCGTGCTCGATCCCTGCGAGAGCGCGGACCCACCTCCGCAGTGTGGCATGCAGTGCGTGGGCGGCGCCGAGTGCGCGATGCCGCTGCAGTGCGGGCCGGACGGGACCTGTGTCGGCCGCTGCACGATCGCGATGACGCCCGATGCGCCGACTGCGCTCACGGCGCATGCCGTCACCGACCAGCGCCACTCGCACGAGTGGGCGAGCATCTCCTTCGTCGCGCCGGAGATCGCGCGCGGGCTGGTGAGCTACGAGGTGCGCGTCGGAACCGAGCCCATCGTCGATGCGGCATCGTTCGCCGCCGCGCGTCCCGCGAGCGCCGCGACGCTCGAGGATCAGGCGCTGACGGTCCCGGTCGACGCGGCGCCCGGCGAGACCGTCACCTTCGATCTCGGGCACCTGCTTCCGAGCTCGACCTACTACGTCGGCGTCCGCGCCTTCGACGAGTGCCACGCCGCCGGCTCGATCGCGTCGGCCGAGCTCACGACCACCGCCATCCACTTCACGACGGTCTCGCCGTGCTTCGTGGCCACCGCCGCGTACGGCACGCCGCTCGACGCGCGCATCGGCGTTCTCCGGCGCGCGCGCGACCGCTACTTGATGTCGAACGCCATCGGCCGCGCGCTCGTGCGCGGGTACTACGAGATCGGCCCCTCGCTCGCGAAGTGGGTGGCCGGCTCGAGCGAGCGCCGCGCCGGCGCGCGGGCGGTGCTCGATCCGATCGTGGCGCTCTTCGAGTAGCAGGCGAGCCCGGAGCGCGAAATCTCACGGCGGCGCCGCCGCGAAGCGCGCCCCGAGCATGCGCGCGAGCTCGCCTCGCCTTGCTCCCTCCCCTCGATCGAAGGCACGATGGGGCCGTGCACCGCGTGAAGTACTGCGGCATCGCTCTGTTCGGCTGGATGGCCATCGCCGGCTGCGGCTCGCAGCCGCCGACCCAGCTCATCGTGGTGATCGACACCGACTACGACGTGCCGGCGGCGCTCGACGAGATCGACGTCGACGTGCTCGGCCCCGACGGCTCTCACCATCGGATGCAGCAGCGCATGGTCTCGGCGTCGAGCCTGCCCTACACGCTGACGCTCGTGCCCGCGGGACCGGCGCTCGGCCCGGTGACCGTCACGGCGACCGGGATGCACGGCCCGACCGAGCTCGTCTCGCGATCGGCGCGCGTCACGCTGGTGCGGGGAGAGACGCGCACGATCCACCTCGTGCTCTGGCGGGCGTGCGCCACGATCGTCTGTCCGGCGGGCGAGAGCTGCAGCGAGCACGGCTGCGCGTCGATCGACGTCGTCCCGATGGACTGGACCGGCATTCCTCCGCGCGTGATCGACGCCGGCATCGTCCGCGACGGCGGGCTGGATGCTGGACCGCGGCCCGACACCGGCCCGCTCCCCGACACCGGCCCGCTCCCCGACACCGGCCCGCTCCCCGACACCGGCCCGCTCCCGGACGGCGGCGGGAATTGCAGCACCTTCGGCTGCCCCGACGACGGCAACGGCTGCACCGACTCGGTCTGCAACGCCGACGGGACGTGCTCGATCGTGCCCAACTCGAACGGCTGCGACGACCGCGTGTTCTGCAACGGCACCGACCTCTGCGGCGGCGGCGCGTGCAGCATCCACTCGGGCGACCCCTGCGGCGGGGCCGCGTGCGACGAGGCGCGGCATCGTTGCGGCACGTGCGCCGACGACTCCGAGTGCCCGCTGCCGATCATGGGTAGCTACGGCAGCTGCGAGTTCGCCGACCAGTGCACGGCGAACGGAACGCAGAGCCGCACCGTGCACACGTTCCACTGCGTGAGCAGCGCGTGCGTCGCCACCCCCTCGACCGAGACGCAGGGATGCACGCGCAGCTCCCAGGACGGCCTCGCGTGCGGAGGAACGGACTGTGGCGCCTACGGGGCATGCACCGCCGCGACGGGCGATCCGTGCTCGACCGCGGGATCGCAGTCGCGCTCGTGCCGAGACAGGGTCTGCGGCGGCGGCGCGTGCGGCTTCGGCGGCGCGTACGACGAGGTGCAGGGCTGCTCGCTCACGAGCCGGGACGGAGTCGCGTGCATGGCGTCGTCCTGCGGCGCGTTCACCGGCGCGTGCACCTACATCGGCGACTGCCACGCGACGGGACAGATGCAGACCCGGACGTGCACGGACTACGTGTGCGGCGGGGGTAGCTGCAACGCGACCGGCCCCCGGACCGAGATGCAGGCCTGCCCGCTGGCGCCCGCGGGGACGAGCTGCGTCGACGACTCCTACCAGTGCGGGCAGTACCAGTGCGACGCCGCTGGCGCGTGCAACCCGGCGGGCGGCCAGTGCACGAGTGGACGCGTCTGCTGCGACGGCTTCAGTCCAGCGCGATGCACCACGGTGCTCATGTGCAACTTGTGACCGCCGCCGAGATCATTCGTCGAAGACGGCCGTGACGGGGCCGTGGTCGCTCGTGCCGAACTCGCGCGAGGCGGTGCACGAGACGGCCTTCTTCGCCACCGACTCGCTCGCGAGGACGTAGTCGAGCCGCCAGCCCACGTTCTTCTGGCGCAGGTTCCGCCACGGCGCCCACCACGTGTAGAGCCGATCGTCGTCGGGCGCGAAGTGCCGTCCGAGATCGACCAAGCCCTCGGCGAGCAGCCCTGCGATCTTCGCCCGCTCGCCCGGTGTCTGACCGATCTCTTGCTCCTTCTGGAGCGAGGGATGCACGTCGCGCCGCTCGCGCGCCACGTTGTAGTCGCCCGCGAGCACGAGCTCGTCGCCGCGCGCGTGCCCGGCCTTCACGAAGAGATCGAGCGCGTCGAGGAAGCGCTCCTTGGCCGCGAAGTCCTTGCCGCCGTTGGGGACGTACATCGAGGCGATCACCCGCGCGCCCACGCGCGCGCAGACGATGCGGTGCTCGTGGTCGAAGTCGGGATGGAAGTACTCCGGTCGCGCGGGGAACGACGACTTGGCGAAGTGCAGCGCGACGCCGGAGTAGCCCTTCTCGCCGTGCCAGTAGCACCAGTAGCCCGGCAGCTCGACGAGCGTAGGCGGCACCTGCTCGAGCGTGGCCTTCGTCTCCTGCAGGCACACGACGTCGGGCTTCTGCGTGGTGACGAGCTCGTGGAGCTGGGCCTCGCGTGCGCGGATCCCGTTCACGTTCCACGTGACGATCTTCATGGCGGCCGAGCATGGGTCGGCCGCCGCGGGATGGCCACACGCGACCGCTCGCCGTTCTGCGCCGTCACCCGCTCGGATCGCGACCGCTCGCCACCCCGCATCGACCGCTCACCCGGTGCCGGAAAGGAATCGCCCTGCTCGTTCGTCGTGGTCACCGGAGGACCCATGGACGGACATCCCTTCGAGAGCCCCGAGCGCCTTCCCGCCCCCCCATCCCCCGACGATCACGTCGCCGAGGCCGGCGCCTGGCCCCGGAGCGGCGTGCAAGACACCACCCCCGACGCGGCGTCGATCCCCGCACCGAGCGTCGCGGTAGTCCTCGACGCGCTCCTGCGCGCGCCGGCGCGCTTGCTCGCGACGCTCGGCGAGGGCCGCGGCTGGGGCGCGATCACCGCGCTCGCGATCGCCTCGATCCTCGCCACGGGGCTCGCGCTCGCTTCGTGGTCGGGAGGCGCTCAGCTCGCGCTCGTTCCGCTGAAGCTCGTCCTTCTGACGGCCCTCACCGGCCTCGTCTGCCTCCCGAGCCTGCACGTGCTGACCGCGCTCGGTGGTGGCACGCAGCCGGTGCGCGACACCGCCAGCTCGCTCGCGATGGGGATCGCGCTCGCGGCCGTGCTCGCCGTGGCGCTCGTCCCCATCGCCTGGGTGCTCTCGGCAGCGACGAGCTCGCTCGCGCTGGCAGGGACACTCTACCTCGTCGTCTTCCTCGTGTCGGTGGGCCTCGGGCTCGGGCTGGTGAAGCGCGCACTCCGCGCCAGCGCAGGCGCGCCGCTCCGCGGTCTCGGCGCCTGGAGCGTCGTGTTCGTGCTGGTCGCGCTCCAGCTCGCGACCACGCTTCGCCCGCTCGTCGGCCCAGCCGAGGCCACGTGGCTCGCGCCGCGCACGTTCTTCCTCTCGCACCTCGTCGACTGCCTGGGGACCTGACGATGACGGTGCCCGCCACGCTCGGGGCGTTGCTCGGGCTCGACGCCGAGCTGGTGGATCGCATTCGTCGCGGCGAGCGCCTCGCCGAGATCGCTCGGGCCGCCGTGCTCGCGATCGCCGTGGGCGGCGCCGCGTACGGAGCCGCCTTCGGGATCTGGCGAGCCCCGACGCAGGCGCTCTTCGGCGCGCTCAAGCTCCCCGCCGTCCTGCTCGGCGTCGCGATGCTCACGGCCGGCTCGAGCGCCGTCCTGGCGCCGCTGCTCGGTGCGCGGCTGCGCCCGGCGCAGTCGGTGGTCTCGATCCTCGTCTCGCTCGCCGTGACGGCGATGCTCCTCGGGGCGCTGACGCCGGCGGCGATCCTCGTCGCGCTCACCTTGGCGCCGCCGGAGAGCGCCGGCGCGTCGTCGATCGCCCAGTGGATCGTGCTCGCGCACACGCTGACGATCGCCGTCGCCGGCATCGCCGGCGTGCTCTCGCTGCTCCGCCTCGTCGAGCGGCTCACCGCCCGGCGTGCGATCGCTCGACGCGTGGTCGTCGCGTGGATGGCGACGCAGCTCTTGGCGGGCGCACAGCTCTCGTGGCTCGCACGTCCCTTCCTCGGCGCACCGGACCGCGCGGTGACGTTCTTCGCGCCGCACGCGCTCGACGGTGGGTTCTTCGACGAAGTCTGGCGCCTGACCGGCGCGCGCTTCGGCGCCGCGAGCCCGGTGGTGCTCTGCGTGCTCGCGATCGGGCTCGGCGCGTGGATCGTCGTCGCGCTCGGAGAGACCGCGCGGGCTCGGGCCACGCTGCACCCGGGCGGGCTACAGCTCGCCTCCGAGGGCGAGCCCACCGAGCTCGTTCCGTTCGCGCGGATCGCGACGGTCGAGGTCAGCGGTCCCCGGGTGCACCTCTCGCTCGTGCCGGACGCGACGCTGGTCGCCCGCACGGTCGAGGTCCCGTGCGGCTCGGGCGCCGAGGCGAGCGCGCTCGCCGCCGGCATCGAGCGCGCCCGACGAGCGCCGGACGAGGGGCCCTACCGAGCGAGCGCCGTGCCGGGCTGATGGACGCAGGAGCTGCGCCCTGCGCGCACGTCCTTCGCTCGGGAGGCCATTCGCGCGCGGTTCTCCCTCGGCACGATGCGTGTAAGGCAGGCGGCGGAGGACGAAATGAAGTCGATGCCGCCCGCGCCCGTCGAGAACGAAGCCGAGACCTGGCCACCGGCCCTCCGCCTGCTGGCGCTCGTCACGTTCACGGCGCATGCGAGCGCGATCGCGTACCTGATCGGGTTCTTCTGACGTGCCCACGCGGGGCTCTCGCCAGCCCCGTCCGACCGAATCGGCCCCGGGGCCCGTGCAGGCCGCGCGCTCGCTCGCGCAGTCTTTGCGCGCTACCGCCGATTCCGTCGTCGAGGTGGGCGGCATGGGGCATGAATGACCCACGTCGGAGGGTCTCTCATGTCGAACGACGAAGGGTTTCCGACGGGCCTCGTCATCATCCTGGGGCTGATCGTGAGCCTGGCCGCGACGGCCGGGATGATCGCGTACCTCGCGAGCGAGATGAGCACCTGAGGTTGGCCCGCCGGCGCACGACCGGCGCACGCGATTCGTGCGGAGCCGACTCGCTCGGCACCCGAGCGTCGACGCAGACCGCGACACTCCTCAGATCGGGTCGGTGTGGGGCATGAAACAGAATCCGTTACCGCAGAACGCGCCAGTCGCGCATGGATGATCGTCACTGCACTCCGCCGCGCAGCGGCCCGCCTCACAGTGCGTGCCGGGTGCGCAGGCGAAGGTTGCCGAGCACTTCATCCCGCATCCCGCCGGCGCCGCTGGGCCCGTACAGATGTCGTTGCTCCGACTCGATGCGTGCTTGCAACCGACGAGCGGCGCTCCGAAGCCCACGAAGAACAGCGCCCACAGCCGCACGTTGCGCCTGACTCTCGACGCGGACCGGTCGAGCCCGCGCAAGAGACGTCGCTGCATCACTGCGCCGTCGCCCTCCGCCAGTGCTCCCAAACCCGCCGAGCTGCGTCTTGATCGGGCACGGTGATCGACTGGTCGTCGAGCTGGACCTTGTTCCGCACCGTCACGCCGCGCCGGCGCACATCGACGATCCTCACGGAGCGCTGATCACGGAGCGCTAGCCGATCGACGACCCGACCACCACGCACGCGCCAAACGTGCGTGCGCGACACGTGCCACGTCGGCTTGCCGACGATGTCCCGCAAGGACGAGTACGAGAAGCCGAAACCCAGGAGCAGCAGCGCGACGACGAGGCACACGCCGCCCAGAGCGTCTGCGGTCCAACTCGTGGAAGTCGCCGTCGGCATCAGGCCCAGCAGCAGCAAGCCTGGCAGCAGGCAGGCGAGCCCGCCGAGCAGGCCCACCCATCCGAGGCCGTCGCGGTCCGGAAACGAAAGCTCGGGCTCGCCCAATGTCTCGCTCATGGGTCGAACGTACGGCGGCGGTTCGCGAACCTCGCCGCGGATCGTCTCGGTGGGATGCGCTGGCGAGAAATATCGGTGGGCCCGTCCATCCGATCGCGCAGCATGACGCGCATGGGCCGGGAACCCGTTCAGCCACCTGCTCGGACCGCGCCCCGCGGGAGCGCCACGAGCGTGCGTCGCGGGAGCGCCCAGAAGCTCGCATTCTGGTCGATGCTCTTCGTGCTCACGCTCGACGCCGTGGGCCACGCGCGAGCCCAGGATCGCGTCGCACTGTGGACCGCGTCGGACACCGATCTCGTGGAGCTGGCGACGCAAGTCGGGAACGCCGCACGCGCGGCATTGGATACTCGGCGCGTGGAAACTCGGTCGGTGGCGTGCGATCCGACCGAGCCACACTGCGTGCGACGGCTGTTGCGGGGTACGGGCGGGTCGCGGCTGCTGGTGGCGCGAACGATCTGGGCACGCGGGCCGTGCGTTCCCATGATCCGCGGCGGCGTCGAGGTGGGAAGTCGGATGCGGGGTGTGCCCGTCGTCGACATCACTCTGTTCGCAGCCGGCGGCGCAGTCCTGGGCGAGCGAAGGCTCCGGGAAGAGGACCAGGACCAGTTGGTGGCCGCGGTAGGCCCGGCGATCGAGCAGCTGCTCGCGAGTGACGGATGGTGAGCCGGAACACCACCTCGAGGCGGTCGCTCGCGGGCCCGCTCGACCGAGGTCGAGGCGGCTCGTTCCGGAACGACCAGGTTTCGACCATGTCCGTTGCGAGAGCTCGACGAGACGCCATCCTCGGCCGTTTGGCTACACACGCGCTGCTTCGAACGACCGCTGCTCTCGCGCTCGGTCTCGTCGCGAGCTGTCATGCGTCCCATGGTCGCGAGACCGGATCGGACGGAGGGAGCGGAGGCACGGCGACGGACGTCTCGGTCGATACGGGTGCCGCTTGCCTGACGCCAGGCGCACACGTCGTCCGGGTCACCCTCGGCGGAGACGACCAGCCGGCCGGCTGCTTCGGCAGTCCGGTGTCGGGGAGTCTCACCGTGCACGTGCCGCCTACTCCCGCGGACTACGGCGGGATGTGCGGCGGCGGCATGCTTTCGATTCTCCCGACGGACGTCCCTTGTACCTGGGCCATCACCGCCGACTGCCCGACTCCCGACGGTGGGAGCTCCATCGTGGGCACGTTCTCGGCCCCTGCGAGCGGGGTCAGCGCGAGCTTCCTGGTCGATCGAGGCTCCTTGGTCGTTCCGTGTCGCTTTCGGATGACCTTCGAGCCCATTCCCTGAGGCCACGCCGCGCGTCAGGCCGCCCTCGGGGCGCCCAGCCTCCGCGCCGCGCGGCCGGTGCGGCGGTGCGTGCGCGAGCGCGGCATCTCCGCGAGCCAGAGCGCGAGCGCCGCCCTGTCGGTCGGGAGCCGATCGATCGCCTGACGAGCGCCGTGCGGGACGTGGAGCGAGAGCAGCCACGAGCCGTCTTCGAGCTGCACGGCGTCGACGTCGACGCGAAGCTCGCCGCGGCTCGTCCGCACTCGGATCTCGATCGCCGCCTCGTCGCCCGCCTCGAGCGCCGTGCGCAACAGGGCTGCGTCCTCGGGACGCATGCAGTCCTCGAGAGGGCGGTCACCGAAGAGGCGCGCCGCCGCGGGGTTCGCGTCCACCACGTCGAGCGACGCGTCGAGAACCACCATCGCCGTCGCGGCACGCTCGAAGAGCTCGGCTCGTGCGATCACCGGTACCTCCGGACGGGACATCGGACGCGCGCCGGCGAAACTGAACCCCTCGACGTCGTTTCACCCCGCCGCCATGCTCGGGCGGCGGCGCCGACGAAGCGGCAGCGCGACGCGGGTTTGGCTATGCTCGGCACCTCGCGTGGACATCCGCCTCGCACGCCCCGAGCTCGCCCCCGATGCGCCCGCTGCGCTCGCGCGCGTTCTCGCGAGCGGCATGCTCGTGCAGGGCGCGCTCGTCGAGCGCTTCGAGCGCGCGATCGCCGAGCGCTGCGCGCGCAAGCACGCCATCGCGGTCGCGTCGGGCACCAGCGCGCTCGAGCTCGCGGTCGAGGCGCTGGGACTGCGGGGCGCGCGCGTCGCCGTCCCCGCGCTGACGTGGCCGAGCCCGGCCCACGCGCTCCTCGTGCGAGGCGCCCGTCCCGTGCTCGTCGACGTGAGCGCGCACGAGTGGAACGTCGAGTCGCTGCCCTCGGACGTGGACGCCGCGATCGTCATCGACCAGTTCGGCGTGCCGGCCCGCCACGATCGGCTGCGCGCGAAGGTCGTGATCGAGGACGCCGCGTGCGCGATCGACAGCACCTTCGGCGGCAAGCCCTGCGGCAGCTTCGGCGCGATCGCCTGCCTCTCGTTCCATCCGCGCAAGGTGCTGACGACGGGTGAAGGCGGGATGTGCCTGACCGACGACGATGCGCTCGCCGCGCGCCTGCGCCGCCTGCGCAACCACGGGCAGTCGGCGCCCGGAGTCTTCGAGGAAGCCTCCGGCAACCACCGTCTCACCGAGCTCGGCGCCGCGCTCGGCCTCGCCCAGCTCGAGACGCTCGGCAAGACCCTCGCGCGCCGTCGCGTGCTGGCCGATCGCTATCGCCGCGCCCTCGAGGGAAGCGGCCTCGTGCTGCAGCGCTCGCCCGAGGGCGCCACGCGCAACGAGCAGACGTTCGGCGTGCTGGCCGAGAGCGAGGCCCGGCGCGATGCGCTGATCGCCCACCTCGCCTCCCGCCGCATCGAAGCGGGCAAGCTCTCCTACGCGCTGGGCCGTCTGCCGAGCCTGGCGTCCGCCGAGCGTGCGTCCGGGCTCGAGACGAGCGAGCAGATCGTCGACCGCGGTCTGGCGCTCCCGCTGCACGCCTCGCTCACCGAGGACGAGATCGATCGCGTGATCGCGGCGGTGCGGGAGGCGCAGGGCGCGTGAGCGGCTCGAGCGAGAGCGCGGCCGCGCCGGTGGTCGAGATCCGCGGTCTCACCAAGACCTTCGAGGTGGGCTTCTTCCGCAAGAAGGTCGAGGCCGTGCGCGGGGTCGACCTCGAGGTGCGCCCCGGAGAGATCTTCGGAGTCCTGGGCCCGAACGGCGCCGGCAAGACGACGACGATCAAGATCTTGCTCGGGCTCGTCTTCCCGACGGCCGGCACCGTGAAGATCTTCGGCCGCGAGCGCCCCGGTCCCGACCAGATGCGACGGCTGGGCTACCTGCCGGAGAGCCCCTACGTCTACCAGTACCTCCGCGCCGACGAGTTCCTCGATCTCTGCGGGCGTCTGTGTGGAATGAACGCGAGCGAGCGCAAGAAGCGGAGCGACGAGGTCATCGCGAAGGTCGGGCTCGCGCACGCGACCGACCGCCCGATCGGCAAGTTCAGCAAGGGAATGACCCAGCGCATCGGGCTCGCCCAGGCGCTGCTGCACGACCCGGAGCTCTTGATCCTCGACGAGCCGATGAGCGGCCTGGACCCGATCGGGCGCAAGGAAGTGCGAGACCTCGTCCTCGAGGAGAAGCGCCGCGGCAAGACCGTGCTGTTCACCAGCCACATCCTCTCGGACGTGGAGACGCTCTGCGATCGGGTCGCGATCGTGAACCGCGGCAAGGTCACCGCGTACGGAACGCTCGACGCGCTCCTCAAGCCCGAGGTGCGGCGCACCGAGCTCGAGATCGAAGGCCTCACGGCCGAGCTCGAGGCCGAGCTGGTGGCGCTCGGAGCGAAGGTGACCGGGCGCCACGGCGGCGCGGTGCACGTCGTCGTCGAGGGCGAAGAGGCACGCGGCCCGGTCGTCGTGCGCGCCGTGTCGGGCGGCGCTCGGCTACGCGCGCTGTCGGAGAACCGCGAGACCCTCGAGGAGCTCTTCCTCCGCGACGCGCTCCGGGATCACCGCGAGGCCTGAGGCTGCGATGGCCGGCCGCGTGACCCCCGAACGAGCCCACGCGCTCACGACCGACGAGGGCTGGAGCCACGTCGACGTGCGCACCGTGCCGGAGTTCGAGGCAGGCCACCCGGAAGGGGCGTTCAACGTCCCGTTCCTCGTCGACGGGCCGCGTGGCCGGGCGCCGAACGAGCGCTTCGTCGACGGCATCCGTGCGCTGTTCCCGACCCACGACGCGAAGCTGGTGCTCGGATGTCAGACGGCCAACCGATCGGCCCGTGCCGCCGAGCTGCTCGAGGCCGCCGGCTATGGCTCGATCGTGGTCCAGCTCGCGGGCTGGGGCGGCGCCTCGGATCCCTTCGGCCGCATCACGACGGCCGGATGGAAAGCCGCGGGCCTGCCGGTCGCGACCCGCGCGCGACCGGGCCGCGCCTGGGCCGAGATCGAGGCGAGGATTGCTCCCGACACCGATCTGCCGCGAGAGTAGACGGTAGAGGTATGGCCATGGGCATGAGCGAGCTGGTGGCGTTCGACCAAGCGCGCCGGATCGCCGGCATCGCGCGGCCGGCCGCGCTGCGGGAGGCGGCCCAGGCCGTCGCGCAGCGTGTCCGCGAGCAGCCCGTGCGCTCGGCCGAGGTCCTGCCGATCGATCGCGTCGTCGTCGAGACGCGCACGATCCTTCCCGATGCGCGCCTCGTCTCTCCGCTGGTCGCGCTGGTGCGCCGCGCCTTTTCGCTCGTGGCCGCCGACGGCACGCGCGTGCTCGTCGACCCGAGCGACGCGGGCCCGAGCACGCCGTACGAAGAGCGCATCGCCTCGCGGCATCCCGTCGCGCTGCGAGCGCTCGGCTCGCGCGGACAGGACCCGGCGTGGCCGCCCGCGGACGTCGTGGTCTCGACGACGCTCGCGCTGCGCGCGATCGATCGCGTGCAGGCGCGTCTGTCGGGGGCCCGGTGGGTGGTGTTCGAGGCCGAGCTCGACGCGGCCCGCGATCCGACGCCGCTCGATCGACCCCGCTACGCGCGCGCCGTGCCGCCGCTGGTCGGGGTCGCCGCCTCCACCGAGGTCGCGCCCGGCATCGCCCTCGTCGCGACGCCGGGGCCTTCGCGAGGGCACGGCTCGGTGGTCTTCGCGCATCGCGGTCACGTGCACGTGATCACGCACGCGGGCGTCGTCGTCGACGCCTGGACGCCCTCCGCGTCGGCCGTCCCCGGACTGCGGGAGGCCGTCCGGCTGCGGAGCGCGGAGGCCACGGTCCGCGGCGACGCGAGCGACCCGACTGCCGCGCTCGAGGCGATGACCGTCGAGCGCGCGCTCGCCGATCCACGCGGGGACGTGCCCGCTCTGCATCGCATGCTCCCGTCCATGGAGCTCGTGACCAGCGCGTTCTACCCGCGCATGCGCCCCTTCCCCGGGACGACGCTCGATTCGTGACCAAGCCGCTCGAGCTCTTCGTGTCGACCGCGCCGGGCCTCGAGCCCACGACCCTGCGCGAGATCGAGGCGCTCGGCCTCGCGCACGCGCGCGCGATCCCGGGCGGTGTCGTGGTCACGGGCCACCCGACGACGGCGCTCCGCTTGCTGCTCTCGCTCCGCACCGCGAGCCACGTGCTCGCACGCGTCGCACGCTTCCGCGCCGATCGCTTCGAGCGGCTCGAGCGCGAGGTCCGCGAGGTCGACTGGCCCGCGCTGCTCGTTCCGCACGTGCCGCGCTCGTTCCGCGCCAGCGCCGAGAAGTCGCGGCTGCATCACACGGGCGCGATCGCCGAGCGCCTCGCGCGCTTCCTCCGCGAGTCGATGGGCGACGACCCTCCGAGCGCGAGCGACGAGGACGCCGGCGTGACGATCGCCGCGCGCTTCTCCCACGACGAGTGCACGCTCTCGATCGATGTCTCGGGCGCGCCGCTGCACCGCCGCGGCTATCGGCTCGATCCCGGGCGAGCGCCGCTCCGTGAGGACCTCGCCGCCGCGCTGGTGCTCGAGAGCGGCTGGGATCGCCTCGCGCCGCTCGTCGATCCGATGTGCGGCTCGGGAACGATCGCCATCGAGGCCGCGCTGCTCGCGACGCAGACGGCACCCGGACTCGCGCGGGGCTTCGCCATCGAGCGAACGAAGCTCGTGACGGCGGCGCAGGTGGCGGCCGCGAGAGAGAAGGCCCGCGCCGAGATCGTCCCCCTCCGCGGGCCCATCGTGGCCTCCGATCGCGAGGAGGCCGCCGTGCAGCGCACGCGCGCGAACGCCGAGCGTGCCGGCGTCGCGATCGAGGTCGCGCACGCGCCGCTCTCGGAGACGCCCGCGCTGCGCTTCGCCGGAAAGCGCCCGGCGGTCGTGACGAACCCGCCCTGGGGCGAGCGTCTGTCGGACGGCGGCGCCGGGCTCGAGCGCCTCCACGCCGCGCTCGGAGATCTCTCGCGCGCGCTCGGCCCCGGGGCGCGGCTGGCGATGATCGCCCACGACCCGCGCCTCGCGCGGAAGGTGGGCCTCTCGCTGCGCTCCGCGTTCCTGACCGACGCCGGCGGCATGAAGGTCCACGCGCTCGTCCACCCCTGAAGGTGGATCGAATGCAGGGCGAATCTCGCGACGAGCGCCGCACGGGCGCTGATCGACTGCGTCCCAGAATCGTCGCGTGGCGCGGCGATCTAGGGCAAGCCGCGCAGCGGGCGCTCCCGAGCTGCGGCAGCCCTCGATCACCACGGCGTGGTTCCGGGACAGCGCGCCGCGCTGCGGCGCCGATGTCGTTGGGCTGCGGGCTACGCGCTGTGCACCGCCACCGATCACACCCCCACCGCCAGGGTGTGATCCGCACCAGTTGGTGAGGTCTTGCGACGAGACTGCTGCGCAGAACGGTCGAGGCTCCTGGCATGTCGCGTCGCGAGACTGGCCTTCAGGCGTCGCCGAGCCCGAGGACGCAGCGCAGCGGCCGACCGGCCGTGAGCAGCGACCGCAGGGTGAGGTGGCGAGCGTCCGAGCTTGCTCGGACGCGGCATCAAGGCCGGGATCGCGGCGCGTGCTCGCTGACCAACCATCCGCGATCACACCCCCACCGCCACGCGCCCTTGCGCGGCGGCGCCCTCCGATCGACCCTCGACGTCATGGCCGGGCCCCGGACGAGACCGAAGACGACCTCGACGACGTCGACCCGCGCGAAGCGGAAGGCCGCGCCGAGCCAGCCCGCGAAGAAGGCGGGCACGACGAAAGCGCGCGGCACCAAAGCGAGCTCACGGGCATCGGCGCCGGGCGCCGATCCGAAAGCGAGCTCGACGCTCGCGGGCGCAGTCCGGGACCTCACGAGCGACGCCTACCTCGCGGTTCTCGCCAGCGCGTCACCACGTGAGGTCGACGCTCTCCTCGAGGGCGTCGTTTGGGAGAGGCCGAGATCGCTCGTCGAGGAAGGCAAGCTGGTCGGCGGCGCCGTGTTCGCGAGTCGCGGAGCCGGGGCGAGCGCGATGGCTGCGCGACGCTGCGCGTTCGTCGCCCATGCGCCCGGCGGCGCCGCCGAGCGCCTGCGCGCGTCGGTGAAGTCTCTCGAGATCGTGGGCGACGCCCAGCGCCCGACGGACATCGCGTTCCTCGCGCGATTTCCGTCGCTCGAGACGGTGACGGTGAGCGATGCGGCGCGGCTCGACGGGAGCCACGGCATGCGCTCGCTGCGCAAGATCACGGTTCGCCGCGTGGGCGTGGTCGACCCCTCGACGCTCTCCAGCTCGAGCGAGAGCGAGCTCGCCATCTTCGACGCGGGTAGCATCCGCGGGCTGGCCGCGGCCCGGGCTCGGGAGCTGACGCTCATGCCTGCTCCCCGCGGCACCGACCTCACCAAGGTCGGTGCCACCTCGCTCACGGTTCGACCGCCGCTCGACGAGTCGTCCATTGGCCCGATCGGAGGCTCGCTATCTCGGCTCGCCGTCAGCGGGCCGGCGCTCGCCCGCGTCGTGCTCGGCGCCCTCCCGCGCCTCGAGACGCTGACGGTGAGCGCGCCGAGGACGCTGCGCGAGATCGTGGGCCTCGACGCATCGGTGCCGCTCCGCGAGCTGCGACTCCAGGGACCGCTCACGTCGCTGGAGGTATTGGCTGCGGCGCCTGGGCTCCATTCGCTCGATCTCGAGCTCACCGCGCCCGCGCGCGCGCTCCCAGGGCTCGAAGCCATCGGAACCATGCGCGAGATCACGTCGATCAAGCTGATGGGCGGCGTCCCACTCGGGTTTCTCGCGCGACTTCCCGAGCTCCGGCATCTGAAGTCGCTCGTGCTCGCGAAGATGGAGCTCGAACGGATCCCGCCGCTCGCCCATTTCGCGCCCGCGCTGGAGCAGGTCTCGCTGATCGGCTCGACGGGCTTCATGGAGCACGACGCGCTGGTCCGACTGCCGAAGCTGAAGCGGCTGGGCCTGGTGGGCTCCACGCTCGCGAGTCGTCGCTCCCAGATCGACCGACGCCTCGCGGCGGCAGGTGTCGAGATCGTCACCTGAACGCAGCAGGTCGCCGCGGCCGTCCAGTCGCAGCGAACGCGCACGGCGATCACGACGCGCCGCGTCAGCTCGAGCGCGCGATCCCTCACCGCGACCGAGCGATCGAGCGATCTGCGTGGTAAGGGGCGTCCATGTCGATGACGAGTCACAGCTCGCCGAGCTCCTTTCCGCAAGGGCAAGGACCGGGCGGCGCGCGCGCCGAGGCGCTCCCCGACGCGACGCTCCTGCGCCTGCACGATCTGATGCTCGAGGCGCGCTGCCTCGAAGAGCGGCTCATCCGCATGCAGCGTGGCGGCGACGGCTACTTCTGGATCGGCGGCCCGGGCGAAGAAGCGTTCAACACGGCGCTCGGCCTGCTCGTCGACAAGGGCGAAGGGCTCGAGCACGACTACCTCCATCTGCACTACCGCTCGAGCGCGACCCTGCTCGCGATGGGCGCCGATCCGATCGACGCGCTCCGGCAGATGAAGAGCGTCGCGACCGATCCCTACTCGGGCGGCCGCAACTTCGTCGGTCACTACGCGGTGCGCGCGTGGAACGTCGCGCCCATCACCTCGCCGATCGAGGTGCAGTACCCGATCGCGCTCGGGACCGCGATCGCGCAGCGGCGCCACGGCGGCAGCGGCATCACGATCGTGCAGGGCGGCGACGCGGGAAGCGCCGAGGGCGACTTCGCGAGCTGCCTCGTGTGGGCGAGCCGTCCGGCGATGGAGCTGCCGATGCTCATCATCGTGACGAACAACGGCTGGGGCATCAGCACGCCCGGCAACGAGCAGCACGGCGAGGCGAACGTCTCCGATCGCGGCAAGGCGTTCGGCATGAAGACGATGGTCGTCGACGGCAACGACGTCGAGGCCAGCTACCGCGCGATCGAGCAGGCCATGCACTACGTGCGCACGGAGCGAAAGCCCCTGGTGCTCGAGGCGTACGTCTCGCGCCTCTACGGGCACAGCTCGAGCTCGGGCTCGAACTACGTCGAGGCCGAGATCGACTGCGTGACCGAGCTCGAGGGCAAGCTCGTGGCGCGCGGCCTCCGCAGCGAGGCCGACTGCAAGGCGCTGCGCGAGCGGATCGAGAAGCGCCTGCTCGACGCCTCGCGCATGGTGACGGCCGAGCCGGCGCCGGAGCCCGGGCAGATCTGGGAGCACGTGTTCGCCGACGAGGACCACGTGGGCAAGAACGCGATCAAGGCGCCGCACGACAACAAGAAGTGGCGTGCGCCGGCGTGCAGTTTCCCGACCCTGAAGAGCAGCAAGACTCCGACACCGTCGACGCGCCCGACGTCCAAGAACGGGAACTGAGGAGAAGCCCATGGCCACCATGGTCCAAGCGATTCGCATGGCGCTCCACGTGGGCGAGGAACAGCTCGGCGTGACCGACATCCTCGGCGAGGACGTGGGCCCGCCGCTCGGCGGCGTCTTCACGGCGACTCAGGGCCTGCGCACGACGTGGAACACGCCGCTCGACGAGCGCGGGATCGTGGGCGCGGCGATCGGCCTCGCGATGGCCGGGCAGAAGCCGGTCGCGGAGATCCAGTTCTGCGACTACGCGTTCAACACCATCGACTTGCTCAAGCTCGCGGGCAACACGTACTGGTCGTCGAACGGCGCCTTCAACGTGCCGATGGTCCTGATGACGCCCGTGGGCTCGGGCATCCACGGCAGCCTCTATCACTCGCACTCGTTCGATGCGACGGCGACGCGCATCCCCGGCTGGAAGATCGTGATGCCCAGCAACCCGCGCGACGCGTACGGGATGCTGATCTCGGCGATCGAAGATCCGAACCCGGTGATGGTGCTCGTGCCCAAGGCGCTCATGCGCAGCAAGGCGGCGGGCCCCGAGGAGATGATCCCCGGCGAGCCGGAAGACGCACGCCAGCTCGGCAAGATGATCGACGCGCCGATCGGCGATCGCGAGAACTGGACGCCCGAGTGGCCGAAGACGGCGATCGAGCGCGTGCCGCTCGGCGTCGCCAAGACGGTGCGCGCCGGCAGCGACGTGAGCGTGTTCTGCTACGGCCGCATGGTGCAGGTCTGCAAGAAGGCCGCCGACGAGCTCGGCACCATCTCTGGGGAGACGGGCGGCATCGACGCCGAGGTGATCGACCTCCGCTCGCTCCACCCCTACGACTGGGCCGCGATCTCGAGCTCGATCAAGAAGACCTCGCGCGCGGTGTTCGTGAACGAGGACACCGAGATCACGAACTTCGGCGAGCACCTCATCCGCCGCACGGTGGAGGAGCTCTGGGACGTGCTCCGCACCCCGCCGGTGCTCGAAGCGGGCAAGCACGTCCCGGGCGTGGGCCTGGCCGACAACCTCGAGAACGCCAGCGTGCCGGGTCTCGAGTCGGTGAAGGCCGCGATCGGCAAGGCGATGAGCGGGCCCGAGCGGCCGGGCCTGTTCCCCAAGAAGTCGCGCACGACGCTCGACTTCACGTTCACCGGCGAGCGGCCGGCGAGCCTCGAGCGCGCCTACCGCCATCGGTAGCACGGCGCGGGCGTAGCCCGCAGCCCAACGACATCGGCGCCGCAGAGCGGCGCGCTGTCTCGGGAGCACGCGGTGGCGATCGAAGGCTGCCGCAGCTCGGCCAACGCACGAGCGGCTCGCCGTCCAGGCTCGCCCCCATCGTCGCCACGCGACGATGGTTGGACGCAGCCGAGTCAGAGCGACGCGAGCCGACGGTAGATGTTCCGGAAGAACCGTCGATTCGCGTCGGGCGCGAGGTCACCGCAGACCCCGCCCGGGATGAAGAAGTTCGAGTCTCCGACGACGAGCACCCGGTCGAAGACGGCGACGATCGTGCCTTCCGGGATGCGCGCGAGCGAGGTCGCCCCCGCGCCGACGACCACCGTGCTGAGCAGGTTGTGCTCGACGGCGCGAACCCCCTCGGTGAGCGGGTGCGCGGTGAGGTCGGTGGTGTCGCGGTTGCATCCGCTCTGACCCGCCTCGTCGCCGGCGAGGCGAGCCCGGTGCGCCGGATCGAGGGCATCGAGCACGCCGTTGATCGCACCGTTGGCGGTGTCGAAGAAGCCGCCCCGCTCGCCCACGAGCACGAGCCCACCGCCGGCGCGCGCGAAGGCGACGATGCGTGCGACTTGCCCGGCGTCGAGCCCGGCGTTGGGCGTGCCGATCACGACGATGCGGTACCCGGTGAGATCGGGAAGCCCGTCGTCGCTCGACGCCGTGACGACGGTGCCGCCCTCGGCCATGACGTCCGCGATGAGCTCGGACACTTCCGAGTCGATCGAGGCCGTCCGGCAAGCGCCCGCGCCACAACCATCCCAGTAGAGAACCCGCGTGCTAGTCGGGGTGATCGGCGCGTCGGCGCCGCCTGCATCGCCCACCCCCGCCGCATCGACCGTGCCCCCATCGTTCCCGAGCGCGCCATCGAGCAGCGTGCCCGCATCGTCGCCCGGGCCTGCGTCCATCCCGACCCCCGAGCCGGCGTCGGTCGATCGACCCGCGGCCGTGCAGCCCCAGACGCCCGACGCGAGCACGAGCACCGCGAGCCCGTAGACGTTCGATCTCCCCATGGCACCCCCCTTAGCACGCGCCCCAGCCATGCGTGATCGCCGGTGAGCAGCCGCCTCTACCTCGATCTCCCGGTGGTGCGCCCGATCCTGCGCCCCGAAGGGCCGAGCCCTCGCGTGACCCCTAGTACCGCGGAAGGGCCGCCGGCGCTCCCTCGGACTCCCACCCGCGACGTCCCTCGCCCGGAAGTGCGGATCGCACTTCCGGGCAGCGGTACGAGTCGTGGCTGCTCGCGCGCGCTCCGGTGGCCTCCGCGTCGCTCGTCGTGACGCGCGTTGCAGGATGTAAAGACGACGCGTATACATGCTTTGGCATGCCACTCCTGAACGTACGACTGGGCCCCGAGGAGCAGCGCCTCGCGGAGGAGCTGCGTGCCGAGGGCATCCCCGTTTCCAAGCTCGTCCGCCAGACGATCCGCGACGAGCACGCGCGGCGCATCGGGACGCGCAAGTCGCGCCGGAAGCCCTCGGAGCTCGTCGCGAGCTTGTTCGAGCAGTTCCCGGACGCCCGATCTGCGAAGGGCCACGGCATCGACACGACCGACGCGAGCGTCGTCCGTGCGTTCATCCGGAAGCGGCTGCGTGGGGCGCGATGATCCTGGTGGACACGACACCGCTCGTCGCGCTCTGTGACGCGAAAGACGCGCTCCACGCGCGGTCGCTCCGCGATCTCGACCGCCTGGCGCGCGAGCGCTTCGTCGCGTCCGATGCCGTGCTCGCCGAAGCGCTGCACCTGCTGCCCGCCTCGGCCGCACGGTCGCGGCTCACCAAGCTCGTCGAGGCGTTGCCCGTGGCTGCCTGGCTCGACGAGCGCGCGGACGTGTCGCGCGCGAGCGCGCTGACGTGGATGATGCGCTACGCGGAGCACCAGCCCGACTGGGCCGACGCGCTGCTCGCGGTCGCCTCGAGCCGGGAACGGCGCGCACGCGTCTGGACCTACGATTCCAGATTCAGCACGACGTGGCGCCGCATCGACGGCTCGCGCATCCCGCTCGCGACGAAGTGAGCTCCACTGGAAGCGGCGGTCGCGACGCTCGATCGCGTCGATTGCGGTCCCTTCGTCCGCGGCCGCGACGCAACGCGCGCGTGGCGACGACTATACTCGCGGGAGAATGACGAACCCCGCCGCCGCACCCACGCCCGACCCCGACGTCCGAGTGCGCGTGCCGCTCCTCGCCAAGCTCGCGCTGATGGCCTGCGTGCTCGCCGTCCTGCCTCTCGCGGTCGTCGGTCTGCTGCTCGTCGACGTGAACGCCGCGACCGTCGAGGAGATGGTGCGCGAGCAGCAGATCCTGGCGCTCGACGATCTCGCCCACACGATCGACGTCGAGCTGCGTGCGGCCGAGGACGATCTGGCGCGTCTCGGGGGCCTCTTCGCCGATCCTTCGCTCGACGACGCCACGCGCCTCGCGATCCTCGAGCGCGAGGTCGAGGCGAGCACGGCGATCGACCACGCAGCGCTCTACGACGCGGAGGGCGCGCGCATCGCGGTCATCGAGGAGCACGACGTCGCCGGCGTCGAGGTGCCCGAGACGCTTCCCGGCGAGATGCGCGCCGCGATCGAGGCCGACCACGTCGCGACCGGCGCCATCACGTCGTCCGGGAACGCGGGCCTGCGCGCGCTCGTCGCCGTCCGAATCCGCGTCGGCGACCGCACCACGGGCTACGTCGCCTCCGCCGTCTCGCTCGCTCCCATCCAGACACGCGTGTCCGATCTCGCGCGGGCGCACTTTCCCGGACAGGAGGACGCGATCTTCGTCGTCGATCAGGGCTTCCAGCTCGTCGCCCATCCGAGCCTCGAGCGCACCGTCGCGCGCGAGACGCTGCACGAGGGAATCCTCGCCCAGGTCACGCCCGAGATGCTCGGCCCGTCGTTCAGCCAGTCGGGCGAGTACGTCGGCGCCGGCGGAGCGCCGATGGTCGGCTCGACGGCCGGTATCGCGGGCCATCCCTGGGCGCTCGTCGCGCAGATCCCGCAGTCGGTCGCCTACGCCTCGCTCACGCGCATGCGCACCATCATCCTCTCGGTGGTGCTCGCGGCGATCCTGCTCGCGCTCGGCCTCGGCCTCGCGATGGCCGGCGCGATCAGCCGCCCGCTCGCGCGCCTGACCACGTACGCACGCCGGCTGGCCGATCGGAAGTTCGACGAGCGCGTGCAGGTCGGCACGAGCGACGAGCTCTCGGTCCTCGGCGCCGCGCTCAACCGCGCCGCATCCGATCTCGCCGAGAGCGAGCAGGCGATCCGCAAGGAGGTCGCGATCCGCACCGACCTCGGGCGCTACGTCCCCGGCCAGCTCGTCGATCGCATCGTCCGACGCGAGGCCGACATGCGCCTGGGCGGCGAGCGGCGAGCCATCACGGTGCTCTTCGCCGACGTCGTCGGCTTCACCCCGCTCACCGAGCGCCTCTCGCCCGAGATCACCGTCACGATCCTGAACGAGCTGTTCACGATCCTCACCGAGATCGTCTTCAAGCACGGCGGCACGGTCGACAAGTTCGTGGGCGACTGCGTCATGGCGTTCTGGGGCGCGCCCTCGGACGACCCCGAGCACGTGCTGCGCGCGCTGGAGGCCGCCGAGGACATGCAGACGTGGCTCGAGACCGGCAACGAGCGCTGGAAGCAGCGCTATGGGGTCACGATCCAGCTGGCGATCGGCCTGCACACGGGCGAGGCCGTGGTGGGCAACATCGGCTCCGAGAAGCGCATGGAGTACACCGCGATCGGGGGCGTGGTGAACCTCGCGGCGCGCCTCGAGGCGATCGCGCGGCCAGCCCAGATCCTGGTCACCGACAGCGTGAAGGCCGTCGTCGGTGATCATTTCGAGATGGTCGACGCCGATCTGCATCGCCTCTCGGGCTACGCCGAGCCCGTGCACCTCTGGGAGGTGCGGCCATGAGCGAGAGCGCTCGCTCGGCGCCGAAGATCGGCGACGTCCTCGCCAAGCGCTACCAGCTGACGGGTGTGCTCGGCGAGGGCGGCATGGGCGCGGTGTACGAGGCCACCCAGCTCGATCTCGGGCGCCCGGTCGCCTTGAAGGTGCTCCACGGCGGCGCCGGCAACGAGGCCGACGCGCTGATCCGCTTCCAGCGCGAGGCACGCGTGACCGCGGCGCTCCATCACCCGGGCGCCGTGAAGATCTTCGACTTCGGCAGGGACGAGCTCGGCCGCTTCTTCCTCGTGATGGAGAAGCTCCGCGGCGCGCCGCTGCGTGCGCTGGTGGAGCCGGAGCTACCTCTGCTCGCGCTGGGCCGTACCGTGGACATCGTCTCGCAGGTCGCGAGCGTGCTCATCGCCGCGCACGAGATCGGCCTGGTGCACCGCGACCTCAAGCCCGAGAACGTCTTCCTCGAGCGGAACCAGGACGGAACCGATCGCGTGGTCGTGGTGGACTTCGGCCTCGCGTACATCGCCGATCGGCCCGACGCCACGCGCATGACCAAGGAGGGGATGATCGTCGGCACGCCGGCCTACATGTCGCCCGAGCAGTGCGCCGGGCGCGTGGTCGGGCCGCCGACCGACGTGTACGCGCTCGGCTGCATGCTCTACGAGATGGTGGTCGGCGTCACACCCTTCGAGGGGATGTCGTTCCAGCTCCTCATCAAGCACGCGTACGAGGACGCGCCGCCGCCGAGCCGCCGCCGAAGCGACGTCTACGTCCCGCGGGTGCTCGAGGAGCTCATCCTCGAGATGCTGGCCAAAGCGCCCGAGGCTCGCCCGACGGCAGAGGCGATCGTGCAGCGCCTGGGCAAGCTCGCAGTCACCCTGGGCGAGCGAGAGCGGGCGCGCGGGCGTGAGATGCTCGAGGGGCGGGCGGCGCGGATGATCCCGACCGTCCGCAACCCGCAGCCCGAGGCGATCGTGCTCGATCCGCTGCGCGCGACCGAGCTCCCGAGCAACCCGAGCCTGCCGATGGTGGCGCTGCTCGGGGCCGTCGACGACGACGTCGTGCTCGGTCTGCGCGCCAACGGCCTCGCGCCTTCGCGCGTCGATGCGCCGCCACTGCCCGCGGCGAGCGTCGCGGTGTTCGCGCCGGGCGCGAGCGACGAGCTGCTCCGGACCCTCGTCGCGCTGGGCGTGCCGGTGCTGACGGATGCATCTGCCGACGACGTCGACCGGCCCGCGCGGATGGTGGCGCTCGGCGTCGCCGACGTGGTGACGCAGCCGGTGCGCGCCGAGTCGCTCGCGACCAAGCTCCAGCGGGCGGTGAAGAAGCACGCGCGACGCGCGCGCTGACCACGCCGCAGTGCCGCGTCGCTCCTTCGATTCGTCGTGCCGATGCGACGAGGCCCGTCAGGGGTCGAAGGCGACGCGCGCGCTGAGCGCGATCGTGGCCGCCGGCCAGAGGTCGTCGCCCCAGCCGTAGCGACCGGCGAGCGAGAGGTACACCGGCGCGAGGTCGAGCCCGAGCGCGAGCGCCGCGCCGCCGGCGTACCAGTCGCGGCCGTCCTCGCGGCCGATCGTCATGCTGCCCTCGAGGCCGAGCGTGAGGACGTCGGCGAGCCGGACGTCGACGCCGTACGCGCTCGCATACAGCATCGAGCCGGGCGCCGCCGCGTCGAAGATGCCCGCCTGCCGCGTGCGGAGGGCCACGATCTCCGCGATCCGGAGCGAGAGGTCGGCCGCGATCTGGAAGCGCGCGCGGTCCAGGCCCTGGTGACCCGCGGTCGGAGCCCACACGCCCGCCTCGAGCGCGAGGCCGAAGCCGCCCGTGCGCTCGGCCGAGAGCAAGCGCGTCCCCAGGGTCACGAACAGATCGCGCGATCCGCGATCGGCCGAGCGCGCGTGGTGACCGACCGCGTCGAGGGGAACGGCCGCGCCGATCCGCAGGTACTCGTCCCACAGGCCCGCGCTGGCCGCGGCGACGAAGCGCAGGCGCGCATCGGGCTCGCCGAGCCTCGCCGACGCGACCATCACGCCGAGCGTGCCGCCCACGCCGCTGCGCTGCTCGTCGCGCAGCCCCACCCAGCTCTCGTTCGGGAAGGCGCCGAAGGCCTCGTGCAGACGGAAGGGTCGAACGACCACCGGCGGCGGCGGCGGCGGCGGCTCGGTGGCCACGTCGATGGTCGTGAGCGCCACGTCCGGCGCCGAGCGGGCGGCGACGGTGAGCGTCTCGGTCGTGCTCGCGGTCTCGCTCACCGCGAGGGTGGCCGTGAGCTCGCCTTCGCCGGCGGGCGCGAGCTCCGAGACGGCGACGCCCGCCGAGCCGCGCAGCTCGACCACGCTCTCGTCGGGCGCGCCCGTGCCGAGCCGGACGCGCACCGGCACCACGCTTCCGCGCTCCAGCGCGCCGAGCTCGCTCCCATCGGCGGCGCGGAGCTCGGCGCGGATACCGACGACGGAGACGTCGATGCCCTCGATCGTGCTCCCGCTCGCATCGACGCACGTGAGGAAGCCGGTCCCGAGCGCGTCGAGCACCAGCTCGTGCGAGGGCTCGCTCGCGCCCATCGCGCACACCACGCCGTCGGGGACGAGCGTGCGAGAGCCGCGGAGCACCTCGGGCGGCGGCGGAGCGCTGGTCGCGAAGAGCGTCGCATCGGCGAGGGCATCGAGCTCCTCGAGCACGTCGACCGGCTCGTGCCCCGGCTCCGGCACGCTCTCACCCGGCGCCACGAACCGCACGAGCACGACCTCGAAGCGCGCGCCGGACGTCGGTCGCCCCTCGAGACGCTCGGCGTCGAGCGTGGCGACGCGCACGTAGTAGACGCCCGCTGGCAGGTGGTAGGCCTCGAAGCGCGTGACGGTGGCCGGCACCTCGGCCTGGAACACCAGATCGCGACCGTCCTCGCGGCGCGCGATCTCGACACGGTAGGCGGCGGCTGCTTCGACGCCGATCCAGCTCCCGCGCAGCGTGCCGCCCGTCGCGCTCGGGCCGAGGAAGCTCCGCGCTTCACCGCTCGCCCACGCGGGCGCCGCCGGCAGTGGGCGCGGCGGCGGCGGTGGGTGCCCGCGCCGGACGACGGTGCCTTGACCCGAGCCGACCGCGACGGTCTGCTGCGCGGCCGTCACGTTCACCGATCGGCCCGCGTGAGACGAGACCGCCGTGTCGCCGCTCGGCGCGACGTCGACGCTCGCTTCGCCTTCCTCGAGGCGGACCTCGGCCGAAGGCGTGCTCACGATCAGCGGTGCCCCGCCCGAGAGCGACGAGAGCCGGCTCAGGATCGAGCCCTCGCGCACCTCGGCGTGCGTGCCCTCTTCGCGCACGTGCTCGACCGACGCGCCGTGCACGATCACCAGCGTCTGCTCGCGAATGGCGGCGACCGACGACGAGCGGAACGTCAGCTCGGCGCTCGAGCGCTCGCCGGTTCCCAGGCGCGCGCCCGAGGTGAGGCCGGCCCCGACGCGGGCCGTGCTCATCGCCGGCTCGTGCGGCTGCTGTGCACGCACCTCACCGCGCGCGTCGGTGAGCGTGGCGTCGGCGCCCTGCTCGCGTGGCAGCGGCAGGTGCAGCACCTGGCCGGCGTGCAGGTGGTGCGGCATCGGCCCGAGGTCGGGGTTGTGCTCGTGGATGCGATCGTAGCGACGCGGACTGCCGTACCAGCGCTCGGCGATCGTGGCGCAGGTGTCGCCCTCCTGGACGACGTAGTCCTCGAGCTGGACGTCCTGCGCGCGCGCGCGCGACGAGGACGCGAGCACGCACGCGGCGAAGGCGAGCCAGGCGAGCGCGCGGCTCATGGCGTCGCCTCCACGCAGCCCTCGCGCAGCGTGAGCTCGGGCGGCATCGGCTCGACGATGAAGAACTCGACGCGGCGGTTGGCCTGGCGAGCGCCCGTGCTCGTGCCGGCCTCGCGGGGATGCAGCTCGCCGCAGCCCCACGCCTCCAGCCGATCGCTGGCGATCCCGTGCTCCTCCAGCCAGCGCCTCACGCTCGCGGCGCGCGCCGTGGAGAGCCTGAGGTTCGCGGCGTCGCGGCCGCGATCGTCGGTGTGCCCTTCGATCCGGACGCGCGTCACGTCCTCGGCGCTCTGGAGGATCGCGAGCACGTCGCCGAGAACGGCCTCGCTCTGGCCGAGGATGCGGTCGCTGCCGGTCGCGAACTCGACGCGCTCGGTGATGACGATGGTGCCGCGCTCGCTGATGTACGCGCGGGCAGGACATCCGCGCGTCTCGGGGTCGTCGCTGGCGACGCCGGGCGTCGTCGGGCACGCGTCCTCGACGTCGAGCACCTGGTCGGCGTCGGCGTCCTCTTCGGGACAGCCGTCGGCGTCCTCGATCTCGTCGTAGTCCTCGCGATCGAGCACGCACTGATCGACGGCATCGACCAGACGATCCCCGTCGCGATCGAGCTGGCCATACGCGTCGCGACCCGGCGGCACGACGCGCTCGCGCGGCGTCTCGGGCGTGACCTCGGCCGGGATCTCCGTCTCGTCGGGCGGCGGCTCGACGTCGGCGCCCGTGATCTCCGCGCCGCCCGCGCGCGCGCGCTCGCGCTCGGCGGCCAGCCCCTCGACGTCCGCCCAGCCGGCCGTCAGCACCACCCGGAGCTCGGGATTCCCGTAGGCGTCGCCGATCCCCGCGCCGCCCGCGAGCCCGACGAAGAGCGGCGCGATGGGCCGCACGCGCGCGCCGAGGAGAAGCTCGACCGGCGAGCGCACGGCCAGGCCGAAGCGGTCGAAGGGCGTCGCGCCCCATCCCTCCAGCATCACCTCGAGGACGTCGGGGATCGCGTCGACCGAGACCGCGAGCGCCCACGTGAGCTCGTGCTGCACGCGCAGCGAGGCGTAGAGCGCCCGCTCGCGGAAGCGCGCGCCCAGGTTCGCCGTGATGCGGACCGGAAGAAAGCGCAGCTCGGCGGCGAGCTCCGGCGTGAACGTCACACCGGCCTCGCCGGCGAGATCCTGGGCGCTCGACGACGCCTCGGCGAGAGGGATCGTCGCTTCGGTCGCCATCGCGAGCGCGAAGACGTCCTCTTCTTCGCCCACCAGGCGGTAGCGCCCGGAGAGTGCCAGATCGGAGAGCCCCGCGCCGCTGGCCGCTGGATCGCGCGTGAACGGCTCGCCCGCAGCGCGCGCCGGCCCGCCCATCGAGAGCACCACGGGCAGGCGAGCCGCCACCACGATGCGATCGAGGAGGCCGAGCGCGATGCCTGCCTGCGCCGCGAGCTCGTGATCGACGAGCGTGGCGCCCGTGCCCGACGCCGGCCCGCGCAGCGGCGCGAGCCCGAAGTCGAGGTGGAGCAGGGCCGACGCCCGCAGGTGGCCGAGCGTGCGCGGACGCGTGACGACGAAACCGTCGAGCGGCGTCTCGGCCGCGCGGTACTGGTCGAGCGCCACGCCTTGCGCGTGCGCGGCCGACGCGATCCCCGAGGTCAACAGCGCCGCGAGGACGAGGAGCCCGAGCCGATTCAACCCGCTTCGCTCGTCCTCACGGGCCGAGGCGGACCCCGTCGTGAGCGACGGACACGCACCGTGATCCCGGAACTGATCCGGCACCGCGCGCTCCGGTCGCTCCTCACGGCCCCGACGGCCTGGCTCACGGGCATCCCTCGTCGAAGAGGTCGTCGCAGTCCTGATCGATGCCGTCGGCGCAGACCTCGGTCGCGCCCGGGTGGATGAGCGGATCGCGCTCGTTGCAGTCCCCCTGGCAAGCGTGCGGGCCGAACCCGTCGTGATCTCGATCGATGGTCTCGAAGGTGCACGCGCCGGCAGCATCGCACACGTCGTCGGTGCACGGATCGCCGTCGTTGCAGCGGGTGATCTCCTGGCAGGTTCCGGCGCTCACCTGGCAGTCGGCGAGACCGCCGCAGTCGGCGTGGAGCGCGCGGCAGTCGCTGGGCGCGAAACAGAATTCGCCGTTCAAGCACGCGGGGCACTCGCGGCCGCCGCAGTCGACGTCGCTCTCCGTGCCGTCGAGCTCGGCGTTCAGGCAGCTGAGCGGGACGAGCGCCTGACAGCCGGAGTCGCAGTAGAGGTCCTCGGGCGGGTCGCACTGCTCGCCGTTCGCGTCGTCGACGATGCCATCGCCGCAGTGAGGCCCGGTCGCCTGGACGAGGTGGCAGCTCGCGTCGCAGACCGTGCACGTCGGGGTCCCGTACGCGCACACCTCGGTGACCGTGTTGCCGTCTTCGCACTCCTCGGTCGGGCCCTTGGTGTCGTCGCCGCAGACGTCGCCCGTCGGATTCGGCTCGCACGTGTACGTCATCGGATCGCAGAAGTGATCGGCCGGGCACTGCGCCGTCGTCATGCAGCAGGCGTCGTTGACGATCACGTACGAGGACGCGGCCCCGATGCACGCCAGCGCCGTCGCGCAGCAAACGCGATCCCCGGCGGCGCAGCCGCTGCCGCCACTGGTGAGACACGCGTCGAGCAGGGTGCCGTCCTCCGACGTGCACGCCGGACCGCACACGTCGACCATGATCATGCTGTCGCAGGTGGTGGAGCCCGCAGACACCGTCTGATCGTCGAGATCGCCGAGACACTCTTCGGTGAGCGCGCAGCAGCGCCGATCACCCGCGGCGCAGGGACCGGTGTCGGCAGTCCCCGGCGCGCCGTTCGCCACGCAGGTCGCGAACGAGGCCCGATTCTCCTCGGTGCAGGCCGTCCAGCAGGGATCCCCCGGATGGTTGCGGCAGCCGGCGAGCGACATCCACGCGATCGAGACCGCGACTCCAGCGCCCCACCCCCAAGACCGCTCACGCCCCCGAGCCAGCTGCATTCGTCCTCACTATCGCCGCGAAACGTGGACCGGACATAGCCCGTTTCGCACGGCGTGCCCGCGAGGTGCAAAGACCGTGCGCCCCGAAGCGCGGCGCGCTCGGCGGCCCGGGTGGTGGCGCGCTATGCTCGCCGCCGCATGGCGGACGATCCGACGCTCTTCGACCCGAAGCGGAAAGGTCCGCCTCCCGTTCCCGAGGACGCCGTCAAGACGGACCCCGACAGCCCCTTCGCGCCGCCGCCGACCACCGCGCGCGGCAAGTTCGCCGCACCGCCGCCCGACAACCAGCCGAGCAAGTACGACTGGGGCCGCGTCGAGTACGGGAAGAAGCCGATCGCGAACGGCCCACCGAAGATCCTCGGCGTGGTGTGCGGCGGCTGGCTGCTCTTCACCTTCTTCCAGCTCTGGGTGTGGCTCCCCGAAGAGATCGTCGTCCCCGGATGCCCGGGCATCGCCGGCATCGTCACGCTGATCCTCGCGGTCTACGCGTGGTCCGGCCGCAACTGGGCCCGCCTCTTCGCGATGATCAACGCGGCCGCCTGGGGCATCGCCGCCGTCATCATCGCCCAGACGCCGTCCTACGAGCACCTCGCGCCGGGCGAGAAGCCTCTCACGCTGATCCGCGCGGCGTTCGAGATCTTCGCCGGGTACGCCCTGAACCGTCCCGAGTGCGTCGCCTACTTCGAGCTGCGAAAGGGCGGCCATCCGAAGTGGTGACCCGAGGATCGCGACGCACCGCTTGGCTCCGCGCGTCCCTCGCGTTGCTCGTGGTCGGGCCGGCGCTCGCGCTCGCGCAGGCGCCGCTCTCCGAAGCGACGATCCCGCTCGCGACGGGCTTCGTCCCGGACCCGGTGGAGATCGAAGGGCACGCGCACGGCGCGCGTAGCTTCGTCGACCTCGCCGGCTCGGCGTGCGCCGGCTTCGTCGGCGAGCGCCCCAGCCACGTGATGGCGCTCGACACCCGCTTCGGGTTCTTGCGCATCTTCGCGACGAGCGACGTCGATCTGGTGCTCGGCGTGCGCTTCGTCGATGCCGAGGGCCACCCGAGCTGGGTGTGCAGCGACGATCGCTTCGGCAACGTGCCGGGCGTCGAGGGCGTCTTCCCGAGGGGCCGCACCGAGATCTGGGTCGGCACGCACACGCTCGGCGCGAGCGCCGACTACGTGCTGCACTTCACCGAGACGCGCAGCATCCGCCCGGGCGTCGGCGCGGCCGGCGACGACCGCACGGCTGCGACCGAGCTCGGCCTCGACGCCGCCGGCGAGGGTCGTTTCGACGGCATCCGGCTGCGCCGGGGGTTCCTCCCGGATCCGCGCTGGCTCGAGGGCGAGGCCGGAGTCTCGACGAGCGAGGCGGCCCCGGACGCCGGCGTCGCCGAGAGCGAGCCGATCGAGGTCACGCTGCTCGGCAACGGCTGCGGCGGTCTCGTGGACCCCCGCCCAGCGCACGTCGTGACCCTGCGCGAGGACTTCGACTTCCTCCAGCTCTATCTCTGTGGCGCCGACGACGAGGCGCACTGCACCGTGCCGACCGAGCCGCTCTCGCTCGTGGTGCTGATGCCCGACGGCACGTTCCGCTGCCAGGTGTCGCGCGACGCGCACGTCGCCGTCACCGCGGGCCTCGACGAAGGCGGATGGCCTGCCGGTGACTACCGCGTGTGGGTGGGCGTGCACGCGGGCAGCGCGCGTCTACCGTACCGGCTCGGCGTCAGCGAGCTGCGCCGCGTTCGTTGAGCCCAGCCGCTGAGCACCGCCAGCGATCACACCCGGCGGCGGCCTTGGCGCGTCCGAGAGCCCGGTGCATGCTGCACCGGTGGCTCCGGGGGTGGAACGTCCGAGCGCGGCGAGGCGCGGCGAACGACGGCGAGTGCGCGCCGAGCTCGCGATGGAGCTCGTCGAGGCCGTGCACGACGCGCGCGGCGATCTGACGCACTGGCTGGACACGCTCCTCGAAGTGCTGCGGCGCGTGGTCCCGAGCACCGTGGTGGCTTCCGCCGCGATCGTGCGACGCCACCCCGAGCACTACGAGCTGCTCGCGGGCGACACGGCCGCGCACGTCGGCGGTCCGCTCGCGCCCATGACCGCGATGCTCCCGACGATCGACCCCACGCTGCTCGATCGCTTCTATCGGATTCCTCGCCCGCTCGAGCTCCACGGCATCCGCTCGGACGGGTCGGCCGGCCGCCTGGTCGCCGGCGCGTTCGGCGATGCCCGCGCCGAGGACAGCCTCGCGTTCGTGGCGCAGTGCTCGAACGGCGTCTCGATGGTCGCCTTCGCCCTCTCGGGCGAGCCCCTGGTGCTCACGCCGCGCGAGAAGCTCGTGCTGTCGCGCGTCGCAGCGCACGTCGAGGCCACGCTGCGCGTGCGCGTCGCGAGCCAGGCCTGCGCGATCGTCGGGAGCGGCGGACGCGTGCTCGCCGCCGAAGGAAACGCGAGCGAGCGACCGGTGCGCGAGCGCCTCTCGGACTACGTCCTCCAGATCGAGCGCGGGCGAGCGGCCAGGCGGCGTGCGCAGCCCGACGCGCTCGACGCGTGGACGGCCCTGCTCGGCGGTCGATACGGGGTCGTCGAGCACGCGGACGCCGGCCGGCGCGAGTACCACGTGCTCGAGAACCCGCCGCACGTGTGGGCCTCGCGCGCGCTCGACGATCGCGAGGCGCGCGTGCTCGAGCTCACCGCGCGGGGCCTGCAAGGAAAGCTCGTCGCCTACCACCTCGGCCTCTCCCCGGCTGCCGTGTCCACCGCGCTCCGGAGCGCCGCCTCCAAGCTCGGCCTCGGCTCGCGCGACGAGCTCGTGGCCCTCGCCGCCGACGTGCTGCGCCCGGGCGGGACGCCGAGCACGCTCTCCGATCTCTCGCCGGCGGAACGCGACATCCTGGATCGTCTCGCCCTCGGCTGGACGAACGCGGCCATCGCGCAGGCGCGCGGCACCTCCGAGCGCACCGTCGCCAACCAGGTGCACGCGCTGCTGCGCAAACAGAAGCAGCCTTCCCGGCGCGCGCTCGTCGCCGCGGCCCGCACGCGCGCCGCCCACGGCGACTGAAGCTCCGACGCGATCTTCCGACGCCGCGGCCCGGTGGAGGGCGTCGCGCGGAGCTCGACCGAGCGAGCCCGGACCTCTCGGACGGTTCGTGACGCCTCGGATCACCCCGAGATCGCTGGTGATCGCACCCGATCGGTCGTTCCCTTGCCGCTTTTCGCGGCGCCACGGTAGGCTTTCCGTCCTTTCGGGTGGCTGGCCTTTCCACCACGCGGGGGCAACTTGAGGTCGTGGGAAGTGTCGCTGTCGGGACGTTGCCCATGGTTCGCTTGACGGACATCGTCGATTCGGTCCGCGGCTATCAGCCGGCGGCCGATCTCGACCTGATCCATCGCGCCTACGTGTTCGCGGCCGACAAGCACGACGGCCAGCTCCGCAAGTCGGGCGACCCGTACATCATCCATCCGGTCTCGGTCGCCGGGATCATCGCGGAGATGAAGCTCGACGTGTCGAGCGTGTGCGCCGCGCTCCTGCACGACGTGGTCGAGGACACGGGCGTCAGCGATGCCGAGATGCGCGAGCGCTTCGGCGACGAGATCGCCTTCCTCGTCGACGGCGTCACCAAGCTCGGCAAGATCAACTTCACCAGCAAGGAAGACCAGCAGGCCGAGTCGTTCCGCAAGATGCTGATCGCGATGGCGCGCGACATCCGCGTGCTCGTCGTCAAGCTCGCCGACCGTCTGGACAACATGCGCACGCTCGAGCACATGAAGCCCGAGGCGCAGCAGCGCATCGCGCAGGAGACGCTCGACATCTACGCGCCGCTCGCCGGCCGCCTCGGTATCAACTGGCTGAAGAGCGAGCTCGAGGACCTGAGCTTCAGCTACCTCTATCCCGAGCAGTACGCCGACCTCGTCGACAAGACGAAGAAGGTCCAGCGCGATCGCGACCGCTACATCACCGACGTCGTCAAGCGCATCAGCAAGATGCTCGTCGAGCGCGGCTTCGCGGTCGACGTGAGCGGGCGCGCCAAGCACCTCTACTCGATCTACCGGAAGATGGTGCACAACAACGTGCCCTTCGATCAGGTGCACGACGTGCTGGCGTTCCGCGTGCTGATGGAGAACGTGAGCGACTGCTACGCGGCGCTCGGCGTCATCCACTCGCAGTGGACGCCCATCCCCGGGCGCTTCAAGGACTACATCGCGCTTCCCAAGCCGAACATGTACCAGTCACTGCACACGACGTGCATCGGCCCCGGCCAGCGGCGCATCGAGGTGCAGATCCGCACCCACGAGATGCACTCGACGGCCGAGCACGGCATCGCGGCGCACTGGAAGTACAAGGAGCGCGGCGGCGGGCTCGACAGCAAGGACGCCGCCCGCTTCGGGTGGCTCAAGCAGCTGATGGAGTTCCAGGAGCTCTCGGATCCCGCCGAGTTCCTCGACTCCGTGAAGGTCGACCTCTTCAGCGAAGAGGTCTTCATCTTCACGCCGAAGGGCGAGCTGAAGGTGTTCCCTCGCGGCGCGACGCCCATCGACTTCGCGTACACGATCCACAGCGAGGTCGGTGACCACTGCTCGGGCGCGCGCGTGAACGGCGCGATCGTGCCGCTCCGCTACCAGATGCGGAGCGGCGACACGGTCGAGATCCTCACGTCCACGACGCAGCACCCGAGCAAGGACTGGCTCGAGTTCGCGGCCACCGCGCGCGCCCGCGGCAAGATCCGCGCGTACGTCCGCAACGAAGAGCGCCGCCGCTCGACCAAGCTCGGGCGCGACCTCGTCGAGCGCGCGTTCCACAAGCGCGACATGAGCTTCGCGCGATTCATGAAGAGCGGCGAGGCCGAGAAGGCCGCCGTGCACTGGAAGATGCAGGTGCCCGACGAGCTCTTCGCAGCGGTCGGCATCGGCAAGATCGAGGCGGAAGAGGTCTACGACTACGCGGTGCGCGACGAGCAGTCGGCCAGCACGGTGACGCCGAGCCTCTTCGAGAAGACGGTGCGCCGCGTCACCGGCGGCAGCTCCGCCGGCGGGATCCGCATCGACGACACCGACGATCTCGTCGTGCGCTTCGCGCAGTGCTGCTCGCCGCTGCCGGGCGACGCGATCACCGGCTGGATCACCCGCGGTCGCGGCATCACCGTGCACCGGCGCGGCTGCAGCAAGGCCATGGAGCTCGACCCCGAGCGCAGGATCGACGTGAGCTGGAGCGATCGTGTGAAGGTCGCGCGCCCGGTCGTGCTGCGCGTCATCACGACCGACAAGCCGGGCCTCTTGTCGAACATGACGGCGGCGTTCACCGAGAGCGGCGTGAACATCCAAGAGGCCAATTGCCGCGTCGGCGCCGACGGGACGGCGATCAATCTCTTCCACTTCCAGGTGGACGACGCCGGCAAGCTCCAGATGCTGATGCGCAAGATCCAGGGCGTGGACGGTGTCTACTCCGTCGAGCGCGGCTGACGCCGGGGTCGAGCGCGGCTGACGCCGGGGTCGAGCGCGGCTGACGCGGGGGTCGAGCGCGGCTGACGCCACGGATCGAGCGCCTCGGACGCCCGGATCGGGCGCGCATCGACCACGGAGCTCGGCCCCCTCCCATTTCGTGGGAGAGGCTGGGTGAGGGCACCGACCTCACCCCAAGACGAGCGCCCGCCGCATCACCTCACGAGATCGGGATCGTCGCGGGCGCGCACGTGAAGAGGAAGAGGTGCTTGCCGCGGCGGTCGGTGGGGGCGCGCAGTCCCGAGCACCGTCACCGTTTCGCGAGCTCCCTCAGCCAGGAGTGGCCACAGGCGCGAACGGCGGCGGCTTGCCGGCGAGCGAGCGCTCGATCGCGTCCTTCGCGATCTGCGTGCCCATGCGGATCGACAGCGCGCGGGCGCCGGGGACGATGCGGCGAACGACCTCGCTCGCCATCGTGAGCGGCGCGAGCACCAGCGGCGCGTACTTGAAGCCGTCGTTCGCGAGCCCCAGCGCGTCGGCCGCGCGATCGCCGATCACGAAGCGCGAGAGGCCCACCTCGACGCGCGTCTTCAGCTCGCCGAGCACGGGCCCGAGCCCCTCCACGTGCAGCTCTCGCGACGCCGACACGAGCGCGGTCGCGAGCGCGCGGCTGTCTTCGTCCGGCCCGGCCTCGGTGCGGTTGACGAGATCGCCGAGCTCGATGCCGTCGCGGAACGTCCTCGGCAGGAGATCGTCGCGGACGCCGGAGATCAGGCCCACGTAGCGCCAGAGGTGCATCAGCGCCTCGCGCTCGCGCGCCGAGATCAGGTAGCCCTGCGCGAGCAGGCCCACGACGAACGTGCTCGAGAACTGGAGGTTCGTCGCGACCATGTCGTGCTGGTTGATCGGCTCGCCCCAGAGCTCCGTGCGCCACTTCGGCGAGGCCCGGAGCGTGCGGCGCACCATCGCGTGGATGAGGCGCACGTGGAGCGCCGCGCGGAAGCCCGGCGAGAAGCGCCCGAAGTCGTTCGACATCGACACGTCGAGCACGAACTTCGACGTCTCGATCAGTCGCCGCCGCGCCATCTTCGTGAGCTGCCCGGTCATCACGAGCGGCTTCACCGCCGCGCTCCCGAGGTAGCCGCTCATGAGCGACACGCTGCCGAGCGCCGTGTATCCGCCGACGCCGACACGCGCCATCGTCTCGGTGCCGAGACGCACCTCGTCGCGGTCGAGCCACGCCGGCACGCGATCGATCTCGCGGAAGAACGTGCGCAGCGGCGCCGGCGCGTCCTTCACCGCGTCGATGCCTTCGTCGACCGCCCGCGCGAAGAGCGTGCGCGCGCCGGGCGTCTCGATCATCCAGGCCGCGAGCGCGTCGGCGAGCGGGTCGCCATCTCCGAGCGCGTCCCGCATCGCGGCGATCCGCGGATCGTCCGGCGCGATCTTCGGCACGATCGGCAGGCGCACGTCCATCAGGCCAGGCCCGCGGCCGAGCGCTCGCCAGCGCGCCGGAGCCGGCGCCCGCTCCGGCCCATCCACCTCGGTCGGCCCACGCCTCACTGCCGGCACATCCGCCATGTCTCCACGGTAGCGGGAGCCCTTCCCGTGCTCTACTCGGGTCCGCGCAGCGCGCCCATGTCCACGAAGCGAAAGCCGAAATCCGACCATCGCCCGCACCGCATCCCGGCCCAGGCTCGGGCCCGGGCGACCTTCGACGCGATCGTCGACGCGGGCGAGCAGCTCCTCGCCAAGCACGGCTACGCGGCGATCACCACCAACCACGTCGCGGACACCGCGGGCGTCGCGATCGGCTCGCTCTACGAGTACTTCCCCGACAAGGACGCGATCGTCGCCCAGGTCGCGCGGCGCACCGTGCAGCGCATCCTCGAGGAGATCGCCGCGGCCTTCTTGGCGCTCGATCCGAGCGATCCGGAGCGTGCGCTCGCCGCGTGGGTGCACGCGATGTTCGTCGCCGTGGGCTCGCGGCGCGATCTCGTGCGGGTGCTCTCGCGCGAGGTGCCTTTCCTCTGGGACCTCGACGAGATCCGCGCGCTGCCCGAGCAGATGATCGCGCTGGCGAAGGTCACGCGCCTGCCGGGCGGCGCCGAGCCGCCGCCGGCCGTGAACGTGGAGGCGGCGACGTTCCTCCTCACCGTCATGGTGAGCCAGGCCGTGATCGCGAGCGCCGTCGATCGCCCCGCCTCGGTCCCCGAAGAAGACGTGGAGCGAACGCTCACCCAGATGCTTACGACGTTGGTGCTCGCCCGCGCCCGGTGAGCCAGGGGCCGCGCGAGCCGGCCCCGGACGCGGTATGCTGGCCGGATGACGTCGCGAACGAGCGTCCTCTCCACGCTGGTCTGTCTGGCATTGCCGCTCGCGGCGCTGGGGGCGGCCGGCTGCGATTGCGCCGGCGGAGACAACCCGACCACGAGGGATGGCGGCAGTACCGACGCGGCGCTGGACGGACGCGCTTCCGACGCGCGGATCGACGCCGCCGACGGTGGAGGGGATTCGGGCGGCGGCAGTGACGGCGGCGCCGACGCGTTCTGCGGGGCCACGACGTGCGGCACCGACTGTGCCGATCTGCAGACCGATCCAGCGCACTGCGGCGATTGCACGAACGACTGCACGTCGCTCCCGCACGTCGACGGCACCCTCGTGACCTGCACGGCCGGCGACTGCGACCTGACCGGCGCCTGCGACGCCGGGTTCGCCGACTGCAACGGTGATCCCGCGGACGGCTGCGAGACCGATCTCTCCACCGTCGACCACTGCGGCAGCTGCGGAACGGTCTGTAGCGGAGCCACGCCGCTGTGCGGGCTCGACGGCAGCGGCGCCCGCGCGTGCGTGAGCGACTGCGCCGGCGGCGAGCAGCGCTGCGGCTCCTCCTGCGTCGACGTGATGACCGACGAGATGCACTGCGGAGACTGCACGACCGCGTGCGCCGACCCGGGCCATGGAACGCCGAATTGCAGCGGCGGGACCTGCACGCCGACGTGCGATCCCGGCTACCACGCCTGCGGCGACACGTGCGCCGACGACACGGCAGTCGCCTCGTGCGGCAGCTCGTGCACGCCGTGCCCGGCGGGGCCCCACTCCACGGCTCGCTGTAGCGTCGCAGGGGCCTGCGAGCTCGAGTGCACCGCGCCCTACGCCGACTGCAACGGGAACGCGACCGACGGCTGCGAAGCGAGCACGACCGACGATCCCGCGAACTGCACCGCCTGCGGCCACGTCTGTAGCGGCGCGCATGCCACGATGGGATGCGCGGCGACCGGCTGCGTGATCGCGTCGTGCGACGCCGGATTCGCGGACTGCAACCTCGATCCCGCCGATGGATGCGAGGTCGACACCACGAGCGATCGGGACAACTGCAACGGCTGCGGCATGGTCTGCGCCGTCGCCAACGGCGTCGCGGGCTGCATGGCCAGCGCGTGCACGGTCGCGAGCTGCATCCCGCCGTTCGCCGACTGCGACCTCAGCGCCACGACCGGCTGCGAGACCAACGTCGCGAGCGATCCCGGCAGCTGTGGTGGCTGCGGCAACGTCTGCATGGTCCCGAACGCGACTGCCGGCTGCTCCGGCACCTTCTGCACCGTGGGGATTTGCGATCCGGGGCGCGGGGACTGCAACGGTCAGGTGGCCGACGGATGCGAGGTCTCGACCACGTCGGACGCCAGCAACTGCGGGAGCTGCGGCCACATCTGCACCGCGCCGAACGCGACGATGGGCTGCGCGGGCAGCAGCTGCACGATCACGTCCTGCAACGCCGGGTTCGCCGACTGCAACAACAACCCCGTCGACGGCTGCGAGGCCAACCTCGCCAGCCCGACCAGCTGCGGGGTCTGCGGCCGCGTGTGCACGGTGGCCAACGGCGTCGCCGGCTGCTCGGCCGGCAGCTGCACGGTCGCGTCGTGCAACACGCTCTTCGGGAACTGCAACGGCCTGGTGAGCGACGGCTGCGAGACGAACCTGGCGAACAGCACCAACGCGTGCGGCTCCTGCGGCAACGACTGCAACACGACTTGTGCCGGCAACGTGCTCGGGACGACGTGTACGGCGGGGACGTGCCAGATCACCGGGTGCACGGCCGGTCACTTCGACGTCGACCTCCAGTGCGGCGGCGGTTGCGAGTGTACGTCGACCGGCACCTCGGGATCCTGCCTTGCACCGACTGCGCTCGGCACGCTCAACATCGGCCAGGTGATCACCTACACGGGCAACCTCGTCCCGGTCGGGACGGAGGCCTGGCTCGTCGTGACGTTCACGGGAGCCTCCAACCCCGCCTACCACCCACGCGTGCGGCTCACGACCAATCCCGGCAACGCGTTCCAGTTGGACGTCCTCAACAACTGCGCGGGAGGAGCGAACCTCTGCGGCACCGAGGGCGGTAACTCGATCGGCAGGACCGACTGGGAAGTCTTCTCGGACGTCGGGTACCCCGTTCCACCGGTCGGCTCGAGCGGCACGGTCTACGTGCACGTCTACCGGCGAACGGGCCAGCCCGTCACGTGCTCGAGCTACACGCTGACGGTCTCGAACTGACCAGCCTGGAGCTGCCGGACCGATCGGGCCAGGGCACTGCGCGCGCGCCGGCGCCGGCGACCGACCACGAGGGGCCGCGTTGGCGTACTCTCGCCGCGAAAGGACTCGCACCCCATGACCGGAGAGGTCCACGTCGTCTCGCATCCGCTCGTCCAGCACAAGCTCTCGCTGATGCGGCGCAAGCACACCTCGACCAGCCAGTTCCGACAGCTGCTCGAGGAGATCTCGATGCTGCTCGCCTACGAGGTCACACGCGACTTCCCGCTCTCCACCGAGCGCATCGAGACGCCGCTGATGGAGATGGACGCGCCGGTGATCGAGGGCAAGAAGCTCGTGGTCATCTCGATCCTGCGCGCCGGCGACGGCATCCTGAACGGCGTGTTGCGCATCGTGCCTTCGGCCCGCATCGGACACATCGGCCTCTATCGCGATCCGAAGACGCTGCTCGCGGTCGAGTACTACTTCAAGGTCCCCGGCGACATCGAGAACCGCGACGTCATCGTGGTCGACCCGATGCTCGCCACCGGTAACTCCGCGGTCGCGGCGATCGATCGCATCAAGGAGAAGCGGCCGAAGTCGATCAAGTTCGTCTGCCTGCTCGCGGCGCCGGAGGGCATCCACACGCTGCACGACGCACACCCCGACGTGCACGTGTGGTGCGCGGCCGTCGACGAGAAGCTCAACGAGAAGGGCTACATCCTCCCGGGGCTCGGCGACGCGGGCGACCGCCTCTTCGGCACGAAGTAGGCGATCCGCGATCGGCGATCAGAGGCTGCCGGAGCTCGGCGCGTCGTCGGCGGCGCCGTCGAGCAGCGCGCCCGTATCCAACCCGCCGCTGTCTTCGCTGGCGCTGCCGCTGTCGAGGCCGGTGTCGGGCAGAGGGCCGGCGTCCGTGCCCGGAGGGATGCAGTAGCCCCCGAGGCACTGGGTCCCGGCGGGAAACCCCGCCATCGTGCAGTCGTCGACGGCCGTACAGCCGGTGACCGACGGCGTACGGGCCGTCGCACATGCGAACACCACCGCAGCGGCGAGGACCACCACGCTCAGCACGAACGTCCGGTCGCCAAACAGCCCGAGCATGAAGCCACGCTAACAGCGGGTGTGACGACCGTCAACGCTCTGGCCAGAGCGTGATAGGATGATCCGAGTGCATGGCTCCGCCTCACGCGCTGTTCGCGGTCAGCGGACGCTCGCGGGTTACGAGATCGTCGCCAAGCTGCGCGTCGGCGGAATGGCTGCGCTCTACCTGGGCCGCAAGACCGGCGCGGGCGGCTTCGCCAAGTACGTCGCGATCAAGGTCGTCCTCGAGCACCTGGCCGAGGACCCCATGCTCATCGGGATGTTCCTCGACGAGGCGCGCCTGTCGGCCCGCGTCGAGCACCCCAACGTGGTGCACATCCACGAGCTCGGCGAAGAAGAGGGCCAGCACTTCCTCGTCATGGAGTACGTCGCGGGGGGGAGCCTCTCGCAGATCCAGCGAGCGCTCGCCAAGCGCGGGCGCCGCCTGACGCCGCCGCTCGTGGCGTCGATCGCGATGCAGGTGGCCGCCGGGCTGCATGCCGCCCACGAGGTGACCGACGATCACGGCGTCTCGCTGCACGTCGTGCATCGCGACGTGAGCCCGAAGAACGTGCTCATCGCCTACAAGGGCTACGTGAAGCTGATCGACTTCGGGATCGCCAAGGTCCGCGATGCGTCGCAGGCGACCTCGGCCGGGCTGCTCAAAGGAACGATCCGCTACATGTCCCCCGAGCAGTCGGCGGGGCGCACCAACATCGATCGGCGCTCCGACGTGTTCTCGCTCGGCACGCTGATGTGGGAGCTGCTCACGGGTCGGCTGCTCTTCAATGCCGAGAACGATCTCGGCTCGCTCGATCTGGTCCGGCGCGCGGACGCACCGCTGCCGAGCCAGTTCGCGCCCGTGCCGCCGGCGCTCGAGCAGGTCGTGATGCGGATGCTCTCGCTCTCGCCGGACGATCGCTTCGCGAGCTGCGACGAGGTGCAGCGCGCGATCGCTGCCGCGGTGCCCGAGGCGCTCTCCATCTCCGCGCAGCAGGCGGGCGACGTGGTCGCGTTGCTCGTGCCTCCGCCGAACGACGGATCGCTCGATCCCGCGGTCGCGTCCGCGCTCGGCCGCCCCAGCGTGCGCGATCCGGAGGCGTTGCTCGCGTGGGCCACGGCGCCGATGGAGGGGCCGATGACGGCGCCGCCCGAAGCGAGCTCGAGCGCGTCGGGCGCCGTGCCGCGCGGGAGCGCCGACAGCCAGGGCCTGACCTCGCGGCCGAGCTTCGAGCCTTCTTCGCAGGCGGCAGGGCCGCTCTCGGCCGCGAGCGCGGTCGCACCGGAGCCGGCCCCCGATCGACGCCGCCTGCTGGTCCCGGCGATCGCCGCAGTGACGTTGCTCCTCGTGGCCGCCGCCGCGCTGCTCTGGAGCGGCGTCCTCGGGGGCGCGCCGGAGATCCACGGCGCTCCTCTTCCGGTCGCGACGACGGCTCTGCCCGTCGCGACGACGGCTCCGCCGCCCTCGTCCGAGGCTGCCGCGGCCACGCCTTGGCAGCCCGAGCCCGATCCGAGCAGCGTCGCGGTCGGCCCGGTGCCGGCGGAGGCGGAGCCTGCCGGCGGGAGCGAGGCGCGCCATGCCGAGGCCGATCCACCGCCCGCGAGCACGGAGACCGGCGCTCCGCGCGCGAGCACGCCCGGTCACGCCGCGCGCCCGCACGCGACCGAGACCCCCACCGCCACGACGCCGGAAGCGCCCGAGACCGACCCGACCCCGACGACGCCCCACCGGCGATCGCGCACGGCCGTGACCGGGGATCCGGTGATCAGCACCGAGTTCTGATGGACGCACGACAGCGTCCGCGGAGGTGTGCTCGCGGGTGCTCGCCGGTACCGGGCTTGTGGTAGATCACGATCTCGTGATGGGAGCTGGTCGTTTCGGTTCGCGTCCCACGTGCCGTCTCGCGGGGGGCAGCGCTCGCTGGCTTCTCGCCTCGCTCTTGGCGTGCATCGCTGCGCTCGGGCCGGCCGCGCCCGTCTCCGCACAACGGCGCGAGACGAGCGAGGCCAGCGGGTCGACGGATGCGACCGAGCGCGCCCGCGACCTCTTCGAGCGCGGGCTCGCCTCGCTCTCGGCCGAGCGCTGGGACGAGGCGCGGCTCTTGTTCGAGGAGGCCTGGGATCTCGCGCCGCGGCCGTCGATCCTCGTCAACCTCGGCACGGCCCAGCGTCAGTCGGGGCGCCTGATCGAGGCGCGCGACTCGTACCGCACGTTCCTCGAGCGCTTCGCGACGCACGAGCTGGCGGCGCGCACGCGAGAGAGCCTGGCCGAGGTCGAGGCGCTGATGCCCCACGTGACCATCCAGGTCGAGGGGCTGCACGACGGAGACGAGGTCTTCCTCGACGAGACCCCGGTGCCCACGCTGGGCGCCCCGTTCGAAGCGAACCCCGGCCTGCGACAGGTCTCGCTGTGGCGCGACGGGCGCATGCTCCAGAGCGTTCGCGTCCGCGTGGAGCTCGAGGGAAACGAGGAGGTCTTCCTCCACGCCTCCGAGCTCGCGCCGGCCGCGGTCGCCGCCTCCGCGACCGAGGACCCCATCGACGCGCCGCCGCAGGGGCCGGCGATCGAGCCACACGGCGACGACACCGGGCTCGTCGTCGGCCTCGTCATCGGCGCGATCGTGCTGGTCGGCGCGGCGGTCACGGTCGGCGTGGTGCTCGGCACGCAGGACTCTCCACGCGCACCGCTCGACCCCACGATCCGCGCCGGAGTGATCACCTTCCAATGACCCGCCGATCGACGCCCCGCGTGCTCGCCCTCTTCGCGGCCGCTCTCGCCGGGCTCGCGAGCACGAGCTGCGCCGCCATCGACCCGACCGAGCTCGTGATCCTCGTCGACACCAACCTGCCGATCGCGGCGCAGGACGGAACGCCCGTCGCCGACGGCCAGATTCGCTCCATCTCGTTCGACGTCGAGTGCGTGGCCTTCGCGGGCGATCCACCGTGCCGGCTGCGCGACCGCGACTCGGCGACGTTCAGCGGGCTCGATCAGAGCTACGAGCAGGCCGGCCTCGGGACGCGCCCGCCGTTCTACTTCGTGCTGCGGCGCGATGGCGCGGGCGTCGAGCGCACCTTCCGCGTGACGGCGACGGCCCGCGTGGGCCCCGCGGGGGCCGGTGAGCAGACCGTGATCGCGACGGCCTCGACGACGACGTCGGAGGGTGAGGCCCGCGTGATCGTGCTCTCGCTGCTCGCCGACTGCCTCGACGTCTCCTGCGCGACCAGCACGACGTGCACCGTCGGCGGCGGCTGCGCCCCGATTGCACAGGCCTCGCAGGCGTGGCCGGGGACGTGCGGCGCCGTCGCACGCCCGGGCCTCGCGATGCGCGAGTGCACCGACGATCTCTTCGTGCCGTGAGCCGCCGGGCGCGCGCCCCGGGGCCTCATCGTGGCGCGTCGGCCTCGCGGCAGTCTTCGCCGCGGCGCAGCGCGAGGTTGCCGAGCGCGAAGTGGATGGGCCGCGAATCGATCCGATCGCGCCCGCGCCGGCCGAGATAGACGAAGGTGACCTCGACGGCCCGCGGCTCTCCCGTCGCGCGGACGAGCGTGCGCCGCGCCCACGCGTGGTCGATCGGCACCTCGGTGTCGGACAGGACGGCATCGGCGATCGGCGCCCACGTGTCGCGCGCGAAGGGCCGCGCCACGACCTGGAGCACGCGCGCGTCCCCGTCGGGCGTGCCGCGCACGTCGCCGACGAGACACGCATCCGCGGTAGGGAGGTCCACCCACAGCGTCGCGACCGCCTCGGCCCAGCGGAACGTCCGCCCCGGCTCGGTCTCGGCCGGGAAGACCCCGTGGCCGTAGACGAGGTTCGCGGGCCGCTGCTCGGGCGCTGGCCGGAGCACGGTGAAGGGGCCCTCGCGGAACCAGGGCCTGCCGGCGTCGAGCACGGCCGCGCGATCGAGCGCGACGACCACGAGCGGCTCGTCGCCCTCGGCGATCGCGAGATCCTGGGCCGGCCACGACACGCGGTAGTAGCTCGCCGGATGCGCGGTCGCGTGCAGCTGGCGCCCGTGCTGCGCGAACAAGTAGACGAGCGCGTGCTCGTGGGCGACGCCGTCGACGCGCCCCTGGTGCCCCATCAGCGTCAGGCGCCCGGGCTCGTCCGCGAGCCGCGCCACCAGCGCCTCGTGCACGGGCAGCACGCCGATGCGCTGCGGCGCGCGCGCCGAGGACCACGCGACCGTCACGAGCTGGACGGCGATCAGGATCGAGCCGGCCAGCATGCCGGGCCGCCGCAGGCGATCGAGCCCCGCCGCCAGCGCGATCGTCACGAAGGGGCTCGTCGTGAGCGCGATCTTCCAGCTCGGGTACGAGAGATCGAGCCGGTCGCAGGCCAGCACCAGCGCGAGCCCCACCAGGAGCGGCGTGAAGACGAGCGCACGCGAGGCGCGCGCGCGCACGAACGCGGCGCTCCCCAGCACCCCGACGCCGACGAGCACCGCCGTGAGGCTCACGAGCAAGAGCAGCGGCGAGACCTCTCGCCACGGAACCTCGTGCAGGTACTGACCCAGCGCGCTCGTGAGCAGCGCGCCGATGCCGGCATCGAAGTGGGCGGCCGGAGGCCGGTAGCCGGTGACCTCGAGGCTCCGGATCGAGAGCACGATGCGCGCGATCGCCACCGGAACGATCGCCGGCGCGAGCAGGCCCCACGCCGCGCGCTTGGCCAGCCGCCCGAGCGGAATGCCCTTCGCCCACGCCGCCGAGACGAGCGTCCCCACGCCCATCGCCGCGAGGTAGGGCGAGGCATCCGCGAGGACCGTGATCGTGGCCGCGAGCAAGAGCACCGCGAGCACGCGGAGCGACGCGCCCCGGGCCCCGAGCGCGCGAGAGATCGCCGCCGTCGCGAGCACGAGCAGCGGCATCGCGGCCAGATGCGACGCGAACGACATGCGCAGCAGCAGCAGCGCCGGCCCCGAGAGCACCGAGGCCGCGATCACGAAGGCCTGCGCGGGTCTCGAGGCGCGCGGGACGAGCATCCGATGCGCCGCGACGGTCGCCCCGGGCAGGCTCGCGTGCAGGACGCTCCAGAGCGCGCCGTCGACCTGGTGCGGCAAGAGGCCCGAGAGGGCTCCGAGCCACGTGCCGACGATCGAGAGCCCGGCCCGCCATCCGCCACGCCGGAGCACGGAGCCCATGTCGACGAAGAGATCGCCGGTGTCGGTCCACGGCGCGCCGTAGGGCGCGTGGCGCAGCGCGCTCTCGAGGCTCAGGTAGTACGCCCAGTCGTTGTTGTGCTCGGAGAGCGTCGTCAGCGTGCCGCTCGAGAGGTACGGCGCGAGCGACCACGGGAGGACCAGCACCGGCAGCAGGAAGGCGAGCGCATCACGCCGCTCGAGATCCGCGCGATGGCGCCATACCAAGAGCGCGCTCCCGCCGAGCGCGAGGACCAGGAGCGGCCACGCGTAGGACGCGACGGTCCAGCGCCAGGAGGGCGCGTCGCCCACGACGGCCACGAGCGCGAAGCCCACGACCGGCGCGACGAGCGGCCAGAGGCGGCGCCAGCGCGGGCCCAGCAGCCAGAGGCTCGGCCCGGCGCCGATCGCCGAGAAGAGCGCGAGCATCGCGAGGCCGACGCCGAGCGCGATCAAGGCCGGCCCTCGTCGAGACAAGCGCGCATGCGCTCCCCCGGCGTCTCGGCGGCGCATCGCGACGCGCGCGCGAAGCCGGGGAGCCCCTCGTGCCCCTCGGCGCGCAGGCCGTCGAGCAGACGCCGCGCCTGCGCGACGTCTCCGCGCGCGAGCGAGACGTAGGCCGCCGACAGGCGCGTCTCCGGCCGCTCCGGCTCGATCGCCAGGCTGCGCGCGATGCTGGAGGCCGCGTCGTCGAGGTGCCCGGCGCGGCGCTCGGCCCAGGCCCGACCCTGCCACGCCTTGGCCGACTCGGGCGCGCGCTCGGTCGCGTACGTCCAGAGCGCGAGGTCGCTGGCGAACGGCTGCGCGACCCTTGCGCTCCGTACACCGAGCGCGACGACGAGAGCCATGGCGAGCCCGAACGTACGCCGCTCGGCGCCCTTCGGCACGCGCCGCACGAGCGCATCGAGGGCGAGCACCACGAGGCAAGCCGACCCGAACGTGGTGAACGAGAGGTAGCGATCGGCGCGCTCGTTGGCCGGCCCGACGAAGGGCGCCGTCGCGAGCGCTCCGAGCACGAGGAACGAGAGCGCGCGCCCCACCGTGCTCGAGGCACGCGTGGCCCAGACCAGCACGAGCCCCATGGCAGGAATCCACCATGCCGCGCTCGCGGGGCCGCTCGACGGGAAGACCGGATCGACGTCGACCGGCCAGAGCGAGCGCGCGGCGGCCCACACGAGGTAGCGCGCGTCGTCGTGCGGCCCGTGGGCCACGGCCCGGGCCACGCCGTCTCCGCCCTCGACGAGCCGCCATCGCCAGACGCCGTACACGGAGAGGACGATCGCGAGCACGAGGAGGGCGCGGCGGCGGGGAGCCACCCACGCGCGGAGGTCCTCGAGCGCGCGTCCACGAGTGACCGGCACGAGCGCCGCGAGCAGCGGCACGAAGACGACCGCGCTCTCCTTGCCCGCCAGCGCCAGCGCGAGGAGCCCCCCCGCGCACGCGGCCCGCGGCCACGGGATCGGCTGGAGCGCCGGCGCGAGCACGATCGCGAGCGAGCCGAGCACACCCAATGCGGCGAAGAGGTCTTCGCGATAGCTCGCGCACACCACGGCCTCGGCATGCACGGGCAGGCAGGCCCAGAGCGCCGCCGCCGCGAGCGCGAGCGTGCGCCCGCGCAAGATCACGCGGGCGAGCGCGAAGGCGGCCACGGTGGAGGCGACGTAGAGCACGAGGCTCGAGAGGTGCGTCCCGAAGGGACGCGCGCCCCAGAGCGCGTGGTCGAGCCGCGCCGAGAGCACCATCGCCGGGCGCGACACGTCCGGGAACGCGTCCGTCCCCCGCGCGCACGCGGCCACGATCGCCCACGGAGAGAGCGACGCCGCCGGGCTCGCCACGATCGTGGCCCGATCGTCGTAGACGTGATCGAAGCCGAGCCCCACGGCGAAGGGCCCGGCGCTCGCCAGCCCGAGACCGACCCAGGTCCAGGGCCTCCGTGCCCACGGACGACGCTGCACCGGCGCACCGTACCACCTTCCTCGGCGGGCGATTTCTCGAAGGGTCCGCCGCGCCCGGAGCGCTACTCTCGGGACGCTCGATGCCGTCTCCACCTCGCCCGATCGCGCCGCTGCTCGCGGTGTGGCTCCTGCAGCTGGCGGCCTTCTTCACGCCCTCGGCGACGTGGAGCCCGATGTCCCGCTTCGGGCTCACGCGCGCCGTGGCGAGCGGCGAGGGGCTCTCGCTCGGAGCGTGGGCCGCGGCGACCGGCGATCGCGCACGCGTGGGTGACGCCTGGTTCAGCGACAAGGCACCGCTGCCGGCCCTCGCGGGCGTCGTCCCGTATGCGGTCGTGCGCGGCGCGCATCTCTTGCTCGGGCGCGAGCCCCCGGCGTTCGAGGCCGAGGCGCGCGGCGAGACGCCCGCCGTCCGCGTGCTCTTGAACGGCAGCGCGCAGCAGCTGCTCTACGCGACGGCGCTGGGCGTCTCGGGCACGAGCCTCGTCGTGATGGCGCTGCACCTCTACGCGATGCTCCGGCGACGCCACGACGCGCGCACGGCGCTGGTGGCGACGTCGCTCGTGTGCCTCGGCACGCCGATTCTTCCGTATGCGACGAGCTTCTACGGTCACGTGCCCGCGGCCGCGATGCTGACGGTGGCGCTCGCGTCCATCGATCCCGCGGGCCCCGTGCGCCGCTTGCCTCTCGCAGGCGCCTGCCTCGCCGCAGCCGTCGGTTGCGAGTACCTCACGCTCGTGCCCGGCGTCGTCATCGGCGCGTACGCGCTCGCCGCGGGGGAGCGCCGCGCGCTCGGCGCACGCCTCGGCCGGCTCGCGCTCGGTGCCCTTCCGGTGGCGGCCCTCGTGGGCGCCTATCACACCGCGTGCTTCGGGGCGCCGTGGAGCACCGGGTACGCGCACCTCGCGAGCCCCACGTTCGTCGCCGGGCACGCGCACGGAGTGATGGGCGTCGGGCTTCCCTCGCCCACGGCGATGGTGGGGCTGCTCTTCGGAACGCGGCGCGGCCTCTTCTATCTCGCGCCCATCAGCCTCCTGGGCGCGCTGGGGCTCTCGATCGCGCCTCCGGCGGCCGCGGCCGCGCGACCGGACGCCGGGCCGCGCTGGCTCGGTCGCGATCCGATCGTGACGATCGGGGCGCTGGCCCTCGTCGCGCTCTATCTCGCCAACGCCGGCTACTACATGTGGTGGGGCGGCTCGTCCGCCGGTCCTCGACATCTCGTGCCCGCCCTGCCCGCCCTCGCCTTCGGTCTCGCGCGCGTCTGGCAGCGCGCCCGCGCGCGTCCCTGGGTCGCGGCGATCGGCGGGCTCTCGATCGCGATCATGCTCGGCCTGACGGCGGCCGGCATCGAAGCTCCCGAGACGGGCGACGTGCTCTTCGACTTCGTGCTCCCGCGCCTGAGCGCCGGACGCGTCTCGGCGCTCCCGTCGGCCACGAACCTCGGCCTGCTCCTCGGTCTGCCTCCGCTCGCGAGCCTCGTGCCGTGGCTCGTCTGGCTCGTCGCGCTCGGCGTCGTCCTCTGGCGCCGCACCGCCACGCCCGAGGTCACCTCGTGAGCGAGACGAGCGCAGGGCCTCTGCCGACGGCGGTCGGGATCACCGTCTACAACGAGGAGCGGAACCTCGACGCTCTCCTCGCGGCCGTCACCCGCGAGCGCGGGCCGCACGTCGACGTCCGCCAGATCGTCGTGGTCTCGAGTGGCAGCACCGATCAGACGGTCGAGATCGCGCGCGCGTGGGCCAGCCGCGACCCGCGCGTAGAAGTGGCGATCGACGCCGAGCGACGGGGCAAGGCGACGGCGGTCAACCAGTTCCTCGATCGCGTGCACGCCGGCACGCAGGTGTGCGTGCTCTCGGGCGGCGACATGCTGCCGCGTGCGGGGTGCCTCGACGCGCTGGTGGCTCCCTTCGCCGATCGCACCGTCGGCATGACGGGGGCGCATCCGATGCCCACGAACCCGAGCGAGCGATGGGTCGATCGGATCGTGCACATGCAGTGGACGCTCCACCATCGGCTCGCGCTGCGCGCGCCGAAGATGGGCGAGCTCGTGGCGTTCCGACCGGACGTGCCGCGCCTCGATCCGGAGACGGTCGTCGACGAGGCGTGGCTCGAGACGATCGCCATCGGTCGCGGCCAGCGCCTCGTGTACGTGCCGGACGCGGTCGTGTGGAACCGCGGGCCTTCGGTGCTCCGCGAGCTGCTCGACCAGCGGCGCCGCGTGTTCTGCGGGCACCTCTGGCTCCACGGAACGCGCGACTACGACGTCGCGAGCTTCTCGTCGCGTCGGGTCGTTCGCGCGGCGCTCGATCACCTGCGCGATCACCCGGCGGACGCGCCCGCGATGATGGTCGCCGGCCTCGCCGAGCTCGCGGGGCGCACGCTCGGCACCGTCGACTACCTGCGTGGGGAGAAGCCCTTCGTCTGGCAGACGATCGAGAGCTCCAAGCAGCCCGTCAGCGAGCCGCCCCCGAGAGCCAGCGATCGAGGGCCTCGGCCGTCCGATCCCAGCTGAACGAGCGCGCACGCGCGTGGGCGGCGGCGCGGCGCGCACGCCACGCGGGCTCGTCGAGCCGCGTGAGCGCGGCGATCGCGGCGGCCAGGCGCGTGGAGCGCCCCTTCCAGCCGCCGGCGCGGACGAGCCAGCCGCTCCGGCCGTCCTCGATCACGTCGCGCGCGCCGTCGGTGTCGAGCGCGAGCACGGGACATCCAGCGCTCATCGCCTCGAGCAGAACCAGCCCGAAGGGCTCGTAGTCCGAGGGATGGACCAGGACGTCGGCCTCGCCGTAGCGCGCGAGGAGCTCGGCACGATCGAGGCGACCCGCGTCGTGAACGACCACGCGGGACAGCGACGTCAGCGCGCGCCGCGTCTCGGCACCGAACGCCGAGTGGGGGCCGGCCCACGCGCGCGTGCCGCCGACGACGGTGAGCGAGAGGCGATCGGCGATCGCCGGCTCGTCGGCCTCGATGTGGCCGAGGGCGCGCGCGAGCACGTCCCAGCCCTTCTGCGGCGTCGGGCGTCCGACGGCGAGCAGGCGGATGCGCTCCGACGGCGACCACCGTGCCTCGGAGACGTCCTCGGGGCGCCCGGCGTGACAGAACACGATCCGCGCGCGTGGATGGAAGCGCCGCATGGCCTCGGCGAAGCCTTCGCTCACGCCGACGGCGAGGTCGGCGGCGGCGAAGAGCTGCTGCTCCATCGCGAGCTTGCCGAGCTGGTGGCGGACGATGTCGGCGCCGAGCCGCTCGCTCGCCGATCCCACGATCGCGCCGAGCGCTGATCGGCTCGCCCGCTCCGGCCCCTCCCGTCCGCTGGCTCCGCCCGCTTCCGTCCGGGTCCTCCGGGGCGAGCACTCCTTGCTGAACGCTGGGTGCGAGAGCCGACGCGCGCTGCGGCCGGCCGCGCCCGCGAGCAGGCCTCGCGCTCGCGCCGGCCAAGCCGCGGCGAGGAGACCGAGCGCCGGCGGCATGACCGATCGACGAAAGGGATCGTCCGCGCCGGCGAGGTAGTGCTCGAGCTCCTGCGCGAGCAAGTAGTGCAGCACGGCGACCACGCGATGCCCGCGCGCGGCGAGCGCCGCCGCGGTCGGCCCGAGCTCGTAGCCGTGCACGAGAACCGGCGCTCCCGCCGGGACCAGGCGCGTCGCCTCCGAGGCCAGCCGCGCCATGACGCGCTCGAAGTGCGACGCCTCGTAGAGCGCGAAGGGCGTGGCGATCGACACGCCCGGATCGACGCGCACGATCTCGATCGGTCCGTCGCGCTCGTGGGGCGGCTCGCCCTCGAGGCGGAGCGCGATCGCGCGCAGCGGGCCGCGGCGCGCGGCGAGCGCGTGCGCCGACTCCACGACGTAGACCGACTGGCCGTCGCTGGCCGCGGTGCGGCGCGGGAAGCTCGGCGCGATGACGACGGGCGCGCTCACGCGGCCCTCTCTTCGGGCGCCCGCCGCAGGCCGAGGAAGATGCCTGCCGCGAGCACCGCGTGACCGGCCGCGTGGCCAACCTGCACGCCCTCGATCCCATGCGTGCGACCGAGCGCGAGGCTCGTCACGACGGCGACCGCCGCCGCCGCGAGCGTCGCGCGCAGCGTGGCCGCGAGCGCGAGCGCCATCCCGAGCGGGAGCAGGACGACGGCCACGTAGACGATGGGCGCGAGGAGGGCCGAGACGTGAAGCGCTCCATCGATCTCGACGAGCGGCACGCCGAACGCGCGCGACGCGAGCTCGCCCGTCAGCACCGCCGTGCCACCCGCCGCCGCGCCGAGCAGCGCCGCGACCAGCGCGAGCCCCGCGGTCAGGCGGGCGCGATCGACCCCGGCATCTCTCGTACGCGCGAGCGCGAGCGTTCCGAGGATCCACGGGAGCTGGAAGCCCGTTCGCACCACCATCGTCGCGCACGTGAGGCGACCGACCGCGGCATCCCCGAGCGCGTGGGTGCTGACCATCACGTCCGAGCTCCCCAGCCCGAACGCGGTCACGCCCACGACGAAGAGCGGGAGCGAGCGCCGGACCTCGTCGAGCGCCGCGGCGAGGCTGGGCCGTGCGGGACGCAGCGCCGGAACCGAGCGGATGCCGAGCGCGAGCGCCCCGACGAACACGAGGCCCGAGAGCACGTAGCTCGCTGCGACGGCGCGCGCATCGGTGGCGATCCACGCGCCCGCGGCGAGCAGCGCCGCAGCGACCGCGAGCGAGATCGACTCGAGCCCCGGCCGGCCGGCGCCGCGGAGCGTCTGAAGGGTCACGCTCGACGCGTGCTGCGCGATCGCGCCGATCACGAGGAGCGCGGCCAGCGCGGCGTCGGTCGCGCGCGGCAAGGCGAGCGCGAGCGAGAGCGCCAGCGCGACGAAGGCCGAAACGAGGAAGAGCGTGTGACGCGCGCGCGCCCGCGCGAGGGCGCTCTCGTCGGGCAGGGCGGCGCGCACGAGCGCGTGGTCCGGCATGCCGAGGTGCGAGAGCGCCGAGACCATCCACGTGACGGTGAGCACGCTCGTGACCGACCCCAGCGCCTCGGCTCCTCCGAGCCGGCCGACGCGCGCCCGCATCACGAACATCGCCACCTTGTGCGCGCCGCTCGCGAGCGCGAGCAGCGACGCGCCGGTCACGAGCTGGCGCGCGATGCGGTGAGCCAGGGGCGCGCTCTCGGGCGAGGGCGCCACCTCAGCCCTCCTCGAGCGTGACGAGCCAGTGCCCGTGCGGAGGACGCAGCGGCCGCGGCCCGAGCCCCGTGAGCAGAGCGCCCTCGTCGTCGGTCGAGCGCACGCGGGCGCGCAGGCCCGCCTCTCCGAGGAGCGCTTCGAGCGGCGCGCGCTCGAGCGCGTGGCGGAGGGCGATCTGCGCACCGATCCGCGTGTCCGTGACGCGCTCGGTGGTCGGCGCTGCGACGAGGAGCGTGACCGACCCGCGCGTCGCGCGTCGGCAGGCGCGGAGAAAGGGGACGCGCTCGGCCTCGTCGAGCGCCTCGAGCGTGCCGAGCACCACCATCGCCTCGAGACTACGCGCCGGACGCGGCCCGACCGCGGCGAGCGCGTCGAGGCGCGTCATGACCGCGTCCTCGGAGGCGCCGAGCTTCCGGTTCGAGGTGCCGCTCAACATCGGCGTGACGGGATCCACCGTGACCCAGCCCGGGAATGCTTCCTGCGCACGGGAGACGAGCAGGCGCGGCGTGTGCGCGAGGGCCTGGCCGAGCACGTGCTCCTGCCATGCGGCGACCGACGCGAGCGCCGGGCCGAGCCGCGGCACACGCGCATCGAGCGCCGGCGCGAGCAAGCGGCCGACGAGGCGCGGATGTCGAGCGAGGATCGCCTCGGCCCGCGCGCGCGCCGGCCGCTCGATCGCATAGCGCAGCGCGCGCAGCGCAGCGCGCGCCGTCAGACCCACGCCCGCCTCTCTTCCCTCGGCCGCGGCCTCGGCCCACGCGAGGTAGTCCGGCGTGCGCATCGCCGACGACGCCGCGAAGTGCACGAGGCCCGGGCGCCCGACGAGCTCGCGCATCGAGCGCGGCCCGTAGCCGCGCACGCCGAGGTGGTGCACGACGAGCCGGTTCAGATCCGATGGGCCCAGCGTGGCACCGGGGGTGCCGAGCAAGTGGTAGCTGAGCGGCCCCTGATCCCAGCGTCCGCCGTATGCATCGAGCACCGCCCGCAGCACCGGCGCGTGCTCGCGCCCGACGACGAAGAGGCCCGTGTTGATCACGCGCTCGGGCCAAGCGCGCTCCGGAAGGAACCCGTACCACCAGCGCCGACCGAGCGCCGCCTGCGCCGCCACGCCGTAGGTGTCGTCGTCCACCGCGAGCCAGCCGTCCTTCGCGAGCGCGAAGGGATCGGGCGGCTCGCCGATCACCACGACGTCGGCGTCGATCCAGCAGAGGCGCTCGAAGCCCGCGAGCTCGGGCTCCTCGAGGATCTTCACCTTCTCCCAGCTCGCGTGCGGGTGATCGACCGCGCTCCCGCTCGAGAGGCGCCGCCCGAGCACCACCAGCGGACAGCCGAGCTGCCGCGCGTAGCGCTCGTGCCCCGCCCGGATGTGCGCGTCGTAGAAGCGACGATACTCGTCGCCGACGACCACCGTGACGAGCGCGCGCCGAGCCATGGACGAGCGTTCGTAACACGGCGCGGCGCCCGGCGGACCGGCGCGCGCGATCGGCTCGGCCCGCTCGCGGCCCGATGCGAAGCTCAGCCGGCCCGGCGAACCCAGCCGAGCACCGCCTCCCGCATCGCCTGATGCAGGTTCAGGTGCTTCTTGCGCGCGACTTCTTCCACGCGCTTCCACGTCTCGGAGGGCAGCCTCATCGAGCGCACCTCCGTCTTGCGCGAAGCACCCTTCTTCGGACGTCCCCGTCGTAGGAGCACTGCGCCCTGGCCGAGCTCGGGCATCTCCCAGAGCGCAGCGAGCGAAGGCCCCGCCGGCTCGCTCGCCCCGGCGAACGCGTTTCGGCGTACGGGCCCGAAGCGATCGAAGTCCACAGGCCCCGCGAGCGGATCGCGCGAGCGCGACCGCGAGCGCTTCGTCGGTCGTTCAGTCGATCTCGTAGCGCGCTTTTTCATGGGCCGTGGCCTTTCGGGCGCTGATGATCCGGATGCGATCGAGAACGACCTCCGCGTACACGACGTAGAGCACGCGATTCTTCGAGGAGGCGCCGATCAGGATGAAACGGTCGGGATGAAGGGCATCCGCGTAGTAGGCGCCGAGCGCGTCGTCGAACGCGGTCACCGCCTCGGCGAAGGTGACTCCGTGCTTGCGTGCGTTCGTACGGGCCTTTGCACTGTCCCATTCGAAGCGCACCTGGCAAATGTACTACATTTCGGGCGCCGGCCACGCGCGCTCGGCGGCGATCGCGCGCGCCATCCTGTGCCCGACCTCGCTTGACCCTGCGCACGAAGGCTCCCACCGTCGCGGGCAGAGGCCGCGCATGCGCTACGACGATCCGCTCTACGCCACGGGCACGCCGCACGTCTTCCACCTGGCGCCGATCCCCGTCTTCATGCGCGTATTCGACGACGACGCGCTCCACGACGAGGTCTACGAGCACGGCCTGCGCGTGCTCACCGGCGCCCAGAAGCGCATGGGACAGGAGCTGCCCGAGCGCTACGACGGCGAGCGCCAGGCCGGCTACGAGCCGCGCGAGCCGCTCCGCGATCGCTGGACCGAGAACACGGAGCTGAACCCGATCGGCAGCCGGTACTTCGTGCCGCCGAACGACTTCCTCTCGTTCGATCACCCGGGCGTGAAGACGATCCGCGAGCGCGTCGAGGCCTCGCTCTACGAGCTGCTCGATGGCATCGGCGTCGAGCACGCGCGCCGCTCACGCGTCACCGAGAGCTGGGTGCAGTACTACGAGCCCTTCGCCGGGCGCGGCCACCAGAAGCACAACCACTGCCGATGGACCCCCGAGGAGGAGCCGCAGATGGCGTTCGTCGGTGGCTACTACCTCTCGGATGGCGAGCCGCTCGCCGACCATCCCTACAGCGGAGCCTTCTGCTTCCACCTCCGCGGCATGAGCCACTTCATCCGGCCCAAGAAGGGCATGCTGATGATCTGGCCCTACGACATCGTGCACTCGGTGAAGCCGTTCTACGGCAAGAAGCACCGCTGCGTGATCAACTTCAACATCCAGACGACGACCGGCCCGGTCGATCGCGTCAAGCGCGTGATCGCCGCCGCGCGGGGCGCGTGATCAACGATCCGCGCCCACGCAGAAGAGAAACGAGGGACGCACCTCCACGCGATGCACCGCGAGGGAGAGCTCCCGCGCGTCGTCGCTGCGCCCGAGCGCCTGCGGCGAGATCGCGTCGCTCGCCTCGAGCGTGATGGCCAGCTCGTCCGTCGCCAGCGCGCGGGCGGGCAGGTGCGCGCGCACCGTCTGCAGACCCGCGGCGAGGGGAACATCCACGCTCGTCCCGCCCGCCCGCACGCTCAGCGTGCCCGGTGAGGTGAGACCGTCGAAGGGCGCGAGCGAGACGAGCACGTCGGCTCCCTCGGCGCGCGGGAGCGAGGCCGGCCAGGGCACGGCGACGACGGCGCGGCGGCCGACGATCCACGCCCAGCCCTCGTCGCCCTCGTGGCGCGAGAAGCCCTCGCGCAGCGACGAGCGCGCCGCGCGCAGTCCCACGTCGACCGCGGCGCCGGGTGCCCGCAGCGGGGTGATCTCGGCGACGCGCCACGGGTCGGCGCCGGCGAGGGCCGTGAGCCGCACGTGCGAGGCCAGCACGTCGTCGTCGAGATGGAAGCGACGCGTCGCCGCGCTCTCGCTCGCTGCGGCGCGGATGCGACCGACCTCCCAGAAGGTGTGACCATCGACCGATGCCTCCACGCGCACCTCGCGTGACGTCGTCGCCGTCACCGCAATCGCCGCGACGGGGAACGATGGCAGCTCGATCGTGATCGACGGCGCCTCGCCCTCGAAGGGGACCGCGCGCAGGTCTCCGGCGTCGCCATCGGTGATCGCGCCCAGATCGCCGCGCGCACCGACGCTCGTCACCACCCGCACCGCGTCGGGCTCGCCTTCCACCGCGATCTCGCTGATCGCGTAGGCGCCGTCGCCGGCGACGGGACCGACGCGCAGCGCGCGCACGACGCGATCGCCCGGCAAATCCAGCACGTGGGTACGCTGCCCCCAAGCGCCGGTGGGCGCGAGGTCGGCCAGCCGATCCCAGTGCTCACCGTCGCTCGTGTGCTCGACGCGCAGCACGTCGTTGTCGTCGCTGGTGATCGCGACGCGCGTCAGGCGCGCGGGGGGCAAGCCGAACGTGATGCGCGCGCCCTCCGCGAGGACGAGCGCTCCGGGCGCATTCCACGGCGCACCATCGGCGCCGCGCTCGCCGTCGAAGAGCCATGCGGGATCGCCCGTGGCGCCCTCGGCCTGCCAGGGCGTGAGCGCCAGCGGCACGGCGGCCGCGCGCGCGACGACCGTCTCGCCTTCGCCGCGGCAATCGGCCAGGCGCAGATGCTCTCCGCGGCCCACGGCCGGACAGCCGTGATCGTCCCAGGGCAGGATCACGAGCCGCGCGCCGGCGTCGCCACCGTGGTAGCCGCGCCCGAACATGAACTCCCAGCCCGGCGCGACGTGCAAGCGCGTGCCCGCGCGACCGAAGTGCGTGAGCGTGGCCCCGAGCACGCCCCAGAGCGAGGGCTCCCCGACATCGAGCTGCAGCGCGGGGCGACACGCGTGCGCATGCGCGACCACCGGCAGCAATGGCTCGAGCGCGTCGGCGTCGCGGCGACCGTGCTCGACGGCGGAGCGAGCTGCGCGCCCGATCTGCGCCTCGGTGTGCAGCCCCACGACGAGCACGGCACCGACGCAGGCCACCGACGCGACGCGACTGCTGTGCGCATCGAGCGCGCGCCGCAGGTGCGTGGCCCCCGCCGCCAGGAGCCCGAGCACGCTCAGCGCCCCGACCCACCACGTGAGGTAGGGCCACTCCGGAACGTCGACGCGGAGCAGGAGCGGCGCCCCCGTCACGAGCAGGGCGAGCACGAGGCCGGCGAGGATGCGCGCGCCGTCGCGAGGCGCGCGCGGGGGACGAGCGAGACCGCGGGCCAGCACGATCGCCAGCGCGAGCACCGTCGCGCTCGCCGCCGCCACGGCCACGACCGACACCTCTTCCATCGGATCCGGACGCGCCACCGGTGGGCCCAGCCCGATCAGGTCACGAAAGGGCTCGGTCGCCCGCCACGCGAAGAGCACTGCGGCGCCTGCTGCGTCGGGGCTCGCGGCGGCGCGCGCGCCGAGGAAGTAGGCCGCGATCTGCTCGAGGTTGCCCGACACGACGAGCTCGTCGATCACGACGGGCGCCCACGAGACGGCGAGCACGACGCCCCCGCGACCGAGGACCCTCGCGCGCGAGGCCGATGCGCTCGACGCGCGCCACCCGAGCCCGCTCCCGATCGCGACCGCGAGGCTCGCCGGCACGAGGTAGAGGACGTGCGTCTGCACCACGAACGCGTGGAGCAGCAGCACGAGAGGCCACGTTCGCCACGCGCCGGTCCCGAGCTCGGCGGCGAGCAGCACCAGCGCTGCGAACGGGAGCAGCGTGCACGCGGGTCCCCAGCTCGTCGCGGTTCCGGCCGGGTCGAGCGTGAGGCTCGCCTTGCCCACGAGGATCGCGACGCATACGAGCCCGAAGGCGCGACCCGCGAGCGAGGGCGTCAGCACGAGCACCGATCGCACGATCGACGCGAGCGCGGCTGCGCTCAACGCGAGCGCCGCGAGAGGAATGACGAACGATGCGCGTCCGAGCGCGTGGTAAGGAAGGCCGAAGAGCCAGAACGCCAGCGGGCCCGGGTGGCTCCACTGATGGCGCGAGTAGGGCCCGAGCAGTGCGGGCGGATCGAAGAGCGTGAGCACGCGCGCCTCGAAGGGCGCCTCGTCGCCCACGCGCTGGGTGGCCACCTCGGGATGCGCGAGGACCTCGAGCAGCGCGCCGAGGAGCGGGAGAAAGAGGAGCGCGACCGCGATGCGCAGCGCGCGCGGAACGGGCGCGGGCTCGGAGGGCGCGCCCGGTGCGGGGGATGCGCCCGCTCGTTCTGCGCTGGAATCCATCGTGGCGGAGCCGACCGAGGCTGGGGGCTCGCGCTGGCGGTGTCAACGCAATCGGCGAGTGTGATCCAGCGAGGGGGTGAAGTCTTGCCACGAGCCTGCTGCGCAGAACGCTCGAGGCCTATTGCATGTCGCGTCGCGAGACCGGCCTTCAGGCGTCGCCTGGCGGCGGGGCCTATAGCCAATTGGCTATAGGCCTCGCCGTCCCGGGGACGCAGCGCAGCGGCCGACCGGCCGTGAGCAGCGGCCGCAGGGTGAGGTGGCGAGCGCCCGAGCTTGCTCGGGCGGGGCATCAAGGCCGGGATCGCGGCGCGTCGCCTCTGACCCCCTTCCGCGATCGCACCCGCAATCGGCCCGGCCCGATACGACGCGCACGCGGTCGTGCTACACCGCCGCGATGGCGGCTGCGCGACCGAAGGTCCTCGTGATCGACGACGACACCGCCGTGCGCGGGCTCGTCGCGCGGCTCCTGTCCCAGAGCTACGACGTGAGCGAGGCCGTCGACGGCGCCGACGCGCTCGACAAGATCGTCGGCGGCGAGCGCCCCGATCTGATCGTGTGCGACGTGATGATGCCGCAGATGGACGGGCTCACCTTCAGCAAGGAGCTGAAGCGCGACCCGGCGCTCGCGCGCATCCCCATCGTGATGCTCACCGCCAAGACGCGGCCGAGCGACATGGTGGAGGGCATCAACGCCGGCGCGCGCGCCTACGTGACCAAGCCGTTCAAGTCGGAGGAGCTCCTTGGCAAAGTCCGGAAAGCGCTCGGGCAAGGCCCGCGCTGAGGCGAAGGCCCCGAAGACCGAGGCGAGCGAGACCGAGACGGGCGAGGCGAGCGCGACGGAGGGCAAGAGCTCCGCGTCGCCGCCGCCGCTGCCCCTCTCGCTGCGCCTTCGCGCGCACGCGATCCTGCTCGTCTCGAGCGTGCTCATGTTCCTCGGCTTCGCCGGCTTCGGCGTGTGGTGGATGGGCTTCTTCGCGCTCGTGCCCGCCCTCTTCGTGGTCGACCCGCGCGAGGATCGCGGCGGCTTCGATCGCCCGGGCGGCCGCACCTTCTTCTTCCGCGCGTGGATGTTCGGGACCGTCGCCTACGCGGGCGGCTTCTACTGGATCGCCTACACGCTCTCCGAGTTCAGCGGCTTCCACATCGCGATCGCGAGCCTCTTCGCCACGATCTTCTGGGCGTGGCAGGGGCTGCAGTTCGTGGCGATGCTCTGGATCTTCCGGCGCGCGCGCATGAACGGCTGGGCGGCGAGCCTCGCGGTCCCGGCGGCGTACGTCGCGACCGAGACCGTGTTCCCGATGCTCTTCGAGCACTACTACGGCAACGGCCTGTACCGGATGCCGATCCTGACGCAGATCGCCGATCTGGCCGGCCCCGAGACGTGCACGGGCCTGGTGTTCTTGGTGAACGGCGCGATCTACGACGCCCTGTTCGCGCGGGGCCGCGCGCTGCCGATGCCGCGCCTGGGGCCGGCCGTCGCGCTGGGCGCCGTGATCTTCAGCTTCGCGTACGGCGGCTACCGACTCGCGCAGGTCGACGCGTTCGATGCGAGCGCGGAGCGCCTGCGCGTGGCGCTGATCCAGCCGAACCTCGGCCTCTTCGATCGCTGGGACGACCCACGCGTCGGTGATCGCAGCCGGCAGATGACGATGGCGCTCGAGGAGGAAGATCCCGCCATCCAGCTCTTCGTCTGGCCGGAGAGCGCAGTCACCTACTGGCTCGACGACGTGCACAGCGTGCACCGCACGGTGCTCCGCGACGTCCACACACCGGTGATCTTCGGCGGCATCCGCCACGCCGAGCTCGGCGATCGCATCGTCGACCGCAACACGGCGTTTCTCGCCGACGCGCAGGGCCGGTTCATCGGCACCTACGACAAGACGTACCTGCTCGCCTTCGGCGAGTACCTGCCGTTCGGCGAGGCGTTCCCGATGCTCTACGAGGTCTCGCCCATGAGCGGCCGCTTCTCGCCGGGCGCGAGCGTCGATCCGCTGGAGCTGCCGCTCGAGGGCCGCGACGAGGACGATCCCGTCCGGATGAGCGCGCTCATCTGCTACGAGGACATCGTCTCTCGCTTCGTGCGGCACGCGGTGCAGGAGGCGCAGCCGGACTTCCTCGTCAACGTCACCGTCGACACGTGGTTCGGCGACACGCAGGAGCCCTGGGTCCACCTGACGCTCGCGACGTTCCGCGCGATCGAGCACCGCCGCTGGCTCGTGCGCTCGACGAACTCGGGCGTGAGCGCCTTCGTCGATCCCGCCGGCCGCGTGGTCGCGCACACGGAGACCTTCGAGCAGGCGAGCCTCGTCGACGACGTGCGCCTCGGCTCGATGGGCACCACGCTCTACGAGCTGCTGGGCCCCTGGCTCGGCTGGCTCTCGCTCTTCCTCGCGGCCTTCTGCGCCGCGCGGCCTGCGCCGTCGAGATGGACGTTGCAGGGGGAGAAATCGTAGGTATAGTCGCGCTCCCTCTTCGGAGGGTGGTCTTCTCGAAGACCTCGGGCGTGTAGCTCAGCTGGGAGAGCGCTAGAATCGCACTCTAGAGGTCCCCGGTTCGATCCCGGGCACGTCCAAACGACGAGACGAACGAAGGGTCGGCGGCGAGAGCCTCCGGCCCTTCGGGCGTTCGAGGCGCGCTCATCACCCACGGGATCACGCGCGTCGCAGCGCGAGGCGCTGGAGTACGCTCGTGGGCAGGATGCCGGAGCCGACCCACCGCGATCCCGACGGCTCGCCGCGCCGCCGGCTGAACGTGCCGGGCGTGCTCGCGATCGTGGATCGCAGAGTGCCGGCGAGGCGCCACCCGCCGACGTCCGCGCGCATCGTGCATCGGCTGGTGATCGGTCGCGGCGCCGGCTTCGGCGATGCGGGCGGCACGATCGCCGACTGGAAGCGCACGGCCTACCTGGTCGAGCGCGCGAGCCTCACGAGCGCGATGGACGTGACGCTTCCCGAGGCGACGCTCGCGGAGGGCGAGGCAACCGCGCTCGGCGAGATCGCGCGCCGCGCGCCCCTCGTCGAGGTCGATGAGGACGCCTACCACGTGCTCGTGGCGGCGGGCGCGCGCGGGCACGTCGTCGCGGGGATTCGCACGGCGAGCGGGTACGCGTACGGCGCCGGCGCGGGCAGCGTAATCGAGACGAGCGAGGACGACTGGAGCCCCGAGGGCGCTCACGACCGGGACGACGTGGTGGGCCACGACACCCGCTTCGCCGATCGGTTCCTGCGCGCGGCCAGCGCGGGTGCGATCGACGAGCACGAGGTGTTGCTCGCCGCGCGGCTCCGCGATGCAGCCGAAGACGAGGACGACGCGCGCTCGTGGGCCGCGAACCTCCCGCCGCCGCCCACGTCGGACGACGAAGCGACGGCGCGCGAGATCGTGCGCGCAATCGAGAGCGCGGGCGCCGAAGCCGAGACGATCGCCGTGCCCATCTACGGCACGGCGCGCCGCGTGCGCGTCCCGGCCGAGCGATGCACCGGGCGCGCGGGCGCGCTCGATCGCATCCCGGGCGCTTCCCTCTGGTACGTCGAGAACGTCGCGCCCGAGCGGCGGCCGGTTCACGTGGCCCGCAAGAACGAGCGACGCACCGAGCGCGCACCGCGTCCTCGTCCCACGCCCGCGCCGCCTCCCGATGCCGCGGTCGCGCCGACGGGCCCGCGCGCGCTCGCGGCCGTCCTCCTCGTGGCCCTCGTGCTCGGCTTGCTCTGGCTGCTGACTCGTTGAGGGGCCCGGGTCCGAGCGCCGTCGGATCGCCGGCTACCTCGAGCACCGGCTTCGCCTCGCCGGCTGCGAGCTCGCGCTCTTCGAGCCCGCGACGATCGAGGCGATCCACCAGGCATCGAACGCCTGCCGAGGAAGGTGAGCGGCCGGCGACCGGCCGCACGCTCGAGGAGCGCACGCTCGTGCGCCTCGCTCCGACGGCCTCGCTACCGCCGGGGGCCGAGCACCGAGTCGACCACGTTCGGGATCGTGGCGCGACGTGAAGATCGATACGGCGATGGGTCCGCGACCGCACGTCGCGAGCGTCCCGGACGCCGCGCCCACGCACCGACTGGACAGGCGCGAGCTGCGCTCGGAAGTTCCACACGTTCGAAGAGGCCGAGGCCGCTGATGTCGAGGAAGACGCCGCCCGTTCGTACGAAGAGAAGCTCGCCGCGGTCGAAGAGCTCCGGCGCCGGATCTACGGCCGCAACTACGTCGATGCCGCGCGACTGGTCGGAGCTCCTCGCGACGCTGGCCCGGCACCGGGTGCGCTTTCTGCTGGTGGGCGGGCACGCGGTCTCGGCGCACGGCAGGCCGCGGACGACCGAGGACATGGATCTGCTGGTCGAGCGAACGCTGACGAACGGCAAGCGGCTCCGCGCGGCGCTCGTCGACTTCGGTCTCGGTAGCTTTGCGCCGCGCGCCGAAGAGATCCTCGAGCCGGACACGTTCTGGCAGTTCGGAAGAAGGCCGCTGCGTGTCGACATCCTGACGCACAATCCGGCGGTGGCGTTCGAGGACGCGTGGAGGCGTCGCGTCGTCGTACGCCTCGAGGGCGTCGAGATCCCCGTTCTCGGCCTGGATGTCGCTCGCCTTCATGCCGGCATTCTTCAGCGCGCGCTCGGAGGCGGGCGCGGGGCACCAGGAAGTTCTTCTTTCGGAGCTCGAGGTTGTTGCCGTCGATGCCGGCCTCGTCCGAGCCCATCGGCACAAGCGACATGGGCGCCACGCCGCCCGCGAGCACGAAGCCCTGGTGGCCCGAGGCGACACCCATCGCGCCGAAGTTGATCGCCTGCAGGCCCGAGCCGCAGAAGCGGTTCACGGTGACGCCCTTCGTCTCGTCGGGAAGGCCGCCGCGAGCACCGCGTTGCGCGCGATGCAGGCACCCCGCTCCTCGGCCTGCGAGACGCAGCCCGCAACCACGTCGTCGACCTCGCGTGCGTCGATCTTCCTGCGCGCGATCACCTCGTTCAGCGTCTGCGCGAGTAGCTCCTGCGGATGCACGCCCGAGAGCGCGCCCTTGCCCAGCTTCCCGCGCCCGCGCGCCGTGCGCGCTCCACCGATGATCCACGCGTTGCCCATGCTGCCTCCGTCCGAGAGACGCCGAGCATGGCCGATGCAAGCGTCGCTTCGATCGGCCCGTCGCTGCGCGCGTCCTGTGCAGCGGAATGCACGCTCCGTGCATCGGACGACACGGGAGGCCTATTTCCCGCGAGAAGCGAGTGGCGCGCGCGCTGCTTCCTCCGCGGCATGGGACATCGCGCTTCGCTCGTGGGGCTCCTCGCGCTCATTCTCCTCTCGCCCGCGCTCGCGCGCGCACAGGTCGAGGCCGAGCCCGCGCAAGACGAGGATGCGCTCATCGAGCAGGACCGCGTGCTCTCGGGGCGCTGGCTCACGCTGAGCGGGCACGAGCCCGGGATCGCCGCGTTCCGGCAAGAGCTCCACGACCTCGACTACCGCTTGCGCGGTCGACGGATGCCCGCCGACCTGCGCGGTCCCGGGATCGGGCTGATCGTGCCCGGCGCCGGCGGTCTCGTGGCCGGGCTGGGCCTCCTGCTGGCCGGTCTCTTGCGGGCAGGCGCACACGGGGTGGCCTGTGGGATCGGCTCGCTGCCGGGGGGTGGCGGCTGCGGCAGCGGCCCCGACAATGGCCTCTACATCGCGGGGGGCGTGTCGATGGGCGTCGGCGCGCTCTTGCTCGCGATCGGTCTCGCCGTCGCCTTCGCCGGAAGCAGCGAGCGCCGCGCCTTCGAGCGACGTGACGAGATGCGCGAGGAGCTGCACGCGTGGGTCAGCGTGACCCCCATGCCGAGCGGCGGGGCCGTGATGCTCGGTGTTCCGTTCTGAGCGCGTCGAGATCCGTCGCGACGTGGGCGCGCGAAGGTCGCGCGCGGGCGCGAGGGCGCCCGGCGCCCCATGCTCCGCGACATACGCTCGGTGCATGCGCGCTCGCTCGCCGTGGACGCCGAGGGGCACCTCGGTCTGTTCGAGGCCGAGCGCGACGCGTTCGTCCTCGTGGGCGCCTGGCGAGAGGATCTCTTCACGTTCCACACGCCCTGTGCGGGACGAGCACTCGAGCGCGGTGCGCGCTTTCTGCGGCGTGGCCGCCCGCAACGACCACGTGACGCCAACCAGGGTCGGTCTTCGACATCTCCGGGCGCGCCGACGTCGTCATCGGTCGCGACGGTGCCACCATGCTCTATCCATACGTCGGTCGGGCCGTCTCGGGCCTCTCGACGACGCCGGAGGCGATGATTCCTTGCTCCCGGCGCGGGGGTGCTCGCCGCCGCGGCCTCGCAGAGCTCGTGCGCGCACGCGGCGCCGGCGCCGGCGGACCGTGACTCACGGCGCCGGCCCGAGGAGACACTGCTCTTCTGCGTGGTGCGCGAGCACTGGCCGCGGTTCCGCGAGCAGGCCGAGCGGCCGACGTCGAGCTGCTCGGTGAGCGCGCCGGCCCGCGCACCACCAAGCTCGTGCGTGCCGTGCGAGTGGAACGACCACGTGACGCCAACCAGGGTCGTCTTCGACCGCCACGCGAGGGGAGATCGAAAGGCCGCTACGTTCCTCGGTTCCTGCCTTCCTGAGCGGAACTCTCGGCGGGCGCCACCGCGAGGCCGTGCCCTCGCGGTGCTCGCGCCTCGATTCCCGGGGGCGCTTCAGTCCCCCGCGGGCAGCGCGAGCTTCACCTTCGCGAGCGCTGCGCCGATGCGTGCCCGGTTCGCCTGCGCGCCGGCGCTCGCGGACACGTCGAGCGGCAGGCCACTCGCGACCAGCGCTCGGACGAGCGCTGGAAAGTCGGTCGTCTTGCGCTTCAGCGAGAGGGCCAGGTCCCATGCGCTGATCGCCGACGCGAGCAAGGTCCCGCCCCACCGTCCAGGCTCGTCGATCGCCGCGCCTGCCTCGAGCAGCGCACGCGCGACGGCGGCGCGCCCGTCACCGATCGCCTGGCCGAGGGCGGTGTGCCCTTCGAGCGACCGGTGCTCGATCGAGGCGCCCCCCCGTCGGAGCGCGACGACGGCCTCGGGGGTGCCCGCGTCGAAGAGCGGCGTCCGTCCGTCGACCGTGAGCGTATCGAAGGACGCCCCGCGCTCGCCCAGCAGCTCGAGCAGCGCCGCGTCGTGCTCTTCACGCGTCACGGCGAGCGCGACGGCGCCGCGACCGTCCGTGCGACGCGCGCCGAAGTCGGCGCCCAACGCGGAGAACGTGCGGGCGGCATCGACGAGCGAGTACTTCTTGGGATCCTTCGTCTTGCGAAAAGGCCCCGCGCTGTCGAGCATCACGAGCAACGGCGTCATCCCGGTGTGATCGCGCGCGTTCGGGTCGGCCCCTCCGGCGACCGCCGCACGGACGAGGCCCAGCGTCTCGGGGTGGCCGGCCCACGACACGAGCTGGTGTAGCGGAGCGCGACCTGCGAGCCCCGGCTCGCGCAGCCACGGTCCGGGCGCGCTCGTGATTCGCTGCTCGAGGTACATCGACGTGAAGTACGTCGGTTGGACGTCACGGCCGACGATCTCCCCCACGCTCGCCGCACCGACGCCGAGCACGCGATCGACGAGATCCTCGTAGGGATGGACGGACCAAGCATCGCCCGCCCTCTCGATGCAGCGTCGGTATGCGGCACGCGCGAGCTCGGATGGCGTCCCCATCGGCGCCTCGAAGAACCCGCGCCGTTCGGTGTCCGGGGCCGCGCTCAGGACTTCCACGAGCCCGTCCAGCGCGGACGCGGCAGCCGCGAGCTGCGGCGCGTCGGTCGCCAGCGCGCGCAGCGCGATGGACGCGGGTCCCATCCCCGATGCTCCGACGTCGTGCACGAGGTGCAGCAGGCCGTGGACGTGGAGCCCCATCCCGCGATCGCAACCAGGGCGGCGCAGCCACAGCGCGAGGATCCAGGCTCGACCCATCGCCGGCGTGAGCGAGCTCGGGTCCTTCTGCGCGAGCGCGCGCTCGACGGCCTCCGCACGATCCATCCAGAGCGACGGGGCGTCCTCGATCGCTCGCTCGACCAGCGCCTCGGGCAGAGCCGCGGCGTGGCCCGACTCGAGCGCGCCGTCCCAGGTGAGCCCAGACCACGCGAGGCCCGGCGCCATCCCCTCGGCCCAGCGTGCGTCGGTCATCTCGACATCGACTTCGATCGGCCCGGCGTGGGCCAAGGTCGCGTGCGTCGCTGCGAAGTCGGCGCCCTCGGCGCGCACGGAGACGGCACGGACGAATCCTCGGGCGCGGTCCTCGTCGCTGTTCGTATCGGGGTCTTCCCAGAGCGTCTCGAGGTCGATCTCTTCGGCGAGAGGGCTCTCGAGACCGGTGCGCGAGAGACCCTCTGCGACCACCGCGAGCCAGTAGGTGCGGCTCGTCGAGACGACGCGGAGGCCTTGCCGAGGCTCGTAGCGAAGGGTGAGCTGCGCACCTGCGCGCGCGAGAACGGTGGCGGAATAGAGGTCGGTGCTCATCGCGCCGATGCCTTAGCGGCAATGCGAGACTCGTGCGCTGAAATCGAGCTGAATCGGTGCGCAATGGACCGCCGAGCAGGCGAGCCGATCACGTCGGCGGCGACGCGGCGCTCGGCTCAGCGTGTCTGCACGAGCTTCCAGCCGTTGCCGGAAGGGTCGCGGAAGCTCGCGTCCACGCTCCCGAACCGGGCGACGGGCTCCTGCGTGAAGTCGACCCCGCGCGCTCGCATGCGCTCGAAGGTGGCCCGCACGTCGCTCACCTCGAGGACGAGCGGCGGCATCGCGCCCTTCGCGACTGCCTCGCGCAGGGCTTGGGCCGTGGCCGCGTCGACGGTCGGCGGGCCGGCGACGAAGAGGCCGAGCTGGAACGACGCCTGGTCGGGGCACTGCACCGTCAGCCAGCGATAGCTCCCGTTCTTCACGTCGGTGTGCACGCGGAAGCCGAGCTTCTCGACGTAGAAGGCGAGCGCCTCGTCCTGATCGCGCACGTAGAGACCGACCACACCCACGTTCTGGCTCATCCGACCTCCGTCGTTTCGGGCTCCGTCGTATCGCCCCCTTCCCGCCGCCGCTTCTCCGAAACTGCGATGTTCAGGTCCGGACGGTGCGCCGCGTGGAGGAAGCACGCCGGGACGCTGGCCATGTCGTGCGGCGTCGCCTGGGCGTGGGCGCGGAACTCGCCCGGGCTCTGGCCGGTGATGTCGCGGAACGTGCGACCGAAGGTTCCGAGGCTCTTCCATCCGGTCCGGAACGCGATCTCGGCGATCGGCTGGCGGGTGTCGCGCAGGAGCGCGCTGGCGCGCTCGATCCGTCGGGTGAGCAGATAGCGATGGGGCGGAAGGCCGAACGCGTCCTTGAAGGAGCGCGCGAAGTGCGCCCCCGACACACCGCTCACGCGGGCGAGGCGCGACACCGGCCAGTCTTCGTGCGACGCCGCGTCGATGCGGTCCTTCGCGCGGAGCAGACGCCGCACGAGCTCGGGATCTTGCACGAGAGGACGGTAGCCGTCCTCGTCGCGAGGGTCGAGATCAGCCCGCGATCGGCTTCTGCACGAGCCGGAGGTACGCGAGGAGCGCAGAGAGCGCGGCGACGACCAGCCAGTAGATCATCTCCGCGTGCTCGGTCACGCCAGAGAAGAGGTGCACGACGCAGAAGAGCGCCATCTCGGCCGCGACGACGAGCGCTGCGATCGGGGCGAGGCGCCCCAGCTTCCGCTGGAAGGCCGGAAGGACGAGCGCCGCAGCGCAGAGCACCTCGATGCCCGAGAGCCCGAGCCACACGCCGTGCGGGAGCGCGCGGAGCGAAGGCACCGACTCCTCCGAGCTCGACAGCTTCCACAGCGCGCCCACGAGGGTGTGGAGCGCGATCGACACCTGGAGAGCCCACGTCGCGATGTTCATGGGCCTCGTGTAGCCCCGGCCGGCGGGAGGGCGCTTCTCCAAAACTGCCGAAGCTCGCGATCGACGTGCCCCCTTCCTCTCGCCGCGGTCGGTCCTTCGGCGAAACGCCCGGCCGCGGTCGCGCGCACGGCCCACGCGGCCCGGAGCTCAGCGCTCGGCGAGCTCGAGCCCGAACACGCCGCGCGCGCTCGCTCGCGCGGATGCTCGGCGCGCGCGCATCTCGCTGACGACTGTTCAGCCTGGCCGCGTCAGCTATTGCGAACCGCGAGGCTGTTCATGCAATGTGCCCGTGCTGGGGGGGGCTATGCGTTCTCTACGACTCGCCGGACTGGTACTGATTGTGTGCCTTGGCTGTACGGCTGAGCCACCGACTACCGACGCCGGCATCGACTCGGCAGCGGGCGCAGATACCGGACGCCCCGATGCTGAGAACCGGCTCGATGGCGCACTGTTCGACGCGCCATCGGGCGACGATGACGCAGGACCAGCCGACGCTGCCGCGGGCGACGCGCAGCGAGGCGAAGATGCCGCCGTCGCCGACGCCGACGGCGATGGCTTTGCAGTCGAGGTCGATTGCGACGACGCCAATCGCGACGTTTGGCCGGGGGCACCCGAACTATGCAACACCGTCGATGACGATTGCGATGCACGCATCGACGAGGAAGCGGTCGACACGCACGTCTTCTTTCAAGACCTCGACGGCGATGGTCATGGCACGACGGGCGACACACGAACCGCGTGCGCAGCACCGAGCGGATTTTCGGCGCTCGACGACGACTGCGATGACGCCGACGCGGCCCGCCACCCTGGCGCAACCGAGAGCGATTGCTCCGATCCGGTCGACTACAATTGCGATGGCTCCGTTGCGTACGCAGATGCCGACGGCGACGGAGTCGCTGCGTGCCGAGATTGCGCCGACGCCGACTCGGCTCGACACCCCGGCGCACTCGAGCTCTGCAACGGGATCGACGACGACTGCGACCCCACGACCGCGGACGATCTCGACGACCCAGCACCCGGCAGTGCGTGCGACGGCGATGACGCGGACTTGTGCGTCGAAGGACACGTTTCGTGCAGCGCGGGCCGCCTGGTGTGCAGCGACACCACGGCCAGCACGTACGACGTGTGCAACGGACTGGACGACGACTGCAGCCCCGGGACGGCCGATGGAAGCGCCGAGGTGAGCAACGGCGCCCCCTGCGACGGTGGCGACGTCGACCTCTGTGCGGAGGGAACGCTCCAATGCGAGGTGGGATCCATGCGCTGCTCGGACGCCACGACCGACAGCATCGAACGATGCAATGGAATCGATGACGACTGCGATCCGCGTACCGCGGACGGCGAGGGCGAGGCGAGCATCGGAGCTCCTTGTGACGGACCCGACGCCGACGCGTGCGCGGATGGTACCTGGGTGTGCACCACCGGATCTCTGTCGTGCAACGACACTGGCGGCATGACGCCTGATCTCTGCGACGGCCTCGACAACGACTGCAATGCGGGCACGCCCGACGGATCGGGCGACTCTCGAGTGGGGACGAGCTGCGACGGCGCAGACAGCGACCTCTGCGCGGAGGGCGTCTACAGCTGCACGACGGGCGCGTTGACGTGTTCCGACCTCAGCCCGGACACACGGGATCTGTGCAACGGCATCGACGACGACTGCAACCCCACGAGCGCAGACGGCAGCAGCGATCCGATGATGGGCGTGGCGTGCGACGGTGCAGACTCGGACGCGTGCGCGGACGGTGCACGCATCTGCACGATGGGTGCCCTCGCATGTGATGACCCTGCGGGCACCGCGTTGGATGTCTGCGACGGTCTGGACAACGACTGCAATCCCGGAACGCCGGATGGCGCAAACGACCCACTCTCCGGCACTGCCTGCGACGGCGCCGACGCGGACTCGTGCACGGAAGGAATGCGGGTGTGTACGGCGGGGCACCTCGTGTGCACCGACACGACGGGTGACAACCGGGAGCTGTGCAACGGCATCGACGACGACTGCTCTCTCGCTACGCCGGATGGTAGCCAGGACCCTGCTGTGGGGATGGCCTGTGACAGCTCGGACAGCGACCTGTGCAGCGACGATACGCGGCAGTGCAGAAGCGGTGCGCTCGTCTGCACGGACCTCGGCTCGGCACGCCTCGATCGATGCAACGGTCTCGACGACGACTGCAACCCGGCGACGCCGGATGGGTCGGGTCAGTCCTACTCGAGTTGCGACGGCAGCGATGCCGACGTGTGCGCCGACGGGGTCGAGGCTTGCTCCGGCGGGATGGTCGTGTGTTCCGATGACCTCACCGCTCGCGTCGAAGCGTGCAACGGTCGCGACGACGACTGCGACGGTGTGATCGACGACGGTTGCCCGGTGAGCATCACCGTCGGCACGCCTACGACCACGCAGTACTACGGTGGCCCCGGTCGCCCCGGTTGGCCTACGCGCACCCTGTGCCCGGAAGGCCATGTCGCGACCGGGGCGTACGTCGAGTCGATGGACGTCGTGAGCTACATGGTCATGGACTGCGCACCGCTGCGTTTGGTCGAAGATCGTAGCGGAGCGACGTATCGCTATTTCGTGCGAGCAGACGCTTCGACGCCGGGTCCTGTGTGGGTGGGCGCAGATGTGGTCGGTCCTTTCGACTTTGGGCACCCGGCCTGCCCCTTCGGCAAGTTCATCACCAACATGTACGGGCGCCAAGGCACCAACATCGATCGCATCGGCTTCTTCTGTGGCGACTACGAGTTGCGCGTCACGCCGAGCGGCTGGGCGCCATTTGCCTCGGCCCCGTTGCCGCCGTTCGACGCCGGTCCGTTTGGCGGAATTGGCGGCGCTCCCTTCTCCGCGACGCCGCTGCCGGCGCGCGCGTTCACACGCTGGCGAGGCCGTGAGGGTTTCGGCGTGTTGGTCGACCCGGTCGTCGGCGCGATCGAGCTCGGGGAAAGTACGATCGCGGTCGTCGTCCGTTAGGGCCCGTGTAAGAACGACCGGATCGGTTCGTCATGCACTCGGCGCACCGAGCGAGGAGATCGTCGACGACGGTCCCCCGCGATCTTCGAGGCTCGCCCAACCCACGACCGGCATCGGAGACGCCGGCATGCCCTCGACCGCATCCGCCGGCGACAGCTGTCGCCGCCGAGCGACACGGAGCCTCGCGACTGCGAGGCAGTACAGGCCCGGAGCGCGCGGCCCGCTCGCCATGCGAGGATGTCCTCCATGCGGAGGGGACCTCGGCGGTGCTGGCACGTGGGCTGCAGCAGCGGAGGCACCATGCGACCCACGATCCTCGTTCTCGCCGCAGCGCTCGGAGCGCTTCTGGGGCCGAGCCCGGCCGCCGCGCAGCTGTTTCGCAGCCCGATCGGCTGCGTGGACTGCATCAGCGGGCACAACTACGTCGATCTCGATCCGACCCCGGGCAGCTGGGTCGACTACGACTGCCACACGGGCCACGGCGCAGCCGTCGACGGCCACCGAGGCGTCGACTACCTGCTGCGCGGCGGCAACGCGGCCATCGACACCGGCTACGACATCGTCGCGGTGGCCGACGGCGTGGTCGTCGCGGCGATCGACGGCTTCTACGACCACTGCCGGACGTGCGACGGCACCGTCGACGACCGATGCGGCCCCTCGATCGGCGCGGGCTTCGCCAACCACGTGGTGATCGACCACGGCGCGTTCCGCGTGACGTATGCCCACATGCGGACGGAGAGCGTGCGGGTCGCGGTCGGCGACCACGTGACGTGCGGACAAGTGCTCGGGCAGATCGGGAGCTCGGGCTGCAGCACCACGGCGCACCTGCACTTCGAGGTCCACCCGCAAGCTGGCGGCGCGCGGATCGATCCCTACTTCGGTGCCTGCTCCGAGGGCACGACGTCGACGTTCTGGACCGACCAAGGGGTCTACGACCAGGAGCCAGGCGTGACGTGCGAGGCGCCCGGGCCCGACGCCGACGGCGATGGCGCGCAGGATGCGCGCGACTGCGACGACGCCGACCCGACGATCCACCCCGGCGCGACCGACGTCTGTGGCGACGGCGTCGATCAAGACTGCGACGGCGCCGATCGCGCGTGCCGCGACGCGGAGACGTCGCCCGACGCC
>JBGALT010000175.1:0-16111 GCA_044223665.1 Sandaracinaceae bacterium | reverse complement strand
GTCGGCGCGATGGGCGCGCGCGACGTAGAAGGGACCGATCGCCGCCAGCGCGTCGCGGAGACGCTCGGCCGACCAGCCCTCCCGGCGACGATCCTCGTCGTCGAGCGCCGCGAGCAAGAGCCGGAAGATGCGGCCGTGGTGATCTTCGTCGGTCCCCATCTGCGCGTAGTGGCGCGCGGCGTCCTCGGCGCCCGCCGCACGGAGCAGCGCCGCGACCCGATGCCAGCACAGCGCCGCCGTGGCCTCGGCGGCGAGGCTGAAGCGGCAGTACTCGCGGAACGTGAGGTGGCGGAGCGAGCGCGTCACCGAGCGTGGGACGCGCCCGCCGAGCCAGCCACCGAAGGTGATCGCGTGCGCCGCGAGGCGCGAGAGCGGCGCGTCGCGCCAGCGGACGTGGTGCAGCACCGCGCTCGACCAACCGGCGACGGCGCCCATCGCCTGGGTGACGAACGCACGCGTGCGCGCGACGAGCGTGCCCCCGCGGACGATCGCCCCGCGGACGAACGTCGCGTGCATCTCTTCTTCTTTCCACACCCAGCGCATCGCGTGGCGGATGGCGTCGCGCGCCGCTTCGTCGACGCGGAGCGCGTCGAGGCGAGCGCGGAGCGTCGCCTCCCGGTAGGCGATCGCCACGAGCTGCTCGCGCTCGAGACCCAGCAGCGTGATCGCCCGCGCTTGCGCGAGCAGGTCGTGGGGCGATCGCTCCGCGAGCGCGGCGAGGTGCGCGTGCGTCTCGTCGACGACCGCGTCGCCCGTCAGCGTGATGCGCGGCCCGCTCACCGGGCTCCGCGGGACCGCCGCGCACGCCGGCGCCACGCGAGCACGCTCACCAGCGGCGGGAGCGCCGCGAGGTGGATCGCCGAGGCACGCACGCCCTGCGCCCGACAGCCGCAGCCTGCGGTGGTGCGCGTGGGCGTGGGCGCCGGGGAGGCGGCATCGCTGCTCGCGCCCGCGTCGCTCGGGAGGGCACCGGCGTCGACCTCGCCCGCGGGCACGAGGCCCGCCGCTTCGAGGAGCGCACGCTGGGCGTCGAGGCGCGTGTAGATGCTCTCGGACGCGGGGCAGCCGCGCGGGCCGATGCTCGTCACGCCGATCAGCGCGCCGTCGCTCGCGCGAAACGCCGGCCCGCCGCTGTCGCCCGTGCACGTCCAGCTCGCGCCCTCGCTCGTGAAGGTACCGGCGGCGACCGAGACGATGCCCGCGCTGCCTTCGTTGCGCGTGCCGAGCGTGCCGGCGCCGCCGGCCTCGGTGTAGCCGAAGCCGACGATCCGGATCGCCTCGCTCACCGCCGGTGCGCCCAGCGTGATCGCATGGGGGACCAGGCCCGCGGGTGCCGAGGCCAGCGTGAGCAGCGCGAGGTCGCCGCCGATCGCGCCGTCCCCGTCGTGGTAGGGGCCGGCCGTCGTCGCGATCGACGTCACGGCGATCTCGTCCGTGGCGCTGGCCACACTGTCGCCGATCGCGACCGAGAGGTCGCTCGTCGGGATCGGCTCCCACGCGGCGCCTCCCATGTCCTCGTAGACGCAGTGCTTGGCGGTGAGCACGAGCGTGGGCGCGACGAGGGTCCCGGTGCAGAGCTGGCGCGTCCCGGTCGGCCGCGTGTGGATGACGGCGAGCACCGACGCATCGGAAGAAGGCGTTCCTTGCACGAGCGGCTCGGTCCGCGACGCGCTCGCGGCCGTGCAGGCGATCCCCAGAATCGAAGCGACGAGGGCCGGCGCGATGCGACGCATCGCACGACGATACCCGAGACCCGGGCGTGGGCGGGCACGACGAGGGCGCGGGCCCGCGGGATCGATCGCGGAGCGGAAGAAGCGCACCTCCCAGGTAGCGCGTCGGCAGCGGTCGCGCCGCCGGCCGATAGTTCCCGCCACGCGATGGGCGGACCGCTCGCTCGTGCCACGCTAGGCGTCATGGGTGGACCGCGTGGACGACCTCGGGACCGCGAGCTGGGCGTGCTCGCGCTCTCGATCCTGGTGATGGGGACCCTCGGCTGCACGGTGGCGGCCGGCGATCCCGGGCGCGATGGCTCCGCGAGCCAGGCCGACACCGGCGTCGTCGGGGACGGAGGTGCGCACGAGACCAGCTGCACGGGCGGCGTCGACGACGATCTCGATGGCCTCGTCGACTGCGACGACCCGGACTGCGTGTCCTCGCCTCGGTGCCTGCGCGACGGCGGCGTGATCGCCTGCGAGTCGCGGTCGGTCGAGGCCGATCCCGGGATCGCGCCCCTCGACGTGGTGTGGGTGATCGACAGCTCGGGCTCGATGGATCAGGAGGCCGCGATCGTGCAGGACAGCATGAACGCGTTCGCCGCCGCCATCGGGACGGCGGGGATCCCCGACTACCACGTGGTCGTCGTGTCGAGCGCCGGCTGGGTCGACGTGCCGGCCCCGCTCGGAACCGACCCGGCGCACTTCCTCGCGATCGACGAATTCGTCGACTCGAAGCAGCCGCTCACCGATGCGATCGCGCGCTATCCGGACTACGCAGCGTTCCTGCGCCCCGAGGCCGCGCTGCACTTCGTGTTCGTCACCGACGACGACAGCACGATCACCGGCAGCGCGTTCGTCTCGATGATGACGGCGCTCGTGGGGCGCCCCTTCGTCGTCCACGCGATCGCCTCCCCCGACGCGGGCGGCACGACGTCCACCGGCGCGTGCGACGGGCCCTACGGCATGGCCGACGCGATCGGCCTCGCGTTCCTCGATGCGACGAGCGCGACCGATGGGCTCTTCGAGGACATCTGCGCGTCGGACTGGGGCCCGATCTTCACGCGCCTGCTCACCACCGTCGCGGTGCCGCAGCGTCTGCCGTGCACGTTCGACATCCCGGCGCCGCCCACGGGAATGACCTTCGACCGGAACCGCGTCAACGTCACCTATCGCCCCGGCGACGGCTCGACGCCCGTGACGTTCCCGCGCTCCGATGACTGCGCGAGCGGGCAGGCCTGGCACTACGACGTGCCAGCCGATCCGCACCGCGTCGTGCTCTGCGTCGATGCGTGCGGCCGCGTGACGCCGGACACGACCGGCGCCGTCGACATCGACTTCGGCTGCCAGACGATCGTCTTCTGACGCGTCTGCTCACGGATCCGCGTCGCACGGCCGGGTCTTCTGCCATCATCGCCGGATGTCGAGCACGCGCGCTTCGCTCTTCGTCACCTCGCTCCTCGTCCTCGCCGGCTGTTCGTGCGGCACGACGCCGCCCGTCACGAGCGACGACGGGGGCTTCGATGGCAGCACGCCGACCGAGGACGTCGGCAACGACGCGGCCTTCGACGATCCGCCGCCGCCTTCCGCGCTCGCCGGGATCCCGCAGACCGATCGACGGGTGATCGGCGGTCTCTCCGAGGACGCGTTCGTCGTGCGCACCGAGATGAACGTGCCGCACGTCTACGCCCGCAACCGGCTCGATGCGCTGCGCGTGCTCGGCTTCATCATGGCCCGCGACCGCTGGTTCCAGATGGATCTGACGCGCCGTCTCTCCGAGGGGCGCATCTCGGAGCTGCTCGGGGACGCCGCGCTCTCGACCGATCTCGAGAACCGCATGACCGGCGCGAGCCACATGGCCGACCTCTACGAGCAGGGGCTGTCCGCCGAAGAGGCCGCCGAGTTCGACGCGTTCGCCGAGGGCATCAACGCCTACGTCGACACCGTCCTCGCCCGCCGCCTGGCGACCCCGCGCGAGATCGCCCTCGCGGCGCCGCTCCTCGGCGCGACCGCGGCCGACCTCATGACGCACTGGACACGGCGCGACGTCGCGGCGACCGGCGCGAGCGTGCTCTACGGCACGAGCTTCGAGGGCGGCGACGTCGGCCACACCGCCGCGCTCGCCGGCATCGACGCGCTCTTCGCCGGCGCGCCGAACCGCGACCTGCGCCTCGCCGGCGTGCGCGACGAGATCGCCAACCGCTACGCGCAGCCCCGCCTCTCGAGCTCCGCGCTGGGCTGGGGCGTCGACACCGCGGGCGCGAGCCCTCGGCCGCTCGAGATCACCGCGCCGCCGCGACCCTTCTTCGGCGGCGCGCGCCTGCCCGAGCGCGGCGTCGTCGGACGCCTCACGGCGCACCTCGATCGCCTCACCTCGCGCAGCCGTCGCGATCCGGCCGAGGGCTACGGCTCGAACGCGTGGGCCGTGATGGGCTCGGGCACGCCCGACGGGCGCGCGCTCCTCGCGGGCGACGGCCACCTCGAGCTCAGCGTGCCTTCGCTCTTCTGGCAGGCCGGCCTCGACACGGTCCTCATGGGCAGCGCCGAGGGCGAGACGATGCGCATCGTGGGCGCCACGATCCCGGGCCTTCCCGCGATGGGCGTCGGCACGAACGGCCACATCGCGTGGTCGCAGACCGCGTTCTTCGCCGACGTGACCGACTGGTACCGCGAAGAGATCACGCTCGGCGCCGATGGCCTCCCGGCCTCCACGCTCTTCGGCGGCACGCAGCATCCGGTGCGGCGCGTCGACGAGCAGTTCATCGTCGCGAACATCGAGGCGCTCGGAAGCGTCGGGCGCACCGAGATGATCCCGCGCTTCGAGACCTTCGATGGCCGCTGGCTCAGCTCGATCGAGGGCCGGCCGACGACGGTCGACGAAGTGCTCGCGCCCGGCGAGGCGCGCCTGAACGTGATGGGCGATCTGATCGTGCCCGGCGACGTGGACGGCGACGGCGTCGTGAGCGCCGTGTCCTTCTACTACGGCCCCTTCGACGGCGGCACCTTGCTGCGCGCCTTCCGCCTCTTCGGCGACGCCTCGACGGTGGAGGACTACCAGGCCGCGATGCGCCACTTCATCGGCTACGGCGGCGCGATGACCGCGGCCGACTCGACCGGCTCGGTGTTCCACTCGGCCTACCACGCCGTGCCGTGCCGCTCGTACCTGCCGCGCGACGCGAGCACGAACGTGTGGATCGAGGGCGCCGATCCGCGACAGCTGCTCGACGGAACGCTCTACGGCGCGTGGCACATCCCGCTCGACGCCCAGGGGCGGGTCGACGAGACGGCCGCCGCCAGCGGCGGCGCTGCGGCGTGCGCGGTGCCCTTCGATCAGTGGCCACAGGCGCTCGATCCGGCGCGCCAGTACGTGCACCACGCGAACAACGACCCCGGCAACATCACGAGCGACGACGATCTCTTCGACGACCCGTACTACATCGGCGGCCCGTGGATCGAGGGCTACCGTGCCTCGCGCATCGAGACTCGCCTCACGTCCGCGATCGCGGGCGGCACCGCGACCTTCGAGGAGATGCAAGACCTGCAGGGCGATCACCACTCGAGCCTCGCCGAGGACTTCCTGCCGTACCTGCTCGAGGCGATCGGCGCGGCGCGCGCGGCCGCGGCGGGCTCGCCGACGGCCGGCACGCCCGAGGCGCGCATGGCGGCGTCGTGGACGGCGCACCAGAGCGACTACGAAGAGGTCGAGCGCCGCGTGATGGCGTGGCAGACGGGCGGGCTCGACACGCCCTCGGGTGTCGACTCGTTCTACTCGACGGTGCAGGCGGGCGACGCCGAGGACAGCGTCGCGACCACGATCTTCCATGCCTGGGTGACCTCGTTCGTGCGCGGCGTGCTGGACGACGAGCACATCCCGGGCGGCATCTCGACGGGGCCGACGGGCGACACGTTCACGACCCGCACGATGCGCCTCATCCTCACCGGCCGCGGCGCCGCCAACGCGAACCACCTCGGCAGCTTCGATCCGACGACGAACGAGAGCGCGTTCTTCGACGACACGACGACGCCCGAGGTCGAGTCGAGCCAGGAGATCGCGCTCCGCGCCGTCGACACCGCGCTCGCGCACCTGCGGAGCGACCCCACGGAGCCGGGCTACGGCGGCTTCGGGAGCACGGACTGGGACGACTTCCGCTGGGGCTTGCGCCACATGGTTCGCTTCGACTCGCTCATCGGCTCGCAGCTCGGCGCGAGCGACGACCCCAGCCTCTCGCTGCTGCTCGACATGTTCCAGATCTCGCCGCGCAACATCCCGCTCGCGCCGGGGATCGTGGCGGGCGATCCGCGCTACCAGCTGCCGCACTTCCCGCGACCGGGCGACCACCTCGAGGTCGACGCCTGCAACCCGGGCTTCGATCTGAACGACTGGAGCTGCGGCTCGGGCCCGGTGTTCCGCATGGTCGTGGCGCTCGGCCCCGATGGCATGCGCGCCGAGACGATCCTCCCCGGCGGCCAGAGCGGCACGCCGAACGACGACCACTTCGACGACCAGGTGCGCCTCTGGCTCGCCAACCGCACGATCCCGATGCGGCTGACGCCCGACGAGGTCGTCGCGGGCGCCGTCGGGCTCGAGCGCTACGTACCGCAGTGAGCGAGCGAGCCGAGCCGTGACTCGCTTGGCGCTCGCTCCGGCGGGCTCGCCGCTCAGCCGGCGGGCGCCGCGCCCGCGTGGGCGTGCACCTCGCGCATCTCGCGCGTGAGGAAGTAGTTGAGCAGCGTCCGGATCACGGCGATCGCCGCGAGCTTGCCGATCCGGTCCCAGGTGGGCGCGACGGCCGACGAGAGGATGTCCGAGGCGAGCTGGAGCTCGAGCGCGAGCACCAGGTAGCGCGCGAGCATCAGGCGCACCTCGGTGAAGTCCTTGCCGCCGTCGTTCGCGAAGCTGCGAGCGAGGCGCACGAGCGAGAGCACGACGCCGATCCCGAGGACCAGCGCGCCTACGAGCTCCACGCCCAGCCGCAGCCACTCGATGGCCGTGCCGAGGCCTGCCTGAACCGTCTCCAGCATCTGGAGGAGAACTAGGCACGTCCGCGCCGTTCACCACCCGACAAGGGGTGCGCGCTCGATCGATGAGCCGCGTATGCTGCGCTTCCCATGACGCCCACCCCCGTGCTCCAGACCTCGGTGGGCGACATCCCGCTCCACGAGTACCGCCTCTCGCTCGCCGGTCGCTCGTTCTCGTTCCTCCACACCGGCGCGTTGCTCACGCGCGAGGACGAGCAGCGCTTCCTCGCGCGCGAAGAGGGCGCGCTGCCCTACGGCGTGATGCTCTGGCCGGCCTCGATCGCGCTCGCGCACGAGGTGGCGGCCCGCGCGACCGAGCTCGCCGGCAAGCGCGTGCTCGAGCTCGGCGCGGGCACGGCCGTCCCCGGCATCGTCGCCGCGAGCCTCGGCGCGCGCGTGCTCGCGACCGATCGGAACGAGGTCGCCCTCCACGTCGGTCGCATCAACGCCGAGCGCAACGGCGTCGCCACGCTCTCGCTCGAGCTCGCCGAGTGGGAGACCTTCGCCCCCGCGGAGCGCTTCGACGTGCTGCTCGGCTCCGACGTGCTCTACGCGACGAACATGCACGCGCGCCTGCACGCGATGTGCGACGCGCTGCTCGCGCCGGGCGGCGTGGTGCTCTTCTCCGATCCCTTCCGTGAGCAGAGCTTGCCGATCCTCGAGACGATGAGCGCAGCCGGCTGGCACGTGGGCCTCACGAAGTGGTCGGTCGAGGTGGCCTCGGGCACGCGGCCCATCGCCGTCTACGATCTCTCGAGGCGAGTCGTCAGGGCTTCTGCGTCCAGTCGCGGACGCGCAGGCCGAGATAGTGCGCGAAGTCCTTCGTATTCGCGGTCACGAGGACGAGGTGCGCGACGTGCGCGGTGGCGGCGATCTGCCCGTCTTCCAGCGTGATGGTCCGCCCCCGCTTCTCGAGCCGCGCGCGCTCGGACGCGAGCCAGTCGGCGGCCTCGGTGGTGAACGGCAGGGGCGGCGGGAGGTCGGTCTGGAGATCGCGCAGGCGCGCCTCGAGCGCGGTCCGGCGCGCGCCCTGAGGGAGCCGCCGCACGCCGAACGCCAGCTCGAGCCAGGTGATCGCGGCGATGCCGAACTGGCCATCGTGGGCCGAGAGGTTCGCGACGAGGACGGCGCTCGGTGCGGCACGCATCGTCTCACTCACGATGTTCGTGTCGAGGAGGTACTTCAACGCGGGATCTCGACACGTCGTGGGCGCTTGCGTCGCGGCAACGAGAGCGGCGCCGCTCCGACGTCCGCGCCGTAGCGGTCGATCCAGGTCTTCATGGAGTCGACGAAGCTTCGCGCGGGCAGGCTCGCGTGACGCTCGGCCGAGACGAGGTAGGCCACCGTCCGCCCGCGGCGCGTGAGCTCGATCTCGCCGCGCTGCTCCGTCTCGTGGACGAGAGCCGGCAGTGTCTGCTTCGCCTGGGCGATGCTCACGCGCTTCATGTCCATCAAGATAGACATCTCGCGCGCAGACCGCAAGCATCGACATCGCGACGCGCTCGTCACTCCCAGTGGCTCGTCTCCTCCACCGCCGCACGAAACCGGCCCCACACGTCATCGAATGACCGTCACAACCGCGTCGCCGACACGACCGTGAACGAGTCGGTCGCCGAGACGTAGCGGAACACGGTGCGTACCCGGACGCCGGCCCAGTCGGTGACGACCGTGACGTCGGTGTCGAGCGCGAAGTCCGTGACCTCTCGGCCCGAGATGGTGCCGTCGCTCGCGCTGACGAGCGTGTAGCCGGCCGACGCGCGCGGCACGCCGAGGTCCATGTCGAACTGGAGATCGTAGTAGTCGGAGTCGATGCGGCAGAACTCGCGCTCCGGTGTGGCGTCGACGTCGCCATACGCGCGGCAGCCGCCGTTGCCGCACACGCTCGCGTAGTTTCCGAAGCCAGCGGCGGGCGCCGAGTAGGTGTGCGGCAGCGAGGCGCAGTCGATCTGCGCGCCGAAGCTGGGGAACGGCCCGCTGAAGTCGGTCGCGGACGCGATCTGCAGCTCGTTCGGAGCGGCGCTCGGCGTGAACACGATCTCCATCAGGTGCCCGTCCGCTTCGCGCTGCCGAACGCACCGAAGGTGCTGAACACCGGCGTCCAGATCGCGGGGATCGGCCGGCACATCTGCGCGAGCCCGCTCGCGTCGAAGTCGAGCGTGAACATCGACTCCGTGCTCGCCGGACAGCCGGCGTCGAGGCTCGTGATCGTGCACGACGACGTGTCGGCGCCCACGCACAGCTGCGCCCGCGGCGAGGCGGCATCGATGCCCGCGATCACGAGCGGCGTCGTGTTGCACGCGCCGCCCATCTCGACGATCGGCGTCGGCGGTGTGAGATCGGGGCCGTCGAAGAACGTGCACTCGCCGACGAGCGCGCGCACGCCGCCGACCTGCTCTTCGTTCACCGCGCAGATCAGGGAGTCGAGGATGACGAGGTCGCTCCCCGCGAGGTACGCGTCGAGCGCGGGCGTCGCGATGCTCCCGACGCGGCGGCCACTGGCGAGCACGAGCTCCGACATCGGCTGCGCATGGACGTACTCGAGCGGCTGCGCTGGCGGCGGGCCAGCGGCAGGCACGAGGTGGGTGACGCGCAGGAGGGTCTCCCACACGCCGTCATCGAAGAACACCTCGGTGGCGCCGGACGCCCGCTCGTCGCCGCGCAGGAACGGAGCACCCGTTCCCACGCCCACGGTGGCGCTCTGGCCGCCGACCTCGATCGTGGCGCTCTCGTTCGGTGCGAGCACGTCGACGCTCGTGTCGAGGCCGGTGACGCCGTAGCCGCTCGCCTCCTTCGTGAGCACGATCTGATCGGGGCCGGCCGTGACGCGGATCGTCGCCGGTGCGTCGGCAGGGATCGCGGCCGCCGCCGGATCGATCACGTGCTCTCCCGGAGCGATCTGCGTGACGCCTTCCTCGGCGGCGATCACGCGCCCGATCGCGCCTTCGGCGCCGGGGCCTGCGAACGGGACCTCCCACCCGCGAGCGATCGGATCGACGTCGGTGAAGTTCCCGAACAGGACGAAGCGTGGGAGATCGACCGGCGGGCGCGGAAGGCACGTCACTCGATGCCGCGCGACCGCGGCATACGCGCCGAAGAAGGCGCGGATGTTGACGTTGGAGATGGGGGTCGCTCCGAGCGCGACGAACACCGAGCCGTTCCCCTCGCTCTCGCAATTGAAGCGCGGGGTCGGGACCACGGGCACGTCGTCGAACGTCGTCACGCCGGCGCCGAAGCTCACGCTCGAGAACGAGCCGACGTCGTGCAGGGTATCGAGATACTCCGCGAACCCACCCGGGAGCTGGAGCGCGCTCGCGAGCACCTCGCTCACGTTCTCTCCGGCGGGAAATGGGAGGTGTACGGCCGCGGAGGTGTCGTCCTCGCCCGCGTGCAGCTCGAGCCCGGAGAACCCGAAGCCGTCGTACGTGCCGTTCAGGCGCAAGGCGCTCATCGCCCAGGGGAGGTCGACGAACTGTGTGTCGGAGCCGAAGTCCACGTACGCGAGCAGGCCGCCGCGCTCGACCCAGTGACCGCTGAGATGCGCGATCGCCGTCAGGACCGTGAGCGAGCCGTCCTCGTCGTAGAGGGGGAACACACCGTCGTGGGGCGCGATGGCTCCGGCGTCGGAGCGAGAGAACGCGCCCACCATCGCGTACTGGTTGCCGACGACGAGGCCCGAAGGTGCGGTGTCGAAGCGGAACACCGTGTACGCCCCGGCGCCGCCGAACGTGAGCCCTTCGGGCTCGACCTCGTAGTACGCGCTCACGATGTCGCGGCTCGCGACGTCGGCCGGCGCCTCGCCGATCGCGATCGAGATCCGAGTATCTTCCGCGAGCGCGTTCGGCGGGACGATGAGCGTGAAGACGCCGTCCCCGCTCTGCACGACGCCGCCCTCGGCCGCGGTGACCCACACCGAGCTCGGGACCCCCGCATCGGCGCCGCCCGCGCCGCCGTCGCTCGTGCCGGGATTGTTGCCGTCGCACGCCACCGCCAAGAGAGCTGCCCACCACCAGCGCTTCATGAGATCGACCTCCGACCTCGGTAGAGTCCGCTCGAAGCGTTTCGATCACGGGTTTCTCGCGCGACCCGGGAGAGCCATCGCTGTGAGCGGCCTGGCGGCACGGGGAGCCCTCGTCTTCGACGCGATCGAGGCGGATCGCGCCGCGGCTCGGGTATCCTCCCTCGCGCGCGCCATCGCGCGCGGGAGGGCACGATGATCCACGGCGCGCACGTCATCCTCTACAGCAAGCAGTCGGACGCCGACCGCGCGTTCTTCCAGGACGTGCTCGGTCTCTGCAGCGTCGACGTCGGTCGCGGCTGGCTGATCTTCGGCCTGCCGCCCGCCGAGATCGCGGTGCATCCCACCGAGGGCGAGGGCGGTACGCACGAGCTCTACCTGATGTGCGACGACGTCTTGGCGTTCCGCGAGCGCATGCGCGAGCACGGCCTGACGACGACCGAGGTAGAGGCGCAGGGATGGGGAATGCTCACGACGCTCACGCTCCCGAGCGGCGCGTCGCTCGGGGTGTACCAGCCGCGCCACGCGAGCCCGAAGCCGACGCCGCCGCGGAGCGCGAAGAAGAAGAGCGCCGCGAGGCCCGCGGCGAAGAAGGCGACGGCCGAGCCGGCGGCGAAGAGGCCCGTGGCCAAGGCGGCCGCGAACAAGCCCGTGGCCAAGGCGGCCGCGAAGAAGAGGCGCTGATCGAGGCGTCGCGAGCAAGAGCGACGTGAGGAAGAATCCCTTCTCGAGGTCCAGCCGGCGACCCAGTGGTCACCAACAACACGCGCACGGCGCCCCACGCGCGCCGAGGAGGCCCGCCATGCCCACGCCCAAGATGTGCCCGCCCGAGCTGCTCACCCGCGACCTGACCGGGAAGACCTACGTGGTGACCGGAGGCAACTCCGGGATCGGCCTCGTCACCGTGCTCCAGCTCGCCAAGCAGGGGGCGACCGTGGTGCTCGCGTGCCGCCGCCCCGAGGAGGGCGAGAAGGCGCGCGCGCAGGCCAGCGCCGACGCGCGCGGGAGGATCGAGGTCAGGACGCTCGACCTCGCGAGCCTCGCGTCGGTCCGCGCGTTCGCCGCCGAGGTCTCGACCCAGCACCCGGCGATCCACGGGCTCGTCGCGAATGCGGGGGTGATGAACACGCCACGCGGCAAGACGAAAGACGGCTTCGAGACCCAGCTCGGCACCAACCACCTCGGCCACTTCCTCCTCACCGAGCTGCTCCTGCCGGCCCTCGAGAAGGGCGCGCCCTCGCGCGTCGTGGTGCTCTCGAGCTGCTACCACGACGTCGCGCAGGGCAGAGAGGGCCGCATCGACTTCGACGATCTCGGCTTCGAGCGCCGCGAGTACGACGGCTGGGAGGCCTACGCCCAGTCGAAGCTCGCGAACGTCCTCCACGCGCGGCAGCTCGCCAAGCGCGTGGGCGCGCGCGGCATCACGGCCGTGAGCGTGCATCCTGGGTGGGTGCGCACGAACCTGATCCGCTCATCGTTGCCCGTGTGGATGCAGGACACCGTGCTCCGCCCGTTCCTGCGCCTCGCCGGGATGATCGAGCCGTGGGAGGGCGCGCAGACGACGCTCTACGCGTTGCTCTCGCCCGACGTCGAGGCGCATGCGGGGGCGTACTTCAGCCAGCTCGGCATGTACCGCGACAAGGCGGCCAACGCGGGCGGCTGGCCGCTCCGCTCTCCGAACCCGGTCGCGAACGACGATGCGGTGGCCGCGCGCCTGGACCGAGTGAGCCGCCAGCTCGTCGGCCTCCCGAGCGCGTGAGCCGAGCGCGTGCTCATAGGAGCCTCGGGCAGCGACACTAGGGGTCGTCGGCGTGCAGGAGCGCGCGAGCGCGTTCGGCCACGCGGTGCCTGGGGAGCACGCTGTCCGAGTACGCGAGCCACCCGACCGAGCCGATCAGCGGGCTCCCGCCAGAGCTCGAATTGCCGAGAGTCCAGGTGGTCGAGCGGAGCGCGAGAGGAGCTCCACTCGCTGGCGCCGCGCCAGACGTTCGTGTCAGCTCTACACCGTCGCGGAACGCAAGCACGCGCTGCGTGGAGACCACGTTCGAGTCGTAGATCACATGCAACACCGTCCGACCCACGGTGGCGAGGTCGAGATTCCAGCGTCCGAGGACGATGCCGTCGCTCGCGGCTTCGAGGACGCGCCCGTTCGAGATGCGAAGCTCGAACGGCATCGCGCTGCCGCTCTCCACCGACAGTAGCGACATGGTGGGACGGCTCACGGGCGTGCCGGTGATCGTCAGCTCGAACGTCGCCGTCGTTCCGTTCGGGAGAGAGTTGAAGGGGCCGGCGGTCGCGCGCCCCGCGCTTGCCGAGAAGAGCATCGAGCCTTGGCCCGGGAGCGCGTCGCCGAAGGTCGGGCTCGCCTCAACCGTGATCAACGCGAGCGGGAGCCCCCCACCCACCTCGTGCGCGCTCGTCGCTCCCGGAAGCTCGTCCATCGGGTACGTGAGCGTGAGCTCCGCCGGCACGCACGAGGCACCGAGCGGCTCCCGCGCGCCGATCGCGGCCGACGCGGCCGAGCCCGATCCGGTCGGGACGACTCCTCGCCTCGGAAAACCCGTCCCGACGTTCGTGTAGAGCGCGTACTCGAGGCTCGTCTGCCCGGACGGAATCGCCGCGTACGTCGCGAACCGGAGCACCGTCGGGGCCGAGTTGAAGCCAGGAGCGGCGGCGACGTCGAGCTCCGTCCAGCACGCGCTCGGGTCGTGGTCGTCGCAACGAGCGCTGGTGTCGCGAACGTAGAGGCGAAGGTCGTTTCCCGACGGCGTGCTCGATCCGGTCGAGACGAGCCAAGCATGATCAATCGGCAAGTCCGTCGATCGGCCCGCGCCGACGTCGCCGGCCGCCGCCGTGACCGCCACGAGGCGCCGAAAGGCGCATGGTTGTTCGTCGATCAGGCCGTCACAATCTTGGTCGACGCAATCGCCGCAGACCTCGAAGGGCTCGCTCCCGGAGCACGCGTCGCACGCATCGCCGATCCGATCACGGTCGGCATCGAGCTGCAGAGGATCAGCCACCGCGGGGCAATCGTCGATCGCGTTACAGACGCCGTCACCATCTCCGTCGGGACACATGTACGCATCGGGCGCTACGTACGCGTCCGGATTCGAGTACGCGTCCGACTCCGCGAATGCGTCCGACTCCGCGAACGCGTCCGACTCCGCGAACGCGTCCGACTCCGCGAACGCGTCCGGCTCCACGGCGGCGTCGGGGCCTGCATGGGCATCCGGCGCGGGGTCGGCGTCGATCTCGAGGAACGCGTCGCTCCCCCCATCGAGGCGATTCGCGTCGCGCCCACTGTCGGCCGCATCGCTCTCACCATCGCGCGCGATTGTCGCATCGGTGGCCCCGCCGTCGTCCATCTCGACGGGTTGCGTGGCGCAGCCCGCGCACGCCGCGCCTACCATGATCGGCCACGCGCAGATTCCGAGAACGGCTCCAAGAGCTGCCCAGTTCATCACGCGATGCTAGCCGAGCGCGGCCGCGGCGGCCCGTCGGAGTCCTCGGGCTCCGCTCTCGCCATCGGCCGCGCAGGGGTCGGCCGTGGTGGCCGATGGACTCGCGCGCGAGCGCACCTCCCTCTCCGGGTGCGGCTCGGTCGCGCACGACGATGCCGTGGCTGCGCGTCTGGACCGAGTGAGCCGCCAGCTCGTCGGCCTCCCGAGCGCGTGAGCCGAGCGCGGCGCGTCGTCGGAGGAGCCTTCCCTCGCGCGGGCCCCAGCGCGGGCGCAGCCCGCCGCCCAACGACACGGGCGCCGCAGCGCGGCGAGCTGTCTCGGAAGCACGCATTGGCGATCGATCGCTGCCGCAGCTCGGCTGGCGGGCGACGCGCGAGTCGCCAACCAGCATCGTCCCGATCGTCGCGCGACGCGACGATTCTGGGACGTAGTCGATCAGCTGCGCGCGAGCTGCTTCTCGTAGATCCACACGTCGATCCGCATCGTGCCGTGCTCGAGCGCGACCTCGGAGGCCTCGATGCGCCCCCGCGCCCAGCCGCGCCTCTCGTAGAAGCGCGCCGCGCGATCGTTGCCCACCGCGCAGGCGAGCCACGCGCGCTCGACGCCGAACGAAGCCAGGCGCGCCTCGGCCTCGGCGATCATCGCCGCCGCGAGGCCGGTGCCGCGGGCGGCGCGGGCCACGTAGAGCTGCGACAGCTCGGTGCCCTCGAGCAGGAAGAAACCTCGGGGCGCGCCGATCGGGCCCGCCACGCGGAGGTCGGCGAGGGCCGCGGCGAGCCGCCGGCGGAAGTGCTCCGGCGTCCGATCGGCAGAGAGTGCCGGTGGAACGAGGGCCTCGTGCGCGTCGCGCCATCCTTCGTGCCAGAGCGTGGCGAGCGCCGGGAGGTCGCGCTCGTCCGCCGCGCGCGTCGGGTCGGTCGAGGCCATCGTGAGCCGGTCTCGCATGCGCGTGGCCCCGACGCCCGTGGGCGCCCACCGCCGGTCAGGAGCTGCAATCGACCGCAACACGCGTCGCCCGACGGGTGAAAACGGCCTGCATTTCTCGCGCGCGTGGCGCGTGCTCGCCCCGCGGGCGCCTCAGCCTTCTCGCGAGCGGACGATGCGTGAGTAGGACGATCGCGTGGGTGACTCTCCCTTCACGCACGAAGCGAGCCCGGTGCTGGGGCCGCTCTCGAGCCTCGCGGCGCGCTTCATCGGCGACGCCGCCGCGAGCATCGCGATCTTCGACCTCGATCTCCGGTACATCGCCACGAGCCGAGAGTGGATCCGCGAGTTCGGCGGCGGCCGCGCCGACCTGGTCGGCCTCCGGCACTACGACGTCGTCCCCGAGCTGTCCGAGTCGCTGCGCGCCGTCCACCGCCGGTGTCTCGCGGGTGAGTCCCTCAGCGCCGAGGAGGACGAGTTCGTCCGGGCCGATGGTGAGCGCATGTGGCTGCGCTGGGCTTGTCACCCCTGGCGAACCGAGGCCGGCGAGATCGGTGGCATCGTGATCTCGAGCGAGGACGTGAGCGCGCGCGTCCAGGCCCGCAACGCGCTCGCCGACAGCGAGGCGCGCTACCGGCGCCTCGTCGACCTCCTCCCCGACGCAGTCTTCGTGGTGCGGGAAGAGCGCATCGTCTTCGCGAACGCGGCATCGGTGCCCTTCTTCGGGGCCGCCTCCACCGACGACCTGATCGGACGCACGGTCTGGGAGATCCTCGACCCGTCCGTGCACGCGCAGGCGCGGCACCGGATGGACGCGCTCCGCCGAGGCGAGCGCGTGCCCATGCGCTACCCGGTTCGCACGCGCGCCCTGGACGGCAAGGCCACACGCGAGGTGGAGGTCTCCGGGGTCGCGACGACGTTCGAGGGGTCCTCGGCGCTGCAGGTGGTGATGCGCGACGTCACCGAGGAGCGCCGCGTCG
>JBGALT010000174.1:0-16157 GCA_044223665.1 Sandaracinaceae bacterium | reverse complement strand
AGTCGATGGCCTGCCGACCTCGGCGCCGGCGCCGCCCGAGCCCACGGACCGCGGCGGTCGGAGATGTTGGCGTCGCGACGGACAGGTGGGTGGCCGACCGATGTACGCGGGCGGCCGAGTGAGGACGGGGACGTCCTCCCTTCGCGATTCGCAGAATCGGAGATCGGCTATTCAGCGCTTCCGCTTCGCGAGCCGCGCTTCGAGGGCGGAGATGCGCGCCTGCGCTGCCGCTCGCTCGCGCTCCAGCGCGGCCAGCACGAGCGCCTTCTCGCGTCGCTCGCGCTCGGCCTCCCGCCGCTCGCGCTCGGCCTCCCGCCGCTCGCGCTCGGCCTCCCGTCGTTCGCGCTCGGCCTCCGTCGGAAAGAGCACGTCGCCGCGTGCGCCGGTCCCGAGCCGGAGGCGCAGCTCCACACCTTCGCCGACGCTCCGAATCCAGCAACCGAGCACCTTCGACTGCACGCGATCGGAGTCGGTGGCCACGACCCGCATCCACCCCTTGCGTGGCGTGCGTCGAAACACCTGGAATCGGTGGCGCAGGTCTCGGTCTCGCTCGTAGTCGGGATCGAACACGACGAGCTCGGTCGCGCCCATCTCGTCGTAGCGCTCGGGAGCGGTGAAGTAGTCCTTCTCCAGATCGCGCGAGACGACCTCGAGCAGGAACGTCGGCACGATCCCCTCTTCCCAGATCTTCCAGGAACGGACGCGGTGGTCGGGCGCGAGCCCCGGAATGACGAGGATGTCCGGCGAACAGCGACTGTGAGAGTCGAACTGTCGGTAGTAGACGAACTGATCGGCGCCCACGAACGCTCGCACGCCACGCGATGCGAGCCACGACGCGACCATCGGGCGCAGGAGCTCCAGGATCCAGCGCTGAAGAATGTCCTCGCCCACGCGCTCCTCCACCGGGTAGATGGTCGGATCGCTGGCGACGATCGGCCGAGCTCGCTCTCGACGAACCGCTGCGGACGTACGCATGGCGCGCTCCAACATAGCAGGTTCTCGGGCCTTCCCGCCGCGCGTTGCAGACCCAATCCGACGGAGATCGTGTGCGGGTCGGGACCGACGACGACGCCGACCGCGAGGACGTTGCGGAAGCCCTTGAAGGGAAGGGGGCGCTCGCGGTACCGGGGAGGGCGATGAAGATCACGGCACCGGTTCCCGATGCTCCCGCCGCCATGGATCGCGCTGCGCTGCGCGCCTCCGTGGTCGAGCACCTCGCCCACGGCCGCATCCGCGACCAGTACCGCGCGACGCCGACGGACGTGATGCACGCGGTCGCGCGCGCCGCCCGCGACCGCCTCGGTGATCGCTGGCTCGAGTGCAGCAAGAAGCAGTGGGACGCGGGGCAGAAGCGCGTCTACTACCTCTCGATGGAGTACCTGCCCGGCAGGCTCCTGCGCGACGCGCTCGCGAACCTCGGGATCCTCGACGAGATGCGCGCTGCCGTGCACGAGCTCGGCGTCGACCTCGACGAGGTGCTCGAGGTGGAGCCGGATCCGGGCCTGGGCAACGGCGGCCTCGGGCGCCTCGCGTCGTGCTTCCTCGACTCGATGGCGACGCTCGGCATCGCGGGGACCGGCTACGGGATCCGCTACGACTACGGCATCTTCCGGCAGGCGATCGTCAACGGGCAGCAGATGGAAGAGCCCGACAGCTGGCTGATCCACGGCTCGCCGTGGGAGGTCATCCGCTCGGAGACGACCTACCGCGTCCGCTACGGCGGGCACGTCGTGGCCAAGCGCGAAGCGAACGGACAGACGACCTTCTCGTGGGAGGGCACGCAGGACGTGCTCGCCGAAGCGCACGACATCCCGGTGCCGGGCTACCGCAACGACGTCGTCAACACGCTCCGCCTCTGGTGGCCGCGCCCGGTGACGGCGTTCGATCTCGGGCTCTTCAACGCCGGCGACCACGCGGGCAGCGTCGCCGCGCGCAACACCGCCGAGCACATCTCGCGCGTCCTCTATCCGAACGACTCCGGCCCCGCCGGCAAGGAGCTGCGCCTCCGGCAGGAGTACTTCTTCGTGAGCGCGTCGCTCCAGGACGCGGTCACGCGCCATCTCGCGCGCTGGGGGACGCTCGACGATCTCCCCGAGCACAACGTCTTCCAGCTGAACGACACCCACCCCGCGCTCGCCGTGGCCGAGATGATGCGCATCCTGCTCGACGAGCACCGCTTCACCTGGGAGCGCGCGTGGGCCATCACGCACCGCAGCTTCGCGTACACCAACCACACGCTCCTGCCCGAGGCGCTCGAGACGTGGCCCGTGCACATGCTCGATCGCCTGCTGCCGCGGCAGCTCGACATCATCCGCGAGATCGATCGCCGGCTCGTCAAGCAGGTCTCGCGTCACTACCCGGACGACGACGAGCGCGAGGCGAAGATGGCGATCATCGAGCACGGGCCGCAGCCGCACGTGCGGATGGCGAACCTCTCGATCGTCGGCAGCTTCTCGGTCAACGGCGTCTCGGCGCTGCACTCGCGCCTCTTGCGCGAGCACATGTTCCCCGAGCTCGACGCGTTCTTTCCCAACCGCTTCCGGAACAAGACGAACGGTGTCACGCCGCGACGCTGGATCGAGCAGTGCAACCCGGGCCTCGCGGCGCTGATCACGGAGACGCTCGGCACGGGCTGGGTGACGCATCTCGATCGCCTCAAAGGCCTCGAGAAGGTCGCCGCCGATGCGGCGTTCCAGGCGAAGTTCGATGCGGTGAAGCTCCGCAACAAGGAGCGCCTCTCGGCGTTCCTGCTGCGCGAGCACGGCTTCGAAGCCCCGCCCGCGGCGCTCTTCGACATCCAGATCAAGCGCATCCACGAGTACAAGCGCCAGCTGCTGAACCTCTTGCACGTGGTGCGGCGCTACCTCGACCTCAAGGCCGGCCGGAAGCCGGCGGCGCCGCGCGTCGTGATCATCGGCGGCAAGGCGGCGAGCGCGTACGACATGGCCAAGCGGATCATCCACTTGGCCAACGCGATCGGGGCCGTCGTGAACGCCGATCCCGAGACCCGCGACCACCTGCGGCTCTTCTTCGTGCCCAACTACCGCGTCTCGTACGCGGAGAAGCTGATCCCCGCCGCCGATCTCTCCGAGCAGATCTCGACCGCCGGTCAGGAGGCCTCGGGCACCGGCAACATGAAGCTCGCGATGAACGGCGCGCTCACCATCGGAACGCTCGACGGGGCCAACGTCGAGATCCGCGACGCCGTGGGCGCGGGCAACATCTTCATCTTCGGGCTGACCACCGAAGAGGTCCTCGCCAAGCAGAAGGCCGGCTATGCGCCGGCCGCGATCGTCGAGGCCTCGCCGCGCCTGAAGGAGGTGCTCGACGCCATCGGCGGCGGCGCCTTCTCGCCCGACGAGCCGGGCCGCTTCCGTCCCGTCGTCGACTCGCTGCGCGAGGTCGATCGCTTCTTCTTGCTCGCCGATCACGCGGCCTACTGGGACACGCACGACGAGGTCGATCGCGTCTTCGCCCAGCGAGCCGAGTGGACGCGTCGGGCCATCCTCAACGTGGCGAACATGGGCCGCTTCTCGAGCGACGCGACCATCCGGGACTACGCCCGCGACATCTGGGGTCTGCCCATCGGCTGACGAGGAGCCCGCCGGCAGCGGATCGCCAAAGGTCCGCGCCAAGGTCCTGGCGATCGTCGTCGTGAGGGGGCGCGGACCGCGGAAACACCGCGAAAAGGGCGTCCCGCGCGGTCGGCACGCGCGCTGCTTCAAGCGCGGCGCCATGACGTTCGATGAGCAAGGCCAGGTGGACACGATGGATGCATCGAGCTCCCTGGATCCGAACATGCTGGAGCCCGGAAGGGTGATCGCGGGCCGCTACCGGCTCGGTCGCGAGGTGGGCTCGGGAGCAGCGGGGCGCACGCATCTGGCGCAGCGCATCTCCGACGGGCGCGAGGTCGTCCTCAAGATCGACGCGCGCGCGAGCCGGCGCAGTCGCGATCGGATGCGGAGCGAGGCGAGGGCGCTCGCCGCGCTCGATCACCCGAACGTGGTCGGCTTCGTGGAGCACGGCGAGACGAGCGATCTCGCGTTCGTCGTGATGGAAGCGATCCACGGCGAGACGCTGGAGGCGCACCTGCGGCGCGGCGACGTGTCGCGCGCGACGGCCGTGCTCTGGCTCTACGAGCTCGCACAGGCGCTCGATCACGTGCACGCGATGGGCTTCGTCCACCGCGACGTGAAGCCGGCGAACGTGATGGTGACCGCACAGGGCAAGCGCCTCGTGCTCGTCGACTTCGGGCTCGCGACCGAGTACCGGCGCGCCCGCCCGCCCCGCGACGAGCAAGCGTTCGTGGTGGGCACGCCCGAGTACATGGCGCCGGAGCAGGCGCTCGGGCTGGAGAGCGAGATCGGCCCGGCCGCCGATCGCTACGCGCTCGCGGCGATCGCGCTCGAGCTGTTCACGGGAGAGCGCCCCTATCCGCCGATGACGCTCGGTCGCCTGCTCGCGACGATCCTCGAGCAGCCGCCGCGCCGGCCCACGCAGCTCGGCTTCGGAGGGCCGGAGCTCGATCTGGTGTTCTCGCGGGCGATGGCCCGCGAGCCCTCGCGGCGCCACGCGAGCGGGCGCGAGCTCGTCGAGGCGGTGGTGGCGGCGCTGCCGGTGCGCGCCACGGGGCGGCCTTCGTTGCAGCCCAAGGCGGCACGGACCGTCCGCGCCAAGGCCGCCTGACGCGTTCGTGGCCTGACGCTGGAATGGCGGCGCCCGCCTGGTAGGTTGCCAGGCCGCATGCGCCCGACCGATCACGCCGATCGAGCCCTTCGAGCGAGGCTCTCGCTCGAAGGGCTCTCGGTCGGCGATGCGTTCGGGGAGCGCTGGTTCGTCCACCCCGACCGGGTCGAGCTCCTGCTCGCGGCCCGCGCGATGCCGGGCGGCGCCGTGTGGCGCTGGACCGACGACACCGCGATGGCCCTCTCGATCGTCGCCGAGCTGGAGGCGCACGGCGAGATCGACCGCGACTCGCTGGCCAGGCGCTTCGCCGACGCGTACCGACGCGAGCCCGATCGAGGCTACGGGCCCGGGGCGCAGCGCATCCTCGGTGACATCGCCGCCGGCTTCTCGTGGGACGCGGCGGCCTCCGGGCCCTTCGACGGCCGAGGCTCGATGGGGAACGGCGCGGCGATGCGGGCAGCGCCCATCGGTGCCTACTTCTCCGACGACCCGGGCTTGGCCGCCGGGATGGCAGCGCTCTCGGCCGATCCCACCCACGCGCATCCGGACGGGAGGGCCGGCGCGGTGGCGGTCGCCGTGGCGGCCGCGCTCTGCGCCGACACGGCGCTCGAGGGAGACGCGTTGCTCGAGGCCGTGGTCGCGCTGACGCCGGCCGGGCCGACGCGCGACGGCATCGAGCGCGCGCGGGCGCTCGCCGCCGGCACCGACGCGCCCGCCGCGGCGGGCGTGCTCGGGAGCGGACAGCGCGTGCTCAGCTCCGACACCGTTCCCTTCGCCCTCTGGTGCGCTTCGCGATCGCTCGGGGACTACGAAGAAGCCATCTGGCAGACGCTGAGCGGGCTCGGCGACCGAGACACGACGTGCGCGATCGTCGGCGGGATCGTGGTGCTGCGGGCCGGCGTCGCGTCGATACCGGCCGCGTGGCGGGCCCATCGCGAGCCACTGCTCGAGCGGGCCTGAGGGGCCCACCGCGCGGGCTCACCGCGCGGGGCTCACCGCGCGGGGCCCAGCGCGCGGGGCCCAGCGCTCGGGGGCCAGTGCTCGGGCCCACCGCCGCGAGGAGCCCTCCGTCGCCGGCGACGCCCTCACCGTCGACGCGGGTGGCGCGTTCGTCGTACACCCTCGGATCGTGACCGAGGGCCGGCCGATCCTGCGGATGACGGGCATCCAGAAGCGCTACGGCGTGCTGGCTGCGCTCTCGGGGGTCGACCTCGAGATCGCGCGCGGCGAGGTACACGCGCTCGTGGGGGAGAACGGCGCCGGCAAGAGCACGCTGATGAAGGTGCTGAGCGGTGCCGAGAGGGCCGACGCCGGCACGATGGAGCTCGCGGGGGCGCCCTACGCGCCGCGCCGGCCGCTCGATGCGCTGCGCTCCGGCGTCGCGATGGTCTACCAGGAGCTGAACCTCGCGCTCGATCTGACGGTCGCCCAGAACCTCTTCCTCGGCCGCGAGACATCCCGCTTCGGTGTGGTGTCGCGGCGAGAACAGAGCGTGGCCGCCGAGCGCGTGCTCGCGATCCTCGCGCAGCCGGGCCTGAAGCCCGACGTCCCGGTGCGGGAGCTCGGGCCGGGCGCGCGTCAGCTCGTGGAGATCGCGCGCGCCCTCGCGTTCGACTGCAAGCTCGTCGTGCTCGACGAGCCGACGTCGTCGCTCTCGTCGGCCGAGGTGCGCGTGCTCGACGGCGTCCTCGCGCGCCTGCGCGAGCGCGGCGTCTCCGTCGTCTACATCACCCACTTCCTCGAGGAGGTCGAGCGCCTCGCGGCCCGCTACACGGTCCTGCGCGACGGAAAGACCGTGGCCCGTGGCGCGGTTGCCGGCACGAGCGCGAGCGCCATCGTCGCGCACATGGTGGGGCGCCCGCTCGAGGAGATCTATCCGCCGCACGCGCGAGCGCCGGGCGAGGTCGTGCTGGCGCTCGAGGCGTGCGCGGGCGCGAAGCTGCCGAGGCGCGCCTCGCTCGAGCTCCGCCGTGGGGAGGTGCTCGGCATCGCGGGCCTCGTGGGCGCGGGCCGCACCGAGCTCTTGCGCGCGCTCCTCGGCCTCGATCGGCTCGCATCGGGCCAGGTCGTCGTGCGAGGCGCGCGCGACGGGGGCGCGCCCGTCGAGGTGCGCGTCGCGCAAGGGCTCGGCCTCCTGAGCGAGGACCGCAAGAACGAGGGCGTCGCGCTCGACCGCCCCATCGCCGACAACGTCATGCTCTCGCGCGACGAGGCCCGCTTCGGCGTGCTGCGCGTGGGCGCTCGGGCCGCCCGCGTGCGCAGCTGGATCGAGAAGCTCGCCATTCGCGCGTCGGGGCCGGATCAGCGCGCGGGGGACCTCTCGGGCGGCAACCAGCAGAAGGTCGCGCTCGCACGGCTGCTCCAGCAGGATGCCGACGTGCTCCTCCTCGACGAGCCGACGCGCGGCGTGGACGTCGGGAGCAAGGCCGAGATCTACGCGCGCATCGACGCGCTCTGCCGCGAGGGCAAGGCGGTGCTCGTGGTGAGCTCGTACCTGCCCGAGCTCCTCGGCATCGCCGACCGCATCGCCGTGATGCGCAAGGGGGTGCTCGGCGCGGCGCGGCCCGTCGGCGATTGGACCGAGGCCTCGCTGCTCGAGGCCGCCACGATGGAGTCGGCGGCGTGAGGGCGCAGCTGCGTGCGCTGGTGCGCTCGGGCAGCCCCGCGCTCGGCGTGCTGATCGTCGTCGCGCTCTTCGCCGTGCTGGTGCCCGATCAGTTCCTCTCGCTCTACAACTTCCGCACGGTCGTCACGCAGACGGTGATCGTCTCGATCGGCGCCATCGGCGCGACGCTGATCATCGCGAGCGGCGGCATCGATCTCTCGGTCGGCTCGGTCGTGGCGCTCTCGAGCGTGGCCACCGCCGTGCTCCTCCACGACGGCGCTTCGCCGCTCGTCGGCCTGCTGGGCGGCGTCGCGGTCGGCGCGCTCGTGGGGCTCGCCAACGGATTGCTCGTGACGCGGCTCGAGGTCGTGCCCTTCATCGTCACGCTGGGCACGATGGGGATCGCGCGCGGCCTCGCGAAGTGGCTCGCCGACGAGCAGACGGTGAACGCGCCCGCGGGCTGGCTCGAAGAGCTGATGCGCAAGACGCCCGATCCGCGCTGGCTCGTCATCTCCCGCGGCGCCTGGATCACGCTGGCGCTCGCGGCGCTCGTCGCGTTCGTCCTGCACCGGACGGTGCTCGGGGTGCACCTGCTCGCGGTGGGATCGAGCGAGCCGACGGCGCGCCTCGCGGGCGTGCGCGTCGCGCGCACCAAGGTCGCGGTCTACGTGATCGGGGGGCTCTTCGCGGGCCTGGCGGGGGTGCTCCAGTTCGGGCGGCTCACGGTCGGCGACCCGACGACGGCGATCGGTCTCGAGCTCGACGTGATCGCGGCGGTCGTCATCGGCGGCGGAAGCCTCAGCGGCGGTCGCGGCTCGGTCGCCGGCTCGCTCCTCGGCGCGTCGTTCATGGCCGTCCTGGGCAACGGCTGCACGCTCCTCTCGCTCCCGAACTACGTCCAGGAGATCGTGGTCGGCGCGATCATCGTCGCCGCGGTCGCCCTCGATCGCGTCCGCCGTGCGCGCGCGGCCTGATCGACCCTTTCCCAGAATCTCGCGATCAGCAGCCGTCGTCGACCAGGCCGTTGCAGTCGTCGTCCACGCCGTTGCCGCACGTCTCGCTGCCGGCCGGCATGTTGGGGAGGCACTCGAGGGCAGTCCCGTTGCAGGTGAGCGCGCCGCCACAGCTGCCCGTCGTGGGCGTGCAGGCGACACCGCCCCCTGGGTCGCCTTCGTCCACCGCGCCGTCGCAGTCGTCGTCGGCGCCGTTGCAGACCTCCGGTGTGCACGTGGCGAGAGGCACGCAGACGCTCCCCATGCACAGCTGACCGGTGCCGCAGTCGCTATCGCTCACGCAGGGTGTACTGCAGTGCTGGCCGCCGTGCGCAGGATCCACGGGCGCGCAGTCGAGCACGTCGGGCGAGCCGTCCGCGTCGCCGTCGCCGCCGGGCGACGTCTCGACGAGGCGGCCGTTCGGGGAGACGGTGAACGCGCCGACGAACGTGTCCTCGGTCGTCCCCACGACCTCCACGTAGAGGGTGTCGCCGAGCGTGGCCGCCAGGATGCGACCGAACGAGCCGTCCGCGTTCGCGAGCACGAGCTCGCCGGGCGCCGGCGGGATGGTGAAGCGCAGCGTCGCGCTCGCCGGCACCGCGCCCGCGCGGCCGACGTAGCGATACGTGTCGGGCTGCGGCGTCGCGCTCCAGCTCGTGAGACCGGCGAAGGAAGGCGGATCGGGAAGCGGGGTGCCGACGCAGCCGGCGCCGACCAGCGCGGCGAGGCACGCCCCGAGCGCCCGTCCGAAGAGGTTTCGCGACTTCGTCATCGTTCTCGTTCCTCTCCGGATAGCGGACGCTCGGTGGCGTGGCGAGCCGAGGGCTCGGAATCGGCGGCGGTGGCCCGATCCTTCGAGCCACCGCGCCGCTCGCGCTCAGCCAGGCGTGCAGGTGCCCGCGAGGCAGATCTGGCCCGCCGCGCAATCGCTGTCGGCGCTGCACGCGCCGCCGATGGGCGTGCAGACGCCCGCCGAGCACACCTCGGTGGTGGCGCAGTCGCTGTCCACGGCGCAGGCGGTCCCGATCGGCTCGCAGACGCCGCTCGTGCAGGCCTGACCCGCGCCGCAGTCGCTGTCGGTCGCGCAGTCCGTCGGAACGCAGCCGTCGTCCACCAAGCCGTCGCAGTCGTCGTCGACGAGGTTGCCGCACGTCTCGGCGGCGTCGCAACCGATGCTCTGGCAGATGCCGGCGACGCACGCCTGCCCGAGGCCGCAGTCGGCGTCCGTCGCGCACGCGAGAGACTCGCAGGTGCCCGCGATGCAGGCCTGTCCCGCGCCGCAGTCGACGTCGGCGGCGCAGTGGGTCACGAGGGGCTGGCAGGTGCCCGCGATACAGGCCTGTCCCGCGCCGCAGTCGGCGTCGGCGCCGCAGGGGGTCACGAGCGGCTGGCAGCTCCCGGCGATGCAGGCTTGGCCCGTGCCGCACTGCGCGTCGTTCGTGCACGCGAGCGTGCAGCCGTCGTCGACCGAGCCATCGCAGTCGTCGTCGGTGCCGTTCCCGCACGTCTCGCTCGCCGCGCACACGACCACCGCCTCGCACGTGCCGCTGGCTGCGTCGCAGAGCGTCCCCGCGGGACAGTCGCTGTCGGCGGCGCACGTGCGGTAGTCGGGCAGCTCGTGGCAGGCACCCGCGAGGCAGAGCTCGCCTGCTCGACAGTCCGCATCCGCGGCGCACGCCCCGAAGCGGGCCGCGTAGCACGCGCCGCTCGCGCACACGGCGCCGGCCGGGCAGTCCGCGTCCGCTTCGCACGCGTCCAGGCAGTGATCGTGCGAGCAGACCGATCCGTCTGCGCAGGCGCCGGTCTCCGAGCAGGACGAGACAGCGTAGTGCCCGCCGGACGTGGGCGGCGCGGCTTGGCAGCCGAGAGCGACGAGGCCGACCAGGCCGAACGAGAGCGCGATGGCGGAACGGGCAGAGCGGGACATGAGCACCTCCGAGCTCTCCGGTCAGCGATTCCCGTGCCGTGGAATGCGCAGGAAAAGTCGCGGCGATTTGCACCTCGTTAATGCGCTTCATCATAAATTAATGTAGCGTGCATCAATAATGCGGAGCTGGCTCGAGGCGCGCTTCGAGGGGTGGCCGAGCGCCGAGGGAGCGGCGCGTGGTCGCGACCGTCTCTCCGATCGCCCGGTCGCGCTCAAGGTCGCGCGCTCGCACGCGGCGACGAAGGCGCTCGAGCGCGAGCTCGAGGCGGCGGCGATCGAGCATCCGGGGCTGCGCGGGCGAGTCGACGACGGCGCGCGAGACGGGGCACGCGTCGCCGCGCTGGAGTGGATCGAGGGAGTGCCGCTCGATCCGCACGCGCACGCCCCGGTGATCCGGGAGCTCGCGATCGACGTGCTGCGCGCGCTGCTGCGCCTGCACGCCGAGGGTCGCGTGCACGGCGATCTGAAGCCCGAGCACGTGCTCGTCGGTGCGGGCGGGGCGCGCCTCTTCGATCTCGGTCTCGCGGTCCGTCTCGGCGAGCTGCCCGCCGGAGGAACGCGACCTTATCTCGCGCCCGAGTACGAGCGAGGCGCCGTCGCGAGCGTGCAGGGCGATCTGTACGCGCTCGGGGTCGCGCTCGCCGGGCCCACCCTCGAGGACGCTCGGCTTCGAGAGCTCGCCCTTCGGGCGCGCGCCCCGGCGCCCGAAGGACGTCCCGCGTCGGCGGAGGCCGCGCTCGCCGTGCTCGGGGCGCGTCCCCGCGCGATCGACCGGCGCGGCATCGCTCTCGGGCCGCTCGATGCGTGGGTGCAGGCCACGGCGCGAGCCGCCGCTCCGGGACGCGTCCTGCGCGTGCACGCGCCGCCCGGCAGCGGCGCCACCACGCTCGCGCGCCTGCTCACGCGCGCCGGCACGCGCCCGGCGGCGCTCCTCCTCGCCGCCGACGTGGAGCGCGCGGTGGAGCTCGCCCGCGCGTACGGCCGAAGCGTCCTGTTCGTCGTCGACGGCACGGTGGGGAGCGACGTCGCGCTCGCTCGCGCCGGTGACGGCGCCGCCTGGATCGTGCTGGGGGATGCGCCCGGAGCCCTGCACGTGGCTCCCGCGCTCGACGACGCGGGCATCGCTCGCCTCGCCGCCGAGCACGGGCGCACGCTCTCGGCGGTCGAGCGCGCGAGCCTGCGCGCGGAGTGCGAGGGCAGGGCAGGGCGCATCGCGCGCGTGCTCGAGCGGCTCGGCGCGGACGAGCGTCTCGCGCTCCGAGACGCGCTCGCGCTCGAGCTCGGTGCGCGCGAGGCGACCGCGAGCGCCGAGACGCTGCTCGCCGCGGGCACTCCGCGCGCGGCGGTCGAGCTGCTCCTGCGCGGCTCTCCCGAGCTCGAGGCCCGCGGGCCTGCCGGAGCGCGGCGCGTCCTCGCGCGGGCGCTGGAGGGCGCGGGCGAGCTCGCGCGCGCCGCCGATCTGTGGGGCGTGCTCGACGCGGAAGCGCCGCTCGCGGGGGAGGACCTGCTCGCGTACGCGCGCACGCTCGAGCGGTGCGGGCGCAGCGACGCGCTCGCCGCGCTCGGGACGCGCGAGGCCGGGAGCGACCGCAACCGTGGCGAGCTCTGCGCGATGGTCGCGTTCGCGCACTTCACGCGGGGGCGCCTCGCCGAAGCGCGGGCGCTCGCCGAGCGGGGCGCCGCCGACGAAGCGCTCCCGGGCGGGACCGTCGTGCGCCTGCTCTGCATCGCGAGCGATGCGGCGCTCCGGAGCGGCGACGCGGCCGGCGCGCTCGCGCGGGCCGAGCGTGCGCGAGCCCGCGCGCGTGACCTCGGAGAGCCGCGGTCCTCGGCCCAGGCGCTCTCCCGGGTCGCGGGGGTGCATGCGATGGCGGGGCGCTGGGCCGACGCGCGCGCGGACTACGCGGCCGCGCTCGCGGAGGCGGAGCGCGCCGGTGATCGCACGGCGCTCTCGCCGTACCTGATGAACGTCGCCGTCGCGGAGCACGCGCTCTTCGAGGTCGAGGCGGCGATCGCCCACTACGAGCGGGCCGTCGCGCTCGCCCGCGAGCTCGGCCGACGACCGTCGGAGGCGGCGGCGCTCACGAACCTCGGCGCGCTGCTCGAGCTCGTGGGCGCGCACGCCGAGGCCGAGCCCCTCTTGGCCCGGGCCGAAGAGATCGCCGCCGCGGCGTCGGCGGCCGTGGCGCACGCGCAGGCGCGGATGATCCACGCCGAGGTCGCGCGAGGCCGAGGCGAGCTCGCGCGGGCGCGCGCCCTGGCCGACGAAGCACGTCGCGCGTTCGAGGCGCTCGGGGTCGCCCGCCAGGGGCTCGAGGCCACGCTCCTCGAGGCGGAGCTCGCGCTCGACGCCGGCGATGCGCGCCCTGCGGCGGCCTTCCTCGGCGCGCACCGCGTGACGGCGGTCGAGGCCGGGCTCCGCGGACGCGTCGTGCTCCTCGAGGCGCGCGCGGCGGACGTGCGCGGGGAGCCCGCAGCGTCGCTCCGCGTGCTCGCGGCCGCGCTCGAGGAGCCGGAGCTGGCGCGGGACCGCGAGACGACGCTTCGAGTCCTCCGTGCGCTGGCGCGGGCCCACGCGCGTGTCGGCACCGGGGCCGACGCGTCCATCGAGCTCCGCGCGCGCGAGCTCCGCGGCACGTTGGCGGTCCGGGTCCCGGCCGGTCTCCGCGAGCGATTCCTCGCGCGTCACGCGCTCCCGGAGCGCCCGGCCGCCGCTCTGGCGTCGCCGCGGCTCGAGGGGGTCGCGCGCGCCATGGCGTCGCTCCTGCGCCGGACGCTGCGCAGCAGCGACGAGGCGCTCGTGCTCGAGGCCGCCGTCGACGAGGCCATCGCGCTGACCCGCGCCGAGCGCGCGTTTCTGCTCGCGCGGCGGCCGGGCCGGCCCGTCGTCACCGTCGCCCGGAACCTCGACCGCGAGACGATCAAGAACAGCCGCTTCCGCTTCAGCCGATCGGTCGCCGAGCGCGTCCTCGCGACCGGCGAGCCGCTCGTGACCGCCAGCGCGTCCGACGATCCGGAGCTGGCCGGCGCTCGCAGCATCCTCGACCTCGGCGTGCGCTCGATCGTCTGCGTGCCGATCCGCGGGCGCGGAAGCGAGGTCCTCCACGCGCTCTATCTCGATCATCGCTTCGAGCGGGCGCGCTTCTCCGAGGCGGATCTGGAGGTCGTCGAGGCGCTGGCCGACGTCATCGGGCTCTGCCTCGAGAACGCGCGCCTCTTCGCCGCGGCCGAGGCCCGCGAGAGGCAGCTCGTGCTGAGCGAGGCCGCGCTGCGCGCCGACGTCGATGCCCGGGCCCTCGAGATCGAGCGCCTCTCGGCCACCCTGGCCGCACGGGAGGACGACGCGAGCGCCACCGGGATCGTCGGTCGCAGCCGGGCGCTCGGCGCCGCCGTCGCGCTGGCCCGCCGCGTCGCGCCGAGCAGCCTCTCCGTCCTCGTCGAGGGCGAGTCGGGGACCGGCAAGGAGCTCTTCGCGAAGCTCGTGCACGCCGAGAGCCCGCGCCGGGCCCGCCCGATGCTGTCCCTCAACTGTGGCGCGCTCCCCGAGACGCTCCTCGAGAGCGAGCTCTTCGGGCACGTTCGTGGCGCGTTCACCGGCGCGCTGCGCGACCAGCCCGGCCTGTTCCGCGCTGCCGACGGCGGGACGCTCTTCCTCGACGAGATCGGCGAGATGCCGCTGGCGATGCAGGCGCGCCTGCTGCGCGTGCTCGCCGACGGCGAGGTGCGCGCCGTGGGCGCGACGCGGGGAACGAAGGTGGACGTGCGCATCGTCGCGGCGACGAACCGTGACCTCGGGGCCGAGGTGGCACGCGGCACGTTTCGCGAGGACCTCTTCTTCCGGATCGCCGGTGTGCGCATCGCGCTCCCGCCGCTGCGCGAGCGGCGCGAGGATCTCCCGGCGCTCGTCGCCTCGATCCTCGGGCGCCTCGGAGAGAAGCGCCCACTCGCCCACGACGGAATGCGCGCGCTGGCCACCCATCCGCTCCCCGGCAACGTCCGCGAGCTCGAGCAGGCGCTCCGGCGCGCGTCGATCGTCGCCGACGGCGACGCACTGCACGCCTGGGACCTCGGCCTCAGCGGCGCTCCGCGTGCGGCGCGAACGAAGGAGCCGACGCGGGCCGAGCTCGAGGCGGTGCTGGCCGAGCACGGCGGCAATCGCGTGCACGCGGCCGGCGCGCTCGGCCTGCACCGTACGACCCTGCAGCGGTGGATCCAGAAGCACGGCATCGAGAGCGCGGCCCGCCGCGGCCGGCCGCGCCGGCGCGCCTGAAGCGCCGGGCGCCGCCGGCGCTCCCGAACGGAAACTACTCGTGACGCACGCCGTCCGCGGGCAAGAGGCGCGCGGCCCACCAGCTCGGGATCAGCGTGGCGCACAGGCAGATGCCGAGCGCGATCACGACGGTCCACGCGAACACGCTGGCGTCGGTCTGCACGGGCAGGTGATCGATCAAGTAGACGTGGGGGTCGAGGGGCAACCGGTAGCGCTCGAGCGCCACGCAGACACCGCCCCCGAGGACAAGGCCGATCGCGGTGCCGATGACGCCGATCGTGAGCCCCTGGACGACGAAGAGCCCGAGCACGTGCGAGTCGCGGGCGCCCATCGCCTTCAGGATCGCGATCTCGCGCTTCTTCTCCAGCACGATCATGATCAGCGTCGCGATCACGTTGAAGGCCGCCACGAAGATGATCGTCGCGATCACCAGGCTGAGCATCACCTTCTGGATCTCGAGCGCGGTGAAGAGATTGTGGTTGAGCTCCTCCCAGTCCATCGTGTGGTAGGGGCCGCCGCCCAGGACGCGCTCGAGGCGTCGCGAGATGAGTGCGGCGTCGGTCGGGTCGTGCAGTCGGATCTCGACGCCGTCGACGCTGTCGCCGCTCTGGAAGAAGCTCTCGACCTCGTAGAGGTCGGCGTACACGAGGTGGGTGTCGTACTCCTCGAACCCGGCCGAGAAGATCCCGATGACCCGGAACTCGCGGCTCACCGGGGTGGACTCGCCGTGGTGGAAGAGCGAGCTCGAGAGGCCCGCCATCGGCGAGATGACGCGCACGCGGTCACCCACGTGAATCGCGAGGTTCTCGGCGAGCGTGACACCGACGACGAGGCCGGGGAGCTCCTCGGTGGGCGTGGTGCCCGTGAGGTCGGTGCGATCGATGCCGGCCTCTTCTCCCGCGCTCGCCTCCTCCGTGCCGAGGGCGGCGAGCGCGGCCTCGGCGTCCTCGGGGGACGGGACGAGCACCACGGGCAAGGGAACGATCACGCCGGGCGCCGGTCCCTCGTCCGATGGCGGCTCGTCGGCCGGCGGCGGCGCGGGGGCCTCGGGCGCGCGGCCCTCGATGCGCGCCGTGATGCCCTCGAGGTACGCGTCGAGATCCTCGGTACCGTCCTCGTGGCGCGAGGTGACGTCCTCGGGACGGCGCGGCGGCCGCGACCCCGGCAGGCGGATGCCGTCGAGCGAGCCCTCGATCATCTGATCGGGCAGATCGAGCACCCGGGGCATCAGGTCCGGATCGACGCCCTTGACCAGCACGCCGCCGATGCGGTCGCCGTTGGCCAGCATCATCTCCTTGATGAGGAAGGGCCCGGCGCCGGCGACCTCGGGCATCTCCTCGGCCCGCGCGATGACGTCGCGGTACTCCTCGAAGTCGCCGTAGCGCATCACGAGGACGTGCGCGTTGACGCCGAGCACCTTGTCGCGGAACTCCTCCTGGAAACCCGACGTGATCGACATGACCGCCAGGAGCGCCGCGACGCCGAGCGCGACGCCGGAGACGGCGATGAACGAGATGACGGAGATGGCCTTCGTCTTCTTGCTCCGCATGTAGCGGAGGCCGATCGAGAGCGCCCAGTTCATCCGCGCGTGTCTTAGGTCCCGCTCGGAAACAAGTCCATCCGATCGGAGGCGCAGCGGGGCGGGGGGGGGGGGGCGGGGGGGGGGGGGCGGGGCGG
>JBGALT010000173.1:11650-16234 GCA_044223665.1 Sandaracinaceae bacterium | reverse complement strand
GCGCGCCCTCGAGCCCGCGAAGCACGGCGATGTCGGCGTCAGGGAAGATCTCCCCAAGACGCATGGCGTACATGCGCCGCGCGATGCGGCCGCGACTGTCGTCGTTGCCCCACAGTCGCGCCTGACGGCGTGCGCGCGCCGAGGCATCCGGGCCGCCGGGCATGCTCGCGTAGAACCGAACGCCGTCCTCTCCGGCCGCGACGATTCCCGTGCCGTGCGAGGCGCAGAGGCGCAGGACGTCGTGGCTGACCGTCGTGCCCGGCTGGAGCACGATGCACGAGACCATCTGGAACGGGATCGCGTAGGCCCCCGCCGCCATCTCGGACGTGCCAGCGGTCAGGAAGCGGAGCGTGCCGGAGTCGGTGACCAGGTTCCCGCGACCGAGCCAGAGCACCCCATGCCGGTCGGTCTGCGGGATGCGCGCCGAGTCGAGACCAAGCCGCCCCTTCAGCGCCGTCATCAGCGCGCCGGACGCAGCAGCAACATTCCGAAGCCGAACGAACGATGCCGCCCGACCCCTCGCGCGAGCAGCTCGCGAAAGCGGGCGGCGTCGCTCACGGTGAGCGTGCCCTCGAACACCGCGGCCGGTCGGTCGGACACCCGTGACTTCCGCTCCGTGCCTTCGGGGCCGCGCTGCGTCCGGCGCACCACGGGCACGCGACTGAATGCGACGAGATCGATCTGGTCGAGAGTCGCCGCGCTGCCGACCGCACGACGCAGCCAGTCTGCGTAGACCACCGCGCGATCCACCGTCGCCGCATCGGGCGAGGCGGCCTTGGTGCCCACCGCCAGGCACTTGGCCAGCCATGCGTCGATCTCGAGGCTCCGCGGTCGCCCCTTTCGATCACGAGGGCGAGGCTCATCGCCTTGCCGCTTCGAGCGCACCGTGGGGCAGCCGCGCACGGTGAAGCGGAACCGCGCGCCACGAGGCAGCTCGGCTGGGAGCGCGTGCGAGTCGAGTGAACCGTCGGCCAACAGCGCGCGCGCCTCGGCTCCGATCTGCGAGCGCAACGCGGCGTGGGCAACTGGCGCATACCCGAGCACCACGAGCTCGCGCGGTGGCACGTCGGGATCACCGAGCAATGGCGGCCGAAGGTCGGACTGGATTGCGAACGGCTTGGGTGCCGCTGCCCCGAACAGCGCCGACAGCCCGATGTGCGCGAGATAGCCCGTGTCGAGATCGTAGAGAGGCATGCGCTGCTGCCGCGCCAGCTCCATCAGGCGGGGGAGCTGGAGCCGAAGCCGGATCATGTGAAGCTCGGTCATCGGATCCCTCGCGTCTGTGCCCCTGGGGGAGTCACCGTGCCCTCGCGGACGAACCGGCGACCGGTGTGCACTTGATTGAGCCAGTCGCGATCGTCGGCGACAGCGACGCGGCGGGACACGTCGTCACTCGCGTCGTGCTCGGGAAAGCGCGCGGCGAGCGGTCCGGTCGCCTCTCGCGGATCGCGCGGGGTCGCGCGGGGCTCGGCCTCGAGGATCGCGCGCAGCGAATCTCCGGTGCGCTGTGCGATCAGCAGCGGCCGAGATGGTAGGCATGCCTTCCGCCCGAGGAAGAGCGGGCGTGCAGGCTGTTCGAGCGCGCGCCCGATCTCGGCGAGGGTGGGCTCGCTCGTCCCGGTCAACGCGACGGCCAACGTGTAGACCGCATCGGCGATGTAGTGGCGGTGCCGGATGTGCGTCCCTTCGCTCGCGGTTCCGCCTTCGCGGCCCTCTGCCGCTCCGCGGGTGGTCCAGCCGCGCGCCATGAAAGGCTGCCCGAGATCGACCGTGTGGAAGTCCACGAACGGACTCCCCTCTCGGTCGATGCGCGATGCGAGCACGATGCGGGACTGCAGCTGGGCCATCCGCTCGCCCTCGCGGTGGTCCCAGCCGAGCGCATTCGCGAACAGCCCGGTGAGGAGACTCCTCCCGGGGAAACGATCGGTTACGCCACGCGCATCGACCAGCGGACCGCCGAACGACATCAGCGGTGCGTCGAAGCGTAGGACGAGCGCCTCGATGCTCATCCGCGCACCCGATCTGCAAGCCACGCCGCCAGATCATCGAGCGTCCCGCGCTCGGCTCCGAGAGATCCGAGCGACTCCGCCGCGCCCAGGGCCGCGAGGCGGCGGTCCGTGGACTTGCCGTACATCGCATCCAGGTCGCGAACGTGCGCAGCGAGCGCGTCGTACGTCTGATGCACGAGGTTCCCGCCCGCGCGCACGGGTGACACGAAGGCGTTTGCCAGCGTGCGGGGCTGCGCACTGCCCACCTCGGCGAGCACGAGGTGCGCGTACGAGTACGGCGCCGTCGATCCCTTCTTCGCACCGGGCGACACCGTCGCGACGAGCTTGGCGAGCCGACGCACCACCTCGGCCGCGAGCGTTCGGTCCTGCTGTGTCCAGTTCCGCTGCTCTCCGCCCTCGAGGTTGGAGACGAGCAGCGGGACGTCCACGGCGACGTACTCGTAGTACAGCCCGCTCGTCAGCTCCGCGCTGCCGATGTGACCACTCCCGAGCCCATCGTCGGCCGAGAGAAGATCATCGACCGCCGAGAAGTAGTCGCTCTCCGCCTCCTCGCCGTGCACGGTGAAGGCGTGCGCGACGTGAATGGCAGCGTCGCAGCGGGCGAGGATGTCGCTCGTCACCATCCGACCGAAGAGCGCCGCGTCGAGACCGGCGCCGCGACGCAGTTCCCCGAGGTTGGCCTGGCGCTCCTTCGTGAAGTGCCTCTTCACGGCAGCCTCCACGCCATCGACGTTCCCCGCGCTCGCCGCGATGGCCTTCGCTTCGCCGAGCAAGAAGTCGAGCTCGGGCCGACCGAGCACGGTCACCTGATTCGTGCCGATGGGCGCGCGCTCGGCGGCCTCCGCGGCCGGCTCGGCCTTGGCCTTCTTGCTCGCCTTCTTGCCGTCGGCCGACTTCTCCTTTTCCTTCTTCGCCTTCGCGCTCTCGCCCAACACGGCCACCATCAAGGCCTCGGTCACCGCATCGGCCAGGTCCCCGGCAACGCCGCTCTCCGCGAGCGGCGCGCGCACGTAGCGCTCGAAGCTCGCGCGCGAGCGCACCGACATGGGGGCGCCTGCGCCATCGATCTGGATCTCGGACAGCGCACCATCGCCGGCAAACGTGCGCCAGTGGCGCTTCAGGCACTGCGACGAGATACGCGTTCGAGTCGCACCACCGAACGGAATGCGCTTCGCGAAGCCCACGTCGTCGCGGTTCAGGAGCGCGGACGGGTACGAGGTGAGCGTGTGGAGTTGGATGAATCGGGAGCTGGTCATGGAAGTCCTCTCTGGGGCAATCAGCCGGCCGCGCGCTCTGCGGCGAAATAGTCTCGGGCGATACGGCGGCGGATGCGCTCGCTGCCGTCGGAGTCGGTGGAGAGCACGAGGTCTGCGACCTGCGTCGGGCACACGGGTTGGGCGCGTGACCCGAGCTGATGGGCCGCGTGCCGGAGCAGCGGCGCGAGGTCGTCACCCTCCGCGCGCAGCAGGCGGAGCACCCGCATCTCGGCGACTCGCGCGGCGGAGAGCGCGCGTCCGAGCGACGCGCTCGGTACGAGGAGCGCCGGGCCCAACTGAGCGAAGATCTGCGCGACCAGCGCCCAGTCGCGCTCGGCGATGACGCGCGCGCCTTCGTCGCGCGGCAGCACGTCGGCCAACGACCCCGCCGCGAGCTTGTAGAACGCCGCGTGTGCACCGGCTCCACCGCGCCGGAGCGCGGACTGGTCACCCGACGACGCATGTTGGAGCGCAGCCGCGAGCGAGAGTGCGGCCGTCGCCCGTGGGCGCGGGGCGCGCGGTGTCTCGATCGGATCTGTCGTGTCGGTCATGGCGTCTCTTGCTCCTCACTGGCCGATGGGACTGTGCTGGACGTCGAGAAGGCGTTGCTGAGCACGGTCCGCGCGATGCCGTGGTAGCGGCCCTCGGCAGCGGCGATGGCTCGCGGTCGCCTCGCGACGGGGATGGGAGCTCCGCGGATGGCGTTCGCGAGCACTGCCTCGCCGATCTCGTATAGGGTCCGCTCCCAGCGCGTGGCGGCCGCCTCGTTGTCGAGGGACACGTCGGCGAAGAGCGACGGGAAGAACACAGCGTCGATACGCTGCTCGGCCTCCTCGATGAAGGGCTCGGCTCGCTTGTCGTCGAGCTTCAGTTTCTCCGCCCCACCCTGTAGTAGAGACAGCAGCGCCATCTTGAGGAGCTTGTTCCGGAAGTTTCCGGCCACCTCGATGCGCTGCTTCGCCCGCGCTCCGATCCGAGAGAGTCCGTCATCGGAGAGAAAGAAGGCGTGGGCGTTCTTCGGGATGGGGACGACCCGCTCGTGCAGTCCCTCGGTCTTGCCCTGCCCACGCACCATCGCGCGAGCGATCGCGACAGGCTCCTCGCCGTCCTCCGGACGTACCTTGAGCGCAGCGGATGGCTTGAACCCGCCTCCGAAGAGCAGGTCTGCCAGCTTCGCGTAGTCGAAGCCGGCGGAACCGAGCGTCAGCGCGGCGTGCTCGTCGTCGCGCTTGACCGGTGTCCACGGATCGCCGAGGTCGCCCTTGCGTTCCTTCGCGTCGATCCGCGGAACCTTCGTCGAGCTCGTTCGGGCATGGATC
>JBGALT010000173.1:0-11599 GCA_044223665.1 Sandaracinaceae bacterium | reverse complement strand
GCACACTTCGATGAAGCACGGATCGAGGGTGCTCAGCGCGAGACTCGTCTTGCCGTCCCACGGCTCCAGCCACACGAGCGCCAGCCCTCTCGACGCCGCGTAGCCATAGTCAGCCGCCAGAGTCTCTCGCGCGTCCAGCAGGACGCGCACGTCGCGGGCAAATCGGTCGGCGAACGAAATGGAGCGGGCGCTCGATAGGGCTGGGCGACTGCCGAAGCCGCCATTCATTCGAGCGACGCCGTAGTTGTCGCGTCCCGAGAAGCCCTGCATGGTCTGCAGAGACGTGAGGGCGAAGAGCCAGTGCTCAGGCGACGCGCGCGCCATGCGCGAGGCCTTCACATCGTGGTTCTTGGCCGTGACCAAGACATCGATTTCGTCGGCCGCAGCGGCGCTGCCCCACCCGGCGATCGACTGCTCCGGCACGGGCGGCTGGAAGAACGCGGGGCGCGCGAGGTCCGGTACGACGAGGCAGTAGGGCTCGTGCGCACCATCGGTGAGCGCGAGGAGCATCTCGCGCCACGTGTTCTCGTCGTGGCCTGCCAGATCTCGACCGGCGCGGGCCAGCGCGATCGCCGCCAGCTGCACGAAGAAGGCGTGCACCGCGTGCTGCTGGTGCGCCTGCACCGCGCTCGGCTCGATCGGCTCGCCTCGGGCCAGCCGGCAAAGCAAGCCCGGTAGGGGCACGCGTTCCAGCCCCGCGCCGGACGACACCGAGAGGAACGGCTCATCGAGAAAGTCGAAGCGGGGACCGAGTTCTTCACTCATCGGCATTCTCCTGGGCAGCAGGCCCGGCGGGTCGCGACGGGAAAGACGTGGCGAGAGGAACGGACTGACGACCTCCGAAGCAGGGCCGTGAGCGAACGAGACTGCTCAGGCGCACAGGCCGAGGGGCGGAGCGTCACTCGTCTGCCTCCACGGGCTCGCCGTCGTCGAGTCGCAGCCCGAGGCGGTCGTACACGTAGCTTCGGTCGCCGAGGGCGAAGGAGAGCGCGCCTTCGCCGTGGGCCTGCGCCTCGACTGCTTCCGGCATCTCGCCGCTCGGCGCCATCCAGTGCGGGATGCGCAGGGCGCTCACGCGGTGCTCGAACGGCCCGGTGGGTGCACCGAGCAGCTGCACGGTTCGGTCACGCTCACCGAGTCGCGTGCCGAGCACCGAGTCATCCGGGAACGGTTGATCGCCGAAGGGGGTGCGCCGGTCATAGGTCTGATCGCCACCGACGCGTCGATGCGCTGCCTCGATCCCTCGCATCGACGTGCGGTGCTGTGGCCAGAGTCCACCACGCTCTGCCACCAGGCGATCGAGCGCCTCGGGGTGCGTCGTGAGCTCGACCAGTCGTCGGTTGTCCGCGGGGATCGTGAGCACGAGCTGGGCTTCGAGCGCGACGCGGGTGGCCTCGAGGATCGCCACGTCGGGATACACGAGCCCGATGCCCGTGCTGCCGCGCGCCTTTCCGTCGGAGCGTAGGCACGCCGCGAGATCCGGCTCGGCCATGATCACGGCCCGCGCGATCTCGCTACCTGGCTTACGCGGCCGTTCGTGCCGGTGTACGCGCCCGATCCGCTGGAGCAACACGTCCATCGGCGCGAGATCCGTGATGTGGATGTAGGCGTCGATGTCGAGGCTCTGCTGGATCGTCTGCGTTGCCACGATGATCGCCCCGTCGTGCTGGGATGCGGTCTTTCCGAACCGCGCCGCCAGGGCCTCGTCGATCGCCGTGCGATCGGCACGCGTGTATCGCGAGTGGTGAGGCGCGAGCACCCGATCCGGAAGAGCAGCGGTCCGTCCTCGGAGCGCGCTGCCGCCTCGAGCGCGCGCTGCGCGTCCACGCAGTCGCGAACGAGGTTGCAGAGGACGATGACGCGCGCGCCCCGTCGCGCCTCCGCCAGCGCCCGCTCGGCTATCGACTGCGGACCCAGAGGCGCGCAGAGCTCCAGGTGCACGCGTTTCTCGCGCCCGGGCGCGGTGACGGCGCGCCGCTCCGGCTCGCGCGCACGCACAGCCGCCGGTGCGGCGGCGAGGCTCACGTGGCTGACCAACGGATACGGCCGGCGGAGCGCGGCCTCGAGCGGAGGGATCGGACGCGCGGGAGAGACCGCGCGCTCACCGATTCGGTCGACCACACCGAACAGACGCGCCTCGGCCGCCGTGCCTAGCGTGGCCGACAGCAGGAGCGCGTGTCCTCCCGCGGACAGATGACCGTCGAGCACCACCTCGAGCAGGCGAGTCATGTACGCGTCGGAGGCGTGGACCTCGTCCACGACCAAGAGGTGTCGCATGAGCGCCGTGGCGCGCAGATGCGCGTGCTCCACCGCCAGGGCCGAGAGCAGCACCTGGTCGATCGTTCCGACCACGATCGCGCCAGCGAGGAAACGTTTCGGGCTCTCCGCTGCCCACGTGCGTGCTCGATCGACCAGGCGCTGCTTGCCGTCGTTCCACAGCACCTCGAAGTTCGGCAGTGCCGTGCCGGTCATCTCGTCGACGCTCAGGTATCCGGGTACCGCCAGCACCACGGGGGGCGCGGCCTCGCCGAACGCGTGCTGAACGACCGCACGCACGCGCTGGTGAAGCTGCGTGGCGGCCGTGCGCGTGGGGAGCGCGAAGTAGAGCCCATCGACGAGCCCCGCCTGGAACAGGACCAAGAACCGAGCGAGCGCGGCCTCCGTCTTTCCGGAACCCGTCTCGCTCTCGAGTAGCGACAACGAACCGTGCGGAACGTCCGGCGGCAGGTGGGCGACCTCCCGCTGGGCAGCGTTGGGTGCGAAGTCCTCGGTGACCCGCGCGAACGACGGACGCTCACCGCCGAGCGTGGCGCGTGCTCGCGTGCTCGACAGTCCCATTCGCGCGAGCACATCGTGTGCGGCACGACGCGCGAACACCGCGCGCGGCTCGGTGTCTGATTCGGCAGTGAACGGGAAGACGCTCGTGTCCGAGCCCAACCAATCGGCGAGCATCACCAGCCCGGCGAACGCGTGCTGAAATGCCGGCGATGAAGGGAGAGCCGGCCCCGAGTCGAACGCCGCGGGAGCGAAGCTTCTCGCGAGCGTGCACAGACTCGCAATGCCGGCGCTCGGGTCGAGACCGTCTCCGACGGCCCACAGCGCCAGCGCCCCGGCAGCGCGGTCGCTCGACACGGGCCGACCGTGGTGGCTGATGCTCGCCAGCAACAGGTGCTGAGCAGCGTCGACACCCCAGCGCTCCAAGCCGAGAGACACGAGAGAGCGTTGCGCCTTCGGGCCGCCGGGCTGAAGCAGTTGCAGCGCCTCCGCGACGTGTCCGTTCTGTGGCTTCCGGTCGGGGAAAGCCTTGTTCTGGAAGCCGCGATGGAACTTGCCGAGGTCGTGCAGCAGGGCGATGACCACGAGTCGTGCGATCGTCACCACGTCGAGCGCCTCGGTCCCGGCGAGGCGCGCGAGCCGCCGGCCGAGAATTGTCCCCGTAAGCAGCGCTTCACAGACGGCTGCGACGTCCAGGCAGTGGTCCTCGAGTGAGTGCCATTGCTCGACGATGTCGCTGCCGGACGCCCGTCGCAGCTTTCCCCAGAACCCGGTCGGCGTCCCCAGCACGGCCGCGATGTTCTCGCGCGCTAGGCGAGATGCCAAGTACGACAGGGCGGGGTTCGTGGAATGCCCGAGCGAGTCGTTTCGCGCCGCCCGCAGTCCATCACGTCTTCGGTCGCCGCCGGCGCCGGCTCGCGCGCGCGCTCATCGCGACATCGGGGATCTCCAGCGCGTCGAGCGTCCTGACGTGCGCCCGCGTCGCGTGAGACCCGCTTCGGAGTAACCTCGCGCTCCGATGCATGGTCTCGACGCGCTGACGCCCGAGGACGTTCCGCTCTGGCAGCGGGGCATGAGCGCGCTCGGGCTCGTGGTGATGATCGGCCTCGCGTGGGCGATGAGCTACGACCGCAAGGCGTTTCCGCGGCGCATCGTGCTCTGGGGCGTGGGCCTGCAGCTCGCGTTCGGCGTGATCGTGCTGCGCTCGAGCCTGGGCCTCGCGTTCTTCTCGGTGATGAACGACGGCATCGAGCGCCTGATCGAGTTCACGCGCGAAGGGAGCCGCTTCCTCTTCGGCGACTACCTCGACTTCCGCGCGTCGTTCGCGCTCCAGGTGCTGCCGACGATCATCTTCTTCTCGGCGCTGATGAGCGTGCTCTATCACGTGGGCGTGATGCAGCGCGTGGTGAAGGCCTTCGCGTGGCTCATGCAGCGCACGATGAAGACGTCCGGCGCCGAGACGCTCGCCGCCGCCGCGAACATCTTCGTCGGACAGACGGAAGCGCCGCTCGTCGTGAAGCCCTTCGTCGGCACGATGACCGAGAGCGAGCTGATGGCCATCATGGTCGGCGGCTTCGCGAACACGGCGGGCGGCGTGCTCGCGGCGTACGTGGCCCTGCTCAGCGGGCACTTCCCCGACATCGCCGGGCACCTCATGGCGTCGAGCGTGATGAGCGCGCCGGCCTCGCTCGTGCTCGCGAAGGTGATCCTGCCGGAGAAGCAGACGCCGAAGACGAGCGGCACGCTCGAGATGACCGACGAGCGCCCGCACGCGAACGTGGTCGACGCGGCCGCGGCCGGCGCCAGCGAGGGGCTCATGCTGGCGCTCAACGTGGGCGCGATGCTCCTCGCCTTCATCGCGCTCGTCGCGCTCGTCAACGCGGTGATCGGGCTGCCCTCGCTCTGGCACGACCGCGCCGTGTGGGCCGACGCCCTCGCAGCCCTCCGCGCGGGAGGGCACGCGCCGAGCGAGGCCTGCGCGGCGAGCGACCTCGACGGGACGACGCTCGTCACCTGCATCCACGAGGCGAACGCCACGCTCGGCGCGCACTACGCCGCGTGGGAGCCCTTCACGATGGAGCGCATCCTCGGCGTGCTCGGCTGGCCCTTCCCCTTCGTGATGGGCGTGCCGATCGAGGACTGCGGCACGGTCTCGGAGATCCTCGGCCAGCGCCTCGTGCTGAACGAGTTCGTCGGGTACATCTCGCTCGCCGACAACCTCGCGAGCGATCACCCCATGAGCCAGCGCGCCGCCGTGATCTGCAGCTACGCGCTCTGCGGGTTCGCGAACTTCAGCTCGATCGCCATCCAGCTCGGCGGCATCGGCGCGATGGCGCCCGAGCGGCGCAAGGACCTCGCCCGGCTCGGCATGCGCGCGATGCTCGGCGGCCTGCTCTCGACGTACATGACGGCGTGCGTCGCCGGCCTCCTGGCCTGACGCGTCCACGTCTTCGCAGCGGTCCTTCTTCGCCGCAGCCTTCTTCGGGGCGGACGTCGTCGTGGCCGCCGCCCTCTTTTGCGCGCTGCCCTCTCGCGGCTTCTCGCGCGCGGCGCGGGCGCGGCCGCCGAGGAAGACGGGAACGTCCTCCTGTCGCGAATCGCCACCATCGCGAGCGGTGATCGGGTGGAGCTCGACGGCGCGGAGCCACCTGCGGTCGGTGTGGCGACGTCGGCGTGAGCGCGACCGAGAGCGTGACGCACGGAGCGGGTGGGCGGCGGGACGATTCTCGGTGCCACGACCCCCGCTCGCGGCATTGACGCTCTCGAAGGGCGATGAGACGTTGCCCGACATGCCGCTTGGGAGACGAAGTCGATCGTGCCTCGTCGTCGTGGTGCTGACGATGCTCGCCACAGCGGGCGGCGGGTGCAGCGATGCGCCGCCCGCGACGAGCCTTCCGACCGATGCCGGTTCCCGTGTCTGCACCCGCGACGTCGAGTGCGACGATGGCCGGTACTGCAACGGCAGCGAGCGTTGCGTCACGGCGGGCGATGGCGGGGCCAGAGGCTGCGCGGCGGGCGTGCCTCCTTGCGCCGGCGCGGGGACGATCTGTTCCGAGACGACCGATCGCTGCGTGACCCCGTGCGGCGACGCAGACGGTGACGACCACACGGCCATCACCTGCGGCGGCGACGACTGCGACGACACCGATCCGACTCGCTACCCCGGCAACTTCGAGGTCTGCGATTTCGCGCAGCACGACGAGGACTGTGACGGCGACACCGTGGGTAGCAAGGACTTCGATCGCGACGGCTACTCCGACGCGCAGTGCTGCAATGCGACGTCCAGCGGCACCGTCTGCGGCCGCGACTGCGACGACACGCAGCGCGGCACCAACCCGCGCGTGCCCGAGGTGTGCAACGGTTTCGACGACGACTGCGACGGATCGAGCGACGAGGGCGGCGTCGCAGTCACGGGCTATCCCGATCGCGACCGCGACGGAGACGGCGACCGCACGGGCGCCACGTCGATCTGTGCGGGGCGAGTCAGCTATGTCGCCACCGGTCTCGATTGCAACGACGATCCAGCGGCTGGTGGTCGGGCGCAGAGCGGACGCACGCCCGAGGTGATCGATGGCATCGACAACGACTGCAACGGCGTCGTCGACGACGTCGCGGGCCCGGCCTCGTGGTACGCGGACCTCGACGGCGACGGCTTCGGTGACCCGAGCGGCGACGTGACCGCGAGCGTCGTGCCCGTGGTGGGTGCTTCGCTCCTCGCGCTGGACTGCGACGATCACGACGCGAACGTGAGCCCCGCTGCCGACGAGCTCTGCAATGGCGCGGACGACGACTGCAATGGCGTCGCCGACTACCCGCTGGGGCCGAGCAACACCGAAGACGACGACGGCGACGGTGTCGTCGACGCCGCCTGCGTGTTGCCCGCCGTGCCGAGCGACTGCGACGACTACGACCCCGGGGCGCGCCCGGGGGCGATCGAGGCGTGCAACGCGCGTGACGACGACTGCGACGGGACGAGCGACGAAGGCGGCGTGTGCGAGCTGCCGACGATGGACGCCGGCGCTCCGGACGCGACGGTCCCCGACGGCGGATCGCCGGATGCCGGCCCACCCGACGCCGGCCCTGCCGACGGCGGCACCGACGGCGGGCCACCCTGCATCACCTACTACGTCGACGGTGACGGAGACCTCTATGGCGACGCCAGCGATCCGCGCTGCGACACGGTCGTCCCGACCGGCTCGACGCTCACGGCAGGAGACTGTGACGACGCCGACGGTACGCGCTCACCGCTCGCGCGCGAGCGGATCAACGGCTCCGACGACGACTGCGACACGCGTGTGGACGAAGGGATCGTGACCACCGCCAGCGCGCTCGCCGTGGGCCCCTACGAGACGTGCGTGCGCGTGGATGCGGCGCACTGGGAGTGCGCGGGGCTGCAAGCGCGGCGCTTCTCGACGCTCACCGGCTCGCAGATGGCGATCGGGCTCAACCTCGCATGCGCCGTCGATGGCGGTACCGTCTCGTGTGTCGACATCGAGCACGGAAGCACGGTGCCCGTCTCGATCTCCGGGATCGTGGACGCCGTCGAGGTGCACGTCGGAGGCGACTACGCGAACGGTCAACAGTTCGTGTGTGTGCTGCACGCGAGTGGCCACGTGTCGTGTTGGGGTAGCAACTCGTACGGTCAGCTCGGAGACGGCTCGACCACCGACAGGCTCTCTCCAGTCGAGCCGAGTGGGATCACCGACGCGACGGCGCTCGCGGTCGGAGCCACCCACGCTTGTGCCTCGCGTCCGACGGGCGTGTGGTGCTGGGGTGACGGCCGCTTCACCCAGCTCACGTCGGCGTACCCGACCGGCTCGCCCGTTCCCGTCCTCGTCGTGACGGTGCCAGGCGGCGCCTCGAGACTCCGTAGCTCCGGAGCCGCCGCGACGACCTGCGCGCTGAACGACACGGGAGGAATCTACTGCTGGGGCATCGACCCGTACGAGATCGCGAGCGGGCCCAGCGCATATTCGGGCGCCGACGTCGCGGTCAGCAGCACTCTTTCCTGCGTTGCGCGAGGAGGCAACCTCGTCGAGTGCTACGGCGACAATGCGAGCGGGAGCTGGGGGAACGGCAACTTCGACGTCGACGTGCACGCTAGGAGCCCCGTCGTCGGGCTCTCCGGCGCCGCCGTCGTGGCGATCGGTGTGCGCGCGTCGGGCGCGTGCGTCCTCCAGGCCGACGGTCACGTCCGCTGCTGGGGCGACAACACCTACGGACAGGTCGGTGACGGCCTCGTGGCCGACAGCACCACGCCGATCAGCTCGACCCAGAAGGGCCTGCACACGATCGCGTTCGGGCTCGTGTCGCAGTGTGCGCTCGGCGCGGCCGATGCGCTGTACTGCTGGGGGGACAACCGGAGCGGGGGGCTCGGCTTCGGAGGAGCGATCACTGCCGTGCTTCCTTCGCCCACCCTGGCGCCCGTGGCCAGCGCCGGCCCGATCACGATCGGAGGCGCTGCGGGCTACGTGGTCGCGACGGACGGCACGCTGATGCGCGGGGGGCTGCACGCGACGCCCTTCGCGAGCGGCGCCGTCGCCGTCGCCGCGTCGCTCGATGCACCGGAGCACGTCTGCTTCGCGCGCGGCGACGGGACGATGGCGTGCCAGGGTCACAACGACTACGGCCAGCTCGGCGACGGGACGACGACGGACAGCAGTGCTCCCGTCGAGGTCCCATTGACCGGTGTCGCCGACGTGCTCGCGCGCATCCACGGCACGTGCGCGCGCACGAGCGCGGGCAGCGTTTATTGCTGGGGGATCGGCATCGGGCCGACGCCGGTCGCCGTGCCCGGAATCACCACCGCCGTCGACGTCGCCAGCGCGGACTACCCAGGCGAGATCTGTGCCGTGCTGACGAGCGGCCGCGTGAGCTGCTGGCTCCCCGGTGGAGTGCCGCGGATCGTCAGTGCCGTCACTTCGGCGACGCACATCGCAGCGGGCGCAGGGCACACGTGCGTCGTTCAGTCGAGCGGCGCGGTGCTGTGCTGGGGAGCCAACGACCGCGGGCAGCTCGGGGACGGCACGCATCGAAGTCACACGTTTCCGTTCCGCGTCGCCGGGATCACCGGTGCGACGGATGTCTTCGCGGGTGGCGACACGACCTGCGTGCGACAGGGCGATCTGCTGTGTTTCGGATCGAACGACTGGGGCCAGCTCGGGCTCGGTTCCTTGGGCAACGCCACGGCGCGCCCCGTCGACTTCATGGTGAGCCGATGATCCGCCGGTCGTCCTTCGCCACCCTCGCCATGATGATGCTCGGTGCCTGTTCTCCGTCCCGGCCGCCGGCGACGTCGGACGGCGGCCGCGGCGCTCGCTGTGAGACCGACGCCGACTGCGACGACGGCTTGTACTGCAACGGCATCGAGCGCTGTGCCGGCGATGCGAGCGGTGCCGACGCGCGCGGCTGCGCCCTCGCGGGGACGCGCCCGTGCTCGGTCGGCAACGCCTGCTCCGAGATCGACGACAGGTGCGTTGCCGACTGCGCGGACGAGGACGGCGACGGTGTCGCATCCAGCCTCTGCGGCGGGGACGACTGCGCCGACGACGATCCGGACCGATACCCCGGCAACTCCGAGGTCTGCGACGCGCGCGCGCACGACGAGGACTGCAACCCCGAGACGTTCGGCGCGCGCGACGCCGACGACGACGGCGAGATCGACGCGCGCTGCTGCAACGGCGATCGCTGCGGCACCGACTGCGACGACTCGATGGCCGGCACTCGGCACGCGGTGCCGGAGGTGTGCAACCACCGCGACGACGACTGCGACGGGTCGGTCGACGAGGGTAACGTCGCCGTCGCGCTCTATCCGGACCTCGATCGAGACGGCGATGGCGACCGCACGGCGGCGCCGACGCTGGTGTGTGCCGGAAGCGCCGGCTTCTCCAACATCGCGACCGACTGCGAGGACACGCCGGGCCCGGTCGCACGCCTGCGGAGCGGGCGGACCATCGACGTCGTCGACGGCATCGACAACGACTGCGACGACCTCGTCGACGAAGCGTCCCCGCCGGCGATTCTCTTCGAAGATCGCGACGGAGATGGCTACGGAACTCGCCGGGTGACGATGGCGTCGACGCGCGTGCTCGCCGGCTTCGCGCTCCTCGAGGGCGACTGCGACGACGGTGATCGATGGGTGAGCCCCGGTGTGCCGGTCGAGCTCTGCAACGCGATCGACGACGACTGCGACGGCTCCGCCGGGTACGTGATCGGGCTCAACGACTTCGAGGACGACGACGGAGACGGGTCGGCCGACGCCGCGTGCGAGGGCGGCAGCGACTGCGACGACCGCCGGAGCGCCGCCCGCCCCGGCGGCGTCGAGGTGTGTGACCGGATGGACGACGACTGCGACGGAGCCGTGGACGAGGCGTGTGGAGTCGCGCCCGACGCCGGCCCGCTCGACGCGGGCAGTTCGCCCGGGGACGCGGGCGCCGATGCCTCGCGATCGGATGATGGTGGTGCGGCGGACACCGGCTCACCGGACGACACGGGCCCCCCGCCCGTCGACGCGGGCCCCGTCGATGCGTGGTGCGAGCCCATCCCGATCTTCCGGGACGCCGACGCCGACGGATTCGGCGACGCGTCGGTGTTCGTCGTCGGATGCGCGCTCACGGGCTACGTGGCCAATCCCGACGACTGTGACGACGCCGACGCGATGGCGAGCCCGCTCGCCAACGACGCGCCGGGTCGCGTCGGAATCGACGACGACTGCGACGGTACGATCGACGGCTGAGAATGGTCTCGTCGCGAGCGACCGCGCGTGTACGATCTCGGAGACCTGAGGAGAATCGCCGAATGCGCTTGGCATGGTTCGCTACCGCGATGTTGCTCGGCTGCTCTGCCGGCTCGCCGCCGACGATGACGTGCGGCGCGCCCGCGGGCAGTCCACCCTTCTACTCCTGTCTCTGCGGGTCCGACTGTCAGTCGGGACACTACTGCGTCGGTGTGCCCGGACGGACGGCGTACTGCCGACCACCGTGTAGCGCATCGTCCGACTGTGCTTCTTGGACGTCGACGTATCCCAATCTCGATTGCGAGACGATTCCCGCGCGAAGCGGTGGCTCTGTCCGCGTCTGCGCGGACAACAACCATGATCCGGCGGATGTCGCGATCGGCGTCGGCGGGTCGACACCCCGAGACGCCGGCGGTTCCGATGGGGGCGCCAGCACGAGCTGCGGCAGCTTCGCGGCGTGCGGCACCCCGCAGTGCGAGCGCAATCACCGAGCGTGTGCATCGGCTGGCGGCGGACCCTTTTGCTGCATGGGAATCTGCAATTATCAGTACTGCGACTGCGATGGGGACCGGGTCAGCTGCGAGACGTTCGTCGGCGACGGGACGTGTCCGCCCGGAAGTCCCGGTCGCTGCTGAGCCGAGCGCAGCGTCGAGCGCGACCGTACGCCGCCCTGAGATCCCCAATCGTCGCGTCACGCGACGATTCCGGGACGTCTCGGATCAGAACCACATCACCGCGAGCCCCGCGCTCCACGCGACCCCGACGAACGCGGGCTCGCGCTCGAAGGGTACGCGGGTCTGCAGGCGCACGACGAACGCGCCGATCGCGAACGATTGCATTCCCCCTCTGTACCCCACGATGGGGACGTTCTCTCGGATGACGCTCGAATGCAAGATGGTCCGACGTGATCCGCTCCGGGTGCAGAGACGGCGCGGATCGACCAGGCATCAGCCGCGCGGGGTGCTCTTCCTCCCGGTCTTCTTCGCCGCCGCCGCCTTCGCCGCCTTCTTCTTCGCAGGCGTCTTCTTCGTCGCCGCCTTCTTCGCCGCGCGACGCTCGCGCGCCTTCTCGCGCGCGGCGCGTCGCGCG
>JBGALT010000172.1:0-16634 GCA_044223665.1 Sandaracinaceae bacterium | reverse complement strand
TGCCCTCGTGCGCGACGAGGAGGTCGTGCATGTCGCTCGCGTGCTCTTCTTCCTTCGCGAGGATCTCCTCGAGCATGCGGCGGGTCGTCGGATCCTTCTCGCCGAAGAACTCGATCATGGCGCGGTACGTGTCGATGGCGATGCGCTCGGCGACCAGGTTCTCCTTGATCATGTCGATCAGGTCGTCGCCCTCGACGTACTCGGAGGCCGAGCGCGCGAGCAGCGTGGCCGGGTCGAAGTCCGGCTTGCCGCCGAGCTGGTTCACGCGCTCGGCGAGCATCTCCATGTGCTGCTGCTCCTCCTCCGCGTGCGCCTCGAACTCCTTCTTCACGCTCTCGCTGTGGATCCCCTGCGCCATGATCGCGTGGAACTTGTAGCGGAGCGTGCAGACGAGCTCGGTCGCGATCGCCTCGTTCAGGAGCGAGCACGCCTTCTTCACGTCGAGCGAGTACGACTCGGTCTTCGCGCCTTCTTCGAGGTGCGCGCGCGCGCGCTTGCGGATCTCCTCGAGGTTGATCACGAAGGCGCCGGGCCCCGCCTTGCGGAGATCCTGCTCGGTGTTGCGCACGTTCTGGGTCGGCATCGGCGGGCTCCTCAGACGCGACCGGTGACGAGGAGCACGACGAGGATCACGAGGAGGATCCCGGCCGGCGACCAGCCCGCGTAGCCCACGCGCGAATAGCCGAGGCCACCGCCGATGAGCGAGAGGACGAGAAGAACGACGAGGATGGTCATCAACATGGTGAAATCTCCTTCGCATCCGTCCCCAGCGCGGGCGCAGCCCGCCGCCCAACGACATCGGCGCCGCAGCGCGGCGCGCTGTCTCGGAAGCACGTGGTGGCGATCGAAGGCTGCCGCAGCTCGGTCAGCGCGCGGCGCGCGGCTCGCTATCCAGCCTCGTCCAATCGTCGCGAAACGCGACGATTCTGGGACGTAGTAGATCAGCAAGCCACCGGCCAGCCTCCGGCGCGCGATCTCCGGGACGCCAGCGTCACACCCGTCGCGGTGCGCCGCGTGCGCCGCGTGCGCCGGTCCGACGTGACGCGGTCGCACGGGCTGTGTCACCCTTCGTGGCGCGATGGCGAGGTACGCGGCCGAGCTGGAGCGGGTGATCCGGGCCCCGCGTTCCCTGGTCTGGGCCGTCGTCTCCGACACCAACCGATGGGACCGCGCCGCCGGCCTCGCGCCCGCGCGCTACGAGTGGCTCAAGGAGGGCGGCCGCAACCTGCGCCTCGCGAAGGCCAAGGAGCTCGGCCTGGACCTCGAGTGGATCGAGCCGCCGTATCAGTGGATCGAGGGCTCGCTCGTGGAGGGCCTGCGCCGCTTCCGCAAGGGGCCCCTCGATGCGGGCGGGTTCCGGGTCACGCTCGAGGACGTGGACGGCGGGGCCGCGACGCGCGTGAAGGCGTACGCCTACGTCGACTCGGGGTGGGCCGTCGGTCAGCTGCAGAAGGTGAAGTTCTCGAGCGCGCTGGGACGCTACCTGAGCGGCATCGCCAGCGTGCTCGAGAAGAGCGCGGGGGCGTCGGCCTCGCTCGACGAGCCGGCCGTCGTCCAGGCCCGTCGCCTGCTCGCATCGGGCTACGACGAGGCGGCGTCCGGCCCACGCACGCCCACCGATCTCGCGCAGCTCGAAGCGCGTGCGGCGCGCCTGCGCGAGCGCGCCGTGTCCCGCGAGCTCGGCGAGAAGGTGATCGCGTTCCTGCGCGATCGACCCGACGAGGAGGTCTCCGCGATCCGCCCCTTCGAGCTGGCGCGCACGTGGAACGTCGAGCGTCGCGAGGTCTTGCGCGCGTTCCTCTTCGCGACCGAGGTCGGGCTCACCGAGCTCTCGTGGCAGATCAACTGCCCGGTCTGCCGCGTCGGCGCGAGCGTGATCGACACGCTCGGCGAGCTGGGCAGCAAGTCGCACTGCGGCGCCTGCGAGATCGACTACGAGGTCGACTTCGCCAAGCACGTGGAGGCGGTCTTCCCGGTGAGCCCCGCGGTCCGCCGCGTCACGCCCTCGCTCTACTGCGCCTCGAGCCCCGCCTTCCTGCCGCACGTGCTGGCCCAGCTACGGCTCGATCCGGGCGCGGAGGCGACGCACACGATGGAGATCCCGGCCGGCTCGCTCCACCTGCGGACGCTCTGGAAGCGGCGCACCGCCGACGTGGAGCTCCCGGCTCGCCCGGCCGAGCTGACCGTGACGGTGGGCGACGGGCACATCGACGTCGTGCCGAGCGGCGAGAGCCGTGGGCCCACGCGCGTGGTCGTGAAGAACCGTGCGAGCGAGGAGATCGCGCTCCTCTTCGAGCGCAGCGCCTGGTCGGCCGACGCCGTGCTCGGGACGGCGATCGCCTCGATGCCCGAGTTCACGAACCTGTTCGCGACCGAGGCGCCCGCGGCCGGCGTCGAGCTGAAGGTGGGGCACGTGGCCCTCCTCTTCAGCGATCTGACGGGCTCCACCGCGCTCTACGAGAAGGTCGGCGACGCGAAGGCCTTCGCCATCGTCGAGGATCACTTCCGCATCTGCGAGGCCGAGATCGCGCGCCACGGCGGGGCGATCGTCAAGACGATGGGCGACGCCGTGATGGCGAGCTTCTCGACGCTCGACGACGCCGCGCGAGCCGCGCTCGCGATGATCCGAGGGCACGACGCCAAGTACCGCTCGATGGGCCTCGGCGTGAAGATCGGCATCCACGCCGGCCCCTCGCTCATGGTGCGGGCGAACGACCGTCTCGACTACTTCGGCACGACCGTGAACGTCACGGCGCGGCTGCAAGCACAGGCCGCGGCGAGCGAGGTCGTGATGACCGAGGCGAGCGCGCGCTCGCCGCTCTTGCGCCCCGTGCTCGCCGGCCTGCCCGAGCGCGTGTTCGAGGCGAGCCTCAAGGGCATCAAGGAGACGCAGCGCCTGGTCGGCGTCGAGGCCACCGCTCCCGCCGTCGAGCAGAGCGGTGTCACGAACGTGGAGGACGAGGCGCGCGCTCGCGCCGGCGAAGCGTAGCGGCGCGCGCCGGGCTCGTCGCTCAGCGCGGCGTGCAGGCGGCGCCGCGGATGGTGCCGGTGTTGCAGATCCAGCCGACCGGGCAGTCCGAGTTCGACACGCAGTGCGAGTAGCAGTAGCTGTCCCCGCTCGCGACCGGAAGGCAGACGCCGTACGGGTCTCCGTCACGCGAGCGCGGGCAGTCGGCGCCCACCGAGCACGGGCGGCTGCACATGCGGTCGCTCGACGTGCTCATCACGAGCACGCAGCTGTCGATCGCCGACGAGCAGTCCGCCGACGCGTAGCACGTGTCGTAGGTCGGATTCGTCAGCGGCTTGCATCCGGTCACGGCGAGGGCCGCGACCGCGATGGCGAAAAGGAAACCGAGCTTGTTCTGCATGCCCTTCTTCTCCCGCGCGCTCGTTTCCCCACGAGCCGCGGAGGCGATCATGCCACGTTCCGGTGCCAGAGCGAGCTTGCTTCGGAGCGGAGCGAGCTTGCGGCAGAGCGCGGGGAACGGCGCCTCAGGCGCGGCCCATCGCCTTGTCGACGATCGGCTTGAGCTCGCCGGCCGTGTACATGTCCCGCACGATGTCGCAGCCGCCCACGAAGCGGCCCTCGACGTAGAGCTGCGGGAACGTCGGCCAGTTGGAGTACTCCTTCATGCCCTGCCGCACGTCGGCATCGGCGAGGATGTTCACCGTCTGGAAGTCGGCGCCGACCTGCTTGAGCACCTCGACCACGGTCGCCGAGAAGCCGCACTGCGGGAACGACTTGGTCCCCTTCATGAAGAGCACGATCTTGTGGCCGTCGACCAAACCCTGCAGGCGCTGCTTCAGCTGATCGTCCATCGCTCGTCTCCTCGTTCTTTCTACTTCTTCGGCTGGCTCGCCCAGCGCTCGGGCGTGAACGTCTGCAGCGCGAGCGCGTGCACGGGGCCCGCCATCAGCTCGCCGAGCGCGCGGTAGACGGCCTGGTGCTGCTCCACCCGGCTCATGGAGCCGAACGCCGGGCTCACCACGACGGCCTGGAAGTGGTCCTTGGTCCCCGTGAGGTCGTCGATCGCGACGTGGGTGACGCCCGCGACGTTCGCGCGGATCCGCTCTTCGAGGACACTGATCTCCACGGCCATGAGGCGACGGAATGGGGCCGGGTGGGGGCGATGTCAATCGGCGGACGGACCGGCTGGGCAGAGAGCGCTCGTCGGCCGAGCCGATTCCGCGACACCCTTTCAGCGGCAGTAGCGGTGCCAGCTCTGCGGGATGGGCCCGCCCAGCATCTTCTCGGCGCCGCCCTTGTCGAGCACGACGAAGCGGAACGTCCCCGTCATCGCGTCCTTGCCCGACTGCACGATGCGCACGCCGACGTCGAGGATGCGCCGCGCGTCCTTGATCACCCAGCTGCGGCCCTCGAGCGGCACCCCGACGCGCACCGGCAGGTGCAGCTTCGCGTCGAAGGTGGCCGTGAACCCGAACTTGCCCGCGATGCCGATCACGGCCCACGCGGCGACCTCGTCGGCCAGGGTGGAGACGAGCCCGCCGTGCATGATTCCCGGCGGGCCCTGGTAGCGCTCGCCGGGGGTGAAGCGCGTGACGATCTCGTCCCCCTCGCGCTCGAACCGCAGCCGGAACCCGTACGGATGGTCAGGGCCACAGCCGAAGCAGGGCTGTCCGGGGCCGAAGAGGTGGCCGTCGAGCGGTGGCGAGACCGGTTGGGCATCCGACATGGCGCGGCAGTCTGGCACGAGGTCTTGCGCTCGCCCGCTTCCGTTCTAGGAAACGGGGGCCGCGTTGAATGACGCGGGGGCGCGCCGCGTTCAGTCGTACCGGAGCCGATCGATCCCGTGACCTCCCCGAACGAGACCGACCCTCCCCCGCCTGGCCGCGTCCTCTTCTGGCTCGGTCTCTCGTGGGCGCTGGCCTTCGCGGTCGTGCTGGGGATGGCGCGCGCGCTCGGCTCGCCCGTGGAAGCGGGGCTCGCGCTGGCATCGTTCTTCGTCGCGCAGGAGCTGGGCACGCTCGGGCTCGTGGTCGGCGCCGGCCGCCGCGCCGCGAGGGTGCGCGCACACGGGCCCGAGGCGGAGCGTCCGGCGGTCTCGGTGCTGGTGGCCGCGCTCGACGAGGCGGGCTCGATCGCCGACGCTGCGCTCGATCCTCGCCCAGCGCGGCGTCGTCTTCGAGGTGGTCGTCGCCGACGACGGCAGCACCGACGGCACGGCCGACCTCGCCCTGAGCACGTTCGGCGATGCCGTTCGCGTGCTGCGCCTCCCGCACGGCGGCAAGGGCGCGGCCCTCGAGCGCGCGCGCGTCGCGCGCCATCCGATCCTCGTGACGGTCGATGCCGACACCGAGCCTGCGCCCGGCGCGCTCGCCGCCGCCCTCGCCTGCGCCTTCGTCGATCCGCGCGTGGAGGCGGCCGCCGGCGCCGTCGTGCCGCGCCAGCGCGCGGCTGGCTCGAGCGCTTCCAGGTCACCGAGTACCTGAAGAACACGCTGATCCGCAGCGGCTGGTCGGCGCTCGGCGCGCTCGATCAGGTGCCGGGCGCGCTCGCGGCGATCCGCGCCTGCCGCCTCGCGCAGGCCGGCGGGTTCCCGACCGACTCGATCACCGAGGACTACGAGGTCGCCTTCCGCCTCTACCGCGCCGCGGCGCGCGAGGGCCGGACGATCCTCGTTCCCACGATCGCCGAGGCGCGGGCCTACACCGAGCCGCCGCGCACGCTCGCGGGCCTCGTGCGCCAGCGGACGCGGTGGTTCGCCGGGTTCCTCTCCACGCTCTTCCGCTTCCGCGATCTGGTGCTTCTGCCCCGCGCCGGCGCGTTCGGCCTCGCGCGCTTGCCCCTCAAGGTCGTCGATGCAGCGCTGCCGCCCATCGGTCTCGTCTCGCTCGTCTTCCTCGTGCTCGGCATCGCGAGCGGGGAGGCGTCGCTGGGCGCGCTCTCGATCGCGCTCCTCGTGCTGCGCGCGATCACCGATCTCGCGGTGCACGCGAGCGCGATCGCGCTCCATCGTCAGAGGGCGCCCGAGGGCGACGCGATGCCCGCGCCACCCGTTCGGTGGCTCGTCGCGACGGCGCTGCTCGAGAGCTGGTCGTACGTCTGGCTGAAGCAGCTCGCCGTGCTGCGCGCCTATCCGTTCGCGATCGCGCGGGTGCGCACGTGGGAGAGCGCGCGGGAGAAGCCCTCCCGGGTCGAGGCCACGGACGAGCGCGAAGAGGCGGCCCCCGCCGAGTGATCGCCCGCCGCGGGAACCTGGGCGCACGAGCGGTGTCGAGCCTCGCGTGACGGCCCTGCTCCTCGCCTTGCTCGCCGCCCTCTCCGGGCGCGCGCACGAGCACATCGCGCTCGCGCCGATCCGCGACGTGATGCACGGCGCCTCGGACGCGCTCTACGCATGCGTCGCGGACGAGCCACCGGGCGAGCTGAACGTCACGGTTCGCTTCCACATCGCGCCCGACGGATCGGTGAGCGAGCTGGCGGTGGTCCGGAGCGATCTGCCCGAGGGCAACGAGCTCGACTGCATCGTCCGCACCGTGCGCGCGCTCCGCTTCCGCGCGCTGCCCTCGCGGGCGGGGGGCATCCAGGTCACCTACCCGCTGCGCTGGGTCCGCTGAATCGAGCGGCGACGCTCACGCGCCTTCCGGCACGAACACGAGCTCGCGCGCCAGGTAGGGCACGTAGCGGAAGTCGCGGATGAAGACGACACGGCCCCCCTCGATCTCCACGAAGACGACGTAGGCGAGCGCCTCCGGCTCTCCGCGGAAGACGCCGATGGCCGGCCGGCCCTCGACCGTGCCGAGCCGGAACGTGTTCCCCGTCTCCGCCGCGTAGCGACCGAAGTAAGCGCCGACCGCCTTGCCCTTGCGCTGCGACTTCGCGACCAGATCGAGACGGCACTCCTCGACGAGCATCGCCTGCACCGAGGGCCAGTCCCGCTCGTTGAAGAGCTGCACGTACCGCGCGAGCAGCGCGCGCGTCTGGGGGCTCGGCGGCGCCGGCTGGCGCGCGCGCTCGGTCTCGGCGTCGTCCGCGCTGGCCTCGGCGAGCAGCTTCGCGCGACCGCGCACGAGCAGCGCCTTCACGGCCTCGACGCTGGTGTCGAGCTGCGCCGCGACGTCCTCGAGCGACTCGCCGAGCACGTCCTTCAAGATCACGGCGCTGCGCTGCTGCACCGGCAGGCGCAGGAACGTGGCGAGCGCGGCCCGCGTGACGGCGGGATCGGGCGGCATGTCGTCCCTGGCCAAGCGGTCCTCCTCCGGAAGCGCGCCCACGTGCTTGCGCTCGTAGCGACGCAGCGCGTCGAGCGCCGTATTGCGCACGATGCGGAACAGCCAGGGCCGGAGCGCAGGCATCTCGGCCGTGAGGCTCAGCTGGTAGAACGCCTTGGCGAGCGACTCCTGCACCACGTCCTCGCCCTCGATGGCCGAGCCGACGAGGCGCGAGGCGTAGCGGTGCAGATCGGGTCGCAGCGAGTCGACGAGGCCGAGGAACTGCTCGCGCGCGGCGGCGAGCTCGGTCGGAGGCGAGGTGGGCGCGGTCATCGGCGCCGAGCCTACCGCGGCCGCGCGGTCCCGATCGCGCGAATGAAGCGAGCGGAGCTCTGATGGCGGTCCTCGTGGCCGAACAGGCCACGAACACCCGCCCTCAGATCGCGCGCATGCGGTTGTTCTTCGCCGCGTGCTCCACCTCGGCGAGGCCGAGGTGCTCGAGCACCGGAGGAACGTACATGCCGAACCGGCCCCGCAAGCCCTTCTTCAGGCCGTACCAGCCGCCGACCGGGTTCTTGTCCGAGCGGCCCCAGGACTCGACCGTGCCGTCGGCCGCCGGCTTCTGCTCGTCGGCGCTGCCGAGCAGCATCCAATCGCCGTGCTTCTTCAGCATCGCGTGCAGCTCCTCGATGCAGCGCAGCTGGTAGCGCAGCTGCGTCTTGCCCACCTGCACCACGAGCGCCTTCGGATCGGCCTCGCCGTCCACCCACACCTCGTACTCCGCCGTCCCCGGCGGCGTCTTCAGCGTGAGCGGCGCCTTCGCCGTGTAGCCCGAGAGATCGCCCTTCTTCTTGCCCGCCATCGGATCACCCCTTTCCTTCCGCGGCGCGCTTCAGATCCGCCGCATACGTGTCGAACACCGGCCGGAAGTCGGGGAGCGACCCCTTGATCATCGGGAGCATGATCCCGGCGAACACCTCGGCCATCGTGAAGCGAGTGCCCTTGCCGCCAGCCCCGGGCTCGAGCGTGAAGGTGCGCTCGCCGCGGAACATCGGCGCCATCCCGTCCGCCCACACCATCTTCGAGGACGGCTCGAGCGCGACGACGCGGGGAGAGAAGGTACGGCCTGGCGCCACCGGGACACGGATCGCGAGCTTCTCTCCCTGGGCGATCTTGCCGTCGATCGAGGTGACCGTGCTGTTCCAGCGCGGAAACCCGGGCGCGTCCGTCAAGAGCGCCCAGACGGCGGCCGCAGGCGCGTCGATCTCGGCGGACACGCGGTACTCCAGGCGAAACGTGGTCTCGGTCTTCTCGGTCATCCTCGTCCTCCCCCTCCACGACGATCGACCGGGCCAGGAAGATGCGGTGCCCCGTCGATTTTCTTCCGGATGGCTCGATCACTCGTGCTTCCGGCCCCTTCGGGCCCGTTCGCGGGGGCTGGCCCGGCCATCCAGCCCCACCGGAGCGAGCATCCCGCCAAGGTTGCGGCCCCGGGTGGAGGGTGCCAGAAAGCCCGCGTGGACGCGCGCGATCTCGACTACTCGCTGCCCGAGGAGCGGATCGCGCAGGAGCCGCTGCCGGAGCGCGACGGCGCACGGATGCTCGTGCTCGACCGCGAGCGTGGGACCACGGCGCACCGGAGGATCCTCGAGCTTCCCGAGCAGCTCGTGCCCTCGCTCTTCGTGGTGAACGACACGCGCGTGCTGCCGGCGCGCCTGTTCGCGCGCAAGCCCACGGGCGGGCGCGTGGAGCTGCTGCTCGTCTCGCGCATCGAGACGGACGCGACCGCCACGCGCGAGGTGTGGTCGGCGCTGGCACGCGGGGCCAAGGCGCTTCGCCCCGGCCTCGCGCTCTCCTTCGAAGGCACCGAGCTGCGCGGCACACTGCGCGCGCTCCGCGAGGGCGGCGAGGTCGAGCTCGAGCTGGTGGCCGAGGGCGGCGTGCGCGCTGCGATCGGGAAGGCAGGCAAGGTGCCGCTGCCGCCCTACGTGCGGCGCGAGCCGACGGCCCACGACGAAGAGCGCTACCAGACGGTGTTCGCCAGCCGCGAGGGCTCGGTCGCGGCGCCGACGGCGGGCCTGCACTTCTCGGATCGGCTCGTGGCGGGCCTCGCGAAGGCCGGCCACCACGTCGCGAAGGTGACGCTGCACGTGGGGCCGGGCACGTTCGCGCCGCTCCGCACGGACGACCTCGCCGAGCACCGGATGCACGCCGAGCACTACGAGGTGCCGCACGAGACGGCCCTCGCGATCGCGGCGGCACGGGCCGAGCACCGCCCCGTCGTCGCGGTCGGGACGACCGTGTGCCGCACGCTCGAGAGCGTGGCCGACGCCGACGGGACGGTGCGCGCCGGGAGCGGCGAGACCGCGCTCTTCGTGTACCCGCCCTACCGCTTCCGCTGCGTCGACGCGCTGCTCACGAACTTCCACCTCCCGCGCTCCACCTTGCTCGCGCTGGTGATGGCGTTCGGCGGCATCGAGAGCGTGAAGAACGCGTACGCCGAGGCCGTGCGCGAGCAGTACCGCTTCTACAGCTACGGCGACGCGATGCTCGTGCGCTCGTCCAAGCACGCGCGCTGATGCGGAGCCCTGGCTTCTCGTTCACCGAGCTCGTGACCGACGGCGCCGCGCGCCGCGGCCGCTTCGTCACGCCGCGCGCCACCATCGAGACGCCGGTGTTCATGCCCGTCGGGACCATCGCGACGGTGAAGTCGCAGACGCCCGACGAGGTCGCGGCGACCGGCGCTCGCATCATCCTCGCGAACACCTATCACCTCTGGCTGCGGCCCGGCGCCGAGCGCATCGCCGATCTCGGGGGCGTGCCGAAGTTCATGGGCTGGCCGCACGCGATGCTGACCGACAGCGGCGGCTTCCAGGTCTTCTCGCTCTCGGGGCTGAACGCGATCGACGACGATGGAGTCACGTTCAAGTCGCACCTCGACGGCCGCAAGATGCGCCTCACGCCCGAGGAGTCGATGCGCGTGCAGGCGCTGCTCGGCGCCGACGTGGCGATGGCCTTCGACGAGTGCCCGCCGGGCGCCGCCGAGCCCGCGGTGATCGCGCGCGCGATGCAGCGCACCACCGAGTGGGCCAAGCGCTGCCTGCGCGCCCCGTGGAAGGGCGGGCAGGCGCGCTTCGGCATCGTGCAGGGCGGCACGAACGTGGACCTGCGCCGCTCGCACCTCGAGGCCATCGCCACGATGAGCGAGGACGGGCGCGAGTTCGACGGGATCGCGATGGGCGGCTTCTCGGTGGGCGAGCCGATCCCGGCGATGTACGCGGCGCTCGACGTGATCGCGCGCGAGATGCCGCACGATCGGCCGCGCTATCTGATGGGCGTCGGCACGCCCTTCGATCTCCTGCAGGGGATGGGGGCGGGGATCGATCTGTTCGACTGCGTGCTGCCGACGCGCAACGCGCGCAACGGGCAAGCGCTCACGTGGTCGGGGCGTGTGAACCTGAAGCAAGCGCGCCACGCCGGCGACGAGGGCGCGCTCGATCCGAAGTGCGACTGCCCCGCGTGCACGCGCTACTCGCGCGCGTACTTGCACCACCTGATCCGCGCCGAAGAGATGCTCGGGGCGCGATTGGTGTCCCAGCACAACCTGCACTTCTACGGAGCGCTGACGCGCGCGGGCCGCGAGGCGATCGAGCAGCGGCGCTACGCGGCGTTCGCGGAACAGACGGCGCGCGCCATGCGCGAGGGCGACGAGATCGGCCCGCCGAACCCCAAGGGCGGTAGCTGGAAGCCGCCGAGCGAGCGCCACCCGAAGAAGGCGCCCGGCAAGCCGAAGCTCGAGCGCACGGCGAAGAGCGAAGAGCCCGCCGGAGGATGAACGCTGCGGGCGGGGCTCTCGGGAGAGGGAGTCGAGCTCCGTGCTGCGCGTGAAGGTCCCCCGCTCGCGAGCCGCGCTTCCCCCTCTCCCGCCAGAGCGGGAGAGGGTCGGGGAGAGGGACTGCGAAGCGATGGTGAGGTGACGCCTCCGCGATCGGAGGCGCCATCGGAGGCGCCCCGCGCCTCCGCGCGGGCGACGCCCGCCGCCCAACGACAGCGGCGCCGCAGCGCGGCGCGCTGTCTCGGAAGCACGCGGTGGCGATCGAACGCTGCCGCAGCTCTGCGCGCGCACGACGCGCGGGTCGCCCACCACCATCGTCCCACTCGTCGCGTCACGCGACGATTGGGACGTAGTCGATCAGCGCGCGCGACGGCGGCGCGCGCCGATCACCAGCCCGAGGAGCGCCAGGCCCGCGAGGCCCGCCGCGCCGCTCGACGATCCACCCGCGCGGCAGCCGCAGCCGCCCGCGACCCCGCCCGTCGTCCCGCCCGCGTCCGGCGACACGGCGCCATCGGCCGCGCTGCCGTCCGCCGTGCTCCCGTCGCGACCCGCGTCACGCACGCCCGCATCGCCGACCACCGCGGCATCGCCCGCCATCGCCGCATCCACGTCGGTGGCGGCGTCCACGTCCGTGCCCGCGTCGACGTCCGTCGCCGCGTCCTCGCCGACGCCGGTGTCGAAGCACGCCGGCGTGTGCATGCATGCGCCCGACGCGCACGCATCGGTCGTACACGCGTCCGCGTCGTCGCAGCTGTGCGCCGGGTGCGTGCAGCGCTCGATCGTGGTGTCGCAGACGTCGTCCGTGCAGAAGTCCGTGTCGTCGCAGCTGTCGCCGGCGTGGCAGCAGTTGGTGACCACGTCGTTCGTGCAGCGGTTCGTCGCCGGGTTGCATGCGTCCGTCGTGCACGAGTTGCTGTCGTCGCAGTCGCCGTTCGTGAGGCAGCAGCCCGGCACGTCCACGTTCGCGCAGGCGCCGCCGGTGCCGCAGCTGTCGGTCGTGCACACGTTGTGATCGTCGCAGTCGGTCGCCGACGCGCAGCAGCTCGGGATCGCCGCGTGCCCGCAGGTGTGCGTCGCCCCGTCGCACGTGTCGGTCGTGCACGCGAGGCTGTCGTCGCAGTCGGCCGCCGTGTGGCAGCAGCCGGAGACCGTGGAGTGACCGCAGGTGCCGCCCGGCGCCGAGCACGTATCGGTGGTGCAGACTTCGTTGTCGTCGCAGTTCGCGTCCGCGAGGCAGCAGCCACCGATGGGCATGTGCGAGCACGTCGCCGCGCCGGTGCACGCGTCGGTCGTGCACAGGTTCGTGTCGTCGCAGTCCATCGCGCCGTTGCAGCAGCCGGCGATGGGCATGTGGGTGCACGCGCCGCCCGGCTCGCTGCACGCGTCGGCCGTGCAGCGGTTGGTGTCGTTGCACATCACGGGCGTGCCCGGCGCGCAGGCGCCGCCTTGGCAAGTCGACGTCCCGTTGCACGCGGCTCCGTCGTCGCACGAGGTGCCGTCCGCCGTGTGGACATCGCCCGGGCACGACGCGCCGGTCCCCGCGCACGTCTCGGCCGGATCACAGGTGCCGGTGGACATCCGGCAGACGGTCCCCGAGAGGAAGCCGTCCGTCGGGCACGCGTTGCTCGTCCCGTTGCACGCCTCGGCCACGTCGCAGCCGCCCGACGCCGCAGGTCGGCACGTCGTGCCGGCCATCGCGACGACGTCGCTGGGGCACGTCAGCCCGCTGCAGGTCTCGGCCACGTCGCAGCCGCCCGGGACGGCGGCGCGGCAGGTCGTGCCCACCGGCGCCGCCTGGTGCGCCGGGCAGCTGGCGCTCGTGCCCGTGCAGCTCGCGCCCAGATCGCAGGGCAGGCTCGCGGGCGCGCACGGCGTTCCCGCACCCGCGAACAGATCGGGGCAGTCGACGTGCGTCCCGTCGCAGAAGTCGGCCGCGTCGCAGGCGCCGGCGCCCGCGCCCGCGCACATGTGCGACGCGGTGAAGAGGAGATCGCCCGGGCACGTCGCGCTCACGCCATCGCACATCTCGACCGGATCGCAGGCGCCCGCCGACGTCCGGCAGATGACCATCATCGCGCCGACGACCGTGGGCACGCAGGTGCCCGCGCCATCGCAGAGATCGTCCAGATCACACAGGCTGCTCGTCGCCGGGCTGCACACCGTGCTGCGGGGCGCGAAGAGATCGGCCGGGCAGACGTGATCGCCGGCCGCGCCGCCACACGTCTCGCTCCGGTCGCACACGTTGCTGCCCGCGTCGCGACACACGTGCGTGCTCGGCTGCACGTTGTCGACGCACACGCCCGCGCCGTCGCACGTGTCGCGCAGATCGCAGTCGCCCGCCGGCGCCGCGCCACAGCTCGTGCCGCTCGTCTCGAACGTGCAGCTTGCCGTGCAGCACGAGCCGCCGTCGCACTGCTCGGCGCCCTCGACCGCGCCGTTGCCGCAGATCGTGCCGTTCGGCGTGAGCGAGAAGTCGTCGACCGCCAGGCCGTCGTCGGCGCCCGGTGCATTCTGATCGTCGAAGCGAAACCAGAACGTCCCACCATTCGGGATCGACAGGCCGCTGATGGTCGCGCGCACGAGAGCGCGCTCGTTCAGGGCATTGCCGTTCTTCGCGCCCACCGTCCCCGTGTCGAGGGTGGTGAAGTCGAGCGCGTGGTGAGGCTGCCACGAGCCGTTGACGATGTCGGTCGCGTCCGTTGCGTACGCGAAATACAGCGTGTCGGTGCGCGCCGTGGTGCCGAGCCGCCACTCCTCACCCATGTAGGAGATGGTGATCTCGGTGATCGTTCCCCCGGTGTTGTTGGTGAACCCGGCACCGAAGAGCGTGTTCAGCGATCCGCTCCGAAGCTGCCCGAGCGCGCGCTCGCTCGAGCCCGTGGAGCCATAGCTGTAGGTGTCGCCGACGTTGTCGGAGCCGTTGTCGACGCCGTATTGCTCGTTGTCGCGCGCTCCACCGCCGGACTCGTAGATCGACCACCCCGGAATCGTCATCGGGTTGGTCGTCGAGCCCATCGTGCTGCTCAGCGTGTCGAAGTCCTGCGTGTAGGCGGCCCCGAGCGTCGTGAGGCTGATCGTCTGGGCGCTGGCGGGCGCAGCCCACGCGATCGAGCTGAAGAGAGCGAGCCAAGCGAGTGAGCGAGTCGAGCGCATGCGTCCTCCGGCGACCGGAGCGTGGTCCCACCGCTCCCCTAGAGCCGTGTTGTTCAGGGGGCGGGGACGAGCGTCAAGGCAAGAGCGTGCGACTGCCGCGGGAGAGGGATGTCGGACGGCCCCGGCCCGGCAGAGCTCGACCGAGGCGCGCTCAGCCGTGCGCGGCCGAGCGACGACGCGTGTGAGACCGCGTGCGACGTGCCGGCGCCACCGGCAGGTCGTCGGCCATGCGCTGGATGCGGTAGACGCGGTCGAGCGTGTAGCTGCCGAAGCGGCCCGGCTCGTCGCGGCGGCCGCCGGGGTAGCTCATCATCACGGCGGCGCGCTGGCTCTCGTCGGCCCAGCTGATGAAGATCGCGCTGTGGGTGTGGGTCCGCGCATCGCCGTAGTCGCCGTTGACGAAGAGCACCCAGTCACCCGGCCGCAGCTCGGAGGTGGCTGCGTAGGGCCCGCTCTCGATGCGGCCGCGGAACGCGTCGTGCCACGTGCCGCCCGCGTTGCGGAAGACCGCCTCGACCCAGTCGTAGCAGGACCCGCGAACCACGGTGCCGGCGTCGAACATCGACTGCGCCGAGCGCAGTACCCGCTGACCACCGGGCGCCGCCGAGGCCTCGGCGCGCGGCATCGCATAGGCCGGATCGTAGGCCGACCACACCGGATCGTAGGAAGGCGCCGGGCTCGGCGCGGCGCTGATCGTCGACCACGGCGGGATCGTGGCCCCGATGCCCGCGCCACCGAACTGCGCCGCGGCGGGCGCCGCCGAGAGCGCCGCCGCGAGGGCCAGCGAGGGCAGAGCGAGCGAAACGAAGCGTGAAGAGGAGGTGGGCATCGGCGTGCTCCACCAAGACGCTCCGCAATCGCCGTGCCTCGTGGGCGACCCCGAGATCACCGCATTTCGGGCGAGAAGAGGGGTACGCCGTGAACCGCGAGATACGCACCGAGAACGAACACGCCCTGTCGGCGGAGGCCACACCGAGCACCTCGGTCGCGTCGTCGCAGGCGCGACCTCGGGCCGTGCGCCGCGCGTCCGGCGCACCTCTCGGAGGATCGGGCCGGTGAGACGAACCTCGCCCGGGCACGGTGTCCTCGGTGCCGGGGTGACCATGCGCGAGCTATCGCTTTCTTCGATCTCGATCTTCCTCGTCCTTCTCTCCGGCTGTCCGGGCGCTGCGACCACCGACGCCCCCGACGCCGCCGGGCCGCGCGATGCTGGCGGCGCGGATACCGGATTGCTCGTCGACGGCGCCGCGCCGCGCGACGCGGGCTTCGACATGGACGCGCCCGCGAGCGACGCCGGCGACCTCGGCGACGCCGGCGACCTCGGCGACACCGGTGATCTCGGTGACGCCGCCGATCTCGGCGACGCCGGCGACCTTCCGGACGCCGCGCTCACCGCGTGCGGACCGGGACTGGCTCCCTGCGGCGCGCTGGACTACTGCGAGCTCGCGCGCGGCGCGACGGCGTGTGGCGGCCTCGGCATGTGCGTGCCGCGCCCCGATCGGTGCACGGCGCTGGCCGATCCGGTGCGGGTGCGATGGCGTCGACTACACGAACCCGTGTCGCGCGAACGCCGCCGGCACCGACTTCGTGACGCGAGGCACGTGCACGACGCCGGTCGACTGCAGCGCGGACGAGGCGATCGTCGAAGGCTCGTGTCGCACGCCGCTCGGCTCGAGGTTCGACGGAGAGCACTGCACCATGCTCGTCGGCTGCACCTGCACCGGAGCCGACTGCGCGACCCTCGCCGCGACCGACGACGCTTGCTACGCCGCGCACGCGAGCTGCCCGTGCGTGATCGATCGCGCCTTCGCCGAGGGCGCGTGCGACCAGTCGTTCGGGTGGGCGTGGAACGGCACCGACTGCGTGAACGTGTCGGGCTGCACGTGCACCGGGCCCGACTGCGACTCACTCGCCGCCGACGAGGCGACGTGCATGACCGAGCGCGCGACGTGCCGCTCGCCGAGCGGACGCGCGTTCGCGTGCGGCCCGACCCAGCTCTGCGCGCTCGGCGCCGAGTACTGCCAGGCGTTCTCGCCCGGCCCGGTGGGCGCGGTCACCTACAGCTGCCAGGACCTCCCGACGGGTGCGCGCTGTCAGACGCGGCCGAGCTGCGCGACGTGCTTCGCGACGCCGCCCGCCGGGGGCACCTGCAGCCAGGGACGCGTCGCGTCGGAGATCACCGTCACGGTGGTCGCGCCGTAGTGGAAGCGATCTCCGCGATCCGCCGGAATACAGCCGCGTGCGCGCACGGCCATGCCATCCAGTTCTCCTTCCGGAACCAGCGCTTGCCCGATCGATCCCAGGGCCGATAGCTGGCGCTTTCACGGGATCGCTTCCATCGATGGTCTCCACGCGGTCCCCCGGACCGTACGTGAACGCCCGGAAGCTGCCGTCGCTTCCCGTGCGCGTGAGCTCGCGGAACGCCGCGTCGCGCGTGTACTCGAGGGTCGTCCCAAAGGGCAGCGTCTCGGTG
>JBGALT010000171.1:0-17542 GCA_044223665.1 Sandaracinaceae bacterium | reverse complement strand
CTCGATCTCGGCGCGCGCTACGCGCACGTCGACGGCTTTCCCGACGGGCAGATCTCGCCGATCGCGGGTGGGCCGAGCGTCACGTTCCACATTCCGCGCGATCAGGGCGCGTTCACCGCGCGCCTCACGGTGCCGCTCTCCGACATCATCTTCGCGGCGCTGCCGGCGATGGAGGCGGCCGATCAGCGCCTGCGCGCGGAGCGCTCCCGGATCGATGCGGCCGAGGCCGACGTCGCCTTCGCCGCGGTCGAGGCCTTCTACCGCTACGTCGAGGCGCGCGGCGTGCTGGCCGTCGCCACGAGCGGGCGCGACCAGGCGCGAGCGCTCCGCGATCAGATCGTGCGCTACGCCGACGCCGGGATCCTCGGGCCGGCGGACCGTGCCGCGGCCGAGGCGCGCGTCGCGCAGGCCGAAGAAGCGATGGCGCGGGCGGAGGCGGCCGTCGAGGTGAGCGGGGCCGCGCTCTCGATCGCGCTCGGCACGCCCGCCGGGACGCGCTTCCGGGTCGCGGGCGCGGTGCCCGACTCGGTGTCTCCGGTGCCAGGATCGCTCGATGCCCTCGAGACCACCGCCCTCGAGCAGCGCGCGGACCTGCGCGCGATGCGCGAGGCCATCGCGGCCCAGTCGCGGGCGCGCGATGCGACCATCGCGACCGGCTATCCGCACCTCACCGTGTACGGCTACGCCGAGGAGTCGAACCCCAACCCGCGCATCATCCCGCCGACGCAGGCGTGGAACCCGCTCTACGAGCTGGGTGCCGCGCTCACGTGGTCGCCGAACGACACGGCGAGCGCGCTCTTCCACGCCGACGAGATGGCGGCTCAGATCGCCGCCGCCGAGGAACAGATGCGCGCCACCGAGGACGCGGTCCGCCTCGAGGTGCGCCAGGCCGTGGCAGAGCTGAGGACCTCGGAGCGCTCGCTCGCCGCCGCGCACGCCAGCGCCGACGCCGCCGAGGAAGCCTACCGTGCGCAGCTCGCCGCCCTCGGCGCGGGGGAGTCGACGCTCAACGATCTGCTCCTCGCCGATGGTCGCGCGAACGAGGCGCGCCTGGCCGATCTGCGCGCGCGCATCGCCGCGAGCCTCGCGCGCGCGCGGCTCGCGCACGCCACCGGGGAGCCGACGACGGCGGAGTGAGGCGGGGCGGCGCTCGCGATCGCCATCGTCGTCGAGGCAGCACCGCCGCGGCCGCTCCCGACGCGTCGTGCTTCACGACTCCCGGGCGGGCGTGCGACGCGTCAGGGATACGCGACGGCGACGGCGAGATGGACGTCGCCGACATCAGCAGGCGTGTGTCCCGTCGCACCGAGGACGACGATGGCCGGGCCGCCCAGGTCGTCGAACCCGGCCGTCTGGCCGAGGCCGGTCGCGCACGCCGCGTCCGCGGTCGCGCACTGCTCGGTCCACTCACCGTCGTGGAAGAACGAGACGTCGACCTGCGTCGGCGAGGCGCAGCTCGTCGCGGTGATCGTCGGATACGGGCCGAGGTAGCAGGCGTACGTCCACCAGAGGTGCGAGGCACCGGCCGCGCCGCACGTGCTCGCGAGCCCGGGCCCGGGCGCGAGCGTCGCATCGAGCCCGAAGGCTGCGCCGAGCTCGAGCGGGAGCCGATCGACCTCGGTGGCGGGGGGGACCGGGAGGATCCGGACGTGGAAGAGCGTCGTGACGTCCGCGTCGATGACGAATGGATGGGGCCCCGGCTCGAGGAGGCCACCGATCTCCGCGTACGAGCGACAGGCGGAGTGGCAGTCGGGTGGCACGCTCGCGTCGCAGCGCGACACCCAGCCGATGGAGCCGCCCGAGAGCGCGTCCATGTAGATCGCGACGATGCTGCGTGCCGGAAGGTCGAGGACGTAGACCTGATCGGGAAGATTCGGATCGCAGCCGGCTGCCGTGCTCGCGCCGCCAGCCGGCTCGAACGTGGGGTCGGTCTGCGTGATCGGGATCGCGCCCGGGCACGTGGTGTCGTGGCCGCCGTCGACGCCCGCGTCGCCACCGCCATCGTTCCCCGCGTCGGCGGGCGCGGCGTCGGCCGGGACGCCGGCGTCGAACGGCGTCGAGACGCACGCGCCGTTCGTGCACGTACCGTCGGGGCACTCGACGAGCGCCCCGCACGCGTTGACGCACGCGTCGTCGACGCACAGGAAGCCCTGCGCGCAGGCGTGCGTGGCGCACGAGTCGACGCCGAGCGAGCAGACGCGTACGCCGGACGCCGGCTCGACCAGGCACCGCGCGCTCGGACCGCAGTCGGAGCTCGACGTGCAGGCCTCGCGGCAGCGTCCGATCGCGCAGACGAGGGGCGCCCCGCAGTCGGAAGATCGCGTGCACGCGTCCCCCGGCGGCGGCGCCGACCGACATGCGCCGAGCGCGAGCAGGGTCGCACCCACGAGCAGCCGAGGCCGATTCACGGCCACACCGACGTCGGAATGGCCTCGTAGAGCGTGGAGAGGGGGCCGCGACCGAGCTGCCCGCGATCCGCTGCACCCCAACAGAGGACGTCCCCCGCGACCGTGACCGCGCACGCGGTGCGCTGCACGGAGGCCTCCACGAATCGATCGTCGGACGCCACCGCGACCGGAAACACGAGCGCCGAGTAAGGCTCGTCGTACGCACCGTTCATCGCGAACAGGCGGCCCTCCGGATCGAGCGCCAAGAAGGTGCCGTCGCCGTGGCCGAAGAGGTCGACGAACGGGTGCCCGGCGGGGGTCGCCACGGGCTGCGGCACGGGCGTGCAGCCGAGATAGCAGGTGCCGCAGGGGCCATCGAAGGGCGGCGTTCCATCGGGCAGGTTGCCGAACACAGTCGCCTGCTCGCCCCAGCACCGCACGACTCCACCGGTATCGATGAGGCAGGCGACGAGCGCATCGACGGCGAGCGTCGATGCGGGGACCGGGAGCGTGACGGCCTGGAGCACGCTCGAGTCCGGGACCGCGCTTCCCACCAGCGCGCACTGATCCTGCCCCACGCCGCGCACCGTGCCGTCCCTCGCCAGCGAGTGTGTGTGACCGAAAGCCGTCTGGATCGAGAGGAGATCGGTCCCCAGCTCGGGCCCGTGCACCGCGACGGTCGCGACGCGCTCGTCGCCCGTGCCGAAACGGCCGTAGGCCCCGTCGCCCCAACACCACGCTTCTCGCGCCGGGCCCCGGATCACACACGCGGAGTCGAGGTTGGTGAAGAGCGCGACGGCGTCGTCGATCGGGACCGGCCCCGACGGGCTCTCGCGCAGCACGCGTACGCGCTGCGGGCTGCTCGTGGCGAGCCCGTCGCCGAGCTGACCTCCGTATCCCCGCCCCCAGCACCACACGGCGCCGCCGTGCTCGCGTAGGCACCCGAAGTCGCCGCCCGCGCGCGCCTCGGCGACATCCGTGAAGGGCTGGCCGGACGGGTCGAGGATCGGGACGGGCACGAGCGAGCAGTCGGCACAGCCCGGGTGATCCACCCGCCCGTCTCCGAGCTGCGCGTCGGACGAGCTCCCCCACGCCCACGCCGCGCCCGACGCCGTCGTGGCGAAGACCGCGTCGGTGCCGACCGACACGTGCACGACCGGATCGCACGCGGGACCGTGGCAGCCGCTGGCGCCGGAGTCGATCGGCGACGCGCCGTCGAGCCCGCCGTCGGAGCTCGCGGCGCCGTCCGTCGACGCGTCGACCTCGTCGTGATGCGCGACGCAGACGTCGTCCACGCACGAGCGGTCCGGACACGCGACCACGTCGCCGCAGAGGTTGACGCACGCCCCGTCACGACAGCGGAGCCCGGCCGCGCACGGCTGCGTCGTGGTGCAGTCGTCGAGGCGCGGCAGCGAGCACGCGCTCAGCCCCGTCGAGGGCTCGATCAAGCACCGCTCCGTGGGCGCGCAGTCACGGCTCGAGCGGCACGCGTCACGACAGCGCCCGAGCGCACAGACGAGGGTGCCGCCGCACTGCGAGTCGCGTACGCAGGAATCGCCGGTCGCGGCCGGGGTCTGGCACGCACCGAGGGCGACGAACAGCAGCGACAACGCACGCGAGCTCCCCACGGCCGAAGAGTCGCGCACGGCGCGCGGCGGTCAAGCGTTGCGTGCGCCCGCGCGTCTGGCAGCCTCGCGGGATGCTCTCGCGCTGCTCGAGGATCGTGCTCGCGCTGCTGGTGACCGCGTGTGGCGAGCCCGGCACCGCGAGCGATCGGGCGCGGCCGGAGGGCGCGGGCGTGCAGGGCCCCGAGCGGACGCGCTCGGACGAGCACGAAGAAGAGGTGCGTGCGTCCGATCGCGGCGAGGAGGATCGGCTGGGGCTTCGCGGTCCCTCTCCCCAGCCCTCTCCCGCCGCCGCGGGAGAGGGGGCCACGCGGGAGGGCTCGCCCTCGCCTTCGACCTCGACCTCGACCTCGGGGCTCGTTGCCGTGCGTGCCTCGGTGGCGCCGGTGCTCGACGGCTCGCTCGACGACGACGCCTGGCGCGATGCGCCCGTGATCGCGATCACCAGCGACTACGCGGGCGGGCCGGTCGCGTCACCCACGACCGAGATCCGCCTCGCCTGGGACGCCGGCGCGCTCTACATCGCCTTCGACGCCTCGTTCGACGCGCCTCTCACGGCGCCCGAAGGTCCGGCTGCTTCGGAGGAGGCGCACCTCTACGCCTACGACGTCGTCGAGCTCTTCGTCGACGCCGACCCCGCGACGCCGCGCAGCTACCGAGAGATCGAGCTGGGGCCCCGAGGGCACTTCCTCGACATCGCGGTCGACCTCGACGCCCGCCCGCACGGCGACGTGTCGTGGTCGAGCGGCCTCGCGCACGCCGAGCGGATCGACGACGACACCCACCGCTTCGTGATCGAGGCGCGCCTGCCCGCCTCGGCGCTCGGCCTCGGCGCGCTCGAGCCCCGCGCACTCCGCGTCGGGCTCTTCCGCATCACCGGCCACGCGCCCGCGCCGCGCCTCTTTCTCTCGCGCTTCCCGACCGGGACCGCGAGGCCGCAGTTCCACGTCCCCGAGCGCTTCGGCACGCTCACTCTCGCCCCATGAGCGCGCCGCGCGCTTGAACTCGGGCCGTTCCTCGATCATAGGGGCCCGATGCTCGCCCAGCGCGTCCTCGTCCTCACGACCCTCGTCGCCGCGGTGGCCGGCTTCGTGTTCGCGTCGGTCTCGACGTCGGACTTCACGGCGCACCTCGATCGGCAGGTGCACGCGATCCACTGCTCGTTCATCCCCGGCGCCGACACGCCCGACGTGTCGGGCACGAGCGGCTGCCACGTGACGCTGATGAGCCCCTACTCGTCGGTGATGCGCGACAGCGTGTGGGGTGGGGTCCCGGTGGCGCTGCCGGCGATGGCGGTGTTCGGCTACCTCGCGTTCGTCGCGCTCGCGCTGCTCGTGACGCGCAAGGACGGCGACCCGCGCGCGACCGGCTATCTCGCGCTCGCTTGGGGCCTGCCCTTCCTGACGTCGATCGGGATGGGCTACCTCTCGCTCCACGAGCTCGGCGCGGCCTGCCGGCTCTGCATCGGCATCTACTGCTCGAGCACGATCGGCCTCGTCCTCGCGATCGTGTCGTGGGTGCGCGCGCGGAGCGCCTGGTCCGGCCCGAGCGCCACGATCGACGACGTGCTCGAGCGCGCCGAGCCGGCGCCGAAGATCAAGAGCAAGGACACGCTCGAGTCGTTCGGCGCGGCCGACACCGTCGAGGCACCGCCGACCCTGCCCGACGAGACCGAGGTCGACGAAGAGGCGGGCGCGCGCATCCGGCTCGCCACGGCCTCCGAGATGGACCGCCGCATGAAGGCCGGACGCGTCGCCAAGCGAACGCCGCAGCGAGGGCCCGAGCCGGTGTCGTTCGGCGTGCTCGCCGGCGCCTTCGCGCTCGGCATCGTCTTCGTGCTCGTGCCGGTCGTCGCCTACGCGAGCGGCGCGCCCGACTTCTCGCACTACGTCGGCAGCTGCGGGACGCTCGCGCATCCCGACGCGAGCGGCGGGAGCGGCAGCGGCAGCGTGTACGTCTCGCTCGGCCCGCAGACGCGCGGCGTGACGATGACCGAAGTGCTCGACCCGCTCTGTCCTTCGTGCCGCGCCTTCGAGAGCCGGTTCTCGCAGCACCGCGCCGCCGCCGAGGTGAGCCGCCGCGCGGTGCTCTTTCCGCTCGACCACGACTGCAACTGGATGATCACCGAGTCGATCCACCCCGGCGCCTGCGTGGTGAGCGAGGCGGTGCTCTGCGCCGAGGACGACGCCGAGGAAGTGCTCGCCTGGGCGTTCGAGAACCAGGAGCGCCTCCACGACGCGTCGCAGGGCGCGCACGGGAGCGAGGCGGTGGAGCGCATGGTGCGCGCGCAGTTCCCGGCGCTCGCGAGCTGCATCGGCTCGGCGACCGTCGAGGCGCGCCTGAACCGCTCGCTGCGCTGGGCCGTCGCGAACCAGCTACCGGTGCTCACGCCGCAGGTCTACGTCGACGACGTGCGCCTCTGCGACGAGGACACGGACCTCGGGCTCGACTACGCGCTCTCGCGCTTGCTCGATCGCGAAGAAGGAGGTGCGCGATGAGCGGCCGAGCCATTCTGGTGGGCGTGATCGCGGTGATCGCGCTCCTCATCCCGACGGTGATGGTGCGCTCGTGGCAGTCCGCGGCGGCGAGCCGCCTCGTCGAAGCGCAAGCCGCCGAGAGCGACGAGCCCGAGGTCGCCGTGGCGGCCGAGGCCGACGAGGCGTACTGCACCCCCGCGCTGCGCACGATCCTGCGCCGCGTGCTCACGAGCTGCGGCCTCATCGGCGGCAGCGGCCGCGGCTGTCAGCCGGTCGAGGCGCGCAGCGTCGCGACCATGAGCGGCGACGACTTCAACGCGCTCTTCGTGCCGATGCGCGAGCGCGGCGGCATCGTGCAGTTCGAGCGCGCCTCGAGCGAGCTCGACACGAGCGCGAGCGAGCTCGTCGATCACGTCTTCGCCGACCGGCGCGGCGCCAGCTACTTCTTCGTCGTGGCGCGCGCATCGCCCGATGGCTCGGCCGAGACGAACACGGCGCTCTCGCACGATCGCGCGCAGGCGGTCATGAGCCACCTCGAAGCGACCTTCCACGATCCCGATCTCGCGAGCCAGGTAGGCTTGCTCTGGCTGGGCGAGGAGTTCGCCCAGCTCGACCCGAGCTTCTGCGGCTGGACGCGCAGCGGCGCCGAGACCGCGTGCACCCCCGAAGACCTCAACCGGAGCGCGTTCATCGCATGGATCGACTGCCGACTGTGAGGGCGACCCGTGCGGGCGCGTGGATCGTGCACACCGGGATCGCGCTGGCGCTCGGCGCCGGCCTGGGCGCATGCGGGGAGGAAACGACCGTCACGCCCGAGCCGCCGACGCGGCGCAGCGAGGCGGTGGCGGCGCGCCACGAGGATCCGGCCGAGCGCTTCTGCGACGTGTCGCACCCGGTGGGCGAGGGCCCGCTGCTTTCGCTGCCGCACACCGAGGGCGCTGCGATGCCGACCGAGGGCTGGCGCTGGATCAACGTGTGGGCGACGTGGTGCCACCCCTGCCTCGAGGAGATGCCGACGCTGCGCGCGTGGCCGGCGCGCATGGCGGCCGAGGACGCGCCGGTGACGCTCTCGTTCCTCTCGGTCGACGCGACCGCCGAGGCGGTGACGACGTATCGCGCCGCGAACGCCGACGCGCCCGAGACCGCGCGCCTCGACGACCCGGGCGGAATGCCAGCGCTGCTGACTGCGCTCGGGCTCGATGCCGGCGCGACGATCCCCATCCACGTGCTCGTCGACCCGACCGGCCACGTGCGCTGCGCGCGCACGGGCTCGATCGCCGAGCGCGACTACACGACGCTGCGCGACATCGTGCGCGGGCGCTGAGCAGACGCGGTCGAGGCAGAGACCTGCCGATCGCAGTCGTGCGATCCAGCTCCGGCCATCGCAGTCCTCTCCCCACCCTTCTCCCTCTCCCTCTCCCGCTCACTCCCGCTCACGCGGGCGAGGGAGTCCGTCTCGACTCAGCGGCTGCCGAGCAGACCGGGTGCGCGAGGGCAGAGCCCTCGCCCGCTCGCGAAGCGGCGGAGCCGCTTCGGCTGTAGAGCCGAAGGCGCCGCGGAAACCAAACCAGCCACCGACCAACCCCAGAAGCGGCGGGCACGGGGGTCGACGAGCGCCCGCGTGCCGCCGTCGTTCGCGCGCGATGCGGTAGCGAGGAGCGCCCCCCGTGCCCGCCGCGATCGCGAAGGCGACTGATGGGCGGAGCCCATCGCGTCCATCTATCGCAGCGGCCCGTTCCGACAGCGCATGCAGTCCCTCTCCCAACCCTCTCCCGCTCCCGCGGGAGAGGGAGTCTCCTCGTCGCGACACACGGCCGCCGACCAGACCGGGTGCGCGCGGGCAGAGCCCTCGCCCGCTCGCCGAAGCGGCGGAGCCGCTTCGGCTCCGAGGATCTCTGCCGAATCAGGTTCGTGGGCGTCAGTCCGCCGCGCGCGTCGTGTCCATCGCATGACAGGTAGGCGGGCAACCCAGATCACGATCGGGCAAAGGGTCGCTTCCGACCGGCGCGGCCTGGTGACCCACAGCCGAGATCGGTGCCGAGCGCGCCCGTCCGCGCTACTCCTCGCCGCCGTCCCCGCGTGGCTCTTCGGCCACGCCGACCTCGTCGGGCTCGCGCTCTGGCTTCTTCGATGCGCCGCCGGCGTTCACCGGGCGGATGTCGCCGGGCTCGTAGTCGACTTCCAGCGCCTCCTGCGGGGGGCGCTTCTCCTCCGGGACGTGCTCGAGGTTCACGCGGATGCGCCACCACGCGGTGTAGCGGCCGCGCATCGCGTCGGTGAGCACGTCGGCGGGCTCGAGGAAGGGCACCACCTCCGCGTGCTTGTCCTTCCAGCGCTCGAGGCCGGCGATCGCGTCCTCCTTGCGCTCGGCGCGCGCGATCTCGATCACGGGCTTCTTGCTCTTGCGGCGTGACTGCGGCGGTAGCTCGCCGGGGGCGCGCGGCTTGGGGGGAGTCCACTGCTTGCGCGGAGCGCGGGGCCGCGGCTCGGCGCCTTCCGGGCGCGCGCGCGAGGGCTGCACGCGCGGGGGCTCGCCGTCCTGCTTCTGGTAGTGCGGCGGCCAGGGCGCATCGCCCAGGCCCTCGCGCTCGTCACGCGAGGACATCTCGAGCAGCTTCTCGATCGAGCACGGGTGCGCGTTGATCTCGGCGTGCCGATCGCCGATCGCCGCGAAGCGCGCCGGCATCGTGCGCAGGGTGAAGTCCTCGGGGCGACACGCGGCGAGCTCTTCCCACGTGAGCGGCGCCGACACGCGCGCATCCGGCTTGGGGCGCACCGAGTACGCGCTCGCGACGGTGCGGTCCTTCGCGTTCTGGTTGTAGTCGAGGAAGACGCCGTGCCGCTCTTCCTTCCACCACTTGCTGGTGGCGATCGTCGGCGCGCGCCGCTCCACCTCGCGCGCGAAGGCGAGCGCCGCGCGACGCACCTCGGAGAAGCCCCACCGTCGCTCGATCCGGATCACCACGTGGATCCCGCGCGAGCCCGAGGTCTTCGGCCAGCCAATCATCTCCAGGTCCGCGAGCACCTCGCGCACCACGCCGGCGACGTCGCGGATCTGCGGCCACTCCACGCCCGGGACCGGATCGAGATCGACGCGCAGCTCGTCGGGATGATCGAGATCCTCGGCGCGCACCGGGTGCGGGTGCAGCTCGAGGCAGCCGAGGTTCGCCATCCATGCGAGCGCGGCCGGCTCGCGCGGCACGAGCTCCACCGCCGTGCGGCCCGAGGGGAACTTCAGGGCGACCACCTCGAGCCAGTCAGGACGATGCTCGGGCGCGCGCTTCTGGTAGAAGCCCGGCTCGCCGATGCCCTCTACGTAGCGAACGAGCACGTTCGGGCGGCCGCCCGCGCCGCGCAGCGCGCCCTCGGCGACGGCGAGGTAGTACTGCACGACGTCGAGCTTGGTGACGCCGGCCTCGGGGAAGTAGACCTTGCGGGGCGACGAGATCGACACGTCGCGCTCCCCGATCCGCAGCGTGATCTTCTCGGTCTTGCTCGCCACCCGCCGAGGATAGCGTCAGCCGTCGAGACGCGCGCGCAGCGCGACGAGGCGCGCCCGATCTTCGTCGTCGAGATCGCGCGCCGCGAGGGCCGCATCGACCGTCGGCAGCGCCTCGGCCCCGAAGGTCGCGGTGATCAGCGCGGCCGCCTCGCGCGTCGTGCTCTCGGCCGTGGCCAGGAGCACCAGGTCCGGCAGCACGTTCGGATCGGCGCGTGCATCGGGGCTCATTCCGAGCGCGCGGTCGTAGCGCTCGAGCGACTCGGCCATCCAGTGCATCCGGGCGAACGCATGGCCGAGCAGCAGCACGGGCCGCGGGTCCGCGTGGTGCGCGTGCGCGTACTCGGAGATCTCGCGCAGGTCGCGCCGCTCCGGCGGCCGCGTGCGATCGACGAGCCGCCGCAGCCGCGCGAGCGCCGGCGGCACGTCGTGAGACCACGGATCGACGAGTGTCGGCGTCGTGGCCACGGTCGAGGGCGCGGGCTCGGTCGTGGTCGCCGTCTCGGTCTCGGTCTGGGTCTCGGTCTCGGTCTCGGGCGGGGGCGCGGTCTCGGTCGAGGGCGGGGGCGAGACCTCCTGGAGGGCCGAGCCAGAGCGCGGGTCCCCCTCTCCCGCGAGCGCGGGAGAGGGTTGGGGAGAGGGACTGCGAGCTTCGAGTGGGACACCTTCGCCGCGATCGGTTCCGCCCCCCTCACCCGTTCCCTCCGAACCGCGACCGCCGTTCCACCACACCACCAGGCCCGCACCGAGCGCGAGCACGACGAGCGCCGCGATCAGGCGCGGCCCGATCGCGCGCCGCCCTCCGGCTTCGTTGGCCGGCGCCGCGACCGGCGTGGGCGTCCCCCTTCCCTCGCTCCTGCCGCGTCGCGCAGGCCTGCCGGCGGCGCGTCCTCGCGGATCGTCGCGCGCTCGCTCTGGCTCGTCACCGGCGCGGGCGGCGGTCGAGACACCACGGGGAGGCGCGATCTCCGCCGAGATGGCCACGAGCGAGAGCGCGAGCTCGTTCGCGCTCGGCCATCGCGCCTCGGGCTCGCGCGCGAGCGCGCGCGCGACCGTCTCCACGAGCGCCGCCGGCACGTTCTCCTTCGACGGGAGCGTGCGCATCGAGGGCGCCTCCTCCGTCATCTTCCGCCGCAGCACCTCGATCGCCTCACCCTCGAAGGGGCGCCGCCCCAGGATCATCTCGAAGAGCAACACGCCGACTGCGTACACGTCGGCCCGCGCGTCGAGCACGGCGCCCGTCGTCGCCTCGGGCGCCATGTACCAGAGCGTCCCCACCACCATCCCCGTCGTCGTCAGCGAGGGCCCCCCGTCCTCGGCCAGCGCGAAGCCGAAGTCGAGGAGCTTCACGTGGTCGGCGTGATCGGGGAGCGCCTGCAGGAACACGTTCGCCGGCTTCAAGTCGCGGTGCACCACGCCCCGCGCATGCGCGTACGAGAGCGCGCGCAGCGGGGCTGTGCGATCTGGATCGCGCGCAGCACCGGCAGCGGCCCTTCGCTCAGGAGCTGGCCCAGCGTGCGCCCGTCGAGCAGCTCCATCACGAGGAAGGGTGTGCCCTGTCAAACGCCGTAGTCGTTGATCGCCACGATGTGCGGGTGTGCGAGCGAGGCGAGCACCTTCGCCTCGCGCTCGAAGCGCTCGAGCATGCTCGGGTCGCTCGCGATCTCCGCGTGGAGCACCTTCACCGCGATGCGACGGCCGAGGCCCATCTGCTCGCCGATCCAGATCGCGCCGACGCCGCCCTCGCCCAGGGGCCGGAGCAGGCGGTAGCGCCCCTCGATCTCGACGCCCGGCGAGAGCCAGCTCGGGACGCACGCCTGACCTCGGGCTCGGGCACCGGATCGATGAACGTCGGCTGCACGACCCGAATCGTACGCGAAGGATCGCGGACCTCGGCGCCCCGATCGCCTCCGACACCGTGAAACGGCGGCTTCGCGCCTAGCGCGGGCGGACTTTTCCGTGCTGTGCGCGCTCGTGACGGATCGCTCCCGCTCGACGCGCACACCTACCGCAGGTAGGCCAGTGCCGTGTCCACCGACATCGACCTCCTCGTCGCACGCGCCCTCACGCGTCTGCGCGCGCCCGACAGCCCGGCCCTCCTCGCGCTCGTCGACCTGCTGCTCGACGCCGCCCTCGCCCGCCCGCTCGCCAGCGCGATCGATCCCGAGCGCGTCATCGCGATCACGACCGAGGTCGTCGAGGCCGATCGCGTGGAGCGCGCGCTCGGCACGCTGGTGCGGCCCGCGTGGGATCGACAGCGCGCGCTGCTCGCGAGCCGGGGCGACCGCGTGTCCGACTGGCTGCCCGAGGGCGGCCGCGCGCTGCTCGACGACGTGCTCGCGGGCGCGAAGCTGCCGAACGGCGAGTGGACCAAGGGCCTGGTCGACACGACCGACGTGCGCGAGCTGATCGCGCCCGTGCTGCAAGACACGCTGCTCGCCTTCGCACGCAAGCTACCGCTCGTCGGCAACGTGACGGAGGCCGAAGGCCCGGCGCGCGCGGCCGGCAAGCTCTTCGGCATCGCGCGCGAGCTGGCCCACAACGCCGGCGAGCGGGCCGGCAAGCTCGCCGATCTCGGCCGCGGCGTGCTGGGCGGCCTCGGCGGCGAGATGGAGAAGCGCATCCACACCGCGGCGCGCGAGTTCAGCCAGGGCGCGTTCGAGCCGCTCCAGGCCTCCTTCGTCGCGCGCCTCGAGTCCGACGAGGGGCAGGCGATCCTGCGACGGATGCGCGAGCGCGTGGTCGATCGCGTGCTCGCCGCCAGGGCTGCCGACGTGGCGAGCGATGCGGACTCGTTGCCGCGCGAGGCCGTCGACAAGCTCGCCGCGCGGGCGATCGCGTTCGGCGCCGCCCGGCCCGAGCTCGCCGAGATGCTCGCAGCGGAGGTCGCGGCCTTCGTGAAGGCCAACGAAGGAAAGACGGTCGCCGAGGTGCTCGACGCGTGGGGGCTCGGTGAGCTCGCCCGCACCGAGCTGCGCCGCGAGCTCGCTCGGATCGCCACGCAGACGGCCGCCGGCGAGGGCGCCGAGGCGTGGCTCCGCGCGCTCCTGGCGGACTGACGTTCGCGGCCGGGGCGCGCTATCCTCGAGGCATGCGGGCCCTGCTGATCGCGGTCGCGTGCCTCCTCGCATCGACGGCGCTCGCCCAAGACCCCGCGCCTCCACCCACGTCGGCCCCAGCGCCCGCGCCGGCTCCCGGGCCGGCTCCGCCGACCGAGGCCGAGCTGACGCGCGCCGTCGCGCATGCTCGCGCGCCACTCCGACGCGAGCGCGTGCCAGCCTTTCGACCGTCGAGGGAGCGAGCTGCGCTACACGTGCACGGACCGCGAGTGTCCCGGTGCATGCCAGGTCGTCGACCACATCGTCGTGATCGCTTACCGGCGCGGCCACTTCCGCCGCCTCTCCGATCGCCGCGAGCACCGCGGCGACACCGAAGCGTGCGGCTGCTGCATCGACGGCACAGCGATCCGGCTCGCCCTCTCCGGCCCCTCCGTCCGCGGGACGTGCCCGCGCTCCGGCGCAGGGCCTCGGGACGAGCACTCTTTGCCGAGCCGTGATCGGCTCGCCCGCTCCGGCCACTACCGTCCGCGGGACGTGCCCGCTCCCGTACGGGGCCTCCGGGACGAGCACTCTTTGCCGAGCCGTGATCGGCTCGCCCGCTCCGGCCACTACCGTCCGCGGGACGTGCCCGCTCCGGCAGGGCCTCCGGGACGAGCACTCTTTGCCGAGCCGTGATCGGCTCGCCCGCTCCGGCCACTACCGTCCGCGGGACGTGCCCGCTCCCGTACGGGGCCTCCGGGACGAGCACTCTTTGCCGAGCCGATCACCGCGGCTGCGGGGCCCGCCCGAAGATCTTCGCGAGCTCGTAGGCCGGCGTGACCTCGAGCTGATCGTAGCGACAGTCCTCGGGGCGCTTGTCCTCGCGCCAGCGCTGGAACGTCGCCGCGTGCCGGAAGCGGCTTCCTTCGAGGTGGTCGTACTTCACCTCGCACGCTATCTCGATGCGGAGAGGCTCCCAGGAGAGGTCCTTGCCCTGGCTCCAGCGGCTCTGGCCGCCCCGGCATCCCGCTGCATCGCCGAAGGATCGGCGCCGCTCTCGACGGCCATGGCCTCCATCCACGCGCGCCACGGGTGCGCTTGCATCGCGCCCTCGCGAAGCGGCGCGAGCAGCGAGACGAGCTCGCGCCGCTTCTGCATCGTGAACGACGACGTCACGCCCACGTGCTGGAGCTGCCCCTCGCCGTCGTGGAGCCCGAGCAAGAGCGATCCGATGCGCTCGCCCTCTCCGCCCTTGTGCCAGCGGAAGCCCGCCACGACGCAGTCCGCCGTGCGCGCGTGCTTGATCTTGAACATCGTGCGCTTGCCCGGCTCGTAGGGCGCGGCATCCGGCTTGGCGATGACGCCGTCGAGCCCGGCCCCCTCGAAGCGCCGGAACCACTCGGCGGCGACCGCCGGATCGCGCGTGCTCGGCGTGAGGTGGATCGGCGGTGCGACGCCCGCGAGCGCGTGCTCCAGGCGCGCGCGTCGATCGATCTGGGGCAGCGCGCGGACGTCGACCCCCGCGAGCGCCAGCAGATCGAACGCGACGAACGAGGACGGCAGCTCGGCCGCGAGCTTCGCCACGCGCGAGGCCGCCGGATGCAGCCGCAGCTGGAGCGCCTGGAAGTCGAGCCCCTGCTCGGTCGCGATGACGATCTCTCCGTCGACCACGATGCTCTCGGGCAGCGCCTTCTTCAGCGCCGCGCAGAGCTCGGGGAAGTAGCGATCGAGCGGGCGCAGATCGCGGCTCTGCACGTAGAGCGCATCGCCCTGCCGGAACACGAGCGCCCGGAAGCCGTCCCACTTGGGCTCGTAGGAGAGCGCGCCGACCGGGATGACCTCGTCGTCGACCGGACGACTCAGCATCGGCTCGATCGGCGGATCGATCGCGAAGCCCTGGGGAGGCGGAGGCGGGGGCTTGCCGGCGCGTGCGCGTGCCACCGAGCGACGATAGCGCCTCCGGCAGCGGGCGCGGTACCATCGACGTCTCGGGTGGCGGGGGATTGCGGCCGCGCGCCACGCCCACACGCGCCGCACCACGAGCCGCTCACGTGCCGACCGACGACGACCCGACGACGAGCGAGCCGAGGCCCACGTCCTCGGTCGCCCAGCGCCCTTCGGAGCCGCCGGCGTCGAGCACGCCCTCGCCGGGCGCCGCCTCGTCGCCGGGCGATGCGAGCGGCACCGGCGGCAGTCGCGCCGGCAGCATGGGGCTCGCGCGCGCCGCGCTCGGCAACCAGCACGTCGGCGATCTGCGACGGGCGCGGCCGGTGCTTCTGTTCGCGGTGATCGTGTGGCCGCTCTTCGCCGCGATCGACGTGGCCCACATCCGCTCGGGAGGCATCGGCGATCTGGCGACCCTGCTCCTGTTGCGGGCGCTCCCGATGCCGTGGTTCTGGCTCGCGCTCGTGCGCGTACGGCGAAGGCCGACGATCTCGCTGGGCGAGTTCACCTTCCTCCTCTACGGAACGATCTACCTCCTGATGGCGACGCTGACGCTCGAGGCCGCGGTGACGGGCGGGCTGCGGAGCCTCTTCGCCGAGTCGACCCTCGTCATCCTCGCCGGCACGACCATCGTCCCACGCCCGGCGAGCCGCCACGCGTGGCCGATGATCGGCGCGGCGGCGATCTACCCGCTCGGAATGGTGCTCGGCACGCTCGTGTACGCACCGATGGCCGGTCAGCTCGCCGATCGCGATGCGCTCTACCACTTCGGAGCCCACGTCAGCCTGATCGTCACGACCACGGCGATCGTCGTGATCGCGAGCAACCGTCTCTTCCAGCTGCGTCGCTCGATCGCCGAGTCGCACAGCATCGGCCGCTACGCGCTGCGGCGCCGCATCGGCAAGGGCGGGATGGGCGAGGTGTGGGCCGCCTGGCACCGCGGTCTCGAGCGCGAGGTCGCGCTGAAGATCCTGCGGCTCGGCGAGACGACCGACGAAGTGGCGGCCGCTCGCTTCGAGCGCGAGGTGCGTCTGTCTTCCGGTCTCACCCACCCCAACACGGTGCGCGTGTTCGACTCCGGTCGAACGGAGGACGGGCTGCTCTACTACGCGATGGAGCTGCTCGAGGGCGCGAGCCTGGGCGAGCTCGTCAAGCGCGATGGGCCGCTGCCGGCCGCGCGCGCCGTGTACCTCGTGACCCAGGCGGCCCGCGCGCTCGCGGAGGCGCACGACGCCGGCATCGTCCACCGCGACGTGAAGCCGGAGAACCTCTTCGTCACCAGCGCCGGTGGCGAGGGCGACTTCGTGAAGGTGCTCGACTTCGGCATCGCCCGCAGCGCCACCGAGCAGGCGAGCCACCTGACGCAGACCGGCGCCGTCGCCGGCACGCCGGCGACCATGTCGCCCGAGGTGATCACCGGCGGCGAGGCCACCGCCGCGAGCGACGTGTACGGGCTCGGAGCGGTGCTCTATTTCGCGCTCACGGGGCGCCCGCCCTTCAAGGGCGACTCTCCCGGTGCGACGCTCCTGTCGCACCTGAACGACAGCCCGCTCGCCCCGAGCGAGCGGCTGCGCGACGTCCCGGCCGACGTCGATGCCCTCGTGCTCCGCGCGCTGGCCAAGAAGCCGGAGGAGCGCTTCGCCGACGGCCGCGCGCTCGCCGACGCCCTCTCCCATTGCTCGGTCGCGGGCGCTTGGAGACCGCCGATCGTGGCAGACTTCCCCAAGCCTCGTGCCCACGCGCCCGCGTCGATCCCGCCGCCGCCGACCGAGTCCGACACCCGCGTCGAAGTACGGCGACGAGCGGGCTGAAGGACGCGCTCGCACCGTCCGAAATCTCGCTCGTGGCGCCGCGGAGAGCCGCGAGGCCTCGCGTGGTGCGTAGGAAGAGGGGGGAACCGGAACGATGACGACCAGAATCGCGACCGTATCGGCTGGCGAGAGCGCCAGCGCGGCCGGAATCGCCGGCGCCCTCGAGGGCAGGCTCGGCCGGCGCCCCGAATTCACCTGCGTGCTCGCGTCCCCTGTGCTGCCGCTCGGTGCCCTCGTCGCCGGGCTCGTCGCGGAGGGCGGCGTCGTGGTCGGCGCGACCACGTCCGGGGAGTTCACGGAGGAGCGCGAGAGCCGGGGCGGGCTCGTCGCGCTCGGCATCGCCTCGGACGAGCTGCGCTTCCACGCAGGGATCGGCGAGGGGCTCCGGGCCGATCCCGAGCGCGCCGTCACCCGCGCGCTCGAAGGGCAGCCGAGCACCGTGGACGGCTTCCCCCATCGGACGGGCCTGACGTTCCTCGACCCCCTGGCCGGCAACGGCGAGGAGGCCGCGCTGCTCGTGGCCGAGCGCCTCGGCCCCGAGACGCCGCTCGTGGGCGGCGCGGCGGGCGACGACCTGCGCATGGCGGAGACGCGCGTCGCGTGCGGCCCGACCACGCGCACGGATGCGATCGTGGTCGGGCAGATCTTCTCCAAACGTCCGCTGGGCGTCGGGGTCGCACACGGGCATCGCCCGCTCTCGCGGCCGCTTCGTGTGACGCGCGCGAGCGGGGCGAGCCTCCTCGAGCTCGACGGGCGCCCGG
>JBGALT010000170.1:0-16702 GCA_044223665.1 Sandaracinaceae bacterium | reverse complement strand
TACTTCGAGCCGCTGACGCTCGAGGACGTGCTCGCCATCGTCGACGTGGAGAAGCCGATCGGGGTCATCGTGCAGTACGGGGGGCAGACGCCCCTGAAGCTCGCGCTGGGGCTGGCCCGCGCCGGCGTGCCCATCCTCGGCACGAGCGCCGACGCCATCGACCGCGCCGAGGATCGCGAGCGCTTCGAGGAGCTGCTCACCAAGCTCGGGCTGCGGCGTCCGGCTGGCGGCATCGCCCGCGGCATGCAGGAGGCGTTCGAGATCGCCGGGCGGATCGGCTTCCCGGTCGTGGTTCGGCCGAGCTACGTGCTCGGCGGTCGCGCGATGGAGGTCGTGCACTCGCGGACCGACCTCGCGCAGTACTTCGCGGTGGCGCTCGCCGCCGTCGAGGACGCCGAGAAGCAGACGATCCTCGTCGACCATTTCCTGAAGGACGCCATCGAGGTCGACGTCGACTGCATCAGCGACGGCAAGACCGTCGTCATCGGCGGTCTGCTCCAGCACATCGAAGAAGCCGGGGTGCACTCGGGCGACTCGTCGATGGTGCTCCCGGCGCACGCGCTACCTCCCGAAGTGCTCGCCTCGATCCGCTCGAGCACGCGCGCGCTCGCGCTCGAGCTCGGGGTCAAGGGGCTCATGAACGTGCAGTTCGCCGTGCGCGGCAGCGCCGTCTACGTGCTCGAGGTCAACCCGCGCGCGTCGCGAACGGTCCCCTTCGTGAGCAAGTCGATCGGCGTGCCTCTCGCCAAGCTCGGCGCGAAGGTCATGGCCGGGCACACGCTCGCCGATCTGGGCTTCACCCGCGAGATCGTGCCCACGCACGTCGCGGTGAAGGAGTCGGTGTTCCCGTTCGCGAAGTTCCCCGGCGTCGACACCATCCTCGGCCCGGAGATGCGCTCGACCGGCGAGGTCATGGGGCTCTCGAGCAACGTGGCCACCGCGTTCCTCAAGGCCCAGCTCGCGGCGAGCGCGCGCCTGCCGGAGCGGGGACGCGTGTTCATCAGCGTCCGGGACGACGACAAGCAGGCCGCCTGCGAGATCGCGATGCGCCTGGGTGACCTGGGCTTCCAGATCGTCGCCACGGGCGGCACGATGGACGCGCTCGAGCGCGCCGGGGTCAAGGCCGAGCGCGTGAACAAGGTGCGGGAAGGGCGCCCGCACATCGTCGACAAGCTCGCCAACCGCGAGGTCGACATGGTGGTGAACACCACCGAGGGCGCGCAGGCGATCAAGGACAGCTACTCGCTGCGCCGGCAGACGCTGCTGGCCGGCATCCCGTACTTCACGACCATCGCGGCCGCCGCAGCCGCCGTCGCCGCGCTGGAAGCGCGGCGCGAGGCCCCGCTCGCCGTCCGCTCCCTGCAGGAGTACCACGCCGCGACCAAGCGGCCGTCGAGCGTGCGGCCGCCGTCGTGAGCGCGGCGCGCTCCGTGCCGGACGTCGGGCTCGCGGCCGTCGGGGTCGCGGCCGCCGGGGTCTCGGCCGTCGGGGTCGCGGTCGTCCTCGCGCTCCTCGCGCTGGCGCTGCCGCTGACCGACGCGCGCGCGCAGGCGCCGAGCGATGCTGTCCATTTTCGCCAGATCCACCTGCCCGGGCCCGACGGTGCCGACGCCCGCGTGCTCGTGACCTACGCGCGCCGCGCCGATGGTCGCGAGCACGCGCCGCACGAGCGCCTCCCGATCGTCGTGGCCCTCCACGGCCAGGGCGAGGCACGCCGCGGGCCCGAGCGCGGCTTCCTCGGCTGGTTCAGCGACTACCACCTGCCCGACGCGTTCGCCGCGCTCGCCCGTGGACGGCTGACGAGCGCCGACTACCAGGGGTTCGCGCGACCCGAGCACCTCGCTGCGCGCAACGCCGCGCTCGCCGCGCAGCCCTTCGGGGGTCTGCTGATCGTCACACCCTACACGCCGGATCTCATGGCGGAGCCGCCGGGCGGCGAGGCGATCGTCGCCTACGGCGCCTGGATCGCCGGGCCCGTGCTCGCGGCGGTCCGCGAGGCCGTTCCGTTCGCTGCGCAGGGGCGCGAGGCGACCGGGATCGATGGCGTCTCGCTCGGCGGCATGCTCGCGCTCGAGGTGGGCCTGCGGCACCACGACGCGTTCGCGACCGTCGGCGGCATCCAGCCCGCCGTGCGCGGCCGCGTCGATGCGCTGGTCCCGCTCGCCGACGGAACGCAGCGGCTGCGCCTGCTCTCGAGCGACGATGATCCCTTCCTCGGGGTGACCCGCGAGCTCTCGGACGGGCTGCGCGGCCGCCACGTCGAGCACGACCTGGTCGTGACGCCGGGCCCGCACGGCTACGACTACAACCGTGGGCCGGGCGGGATCGAGCTGCTCTACTTCCATGATCGCGCCCTCGCGCGCGAGCCGATGTAGCGACGCGACCTCGGGACGGCTCGCGGGCCTGGTTCATTGACCCGCTCGGTCGAATCGTCGTAAAACCACGGATTCCATGGAAAAGGTTCCGATGACGCCCGAGGGCCACGCAGCCCTCCACAGCGAGCTGAACCAGCTCAAGAACGTCGAGCGCCACAAGATCTCGAAGGAGATCGGCGTCGCGCGGGAGCATGGGGATCTGCGCGAGAACGCCGAGTACCACGCGGCGAAAGAGAAGCAGGGCATGATCGAGGCTCGCATCGCCGAGCTCGAGGACTACATCGCGCGCGCGGACGTCATCGATCCGAAGAACAACGTCGGCGAGACCGTGAAGTTCGGCGCGCACGTGACGCTCGAGGACACGGACAGCGGCGAGGTCAAGAAGTACCGCATCGTGGGGCCCTCCGAGGCCGATCTGAAGAAGGGCACCATCTCCGCGACCTCGCCCGTCGCGCGCGCGCTCATCGGTCGTCGCGCCGGCGACGAGGTGACCGTGAAGGCCCCCGGCGGCGAGCGCATCTACGAGATCAAGAAGATCGCCTGGGAGTAGTGGCGAGGTGAGCATCCACGAGGCGAGGCTCGAGCTCGAATTCGCGGTGCCCCCGGCTCGTCTCTGGGAGGCCATCACCGACCACGAAGGCATGAGCAAGTGGGCGGGCGCGCAGGTGCGCCTGGTCGCGCGGGGCGACGCCGAGGGTGTGGGCGCCGTGCGTCGGATCCGCGTCGGCGCGCTGGCCCTCGACGAAGAGGTCATCTACGCCGATGCGCCGCGGCGCCTGGTGTATCGGGTCGTGCGGGGGGCGCCGCTGCGGTTCCACCGCGGCGAGATGCTCGTCCTGCCCAGCGCCCGTGGCTCGCTCCTCCGCTGGAACATCCTGCTCGCCTCGGACGTGCCGGGCTTCGCGCGGGTCACCGCGCGCACGCTCGAGCTGGCGCTCGGTCGCGGGCTGCGCGAGCTGCGTGGCCTGATCGGGGGCTGATCCCGGCGTCGGGGGGGGCGGACGACCGCTCGTCGTGGCGCGTCCGCGCGCGATCATCGGAACGGCCCGCTCGCGGGGCGCAGCAGCGCAGCGGCCCGGGCCATCCGCCGCGCGAGCTCCTGCGCGTGCTCGACCGGTACCTCGCGTCCCAGCGTCGCGCCGGAGGTCAGGCGCAGCTCGCTGCTCGAGAGCGCGATGGCGCCGTCCTTCAGCAAGCGCTCGAGCGCGAGCCGCGCCTCCGCCGGGATCGCGAGCGACGCGATCTGCTCGGCCCGCTCGATCTCCGGTCGGGTGTCGATGTGGAGCTCGCGCATCGGGCGCAGCGTGTACGTCGTTCCCCGCGGGGCGCCGTCGGGGTCGAGCGTGGTCCGGATCTCCAGCGCGTCGTCCCCCATGCTCGCCAGCATCACCGCGTGCCCCGGCTCGAGCTTGGCGGGCCACGTGCGGGCGAGCGCGCGCCACGCGTCGGCGGCGCTCTCGAGGGCGCTCGGGAAGGGCGGGCTCTCGAAGGCGCCGAGGATGCGTCGCAGGTCGTCGATGGCGGCGCCGATGCGCTCGCGGTCGTTGGGCGGCACCGTGAGCACGTACCCCAGCGACTGCTCGCCCAGCGTCAGGTCGAGGGCGCTCTCGAGGGCGCCGGCGAAGCGCGCGAAGCACGCGGCCGCTTGCCCCTCGTCGCGACAGGCGGCGAGACAGCGGGGCCCGAGCCCGAGCGTGCGCGCCAGCCGTCGCGCGTCCGGCTGCAGGATCCCGAGCGCGCTCTCGTGCACCTCGAGCCCGAGGTGGAGCGGCGGGTACTCGGCGCTCACCACGAGGCGCGTCCCGTCGGCGCTCACCGAGCGGGTGATCCGCCCGACCGCTTCGCCCACCTGCACGACGAGCGCGGGGCCGCTCCGGACGCTCGCGCCGTGCTCCCGCCCGACGGCCACGAAGAGATCTTCGTGGCGGCCGTCGCCGACCACCGGTGCTTCGGCGCGCGCGCTCGAGGCGGCCTCGCCGCGCTCGATCACGGTGACGGGAAGGGACGTGGTGACCACGGCTCCGAGCGCGCTCGTCGCCTCGCCGGTGAGCGTGTAGCCGAGGACGAACGTCCGACCGCGCATGGTCGGTGTCGCCTCGTCGGGGATGCGCAGCGCGAAGCGCGCGGGCCCGCCGCTCGGGTCGCGCTCGACCGGGATGTGCCAGGCGGCGACGCGCACGCCCTCGGTCTCCGACCGACCTTCGTGGGCGATCAGGATCACGCGCGTTCGCGCCGAGCCCACGTCGCGGACCGCGAGGCTGCCGTCGAGGACGCCACCGACCTCGACGACGTCGCTGGCGACGGAGAGCTCGGCGTAGGGAACACCGGCGGCGGGGCCCTGCATGCGCGAGACGGCCACGCGCGCCCGACCCGCGAGCCGGGCGCCGGTGGCGGGCCGGACCGAGAGCTCGAAGCGCTCCCGGGCGTCGGGCCACCACGGGATCGAGAGGTGCACCTCGACCTCGTACTCGACGCGCGTGCCGTGGCTCTGGGCCGCGGTGGAGCGCGGCACGTCGGGCGGCAGCGCGACGCGGCAAGCGAGCTGGGTCGTGCCCTTCGGGAAGGTCCGCGCTCCGGCGACCCGCGCCGCGAGGGTCGGCATGACCCACTGGTCGACGCTCGCGCTCCACTCCCGTCCACGCACGCGGACGTCGCAGAAGTCGGAGGGGACGGGCTCCTCGGCGTCGACCAGGACGAAGAGCTCGAAGCGTGCGCCCGGCGTCACCTGCGATGGCGCGCGCAGGCGGATCCTCGGGCGAGTGCGGAACAGACCCACCGAGCCGCATCCTACCCGCCTTCCACGCGCCGTGGCCCGCGTGCGATGCTCCGCGCCCCATGACGAGACCCCGCCTGTCGATCTTGCTGGCCCTGAGCCTCTCGGCGCTCGGATGCGGCGCCGCGCAGCACCCACGCACGCTCGCGCACGAGACGGCGCCCGAGCCGCCCCTGCCGCGCCTCCCGTGGGAGACGAACCGCCCAGGAGCGCCGCAGATCGAGTCGCCTCTCGTGGCCATCACCGGCGGCACGGTGATGACCGCGACGGGGCGCATCCTCGAGCACGGCGTCGTGGTGATCGAGGACGGCCGCATCCGCGCGGTGGGCGCGGCCTCGGACGTGGAGATCCCGGACGGCGCCACGGTCGTCGACGCCACCGGGCGCTTCGTGACGCCGGGGATCATCGACACCCACTCGCACATGGGCGTCTACGCGCAGCCCGAGGTCCACGCGACCGACGACGGCAACGAGGCGACGGCACCCGTCACCGCGCAGGTCCGCGCGTTCGATTCCTTCTGGCCGCAGGACCCGGCGCTCGCGCGGGCGCTCGCCGCCGGCGTGACCACGATCCAGGTGCTCCCCGGCTCGGCGAACCTCATCGGCGGTGCGGGCGAGACCTTCCACATGCACCTGGGCCGAAGCGCCTCCGAGATGGAGTTCCCCGAGGCGCCGGACACGATGAAGATGGCGTGCGGCGAGAACCCCAAGCGGGTCTACGGCGAGCAGCACCAGTTCCCGTCCACGCGCATGGGCAACCCTCGCCGGCTACCGCGAGGCGTTCCAGCAGGCCGTCGAGTACGGCCAGGCGTGGGCGCACTGGCAGGAAGAGCAGCAGCAGTGGCAGAGCCACCAGGACGCGTGGGCCCGCCACCAGGCCCGAGAGATGGAGCGCATCGACGCCGAAGCGAGCGACGAGTCCGTGCGCGTGGTCGAGGGCGACGCCGCCGCCGACGCGGCCGAGGAGGACGACGAGGCCGAGGACCCGGGCCCGGCGCCGACGCCGCCCGAGCGCGACTTCGGTCTCGAGCTGCTCCTCGGGGCCATCCAGGGGCGCGTGCTGGTGCAGATGCACTGCTACCGCGCCGACGAGATGATGCGGATGATCGATCTCAGCCACGAGTTCGGCTTCCGGATCCAGTCGTTCCACCACGCGGTGGAGGCCTACAAGATCCGCGACGTGCTGGCGGCCGAGCAGATCTCGATCAGCACGTGGGCCGACTGGTGGGGCTTCAAGCTCGAGGCCTTCGATGCGATCCCCGAGAACCTCGCGCTGCTCACGCAGGCGGGCGTGCGCGGTATCGTGCACTCCGACAGCCCGATGCTCACCCAGCGCTTGCCGCAGGAAGCGGCGAAGGCGATGACCGCCGGGCGCGAGCGCGGGATCGAGATCACGGAGGATCAGGCGTTGCGTTGGGTGACCGCCAACCCGGCCTGGGCCCTGGGCCTCGAGGATCGGATCGGGACGCTCGAAGAAGGGCACGTGGCCGACGTCGTCGTCTGGTCGGGCTCGCCCTTCAGCGTCTACACCCACGCCGACCTCGTCTACGTCGACGGGATCCTCGAGCACGATCGGCAGCGCGACGGCGCGGCGCCCATCACCGACTTCGAGGCCGGGATGGAGATCGAAGACCCCGGCATGCCGCACGGGACGACGGGAGGTGCGCGATGAGCCGCTCGACGACCGGGCTCGCCGCCCTCGCTCTGATCGCGGTGCCGAGCGTCGTGCTCGCCCAGCCGCCGGCGCGTCATGGCGCAGCGTTCGCGCACTCGATCGAGACCTCGCTCGCGATCCAGCACGGGCGCCTGCGTCTCGGGGACGGACACGACGTGGAGGACGCCACCATCGTGGTGCGTGGCGAGCGCGTGGTGAGCGTGGCGGCGGGGGGCGCGGTGCCGCCGGGCATCACCGCGATCGACGCGACGGGGATGACCGTGACCGCCGGCCTGGTGTCGCTGATGACGCCGATCGGCCTCGGCGAGATCGAGCTCGAGGAGTCGTCGATGGACATCGCGGAGGAGGGCGAGCACACGGACGCGATCCGTGCCGCGTTCTCGGCCGCCGACGCCTTCAACCCCTACTCGACGTTGATCCCGGTCGCGCGCCTCGGCGGCGTGACGACGGCGCTCTCGGTGCCGGAGGGAGGCCTCGTCCCGGGCACGAGCGCGTGGGTGGACCTCGCCTCGCGCGTTCCGTCCGACGTGATCCACGACGATACGGCGGCCCTGCACGTGAGCTTCGACGACGGCGGCTTCTCCGCCGCGCACGGCGCTCGCTCCACGGCGATCACCGCGCTGCGCGAGCTGCTCGACGATGCCCGTCTCTACGCGCGCTCCCGCGCCCAGTACGATCGCGGTCAGTTCCGCACGCCGAGCTCGTCGGTCGGCGACGTCTCGCGCCTCGATCTCGAGCGCGTCGCGGCGGCGCTCGCCGGGGATCTGCCGGTCGTCGTGCGGACGGCGCGGGCGAGCGACATCCTGCGCGTGCTCGCGCTCGCCGACGAGTACGACCTCACGCTCGTGCTCTCCGGGGTGGAAGAAGGATGGATGGTCGCGCAGGAGATCGCGGCCGCCCACGTGCCCGTGATCGTGGAGCCGCTCGCGAACCTGCCGTCGCGCTTCTCGGCGCTCCACACGCGCTACGACAACGCCGCGCTCTTGTCGATGGCGGGGGTCGAGGTGATGATCATGGCGCCCGGCGCCTGGGACGTGCACAACGTCCGGCAGGAAGCGGGCAACGCGGTCGCGAACGGGATGGAGTGGGACGCGGCGCTGCGCGCCGTCACCTCGCTGCCGGCGCGGGTCTTCGGCATGGACGAGGACTACGGGACCGTCGCGGCGGGCAAGCTCGCGAACCTCGTGGTGTGGAGCGGCGATCCCTTCGAGGTCACGACGGCGGTTCGGCACGTCGTCATCCGCGGCCACGACGTGCCCCTCACCTCGCGGCAGACCGATCTCTTCGAGCGCTACCGGTCGCTCGAGAGCGTTCCGCGTGGCTACCACGAGGCCTGGGCGACCCCGGCCACGGCGGCGAGCGGCGACGATGACGCGGACGCGGACCCCGACACGGATGCGGATGCCGACACGGACGCGGCCGAGGTCGACGACGGCGACGACTGAAGCCGCCACGAGCCCGCCGCCATCGCGGGCCGCTCACCAGGCCACTCCCCGGGTCGCTCGTCGGGCCACGCACCTTTTTGGGTGATGGCGACCATGTAGGATACGGTCCTACCTGCGCATCGAGGGCGATGCGCGTTGGGAGGACCTGCCATGTCGCTCGCTCGCGTTCCGATTCGCAAGACGACCCGCCACGTGGTTCGTGCCCGCGGCCAGATCGTCGACCTCGGCTCCTTCGACTTGGTCGGCGATCGCTTCCTCGACGTGAGCGCGCTCGGCTGCCTCGTCGCGTGCGACCGCGGCGTCGTGAAGGGCCAGCGTCTCGTCATGTCGTTCCAGCTCCCGACGACGGGGCTGTGGTTCGACGCCGAAGGCGAGGTCGTGCGTGTCGTGGAGGGCTGGCGCGACGGCGATCCCGGCTACGCAGCCGGCGTCCGCTTCGTCGACTTCGATCGGCGCGCGCGGCTCGAGCTCGGCATCGACCTGCGCGCACTGCCCCAGGCACCGATGACGCGCTCGCCCACGGCCCGCCTGCGGCAGCTCGCCGCGTAGCCCGATCCGCCCGCGATGACGTCGAGGCCCCGCGCGCTTTCCCAGCGCCGCGGGGCCGATGTTTTTGGTAGCGTTGCGCCCGGATGAGCGATCCGAACGAGCCGGAAGCAGCAGAGCTCGCCCCCCACGCGGCGACCGCGACCAAGATCACCTACATCGACGGGCGGCCCGCGACCATCACCCTGCGTCGGTGCAAGCTCGCCGTCGCGAGCGGCGGGGTCGTCACCGAGCACACGTTCGACAAGGACGTGATCACCCTCGGCGCGATGGAGGAGAACGACATCTGTCTCGACGACGACACCGTCAGTCGCCTGCACTGCCGGATCTACGTCGATGGCGATCAGTACATGATCGAGGACCTCGGGTCGACGAACGGCACGTTCGTCAACCGGGTCCGCATCCGCGAGGCATGGCTGCATCCGAGCCACGTGGTGACCCTCGGCAAGACCGAGATCCGCTTCTCGCCGGTCGACGAGCGCGTCCGAATCGTGCCGAGCGAGCGCGACCGGTTCGGCGACATCGTGGGCCGCGAGCGTCGGATGCGCGAGATCTACTCGATCCTCGAGAAGATCAGCCCCACCGACGCCACCGTGGTGATCGAGGGTGAGACCGGCACCGGAAAGGACGTCGTCGCCCGCAGCATCCACGGCGCGTCACGCCGCAAAGACGGCCCGTTCATGGTCTTCGACTGCGGTGCCGTGCCGGAGAACCTGATCGAGAGCGAGCTCTTCGGGCACGAGAAGGGCTCGTTCACCGGCGCGCACACGACGCGGCAGGGCGTCTTCGAGCTGGGGCACGGGGGCACCGTGTTCCTCGACGAGCTGGGCGAGCTGCAGCTCGATCTGCAGCCGAAGCTCCTGCGCGTGCTCGAGCAGCGGGAGATCAAGCGGGTCGGTGGCACCAAGCCGATCAAGGTCGACGTGCGCATCGTCGCCGCCACGAACCGGAACCTCGAAGAGGAGGTGAGGGCGGGCCGCTTCCGCGAGGATCTCTTCTACCGGCTCACCGTCGTGCGCATCAAGCTGCCCTCGCTGCGAGAGCGCAAGGAAGACGTGCGCCTCTTGGCCCGGCACTTCCTCGACCACGGCAACTTCAACCGCGACAAGAGCGGCAACAAGCGCATCGCGAACCTGGCGCCGGGCGTGCTCGACCGGCTCACCGAGTACGAGTGGCCCGGCAACGTGCGCGAGCTGCACAACGTCATCGAGCGGGCCGTGAGCTTCTCGGAGACGGACACGATCGAGCTGGCGGATCTGCCCGAGCACATCGCCTGGCCGCGCGGCGCCGTCCCGGGGCCGGTCGATGCGCCGACCGACCACGCCATCGCCCTGCCGGACATGCGCCCCAGCGCCGATCCCCGCATCGCCGAAGGGACGTTCAAGGACGCCAAGGAGCGCTGGATCGCGAGCTTCGAGCGCGACTACATCGCCAGCCTGCTCAAGAAGAACAACGGCAACATCTCGCACGCCGCGCGCGAGGCCGAGATCGACCGTAAGTACTTCCGTAAGCTGATGAAGAAGTACGCGATCACGGCGCAGGACGACGCCGGCGACGACGACGACGCCTGAGAGGTCGTCGCGTTCGGTCAGCCCCGAGCCCACGCAACCAACCCCGCGCAAGCAACAAAGACGAACGGCGCCTGGTTTGACCCGGGCGCCGTTCGACTGCTCCTGGTGGGAGCCTGTTCCTTTTGCGGAGCCCCGTTCCTGGGGAACGGGCTCCTCGGGGAACACACTGCGGAAGAGAGGACTTGAACCTCCACGGGGGTTACCCGCCAGATCCTTAGTCTGGTGCGTCTGCCAATTCCGCCACTTCCGCGTAGCAGGGGGCGGACTGTAGGCGGTGGCGCTGCGAAGTCAAGCAAGCACGCGCTCGCGCTGCCTCGGACCGCGACCCGACGCGCGGGGCGTCGCCGATCAGCGGGCGATCGCGCTCGACAGCAGGCGGTCGTAGCGGGCGTGGAAGCGATCGAGACGCGCCTGCTCGCGCAGCGTGAGCACGCCGTCCGCGTAGGCCCGCTCCTGGTACTGCTGGATGCGCTGCATCTGCTCGGTGAGCACCGCTGCCTCCCGCGAGTCGATCCGCCCCTGGGCGATCGCCTGCTGGAAGCGCGTCTCTTGGTCGCGCTGGCGCTGCTCGGTGGCCGTCTGACCGGTGGGGGTCGCCACGGTGGCCTGGGCCGAGGCGAGCGCGGGGAGCGCGAGAGCGAGGGTGATGGCGAGGGTGCCGAGCGTACGAGTCATGGAGCGGTCCTCCGTCCCGAGAGCGAGCATCTCGCGTGCCCGCTCGCGCGCCGCCGAAAACACGCCGATCGTCGCATCGGGAGCCGGTGCAGCGCCAACGGCCGTTCTCGGAGCGTGAACGCGTGGTGACGCGCCGCTTCGCTCGTCGGGCGCACCGAGCGACGCTACGAGGCCGCGCTCACCGACCGAACGACCACCAGAGCGCCGCGGCCGTGACGAACAACGTCACCGCGATGCCGTAGAGCGCCACGGTGGGGATCGACGGGGACGGCGGCGGCGAGGGGACGGGCAGCGCCGCTTCCTTGGGGCGCGGATGCCGGAACGGGACCGAAGGCGGCCGCTCGGCGACGGGGCCGCTCGTGCGGGTCGGCAGCGCCGGGGCAGGGGGGTGTACCGCCGCCTTGGTCGGCGCGGCGGCGGGCGGCTCGGGCGCGGGGGCCGCCGGCGGGGGAACCGAGAGCGGCGGCATCTGCTGCGAGACTTCTTCGCTCACCTTGCGGCGCTCGGAGGACGAGATGACCTCGCTCGTCGCGCCCGAGCGGCTGCGCACCGTCGGGGTGATGTCCGCGCCGAAGCGCGCGCAGCGCGGCGGCAGCGCTCGCAGCGCCGCCAGCATCTCGCGTCCGTTGGCGAAGCGTGCCGCCGGGTCCTTGGCGAGCGCCCGCATCACGAGACCCTCGAGCTCGGGGTGCACCGAGAGGCCCTCCCGCGCGACCGCGAGCGGCGGCGGCGGCTCGAGCAGGTGGGCTCGGAGCAGCTCCGAGCGCCGCTCGCTCAGGAACGGACGCCGATCGGCGAGCAGCTCGTAGACGAGGATGCCCATCGCGTACACGTCGGCGCGCTGATCGAGCGAGACGCCGGTGATCTGCTCGGGCGCCATGTAGGCGGGCGTGCCGACGATGCGGCCACGCCGCGTGAGCGTGCCGTCCTCGGCGACGTCGTCGTCGGAGAGCATCTTGGCGAGGCCGAAGTCGAGCAGCTTCACCGAGTCCTTGGTGGGATCGCCGTCGCGCCCGCCCTCGCACAGGAAGACGTTCGCGGGCTTGAGATCGCGGTGCACGACCTGCTGCTCGTGCGCGTACGCCAGCCCGTCCAGCACCTCGGCGGCGATGTCGAGCGCGCGCTCGGGCACGACCGGGGCCTCGTCGAGGACCTCCTCGAGCGTGAGGCCCTCGAGCAGCTCCATCGCGATGAACGTGAGCCCTTCGACCACGCCGAAGTCGGTGATGTGGACGATGTTCGGGTGCTCGAGCTTGCTGAGCACGCGCGCCTCGCGCTCGAAGCGACGCTTGAGCGAGGTGATCGTCCCGAGCGAGTCGTGCAGGACCTTCAGCGCGATGGGCGCCATCTGGTTGTCGTGGCGCGCGCGGAACACCACGCCCGTCGCCCCGGCGCCCAGGCGATACTCGATCTTGTACCCCTCGAGGGTCCGGCCGATCAGGTCGTCGCCGCGCTCGGCCACGAGCGAGACGATACCGGCCTCGGGCGCCCCGGCTCAACCGTTCCGGTAGTGGGGCCCTCGAGCCCGGCGGCGGGATACGCCGTCAGGAGATCTGCATCACGTCGCCGAACGAGAGCAGGAGCGGCAGGGCCCGCGGCAGGCCGTGGATGCGCAGCTGCCCGCTGCGGAGGGCCCGCCACATGGACTGGTTCACGGGCCCGCGCGGGTCGGGGAAGTGGGCCAGGAGCGGGTGCTTGGCGCTCTCCATCCGCGACATGTCGCCGATCGGCTCGAAGCCCCCGCGGATCGTCAGATCCGGGATCCCGACGATCCCGTCGAGGACCGTCGCCCCGAGCTCGTCGAAGACCCAGGTGATGGCCACCTCGGCGTCCTCGGCGAAGATCGCCAGGCGCCCGCGCAGCCCGCGCAGGATGATCTGCCGCTCGGGGTGGTCGGCGACGTTCTGGCGCATGATCGTCGCCAGCATGTTCGCCAGGCCGTTGTTCTCGGCCGACGGATCGACGTGGATCATCGTCCTACAGCGCGGGATAGTCGGTGTCGACGGCGAGCGCGCTCTTCACGATCTCTTTGCTCGCGAGCACGTACTTCACGATCGTCGGCAGGTGACCCTTCTCGAGGCGCAGCTTGTTCTGCATCATCGCCTTGGTCGGATCGACCTGGCCGCCGAGGACCTCGCGCCACTTCGGGTAGTCCGAGACGATGACGAATTCGGCCGATTGGGCGGTCTTCGCGTCGACGTAGCTCGCCTCGCGGCACACGCCCTGGTGCAGATCGAGCACGAGGGCCATGTCCTCGGCGATGCCGAGCCGGGGGTCGGCTTTGATGACGTAGGCGACCTTGCCGTGCGTCCAGTCCTTGCCGGCCGCCTTGTAGCCGGCGTTGGCGTTGATGGCGTCCCGAAATGCGTGGACCCACTCGATCGAAGGGAAACGAAGCGCCATGTTGGCTCCTTCCGGGCGGGGCACGACGCCGGCCTCGCTCCGGGGGGCCTCCTTTAAGCCCGTCGGTTCGGGGGTGCAACGACGGTACGGAGGGGGCCGAGGGACGAGATCTTGGGTTTCGGCGGTTTCCCGGCCAAGCTGGGCTCCCCGTGGCCCGTAGACTAGGGTAGGAACGCGCGCGCGTGGTCTCGGAACGGCAGAAGCTCGGCATCTCGGCGACCGTCTCGGTGGTGGGCCACCTGGTCGCTGCAGGCCTGCTCTTGCTCGCGCCGACCACCGGCGAGCTGCACCTCGAGCGGGCCGACGAGATCGCGATCGAGATCGACGACACGCCGCCGCCCCCGCCGCCGGCGCTCGTGGTCACACCACCCCAGACGCCTCCCGTGGCCGACACGGTGCACCCCCGGCACGTCGATCACCCGCCGGACCAGGCCACGGGCGCCGTGCTCCAGCCGAGCACCTCGCCCGCGCTCGCGCCCACCACACCGCTGGTCGCCATCCCCACGACGCCCACCCACGAGCCCACCCACGACAGCGTGGTGGTCCCGCCCGAGCAGATTCACGAGCTGCTCGACCCGACGCGCGTCGCGGCGGCCGATGCGCTGCACGACGACACCGGCCCCTCGCAGCCCGGGCCCCCGGCGACGCTGCACCCCGAGAGCCCCGACCAGGGCCCGACGGCCGAGGAGGCCGTGGCGCAGACCGAGGAGTACCTCGGCGCGCGCGCGGCGGAGAAGACGTACATCACGCAGCGCACCTTCCACCTGACGCCGCACACCGACGGCACGCTGCACTGGCAGGGCTCGGGCTTCGAGGCGGTGATCCATCCCGACGGAACGGTCACCTTCAGCGATCACCCGGACGTCAGCATGGACTGGTCGCGGGGCCAGGGCGGCTTCGACATCACCGACATGATCATGCACGGCGCCGGGCAAGACCCCTCCGCCGCCGAGCGCGAGTGGTTCATGGACCACGCCGAGGCGACGATCGAGCGGCTCGAGCGGGAGGCGCGCGAGCGACACGCCGCGGACTCGATGGGAAACCTGCGCTCGCGCCTTCGCGAGATATGGAGCGACACCTCGCAGGCCGCCTCGTCGCGGCGGCGCCAGATCTTCGAGCTCTGGGACGAGCTCGAGGACGGCGAGGCGGGGGCGCCCGCGCGCCAGACCGTCATCTCGTTCATCCGGCGGGAGATCCCCGAGACGGGCTCGGACTCCTACACGATGATCGAGCTGGCGCGGCTCAACGCGAACCGCGAGAGCGCCGAGCGCTTCGACCCCTATCCCTGAAGGCCGGCCATTGAGCGAATCGATCCTCCGCTCCGCGCTCCTCGCGCGCCACGGATTCCTGCACGGGTTCTCGACGCGCCTGGGCGGCGTGAGCGTCGGCCCCTACGCGTCGATGAACCTCGGCTGGACCGTCGGCGACGACCCGCGTGCGGTCGAGGAGAACCATCAGATCCTCGCGGCGGAGATCGGCGTCGACCGCTCGGCCCTGCGCCTCGCGACGCAGGTCCACGGGGCCGCGGTGCTCGACACCGACGCAGCGCCGCGCGACCGGCGATCCGAGCCGCCTGGCACCGGACACGATGCGCTCGTCGCCCGGGCGGCGGACGTCGGGGTGGGCGTGCGCACGGCCGACTGCGTGCCCATCCTCGTCGCGGATCCCGAGCGAGGCGCGGTGGCCGCCATCCACGCGGGCTGGCGCGGCGTGGTGGCCGGCGTGGTGCCGGCTGCGATCGAGGTGCTGGCGCCGGACCACGCGTCGCGGGCGCGCCTCGTGGCCTGCGTCGGCCCCCACATCCGCGCCGAGCGATTCGAGGTCGGGGCGGACGTGGCGAGCCAGATCGCCGCCGCGAGCGAGCCCGCCACGATCACCTCGGGCGGGACGCGGCCGCACGCCGACCTCGCTCACGCGGTGCTCGTGCAGCTCGTGCGCGCAGGCCTCGCCGAGGCGAACGTCGACGACGTCGGAGGCTGCACGCTCGGCGAGCCGGAGCGCTTCCACTCCCATCGGCGCGACGGAGAGCGGAGCGGGCGCATGCTCTCCGTGATCGTCGCGCGCTGACTCGGCGAGAAGGCTCGCCCTCGAGGGCCCGGAAGGGAGCGCCTTCAGCGATCGGTGCGGACGAGCGCGGCCTGCTCGCACTGGAAGCGGCGCACCGACACGGCGCGAGAACCCTCCGGGCCGATGGGCGCCGCGACGAGGAGCGACTCGCCGGTCCAGACCGCGCGTGATCCATCGGGCGCGATCGAGCCGGGCAGCCACGCCTCGATGCGGCCGTCGCTCGCCGTCAGCGGCCGCTCGAGGCGCGCGTCGCCGTCGTGCGCCGCGAGGATCGGGCGGCCGCCTTCGCAGCGCGGCTCGAGCACCGCGTGTCGCATCTCGTGCGTCACGCGCCCGCGCGAATCGACGTGCGCGAGCGCTTCGTCGTCCCCGCAGCGCGCGCGCAGGACGGCGCCGCTCTCGCCGCGCGACAGGGCGCTCGGCACGCATCCCGCGAGCAGCTCCGCCGCGGCCGCGTACTGGCTCTCGGGATCGGGATCGATCGCGAACAGCGTGGTCGTCGGCGTGTCGCCGCCGTGACAGACGCCGTAGAACCAAGGATCGGCGGCCCCGGCGCCGCCTCCGATCGATCCGGGGAGCAGCGGCGCGCAGGGCGCGGGGACCTCGCTCGCGCCGTCGCCGCGGACGGCGTCCGCCGCGGGGACCCGCGTGCGCGCGAAGGTCGTGCACTCGGCGATCCCGCCGGTCGTGTCGTGGCAGGGGCCGACCAGCGTCCGGTGCTCGACGAAGAGCTCGCCGTCGTCGAGCGCCGCGACCACGAGGTTGCCGCGCCCGGAGGCGCCGGGCTCCATCGGCCCGAGGTCGACCGCCGGGGCGAAGTGCATCGGTGTCGCGGCATAGGCGGCCTCGGTGCGGAGCGCGCCGAGCACGATCACCGACCAGGCGACGGCGAGGTGATCCCCGCTGACGCCCGCCGCCAGCTCGAAGACCTGCGTCGGCGCCTGCTCGATCGCGCCCGCGGCCGCCGCGCTCCCGCGCGCGATGTCCGTCTCGCTGCCGCGCGGCGCGCCGCCGGGGCCGAGCTCGATCACGCGCACGCCTCCGCCCTCGGCCGCCGGAACCCCCCACGCGAGGAAGGTCCCGGCGGGCCCGGTCACCAGATCGAACGCGGCCCGTGTCGCGATCGCGCGCGAGGCGAGGATCGGTGCCGCTGGCGGCGGGGCCGGAGGCGGG